>NZ_AQOR01000033.1 GCF_009846755.1 Alcanivorax sp. S71-1-4
TCGCTCTACCCACCCTACCGTCGATATAAATAGACGGATTCAGCGACGCTGAACCTGCCCGCGATAGACCAGCGTCACGCCGGTGCGCGCGGCACTCTCGACACTGGAGGCTGCCGGCTCCGGTGTTTGCGCCTTCGGCGCATCCGGAATCACCTGGCCACGATAACGCCGCTGCCCGGCAGGCGCAGCGGGTGCACTGACCAGCTCATCCGGCCCCTCCAGATCGATCAGCGCCAGCCGCAACTCCGCGTACACCCGTTGCAGCGCCTGATTGCGTGAACGGCCGGCAAACTGCGCCAGCATTTCACGCAGTGTGTCGTCTGTCAGATGCAATTTTTCCCCGAACTCCGACTGGATCAGACGGCGGCACTGGTTCACCAACCGCAGAATGCGGTACTGCATCAGCCAGTTACTGTCTGAGACGGCTTCCATAACGACCCCCACGTCGACGGTGGGCCCATACTGCACAGGCCCGTGTGAACAGCCACGCAGTTTCCGTGCCAGAGTGCACAAAAACATGACCGCTCGGTATTAGCAGGGGTGCATTGTAGAACCGGGGACCAGGAAACGAACCTTCATTGTGCAACACAAGATGTCATGCACCATCCTGGATCACGCGTCGGGCAATCGGATCTCGTGCGGTGACAGGGTGATCAGCCGCTGCCGGTAGAGCATGCCGATCGCCTGGCGAAACGCATTCTTGCTCAGCCCGGTAGCCGCCCGGATGGCCTCCGGGCTGCTCTTGTCGCCCAGCGGCATGACACCACCAGCCTGTTGCAGCCGCGCCAGCACATCCGCCGCCGCGCCTTCCAGGCGCACCATGCCGACCGGCGTCAGCGAGAGGTCAAGCCGGCCATCCTCGCGCACGCGGCGCACATAGCCGGTTACCCGTTCCCCCAGCCGCAGCGGACGCGGCAGGTCACTGCTGTAGAGCAGGCCCCAGAACCGATGATTGACCACCGCCTTGAATCCCAGCGCGGTGCGGTCCGCCATCACCAGCGTCACCTCATCGCCGGCACGCAGGTCTTCCGCTTCGTCGCGGATAAAATCATCCAGCCGGGTCGAGGCGGCCACACGGCCGCGCGCATCGCGGAACACCATGGCCAGCACGTGCTTGCCGGCTTCCGGTGGGAACCGCTGCTCGCCGTGGGGCAACAGCAGGTCCTTGGGCATGCCCCAGTCAAGAAAGGCCCCCACGGGCGACAGGCTCACCACACGCAGCCAGCCCACCTCGCCCACCTGTGCCAGCGGCGCGCGCGGTGTGGCCACCAGGCGGCCATCGGCATCGACAAAAATGAACAGCGACAGGGTATCGCCGACATGGCAATCCGCCGGCGTATGTTGCGGCAGGATCAGGATCTCGCCGTCATCACCGCCGTCCACATAAAAGCCGGCGCGGCCACGCCGCACCACGGTCAGATCATTGAAACGCCCGGTAGCGACCGTTGTCATCGGGTTACCACATCAGATCGTCAGGGATCGGATAATCCGCGTAGGGGTCATCCTCGGCAGCCACGCTGGTGTCGCGCGAGTGCAGGACCACCACGGCTTCCGGCAGCCGTGCCTGGATTTTCTGCGCCACCACCGCCGGGACCACTTCATAGCCGTTCTCCAGCCGCACCACGGCCAACTGGCCACGGGCAAGCTGGTCCACCATCGGCGCCAGCACGTAGATTTTCTGGATTTTCTTCTGGTCGGTGAACTGGTACGGCGCATCACCTTTGGCACGGTCCACACGATGCTCGCTGACCAGTTGACGCACCTGCGCCACCAGCGCGCGCTGCCGCGCCTCATCCTCACGCTGCTGGTTGAGCTGGCGCGACCGCTCAGCCTGTTCCGCCTGCTGCTGACGCACGCGGGCGGCGGCATCCTCCACCGACTCACCCTGCTCGCGGCGTTTGTTTTCCTGGCGTTTCTGATGGTCGGCCTGGCGCGCCCGCTTCTTGTCGACGAGCCCGGCCTTGAGCAACTGGTCCTTGAGGGAAGCCATGGGATCTATCCAGCACTGTTTGCGATGCCGGTATTCTGGGCGACCCGGCCGCCAAGTGCCAGCGCCACACCGCCAGCCTGCGTGCACAGCCTCCCCCCGGGTGGCGGCGCGGAGGGGGCGTACCCGCCGTAGGGTGGGTAGAGCCAAAGGCGAAACCCACCGGGTCCATGCCCGTTAATCACTCCCGCAAAACCATCGAAATCACCCGGCTTGGGAGGCCAGGTAGTTTCGATGATTCTGTGCGAGCAGTGTGCGGCATGGACCCGGTGGGTTTCGCATTCGCTCTACCCACCCTACTGGCCGCGTCACATTGCGGCCAGGGCCTCTTCGGGCGGGGCATACCAGTAGGAACTGTTGACCGGCGTCGAGAACTGGGTCAGGCGATCCTGCACCTTGTCGTCATTCAGGGCGAACATGCGGCGCAGCAGATAGTCGAGCCGCGACTGTTCACAGCAGAACGCGACAAAATAGCTACCGTGTTCAAGGGTGCCACCGTAGGGGACGCTGCGACGCCAGATTTTCTGTGGCACGCCGTCGCGGTCGACATCGGTGCGGCCGACGTGGGAATCGTTCGGCATGCGCTCTTCGTCAAATTCCACCGCGTCGGCCTTGGTGCGACCGAAGACATTTTCCTGCTCACTGACCGGCAATTGTTCAAACGCCGCCAGGTTGTGCACCCATTTCTGCGTCAGCACAAAGCTGCCACCGGCACCCGGCTGTCCGTCCGGCACCAGCGCCGCCAGCCTGGCCTTGTCACCCACCGGGTTGCCGATACCGTCGACAAAGCCGGTCAGGTCACGCAGATCGTGGTACACGAACGCATCGATTTCCAGTTGCTGCCGGAACGCCTGGCTCACGGTCAGATGCGCAGCACGGGCCACATCGAAGGCATGGCTGCGGTCGGCGGCCTGCACCCACACCAGCAGATCGGCCTGTGTCGCCGGCACGCGCCCATCCAGCGAGAACGCCTCGAAATCCACCTGCCCATCCAGCTGGCGCCACAGCGCCGGCCCGAAGGCCACCGTGATCACGGCGTTGTCCTGGTATTGCGCACGCAGCGTCAACAGCGCCTTGACGGTCTGCCTGGCCTTGTCACTGTCTTCCATGAGGTATTCGAGAAACACCTGGTCACGAAAACGCTTGTCAAAAATCCCCGGCTGGAAACTGCTCACCCGTCGTGCTCCCCCTGATCTGGACGGCGACAACAATAGCAACGGCGGGCAGGCATCGCCAGCCTCAACAGCAGGGGCACGGCAGTGCCCTTACCCCTCCTCTCCGGCCAGCACGAGCATCGCCTGCCCCGGTGTCACCGGCGCCCCCGGCGACACCAGTACCCGGCGGACACGGCCGGCCACCGGCGCGGAAACCGGAATTTCCATCTTCATGGATTCAATCACGGCGACAGTCTCACCCGCACACACCGTCGCGCCTTCGTCGACGGTCACCTGCCAGATACTGCCGGGCACATGACTGTCGATGGTGCGCTCGCCCTCCGCCAGCACCAACGCATCCTCCGGCGCGATCTCCGGCTCGCCGGGGCTGACCACATCTTGCCCCGCCTCGGCCCAGCGCTGCCGTTCTTCTGCAAACGCCTGGCGCTGATGGCTGCGGAAAGACTCGATCTGCGCCGCGTTGTCGGCCAGGAAGCGGTTGTAGTCGCGCAGGCTGAAGGTATCTTCCTCGATCTTCAGGCCGGCACGGCCACGGGGAAAATCCTCGCGCAGTTGCATCAGCTCGTCATGACTGACCTCGTAGAAGCGCAACTGGTCGAAAAAGCGCAACAGCCACGGCTGGTCCTGCTGGAATTCGGCCGTTTGCTTCCAGGTATTCCACATCTGCACCGTGCGGCCCACAAACTGATAACCGCCCGGCCCTTCCATGCCGTACACGCACAGATAGGCGCCGCCGATGCCGACCGCGTTCTCCGGTGTCCAGGTGCGGGCCGGGTTGTATTTTGTTGTGACCAGGCGATGACGCGGGTCCAGCGGCGTGGCCACCGGCGCGCCCAGATACACGTCACCCAGCCCCATGACCAGATAGCTGGCGTCGAATACCGTGCGTTTCACCGCGTCGATGTCCGCCAGCCCATTGATGCGGCGAATGAACTCCAGGTTGCTCGGACACCAGGGCGCGTCCTGGCGTACCGACTGCATGTATTTCTCAATCGCCAGCCGACATTGCTCGTCATCCCATGACAACGGCAGGTGCACGATGCGTGTCGGGACTGTCATGTCATCAATGTTGCCCAGGGCATGCTCGGCCTCACACAGGGCATCCAGCAGTGTGTCCCGTGGCAGGTGCAGGTTGTCGTAATTCACCTGCAGGGAGCGGATACCGGGCGTCAGTTGCAGTACCCCCGGCAGTCGTGCCTGTTCCAGCCACTGCATCAGCGCGTGCACGCGGAAACGCAGGTTCAGGTCGAGCACCTGTTCGCCGTATTCCACCAGAATGTTGTCGTCACCGGAGACGCGGTAGACCACACCCACCGGGTGTTCCTGCACGCTCAGTGTGCGCAGCACCGGCGTGACCGGCCTGACAGCCTGGATCATCGGCGCTGTCACCGGCGACAGTGTTTCCACCTGCTGCCGTTGCAGGCGTTCGAGCTGTTCGGCGTCCTGTTGCGACACCGGCACGAAACGTACCGTGTCACCGGGCCGCAATTGCCCCATCTGCCACAGGTCAGCGCGAATGATGGTCACAGGGCAGACAAACCCGCCCAGGCTGGGGCCGTCCGGCCCGAGGATCACCGGCATGTCGCCGGTAAAATCCACCGCCCCGACGGCATAGGCGTTGTCGTGGATATTCGACGGATGCAAACCCGCTTCACCGCCATCGGTGCGCGCCCACTGCGGCGTCGGGCCAATCAGGCGTACGCCGGTACGGCTGGAGTTGTAGTGCACGGCCCAGTCCGTGCCGAGCAGCATGTCGATGTCTTCCGGCGTAAAAAAATCGGGGGCTCCATGTGGACCGTATATGACGCGCAAGTTCCAATGATGCGTCAGCGCCGGACGCAGCGCCTCCGGCAGGCAAGTGCGCGCCACGGCAGGGTTGTCCGCCCGGCAATGCAGCACGTCACCGGGGCGCAATGCGCGGCCGCCGTGGCCGCCAAAGCCGCCCAGCGTAAAGGTGCTGGCACTGCCCAGATAATCCGGCACATCCAGGCCGCCAGCCACGCACAAGTAGGTGCGGCTGCCGGCGCCCTGGACGGCGCCGAGTGTCAGCACAGCGCCGGCAGGCACTTGCAGCACTTGCCAGTTGGCGACGGTTTCACCGTCGATCGCCGCCTGCATGTCGGCGCCGGCAAGCACGATGCTCGCTGGCTGGCGGAACTTGAGCGTGGCGCCGGTCATGGTCATTTCCAGCCCCGGCGCGCCCGGTGCGTTGCCGAGCAGCGCATTGCCCAGCCGCAGCGCCATGTCGTCGAACGGGCCGGACGGCGGCACACCGATATTCCAGTAGCCCACGCGGCCAGGCCAGTCCTGTACCGTGCTCTGGGTGCCGGCGTCCAGCACTTCGATGCCTCGCGCGGCGAAGGCAAAATCGTTCAGGTACGCCGTGTTCTGCCGGCCTTCGGCAAATACTGCATCGTTGAGGATGGCCCCCAGATAAACCCGGTTGGTTTCCAGGCCGGTCAGCACCGTCTGTTGCAACGCCTCCCCCAGGGCCCGGCGGGCACTGTCACGGTCAGCCCGATGTACGATCACCTTCGCCAGCATCGGGTCGTACAGGGCCGGCACCTCGGTGCCGGATTCCACCCAGGTGTCGCAACGCACACCCGGTGGCCACTGCACGGCGGTGAGACGTCCGGCACTGGGCTGAAACCCCCGCGCCGGATCCTCGGCATAGACGCGCACCTGGATCGCATGCCCTTGCGGTGCGTGCTGATAGCGCTGCAGGAAATCCCGCTCCCCGGCCGCCAGCCGGATCATCCAGCCGACCAGATCAACGCCGGTGATTTCCTCGGTGACACCGTGTTCCACCTGCAGGCGCGTGTTCACTTCCAGAAAATAAAACGCCTGCTGCCGGTCGTCGTAGATAAATTCCACCGTGCCGGCAGAGCGATAACCGATGCTTTCGCCAAGCCGCACGGCGGTGGCCATCATTGCCTCGCGCAATGCTTGCGGCAGGTTTGGCGCCGGCGCTTCCTCCACCACTTTCTGGTTGCGGCGTTGCAGAGAACAGTCGCGTTCGCCGAGCGCCACGACATGACCGGCGCCATCACCGAAGATCTGAACCTCGATATGCCGGGCGTGCTGCACGAATTTTTCCAGGAACAGGCCGTCGTTGCTGAAGTTGTTGCGGCTCAACCGCTGCACCGACGCGAACGCCTCGGACAGCTGCGCGGCATCGAAGCAACGCTGCATGCCGATGCCGCCGCCCCCGGCGGTGCTCTTGAGCATCACCGGATAACCGATACGTTCGGCTTCGACGAGCGCTGCGTCCACATCGGCCAGCAAACCCGAGCCGGGCAGCAACGGCACCGCACTCTTTTCCGCCAGTGCACGGGCGGTGTGCTTGAGGCCAAAGGCTTCAATCTGATCCGGTGCCGGGCCGATAAACACAATGCCGGCGGCTTCACAGGCCGCAGCAAAAGTCAGGTTTTCGCTGAGAAAGCCGTAGCCGGGATGAATCGCCTCGGCGCCGCTGTCGCGGGCCGCCGCCATCACCTTGTCGATATTCAGATAGGTGTCGCTGGCGCTGCCCTCGCCCAGGCAGATGGCTTCGTCCGCCTGCTGGACATGCAACGACCCGGCATCGGCGCGTGCGTACAGGGCCACCGACGGAATACCCATGGCTTTGAGGGTGCGGATAATGCGGCAGGCTATGGCACCGCGGTTGGCAATCAGCACTTTACTGAACATGGTCACTGTCCCGTGACGGGCGCAGGTCGTCCTGCGGTGGTTCCGGCACGCCGGGCCGTCCCGGCGGCGTTCGTTCTGTGTTATTCCGCGGCCCAGACCAGCATTTCGATCGGGGTCGGGTTGTAGGCGTTGCAGGGGTTGTTCAACTGCGGGCAGTTGGACACCAGCACCAGCACGTCCATCAGCGCGCGCAACTCAACGTATTTGCCGGCACCGCTGATGCCATCGGCGAACGTGAGACCGCCCTCGGGTGTCACCGGGACGTTCATGAAGAAGTTGATGTTGTGGGTGATGTCGCGCTTGCTCAGGCCGTATTGCGGGTGCTCGCTCACGGCCAGCAGGTAGCTGTCGCGGCACGCGTGCATGCCTTTCTTTTCCCGCGCGTAGCGCACCGTGTTGCTTTCGGTGGCGCAGGCGCCGCCGAGCGTGTCGTGCCGCCCGCAGGTGTCGGCAATGATCTCCAGCATCGGGTTGGCCTGGGACGACAGCAGGCGGGTGCCGGTGCCCAGGTACAGGTTCTGCTGGGCCTGGATGGTGTTCATGGCGCTGTAGTGTTCTGCCGGGTCACGGGCGTTGAAAAACAGCGTGTCCGCCGCCTGGTTGCCTTCCAGATCATGGATGCGCAGCACTTCGCCGCATGTCACTTCATACAGCCAGTAATCACCAGCGCCAACCACCTCGCGGTAGCGGGCCTGTGTCGGGTCGCGATGGCTTTCACGCAGCATCAGTGGTGTCCTCCGCAGCATTGACCGGCGTACAGCGCGGTATTGATGAAGCCGCGACGGTTTTCGTCGCAGCCGGCATCCGCCAGCGGCGCGACGCCTTCCAGCAGTTCGAAACGCACCGGGCCGGCGGGGTACTCGGACGCCATGTCCAGCGGATGCGGGCAGGTGTGCAAGACCACCAGTGTGTCCATGTCAAACCGCAGTGAGATTGTCTCGCCCGCTTTCGAGGCACCGGCGACGTGCGTCAGGTTGCCGTCGGCATCAGGCGCCACTTTGCTGAACAGATTCAGGTTGGCAACGATGTCGCGCCGGTCGAGGCCGTATTTGGCCAGCTCAATCAGGAAGCCGTCGCGGCCGTTACGGTGCATGCCGTTGCGGGCCGTCTGGTAGTCCAGCGCGCCCCAGCGCTCGGCCACCGTCTGTTTGTCACAGGTGCCACAGACGCTGTCGTGCCAGCCGAGGCTGTCCTCGACGATGGTGCAGAACACGCGCCCCATGTCGGAATACAGCGCGTGCCCTTTGCCCAGCAGAAAGGTGTGCTGGCATTTGAGCGTGTCGGGAATGTTCAGACGCTCCAGCAGGTTGTACGGGTTGAACAGCAGCATGCCGACATTGGCGCCGCCGCGTATATCGGTCAGCCGCAACGTGTGGCCACGCCCCACTTGCAGGGACCAGTGGCAGCCGGCGCCAAGGGTATCCTGATCCAGAATGGTTTCGCTCATCACACCGCTCCCTTGACGGTTTTTTCAGACAGGAACTGGCCTGTGGCCTGCACCGAGCGGGTCACCCGGGAGAGGGTATCGGTGTCGCGCCGGCCGATCGGCAGGTCGAAGGTGATGGTGGCGCCATAGGCCCCCGGCACCTGCGGGTCCAGGCGCACCTTGTCGAATACCAGCAGGCGCGTGCCGAGGGAAAAACCTTCTTTCAGGTCATGCGTCACCATGAACACGGTGAGGTGATTTTCTTCCCACAAGCGCAACACCAGCTCGTGCATGTCGGCACGGATGCCGGGGTCCAGTGCACCGAAGGGTTCATCCAGCAGCAACACGCGTGGCTTCAT
This sequence comes from Alcanivorax sp. S71-1-4, assembly GCF_009846755.1. Classification (GTDB taxonomy): domain Bacteria; phylum Pseudomonadota; class Gammaproteobacteria; order Pseudomonadales; family Alcanivoracaceae; genus Isoalcanivorax. Next base: position 8,638 of record NZ_AQOR01000033.1, read on the forward strand.
GATCAGCGCCTGGGCAATGGCCAGTCGCTGCTGCATGCCGCCGGAGAGTTCACTGGGGTATTTGTGCAGCACGTGTTGCAGCCCCACCTGCGTGAGGATGTGTTCCGCCGCTTCGCGAATGGCCTTGCGCCCGGCGCCCCAGGTGCGGCCGAGAAAACGGCTTTGCTGCAACTCCGGCCCGAGCATCACGTTGCGCAATACGGACAGGTGCGGGAACACCGAATAACGCTGGAACACGATACCGCGTTCCGGCCCCGGCTCGCGCGGCATCGGCTTGCCGTCCATCAGCAACTCGCCGCTGCTGGGTTGCTCGTCACCGAGCAACATGCGCAGGAACGTGGTCTTGCCGCAGCCGGAGGTGCCGACCAGCGTGCAGAACTCGCCGGCTTCCACATTCAGGTTGAGTTTTTCCAGCACCACGGTGTCGCCATAGCGCTTCCACAGTTGACGTACTTCGATCAGGCTCATGCGTTGCGCTCCTGTCCGGCGTGAAACCAGGGGAACATCAGCTGCGAGGTCTTGCGCAGGCCCAGGTCCATGACCCAGGCCAGCAACGTGATCCAGAGCACGTACGGCAGGATGACATCCATCGACAGGTAGCGGCGCACCAGGAAGATGCGATACCCGAGCCCTTCGGTGGCGGCGATGGCTTCTGCCGCAATCAGAAACAGCCAGGCCGATCCCAGGCACAGACGGATGACCGACAGCAGGCGCGGCAACACCTGCGGCAGCACGACGCGCAGCATCAGATGCCAGCTGCTGCCGCCCAGGGTCTGCAACTTGATGGCCTGCTCCGGTGGCAAATCCAGCACACGCTGAGTCATGTCACGGATCATCACCGGCGCCGTGCCGATCACAATCAACACCACTTTCGACAACTCGCCCAGGCCGAACACGATGAACAGAATCGGCAGGATCGCCAGCGGCGGCACCATCGACACCACCGCGACCACCGGCCCGGCAACGGCGCGCGCCAGCGGCAAGGTGCCGAGCAGTACGCCGGCCAGCAACGCCATGGAGGCCGAAATGCCTATGCCGATCAGCAACCGCTGCAGGCTCGCAGCGGTATCACTCCAGAAAATGTACTCACCGGAACGGCGGTCTTCCTCAAACGCCAGCCGCTGCACGGCGTCGACCATGCTCTGCATGCTCGGCAGCAGTTTGTCGTTGGGGTTTTCCGCCAGCCGCGCGTCCGAGGCCGTCATGTACAGCAGCAACAGCGCGATAAAAGGCAGCAGCGCCAGCAGCACGGCCAGCGGACGTTGAGGGCGCAGATTCATCAGGCGCATCGGCGCGCCTCCCGATGCGGGCACGCACCTGTCGCGGAAAAACGGATACTGCGCGGGAAGTGTACCGACATGCCTCTCCTCCTCGGTTTACACGGTGACCGGAATGCGAGGGAACCTGTGAATAATTCCCTGGGTGTACAGCGTGGAAAATCGTTCTGCGATCTTCCCTGGTCTCCCGGGCTTTTATCCCGCCGTGTAACCCCTCTGGAGGAGAGGCCGGTGACTCTCGGACCAGTCACTGCGTTGGCAGCCGGAACCCTAGTCACCCTGATGCTGTACGGGGCGCACCAGAACTCATCCGGTGCGCCGCATTCAGGCAGGCGGTTGCAGGTTCCATGCCAGCGCGAAAGCACGGTGTGACACGGGCCAAGTCGCGCTGCCGCCAAGGACGCCGCACCGTTCGGGTGCGGCACCACCTTTTCTGCACCACAATCAGGCAGCCTCATGCAGAAGCCCCTCCAGCGCGCCGAGGATCTGTTGCATCGCGTCAGCGGAACGGCCAGGACCGCCGCCGCAGTGGCCCCAGTCCGTGGTCAGTAACCGGTAACGGGCACCGGGCATCTGCGCCGCATCCCGGGCTATTTCATCGGGCACAAAATACAGATCCGAGCTGGCCGGCATGATCAGCGTCGGCGCACGCATCGCGCCCAGCGCCGCCGCATAGTTGCCGGCAAATACCGGGTTATCGCTGATGTCGCCGGTGTACCAGGTGTCCATCACCGCCAGCAGATCGTGCGCGTCCTGTTGCAGATGATCCTGCTCCCACCAGCTCAGCAACGCCTCGCGGGAGCCAAAGCCCAGTTCGCGCCAGCACTGCCTGCGCCAGAACGGTGCCGCATAGGCCCAGCTTGCATAGACGCGCGCGAACGCGCGCAACCCGGCACGCGGCACCTCGCCACGCCGGTAACGCGGGTCCGCTTTCAGCGCTGATGACACGCCGGCAAGAAACTGCTGATTCAGCGGATGGCACCGCGCACTCGCGCACCAGGCCGCCACCCGCTGCACGCGCTCGGGATACAGACATCCCCATTGCAGGCTTTGCATGCCCCCCATCGACCAGCCCGCCACCAGCGCGAGCTGATAGTCACCGGCCAGCTCACCGAGCATCAGGTGCTGCGCGCGCACCGCGTCGTACAGGCTGACGCCCGGCCACTGGTCGCCACGTTGCGACGGGTGCGCATTGGACGGCGAGGTGGATTCGCCGCTGCCGAACAGTGCCGGGATGATGACGGTATAGCGCGGGTCCTCCAGCGGGCCTTTTTCCGTCAACGGACGATTGCCCGCACAACGACCGCCGTAATAGGTGGGCAGCAGCACCAGTTCGGTGCCCGCTGCCCCGATCTCGCCCCGCTGCTGGTAGCGAATGCGTGCATCGCGGAGCACCTCGCCGTTCTGCAACAGCAAGTCACCGAGCATGAATTCTTTCGTAACCCATTGAACGTTCATGATTTGCTACTGCTCCCTCACCCGCGCACCGACGTTATATATGCATGCTGGCATGTATATTGAATGCATCAGGACAAGGCGGATGGAAGAACCGTGCCAACCCCGCACCACCGCCGCACACCCATCTTGAGGAGAGCAGTCCGATGAGCAGCAGCCCCGTTTCAGATTCCCTTCGGCAAACACTGGAAGCCGACGGTGTGAAGTACGCCATGGCCGGCTACGTGGACATCCACGGCTGTATCAAAGGCAAGTTCGTTCCGCTGAAACACCTGGGCAACATGCTCGGTGGCTCTGAGCTGTACACCGGTGCGGCGCTGGATGGCGTACCGCAGGACATCAGTGACAACGAAGTGTCGGCGGTGCCCGATCCGGCGTCGGTGATGCAGTGTCCGTGGCAGCCGGAACTGGCCTGGTTCGCCAGCAACCTGCATCTCGACGGTGCGCCGTTCGACGCCTGTTCACGCAACATACTGCGCCGCCAGCTCGATGAAGCCGCGAAGATGGGCTACACCTTCAATCTGGGTATCGAGACAGAATTTTTCCTGTTCCGGGACCAGGGTGACGGCACCTTCGGCCCGATCAGCGACCGCGATGCCGGCGAAAAGCCCTGCTATGACCCGCGCACCCTGATCGACAACCTGCCGATCATGGACGAGCTGGTCAGCGCCATGAACACGCTGGGTTGGGATGTGTATTCGTTTGACCACGAGGACGCCAACGGCCAGTTCGAAACCGATTTCACCTATACCGACGCGCTGACCATGGCCGACCGGCTGACCTTTTTCCGGTTGATGGCGGTAGAGATCGCGCGCAAGCACGGCGCCTTCGCCAGCTTTATGCCGAAACCGTTCGCCAACCGCACCGGCAGTGGCGCCCACTACAATATGTCACTGGCGGATATCGACACCGGCCGCAATCTGTTCGCCCCGGACGGCGATGACCTGCACGACTGCGGCATCTCGAAGCTCGCCTATCACTTCACCGCCGGCGTGCTGCGCCATGCGCGCGCCATCAGTGCCGTGATCGCGCCCACCGTGAACAGCTACAAGCGGCTGGTGCGCCAGGGTTCCATGTCCGGCTCCACCTGGGCGCCGGTATTTGTCTGCTACGGCAACAACAACCGCACCAACATGATCCGCGTCCCCGGGGCTGGCAGCCGCATTGAATGCCGTGCGGCTGACATCAGCTGCAACCCCTATCTCGGCGCCGCACTGATCCTTGCCGCCGGCCTGGAAGGCGTGCGCGAACAGCTCGACCCGGGCGCGCCACGGCGCGAGAACATGTACCGCTACAGCGACGCGCAGATCGCAGAGATGGGCGTGCAGTTCCTGCCACGCACGCTGGGCGAGGCGGTGGAGGCCTTCGAGGCCGACCCGCTGGCACGCGAGGTATTCGGCGACGCCATGTTCAAGGCGTTCGTGGAATTCAAACAGGCCGAGTGGGAGAGCTACCACACCGCTGTCTCGGACTGGGAGATCAAGCGCTACCTGAAGATGTTCTGAGGCCACCGTCTCGCCCGCTGGCGCAGAACTTGCAGCCACCCGGGCGAGCGATCCATTGATCAACGACTTGCGCAGCACCGACACCTGGAGGTTCACCATGCGACATCCTTCCCGCACCCGCACCCGCACCCGTGCCCTGCTCTGCGGCCTGCTGGCCGCCGTGCTGGTGGCCCTGTCACCGGCAGCGGTCTCCGCCGAGAAGAAAAGCTTCCGCATTGCCTGGAGCATCTACGCCGGCTGGGTCCCCTGGCACTACATCAAGGAATCCGGCCTGATGAAGAAATGGGCCGACAAGTACGGCATCGAGGTCGAGATCGTGCAGATCAACGACTACATCGAATCCATCAACCAGTACACCGCCGGTGAATTCGATGGCGTGACACTGACCAGCATGGACGCGCTGTCGATCCCTGCGGCCAGCGGCGTGGACACCACCGCCCTGCTGATCGGCGACTACTCCAATGGCAACGACGGTATCGTGTCAAAAACCGCCACCAGCATTGAGCAGCTCAAAGGCACCCACATCCACATGGTGGAACTGTCGGTGTCTCACTACCTGCTGGCCCGCGCCCTGGATGACGCCGGCCTGCGCGAGCGTGACGTCACCATCGTCAACACGTCCGATGCCGATATCGTTTCCGCCTTCCAGACCCGCGACGTCACCACCGTGGTGACCTGGAACCCGCTGCTGGACGAAGTCGCGTCCAGGCCCGGCTCGCATCGCCTGGTGGATTCAAGCAGCATTCCGGGCCACATCAAGGACCTGACCGTGGTCAACACCGACACGCTGCGCGACAACCCGGCCCTGGGCAAGGCGCTGGCCGGGGCCTGGTACGAGATGATGGCGGACCTGGGTGCCGACACCGAGACCGGTATCGAGATGCGCGAGTTCCTGGGCACCGTCTCCGGCACCGACCGTGCCGGCTACGAAGCACAGCTGGCTGGCATGCACATGTTCTGGAAACCGACGGATGCCCTGGCGTTCTACACTTCCGAACAGGCCTTCGGGGCCATGGACAGCGTGCGCCATTTCTCCTTTGACCACGGCCTGCTCGGCGAAGGCGCCAGCGATGCGGACTTTGTCGGCATCAGCTTCCCGGATGGCAAAGTGCTGGGCGACAACGGCAATATCAAGCTGCGTTTCGACACCACCTATACGCAGATGGCCGCTGACGGCACACTGTGACCGTGACCGCGTGCCGGACCACCGGCACGCGGCTTCCTTCCCCCGCAACCGGAACCCCTGCGGCATGCGAAAGACCCGCGAAGACACGGAAAAAACCCGCCTCGGTGTGATCGCCGCCGCCCTGAAACTGTTCAGCAGCAACGGCTATTCCCGCACCACACTGAACATGATCGCCGCCGAAGCCGGCTTCAGCCGCGGGCCGATCTACTGGCACTTCCGCAACAAGGACGAACTGTTCGAAGCCGTGCTGCACTATTCGCAGCAACCGTTGCAGCAACTGATCGAACAGGCGCAGGCCTGCCCCGATCCGGTGGCCGGCATCACCCTGTTTATCGATGAATGGTTCCGCTTGCTGGTGGAGGACCGCTGGTACCGGCAATCGTTCGAAATCCTGCTCAACAAGACTGAACTGACCGACAGCATGGCCGCCACCATCCGCCGCGAACGGCAACTGACGCGCAATATGGTGGAGATGCTCTCAAAGCGACTGACGGAAGCCGCCGACGCCGGTCAGTTGACACTGACCGACCCGGCGGAGGACGTGGCCTTGCTGCTGTATACCACGCTGATGGGCATTACCCAGAGCTGGCTGTTCTCACCCAGGCTGTTCTCCCTGGCACACCAGGCGCCGTTTTTCCGGCGCCGGTTGCTGGCAATGGCCGGACATGGTGGGCCGTAGGGTGGGTAGAGCCAAAGGCGAAACCCACCACGTCCATGCCCGTTATTCACTCCCGCAAAATCATCGAAACCACCCCCATTGCAGCCAGGACAGTACCTTCTCCAACGGCAGGCAGTGTTGATTGTGCAGAGGGTTGCTTCGCCGGTTTTGTGCGAGCAGTGCGTGACATGGACGCGGTGGGTTTCGCCTTTGGCTCTACCCACCCTACCCATCCTATGCAGGGTGTTGAAAAAGCATAGAAGATGCTTTTTCAAGCCACCTTTGCGGCGCAGGTCCGCAAAGGTGGGCACTCAAAATCAATCGCTTATCGCGTTTGATTTTGCTGACGGCCCATCTGGCCGTCAGCGCAGGGTGTTTTTCAACACCCTGCCAATGAATGAAGGCCGGTCAGAATCGCAGCGCCAGCGCCAGATAAGGCCCACCGATCGTGATGTCGCTGTCCAGGTCGCTGACGTCATCCAGCTCCAGGTCCATGCGGCTGAAGCCCAGCTCGACCCCCAGCAGGAAATCCGAGGCCCAGCCGACGTGCAGGTTGCTGTCCTGCAACTTGCTGCCGTCGTAGCTGACGGCGTTCACTTCCGCCCCCACGTAGAAGCCGGTCAGCGGCAGATCGGCCTGGGCGGCGACATGCAACATGGGAATGGTCTTCTCGGCCTTCTCATGCCCGCGCTGGGCGCCGGACTCGATGGTGAACTCACCGTCCAGACGGCGCACGTTCAGGCCCAGGTCCAGGTTCAGCCAGTTGTCCAGCGGGCTGTAATAGAGGGTGAGATCGGTCATGTCGAGATCCAGGTCGGAACGCACGGTATTGCCGGCCACGAACGTGCCGCCACCGAAGCTGAAGCCGCGTGTGAGCGTGTTGCGCTGGTCGTCGGCGATCGCCATGTGACGCAGCCGCACGTTCGGCACCAGCGGCACCGGGTGTTCCAGGCCGATGTAGAACACGTTCTCGCGGGTCTTGTCGAAATCCAGGTCTTTCTCCAGATCCACCTTGTCGCTGCCGGTGGCGATATCGCCACTGATTTCGGCATTCCAGGTGTAGGCACCGGCGTAGACATCGATCAACGGGGCACTGAAGGCGGCGGGGGTGGCGGACATGAGGGCAACGGCAACCAGTGACTTGCGCATCAGACAACTCCTTGCAACTCGTGGATGGCCCGGCATCGTGCCAGGCCCCTGCCCGGGCAGTATTACACCTGCCACGGCACCGACAAAGTATTGAATGTAAATGGTTTGTGAGCGCCGCAGGCCCGCAAGCGGCGTGCCGGCCGATGGCATTGGCCACCCGGGGATGGGCCAGCCGCAACAGCACAGCGCGGCCGGCCCCCAGAACGGCGATTGCCTCGCGGCCCACCCGCCGCATCATCGATGTCCGGGCCGAACAGCCCCGCCTCCGGGTGAGGGCTGCGGTGCAGCGCGCCACCGGACCAGTGCGGCAATTGTGCCCGCTCACTGCAGTGCGCTATGGGCGCGGTGACAGTGGGCATGCGGCCTCCAGACAGAACCAGGGGGTTCCAACGCTGCAGGCGGAGCATGGTCTGCCGAAAAATGACCAATTGGTCATTACCTGTCCACCCGCCCGGTTGTCGGCAGGTTACATCCTGAAATATGCGCCGCCTGTTCCCGGTGCAGGGGTTTGATTACACTTTCGCTACCTTTCAGAGCCTGTTCCCGACAAAAACTATGACTTTCTGGTTTGGTCTAGATCGCCTGTTCTTCTTCCTCGCCCGCCTTTTTCTCAACTGGTGTACCCGTACCACCAGTCTGCATCGGGAGCCGGCCGACCTGGGCCTGGACCCGAACCGGCCGGTGTTCTACGTGCTGCGCGAGGCCTCCCTGGCCGATCTGCTGTTGCTCGACCGGGAAGCCCGGCGGCTGGGGCTGCCCAGCCCGCTGTCGCCGCTGGCGCTGCCGGACCGCACCCTGCGACGCAGTTACTTCTACATGTACAAACGCAAGGCGCTGGTGGGCCGCGAGCGTGTCGGCGGCAACAACCGCCGCCTGATACAGCTGGTGGAGTCACTGGGCGCCCACCCGGACCAGGACGTGCAACTGGTCCCGGTGTCGCTGTTCTGGGGCCGCCGCCCGGAAAAGGAAAATTCGCTGTGGAAGATCATCTTCGCGGAGAACTGGTCGCCACCGGGCTTTATCAAGAAATTCTTCATCATCCTCACCCAGGGCCGGCAGCTGTTCATCAACATCAGCCAGCCGATGTCGCTGCGACAACTGGTGGATGAAAGCGCCAGCCCCGAGCGCACCGTGCGCAAGGCACAACGTATCGTGCGCGTGCATTTCCGCCGCCAGCGCGAGGCCGTCATCGGCCCCGACCTGTCACACCGGCGCACACTGGTCAACAGCCTGGTGGAAAGCACGCCGGTGCGCGAAGTGATCAGCCAGGCGGCGGCGGAAAGCGGCGAAGCCTACGAAAAACTGGAAGCCCGCGCGCGCGGCTACGCCATGGAGATCGCGGCGGATTACTCGCACACCGTGATCCGCTTCCTTGAGATTGTGCTGGAATGGGTCTGGAACCGTCTCTACAGCGGCTTGCGCGCCTACAACCTGCACCGCCTGCAGGCGGTGGCGCAGGATCACGAGATCATCTACGTGCCCTGCCACCGGAGCCACGCCGACTACCTGCTGCTGTCCTACCTGCTGTACAAGAACGGCCTGGTACCGCCGCACATTGCCGCCGGCATCAACCTGAACCTGCCGGTGATCGGGACTATTCTGCGTCGGGGCGGCGCCTTCTTCATGCGCCGCAGCTTCAAGGACAACCCGATCTACGCGGCAGTGTTCAATGAATACATGCACGTCACCCTCAGCCGGGGTTATTCCATCGAGTACTTCGTCGAAGGCGGCCGCAGCCGCTCCGGGCGCATGCTCAACCCGCGCCCCGGCATGCTGAAGATGACCGTGGAGAGTTTCATCCGCGACAGCCAGAAGCCCATCGCGCTGGTGCCGGTGTATATCGGCTACGAGAAGCTGATTGAAGGCAGCACTTATATCGGCGAGCTGCACGGCAAGAAGAAACAGAAGGAAAGCATCTTCGGCTTCCTGAAATCACTCTCGGTGTTGCGCAGCCACTTCGGCCAGGTGCACGTGAACTTCGGCGAACCCCTGCTGCTGAAATCCTTCCTGGATGAACAGGCCCCGGCCTGGCAACAGACCGACCTGAACCAGCCATTCCCGGCGCCGATGAAACAGGCCATCAATGCCCTCGGCAACGAAGTGGTGACACGCATCAACGCCGTGGCCGTCGCCAACCCGGTGAACCTGCTGAGCCTGGCCCTGCTGGCAACGCCCAAACACACCATGGACGAAGTACAGCTCACCCGCCAGCTGGAGCTGTACATCACCCTGTTGCAGCAGGCGCCCTACAGCAACGGCGCCCAGATCGCCAACAGCGATGCGGCGGACATCATCGAGTACGGGATGAAGAACGATTTCATCCACCGTATTGAACATGCCATGGGTGACCTGATCGGCACCGACAACGTCACCGCGTTGCAGATGGCCTATGTGCGCAATAACAGCCTGCACCTGTTCGTGCTGCCCGGGCTGGTGTGCTCGCTGCTGAAAGATGCGCGCAGCATCCGGCGTGACCAGCTCAAGCAACTGGTGCATCTGCTCTATCCGTTCTTCCAGGGTGAATACTTCCTGCACTGGGACAACGACGAAGAGCTGTTCCATGCCGTCGATGACATCCTGCGCGTCCTGGCTGACCAGGGCCTGGTGATCATCGAAGACGACCAGTTACGCGGCGCAGCGCTGCACTCGATGGAGTCGGAATTGCTCAATCACCTGGCGCAGACGGTGGCGCAGGCACTGGAGCGCTTCTACCTGACGATTCGCATCCTGGTGCAGCACGGCAGCGACCGGCTGACCCCCGAGGCGCTGGAAGAGCTGGCGCAGCAGACCGCCCAGCGGCTGTCGCTGCTGTACGAGTTCAATTCACCGGAATTCTTCGACCGCGTGGTGCTGCGCAACTTCATCGCCCAACTGCGCGCCTACAGCCTGGTCGGCACCAACGACGCCGGCCTGCTGACGTTCGACGACCGCCTGCGCGCCCTGGACGGCGAGGCGCGTCGCATGCTCAGCCCGACCCTGCGCCAGGCCATCGTGCGGCTGACGCAACTGTGCCAGGCGCAGGAGCAGGACGCCCCCACGGCCCCCTGACCCACCCTGCCCCGCCCGCTGGCGGGGCATTCTCCTACAGCGATGGGGCGCAATCACTGACACGCCCCGTCGCTCCCGCCCGACAGACGCCACGGCACGACATCCACACACTGTTCCTCCTGCAACAGGAGCCGTGCATGGATGCACACGACGATGACGATTCGACGCCATCCAGATGACGCCCCACCACCAAGACAGCGCCCCCTTACACCCCGCATTGGGCGGTAGGGTGGGTAGAGCCAACGGCGAAACCCACCATGTCCATGCTCGTTAATCACTCCCGCAAAACTATCGAAACTGTCCTGCCTCGGGGGTCGGTAGTTTCGCTGGTTTTGTGCGAGCAGTGTGCTGCCTGGACATGGTGGGTTTCGCCGTTGGCTCTACCCACCCTACCCCACAATCGGAGACGGTGGGCGGCCAAGGAAGGCCCACGGTGAATTTTCGCAGTGTGTTTGAACGACATGCCATCGATGAAGCAGCCGGATTGCTGGCCCGTCACTTCGGCCCGCTGTCAGCCCGTCACGTAGACATCAAACCGCACCGTCTTGCCCGCCAGTTGATGCGATGGCTTTCTGCCGGGCAGCAGCGGCGCTCGCAGAGGCCGCTTTACCACCACCCGTTTGCAGGCTGCCGTCAGCGCCGCCTCCAGCAATAGGGCTTCGCCCGCCGTCTCTTCAATGGGAGAGAGTTGTTGCAGCCAGGCCAGGTCTTTTTTGACGGCGGCAGACTTTTCCCGCTCAGGAAACATCGGGTCCAGATACACCGCCTGTGCCGCCACCGGATGCGACGTCAGCCAGTCGACGCTGTCGGCATTGACCAGCCTCATGCGTTGCGTCAGCGCACCCGCACGCCGCAACCCATCCGACAGCATGGCGTGCAGCACCGGCTGCCGTTCCAGCAACAACACCTGCCAGCCCGCCGCCGCCAGCACCGCCGCATCGCGACCGAGGCCGGCAGTGGCGTCTATCACCACACCGTTTTCAGGCAGGGTGCCCATCGCACGTACCAGTTTTTCGTGACGCACCCGGTCAGCGGCCACGCGGTAGCCGGTCCTGCCGCCGGCAAAATCCACAAACAGGGGCGTTTCCGGCCCACCCGGATGCCACAGAGACAACGCACCCTCGCGATGGCCCAGCACCAGATCACAGCCAGCGGCCAGCGCGGCGGCATCGCTGGCCACCGGCACCCCGGGCAGGCCAGGGGGCACATCCGGCAACAGGCCAAGACTCATGACGTCAGGTGAACCACAACAGCAGCACAGCGCCCAGCACCAGCCGGTACACCGCAAACGGCAGCATGCCGACACGGCTCACCAGACGCACAAAGAAAGCGATGGTGAGGTAGGCCACCAGGGCAGACAGCACACAGGCCACACTCAGTTGAATCAGGCTGTAGGCATGCTCCAGCCCGACCAGGTCACGGCTCATCAGGACCAGCGCACCCAGAATCACGGGAATCGAGAGCAGGAAGGAAAAATGCGCCGCGTCTTCGCGCTTCAACCCGACCAGCAGTGCCGCCGTGATCGTGATGCCGCTGCGCGAGGTCCCGGGAATCAGTGCCAGCGCCTGAGCCACACCGATGAGCGTCGCCAACCCGAGGCCAATGCCCATCAGACCGATACGTTGCCGCCCGCGGGCGTCGGCAAACCACAATAACGCGCCGAACAGCACGGTGGTGGTGCCAATCACCAGGACAGAGCGGGTGTATTGCTCGATCAGGTCCTTGAACAACAGGCCGCATACCACGGCCGGCAAGGTCGCCCAGACGATCAGCAGCCCCAGGCGCAGGTCCTCGTTCACGCGTCGCTGTGTCACCCCCTGCCAGGCGCCGCCCACCATGGCCGCCAGTTGCCGCCGGTAATACCACACCACCGCCACCAGCGTGCCCAGATGCACCGCCACATCGAACGCCAGCCCCTGGTCCTGCCAGCCGAGCAGTTGCGCCGGCAGTATCAGATGGGCAGAACTGGAGACCGGCAGAAATTCAGTCAGCCCCTGAATCAATGCCAGGACCAGTGTCTGCAACCAGTCCATCAGGGCTCATCCTTCACGGTGACGGCGTAGCCTTCGACAAATTCCGGCGGCATGCGGCGGGGTTTGCCGGAGTCCACCGCCACGCATACCCAGCGGGTATGGCCACGCACCAGTGTCACCCCGTCACTTTCGCGCAGAATCTGGTAGCGGCGCGTCATGCTGATGCGGAAATCGTTCTGCACGATCCAGGTGCCCAGCAGCAATTTGTCACCGGCAAACGCGGGGCTGAGGTATTCCAGCTCCGTATGCCGTGCCACAAAGCCGCGATTGAGACGGCTATAGGTTTCCCAGCCCAGCCCCAGGGTTTCGGTATGATCCCAGGCCACCTTTTCCATCCATTGCACGTAGGCCGCGTTGTTGGCGTGGCCCATGCGGTCAATGCTGTCGTTTTCCACGACCATGGACAGCGTGTGCGGTCGGGGTAAATCCCATTCGATCATCGGTTAGCTCCCTGAATCACCTGATCACGCAGATACACGGGCCGTGCCTGCGCGGCGTCTACCCCTTCCCCTGCGGCAAAACCCGGTGCCGCCAGCCGGACGATGGTGGCTGCGCGCGGATAGCCGTCCGGCAGCCATTCTTCTAATGCGGGCAGTGCCTGCTGCAACGCGGCACGGTGCACGTCGCCCGAGCCGGTGCCGGTACGCACCTCCCGGGGTAACGCTGGCAAGGCCAGCGGGCTGGCGAGGCAATCCTCCACCAGCACCTGCAGCGCGTCGCTGTCACCCTGCTGCGCGTACACCGCCAGATAGAGTTCGTTCATGCGCGCATCGAACGCGGTCAGCAAGGGGCCTCGGGCACCACGATCAAACGCTGCCAGCGCCGCCGAGGCCAGCGTCGAGATGCCCAGCACCGGCCGGTCGATGGCAAACGCCAGCCCCTGCGCCACGGCCACGGCCACACGCACGCCGGTAAAGGCACCCGGGCCGCGACCGAACGCCACGCCATCCAGTTGCGACGCCGTCAGGCCCGCTTCCGCCAGCAATGCCTCCACCATCGGCAGTACCAGTTCGGTCTGCCGGCGTGGCGCCATCTCAAAGCGTTCCAGCAGGTCACCGTCCTGCCACAGGGCCACCGAGCAACTTTCGGTGGCCGTTTCAATGCCGATCAGTTTCATCAGAACCCTGTCTCTGTGCGGGAAGTGCCGGCGAGGTCTGCTCAAGCATGCGGAAGAAACGCTGAACGACCTCCAGTTTGCGGGTGCGGGTCATGCCCGGCAAGCTGTCGAGAAACAGTTTGCCGTAGCTGCGATTGACGATGCGCGGGTCGGCCACCACCAGCAGGCCGCGATCCTGCGGATCACGGATCAGCCGGCCGGCGCCCTGGCGCAATGTCAGGACTGCCTGCGGCAACTGGAAATCGCGGAACGGCTGCCCGCCCTGCTTGCGGATATTGTCGATGCGTGCGGCAGCCACCGGATCGCCCGGCGAACCGAACGGCAGCTTGTCGATGATCACACAACTGAGCGCGTCACCGCGCACATCAATGCCTTCCCAGAAACTGGCCGCCCCCAGCAGGACGGCGTTGCCCAGCGCACGAAACTGCTCCAGCAATTGCCGCCGCCCGGCCTCGCCCTGCACCAGCAGCGGGAAGGGCAGCCGGTCACGCAGCAGTGTCGCCGCCTCACGCAGGGCACGGTGGCTGGTGAACAGGAAAAACGTGCGCCCTTTCGCGGCCTCGATCACCGGCAACATGGTCTCGACCACCGCACGGGTGTACTCCGGCGACTCGGGCATCGGCAGGTTTTCCGGCACATACAGCACTGCCTGGCGACGGAAATCGAACGGGCTTGCCAGCCGCAGCGTGCGCGCCTGATCCAGCCCGAGCCGGTCCAGGAAGTGTGAGAAATTGCCGGCCACCGACAGCGTGGCAGAGGTGAAGACCCAGGCACATTTGTGCCGCGCGCGGTGCGCACCGAACGCCTCGGCCACCGCTAGCGGCGTCGCGTGCAGCATGAAGGTGCGCCGGAAATTCTCGAACCAGTACACTTGCGCCGGATCTTCCGCCCGGGTCAACCGGCCCAGGCTCGTCAGCAGTTCACGGCTGCGGCGAACGCAGTTGTCCATGCCGCGGCTGGCTTTCTGCAATGGCGCCACCATCGCATCCAGTTCCTCCAGGCGCGCCAGCAGCGCATCCACGGCCTCCTGAACCGCCTTGAGATGCGCCACGTCCTGCCACGGGGCACGGCGGCCCTCATCCCCCAGGGCCAGCCGCAGGTCGGCTGTGGCGCGCTCCAGTGCGGCGGCAAGGCTGTTCAGCGCCTGCAGGTCGGCGGCGGTATGCCCCGCCTCGCTGAGCACGTCACGGCCCAGCTCGGTGATCTGGCGGGCGCTGAGTGATTCGCCGAAAAAAGTGGCTGCTACATCCGGCAACTGATGCGCCTCGTCGAAGATCACCGCGTTGGCGCTCGGCAGGAGATCGGAGACGCCTTCTCCCTTCAACGCCGCATCGGCAAAAAACAGATGGTGGTTGACCACCACCAGATCCGCCTCCTGGGCCCGCTGGCGCGCCTGGATGACAGGGCATTCGCTGTAGTGGGGGCAGTCCTGTCCCAGACAGTTGTCGGCGGTGCTGGTCACCCAGGGCCAGACTGGCGCGTCCTCCGGCAATTCCTGCAACTCGGCCAGGTCGCCGGTCGCGGTGCGGCCGGCCCAATGCTTCACCACCTGCAATTGCTCGGCGGTCTCGCGCGACAGAAAGCGGCCTTCCTCGATATGCAGGGCGAGGCGATAGGGACAGAGATAGTTGGCACGGCCTTTCAGCAACGCCACGCGGCGTCGCACGCCCAATGCCTTGAGCACCACCGGCACGTCCTTGATGAATAACTGGTCCTGCAGGCTCTTGGTGCCGGTGGAAATGATGGTCGGGCCTTCGGAGAGCAACGCCGGCACGAGATAGGCGAGCGTCTTGCCGGTGCCGGTTTCCGCTTCGACCACCAGCGCCTCGTGGGCCGCCAGGGCCGTTTCCACCGCGGTGGCCATCTCCAGTTGTGGCGCGCGAGCAAGGAAGCCGGGAATGAACGCCTCAAAGCGTTCGCCCTGCTGGAGAATGTCGCGAACCTGACTCAATACCCTGCTCCTGCCATGTTGATGACGGCGACAACGGCCAGGCCGGCCACGACGGCATCGAAAAATCAGCGCAGAGAATAGCGGATGCCGGTTATTGACCCAAGCGCGGCGCTGCCGGAAAGTCGCGTCATGAGCCCTTACACACTGATCATTCTCGCCGGCGGTGCCGGCCGCCGCATGGGCGGGGCCGACAAGGGGCTGCTGCCGTGGCACGGCCAGCCGGTGGTGCAGCATCTGCTGGCGCGTTTCAGCGACGCCTCGCAACAGCTGCTGGTCGTCAATCGCCACCTTGCCGAGTACCGTGCACTGGCCGCCCCGTTCGGCGCGCAGGTGTTACAGGATCACAGCGAGGCACTGCTCGGTCCGCTGGCCGGCGTGCAGGCCGCGCTGCCCGCCGCCCGCTGCGCGCAATGCGTGGTCCTGCCCTGTGACATGCCAGGGCTGCCTGCCGTGTTGCCACGACAACTCTGCGCCGCGCGCCTGGACACTGCGGATATTGCCGTGCTGCATGACGGCCAGCGGTTGCAACCGTTGTGCATGGCACTCGACAGCGGATACTGGCAACAGGATCTGGACAGCTGGCTTGGCGAACAGGATCGCAGCGTGCACGGCTGGCTGCGTGACAAGCCGGTGCGCCCGGTGCAGTGCAGTGAGGGAGGCATGGACGCCTTCGCCAACCTGAATTATCCGGATGAATGGGTGTCCGGCTAAAATGTTACCAATCGAAACACCTTGACGGCGCCAGCGCCCTGCTTCGCACCAACATCGAGCCTGATTGCTTTCTGCCGCGCGCACTATAATCGACCGGCTTAAAATCCTGTCACGGTATCCGGTCCAGGCCGGGGAGATTAAACCGCCCCCATAAAAAAACCCCGCCGAAGCGGGGTTTTTCATTCATCGATGGCAGACACCATCAATCAGTTGGCCGCAGCCTTCTTCGGCGGACGACCACGACGTGCTGCTTTCTTGCGAGCCGGCGCCTTCTTGGCCTTGGCCTTGCGGGCCGGAGCCTTGCGGGCAGCAGCGGCCTTGCGCGGTGCTTTCGCTTTCCGCTTCGGCGCAGCTTTCTTGGCTTTTACCTTGGCCTTGCGGGCCGCTTTCTTCTCGGCAGCCTTGGCTTTGGCAGCGGCTTTCTTGGAGCAGCCTTGGCTTTGGCAGCGGCGCGGCTTTCTTGGCGGCAGCCTTGGCTTTCACAGCGGCTTTCTTGGCTGCGGCCTTGGCTTTCTTGGCGGCTTTACGCTCCTGGTCGCGTACCTTGGTGCCGTAGTTACGCTCTGCAGTGCGTAGTTTCTTGGTTTCGCGGGCAACCAGTTTCTTGGCAGCCTGCTCTTCACCACGTACCAGTTTGATCTGGTCACGGGCTTCTTTCACTTTCAGACGCTGGGCGCTGACCTTGTCGCGGGCCGGTGCCACGGCTTTCTTAGCGGCGGCGGTGCCGGTGCGGGCCTTGTCACGCTTGGTTTTCAGGTCGGACTGGAGCTTGGCCAGTTTGCCGGCTTCGGTGTCCAGCTTCTTGCGGGCCTGGGCCTGTTTGGTGCTGGCCTGGGCGACCTTCTTCTGGGCCTGGTCGAGGACTTTCTGCTGGAGTTTTACTTTTGCTTCGGCGTTAACGATGGACTTCGGCACTGCTGCTTTTCTTGCTGCCGGTGCCTTGCGGGCTACCGCCTTTTTACGCGGTGCGGCCTTTCTCTTTGCACGAGCCATGATTGATCTCCTAAACCATCACATTGTTTTGGGTACTGCAACGGCTGAAAAGTAGCATAAAAAAAAATCAGTTGGTACATAATTTAGCCAACATTTTTTGAGTAAATGGAAAAAAATCGGCCGATTACCCTCTTTTGGGGTTTGAAGCGGGGTCATCAGGGGATAAACCAAAGGTAATAAAAGAAACAGCAGCGCGTTTTTGAAACCCCGATTGCCTCTCCCGTTAACCCCTTCCCGGTTTATTAACGCCGCACTGCAACGATGCCATCACCGCGTGCTGGCCACCCCTGTCACCACCACGCTCACCTGCATTTTTTATATGTTGTCGTTGCCGATCACGGAGGCCGGCGGTCGCCGGGCATAAAAAAGGCGGCCTCAGCCGCCTGTCTTGTCCCGGAGGGAGCATCGCCCCACTGTCGTCTATTCCTTTTCCGGCAGCGTGATATTCAGCTCCAGGATTTCACAGCCAGACTCACGATCCACCTGCACCATCACCGCTTCCGGGTCCACCGGCACATATTTGCGCACCACGGCCAGCAGTTCTTCCTGCAATTGAGGCAGGTAATCCGGACCGCCACGCACGGAGCGTTCACGGGCCACGATGATCTGCAGGCGCTCCTTGGCGACTGAGGCGGTGTTCTGCTTTTTCGGCAGCAGATAACTGAAGATGCTCATCCCTGACCTCCGAACAGGCGGCCCAGCAGGCCCTTTTTGGACACGGTGAGGAAGCGATGCGGCACCTGCTCACCCAGAAAACGCGCCACAGCATCCAGATAGGCCTGCCCGGCATCCGACTCGACATCCAGAATCACCGGGGTGCCCGCGTTGGAGGCATTGAGCACCGCCTGGGATTCCGGGATCACCCCCAGCAGGTCAATGGCGAGGATTTCCTGCACGTCTTCCACCGACAACATCTCGCCACGGCTGACCCGTTCTGCGGAATAGCGGGTCAGCAACAGCCGCGCGGGAATATCGCCGCCGCCCTGTTCCGCACGGCGAGTCTTGCTGGCCAGAATCCCGAGAATGCGATCTGAATCACGCACGCTGGACACTTCCGGGTTGGTCACCACCACGGCTTCATCAGCAAAGTAGGCCGCCATCAGTGCGCCTTTCTCGATACCCGCCGGGCTGTCGCAGATGATGTAGTCCATGGCCATGTCTTCGCTGAGCGCCGTCAGCACCCGCTCCACACCCTCCTGGGTCAGTGCATCCTTATCCCGGGTCTGCGAGGCCGGCAAAATATAGAGATTCTCGACACGCTTGTCCTTGATCAGCGCCTGACGGATGTTCGCATCGCCGCTGATCACATTGACCAGGTCGTACACCACACGCCGTTCACAGCCCATGATCAGGTCCAGATTACGCAGACCGACATCGAAGTCGATGACCGCTGTCTTGAAGCCTCGCAGCGCGAGACCAGTGGCAAGCGCCGCGCTGGTGGTGGTCTTGCCGACGCCTCCTTTGCCGGAGGTCACAACAATGATCTTGGTCACGCTTCTTTCTCCTCAGTGCTTGCCATGCCGGGGCCGCGAGGGCCACCTGCGAGTTGAATAGGGAACAGCGGGCCTCCCGGCCAGCCTGTCAGCGGGGCTTGAGCGGCGAAAACTGCATGGCTTCCCCGTCCAGGGAAATATGTACCGCCTGATTACGCCAGCTCTCCGGCAGATCCTCCGCCACCCGGTAATGCCCGGCGATGGACACCAGCTCGGCATTGAGCTGCTGGCAGAACACGCGTGCGGTGGTATCGCCGCGCACACCGGCCAGCGCACGACCGCGCAGGTTGCCGTAGACGTGGATATGCCCGTCGGCGAGCAATTCAGCGCCGGTACCCACCGGCGCCAGCACAATCAGGTCGCCACGGCTGTAGATTTGCTGTCCGGAGCGGACGGGCTGGTCGATCACCAGCGTCTCCCCCCGCGAGGCGGCCGCCGGCTCAGCCTCCGGTTTGTCCGCACGCTTCTCCGGACGTGGCACGTTACCGCCACGCTGGCTGCCCAGTGTCACCATGCCCAGCCCCAGCGCACGGATGTCCTGCTCCGAGATGGCGCTGGAGGCCGCCACGGCCACCAGATTCATGTCGCGGGCACGCAGCGCTTCCAGCACCAGTGCCAGCTCCACCACCGAGGCTTCCACCTGCGGCGGCAGGTCCAGCACGATGGGCACATCGCGCAACCAGTCCGGGGATTCCTCAAGGCTTTTGTCGAGCTGGGCATGCAGCGCATCCAGCGCCAGCGTTTTCAGATGCAGGACCGTCATCATGAGCATGCGGCCGCGGAATTCGAGGACGGTATTTTCTTCCACTACTGCTGTCATCACTGACCTGTGTCGGGTGAGTTGCCGCGCCAGAGAGCCTCGTGCTCAAGGCGATCTGCCGCGTAAAAGGCGGCCTATTGAATGGAACGCAAGCCTAGAGCAAAGGTTCCATGGGGAAAAGCGCAAGCGCGCCACCACGAGGCATTTTTTTTGTCTGTCGGAGCACGACGGGCACGCTTCATACATCTGAAATCAATAACATGTCCTGCTCGCGACGCGGGGACGAAATGGCGACCGAGGAATGTAAAACTGTTCACGGCCGTGACCGGCTGCCCTGATTGCTCCGCAACAACAAAAAACCCCGGCCGGAGCCGGGGTTTCAGTCGCCTGCCACGCAGCGTGTTCAGCGCTGGGCATCAAGCCCTTCGAAGATGCGTGCACGGATATCGTCCATGGATCCGACACCCGGCACACGAATATAGGCCGGCGCCACGCCGGCATCCTGTTTTGCCAGGTCCTGATAGAAATCGACCAGCGGGCGAGTCTGCTGCTGGTAGACCTCCAGACGCTTGCGCACGGTTTCCTCACGGTCATCGTCGCGCTGCACCAGATCATCACCGGTCACATCATCCTTGCCTGGTACTTTCGGCGGATTATATTTGAGGTGGTACACGCGGCCGGACGCCGGATGCACACGCCGGCCGGACAGACGCTCGATGATCTCGGCGTCATCCACATCCAGCTCCACTACGGCATCAATAGTGATGCCCGCTTCCACCAGTGCCTGCGCCTGCGGAATGGTGCGCGGGAAACCGTCAAACAGGAAGCCGTTTTCGCAATCCGGCTGGGTAATACGCTCTTTCACCAGGCCGATGATGATGTCATCCGACACCAGGCCACCTGCATCCATCACTTTCTTGGCTTCCAGCCCCAGAGGGGTACCGGCCTTCACCGCCGCACGCAGCATATCGCCGGTGGAAATCTGCGGGATACCGTACTGTTCCATAATGAACTGCGCCTGGGTGCCCTTACCGGCCCCAGGCGCGCCAAGCAGGATGACGCGCATAGCTTTCTCCATCTGTGGGAATCAGGTGCCCCGAAGGGGCCGTGTGGCGACAGCCGGCGGGCACCCGGACCTCGAAAACGCGCCACTTTACCCTGCCGGCCCGAAGGCCACAAGCGCGGGGGATTAGCCATTGGTGGCACAATGCCCCGCCCGGAATGCAACCTTGGTGCCAGGCGGAAGCAGGAGTTTTGCCGGTTATCGCAACTGCAACGTGACGGTTTCACCCGGCGTAAAGGGACGCGGCGGGGCGGCCAGCATAGCCTGGTCGACGCCGGCGGCAGCCGACGGGCTGTAGCGCGCGCCGACCACCACGGCCGTATCCGCCTCGGGGAACGGTTGCAGCCAGTCGCCCTGGCGGAGACGCACCGTCACCGGGAATTGCTCCGCCAGCACCCGCCGCGCCGCCAGTGGCTGGCCACTCCCCCCCTCCGGCTGGAGGAACACGAACAGCGAACCACCCGGCGGCACCTCCGCTGCAGCCACCGTCACACTGACCTCGGCAAACCGGCCCGCCTGCGCCTGCTGGGCGTCGGCAAACGCCAGGCTGCGGCGCAGTACATCCCCGGCCTCGCTGTCAGCGTGGCGCGACAGCAACTGGCGCCAGGCATCCGCCGCCAATGCATAGTCACGGCTCTGGCTGGCCGCCATGCCCAGCAGCATCCAGGCGCCGTCGTGTTCCGGCTGCACCGCGAGCACGCCGTCCAGCACCTCGCGGGCTTCATCGGTCAGTTGGCCCTCGGCTTCGTCCACCAGACTCTGCGCCAGCAGCAGGCGAGCCGGTATCAGGTCCGGATCAGATGCCAGCGCCTTGCGTGCCGACAGCACGGACATGGCTGGCGCCTGCAATTCACCGTACAGCAATCCCAGCGCATACCAGCCGTCCGCCGTCGGCGTCATCGCCAGCTGCCGCTGCAGGACGCGGGTCAGTGCCGCCGGCGACACCGTTTCATCCAGCCCCTGCGGCGGGTGCCCCGCCGCCAGTTCCCGGGCCGCCGGCCGCAGCGTGTGATAATCCGCCACCCACTCCAGCGTATCGCGCTGAAAACCGAACGCCAGATACACCAGGGCGCCCAGCACCGGCACCAGCAGACCCGCCGCCAGCCAGCCTGGCGACAGGCGTGCACCGGCGCGGCGCGCTTCCCGTTGCCAGAGCCACAGCAGCCATAACGCTGTGCCCAGGGCCAGCACCACCAGCAGCACTATCATCATTGTTCATTCTCCCGCTGGCGCTCATCCGGCTGCATGTCATCGTCATCCAGCGGTGCCTGGCTGGCGCGACGCAACTGGCGCCCGACCAGACCGCCGCCGATCAGCACCACCACGACGGGCCCAAGCCACAGCAACAACGTATTGACGGCAAACGGTGGCCGGTAACTGACAAAATCACCGTAGCGGGCACGGAAAAACTCCACCACGTCGCGATCACTCGCGCCGTCGCGAATCATCTCGGCGGTACGTGCACGCATGTCCGCCGCAATATCCGCATCGGAATCGGCGATGCTCTGGTTCTGGCATTTCGGGCAACGCAATTCCTGCGTCAGCGAGCGAAAGCGCGCTTCCTGCTCGACACTGTCGAATTCGTACACATCAATCACTGCCGCCGCCGCCAGTGGCAGCAGCAGACAAAGAGCCAGCAACAGACGGATCATTGCACGCCCTCCCCTTTGATCAGCGGCAGGAATTTCTGCTGCCACGCGCGTTCGTTCACTTCGCCGGTATGGCGCAGCACGATGTGGCCCTGCGGGTTGATCAGATAGGTCTCCGGCGCGCCATACACACCGAGGTCCATACCCAGTGTGCCGCGCTTGTCGACGATCACTTCGGTATAGGGGTTGCCCAGCTCGGCCAGATAGGTGCGCGCCTTCTCGTCATTGTCCTTGTAGTTGACGCCAACGATGGCCACACCCTGGCGCGCCAGTTGCAGCAGGTAAGGGTGCTCCACATAACAGGTCGGGCACCAGGTGGCCCAGATATTCAGCAGCGACCAGCGGTCCTCGAACAGCTTTGGCCCCAGCATGCGATCCTCGCCAATCAGCGACGGCAGTGAAAACGCCGGCACCGGCTGGCCCACCAGTGTTGACGGCAATTCTTCCGTGTCGCGGCCCAGGCCGTTGTACAACAGCACCACCAGCGCCAGGAACAGCACCAGCGGAATCAGCGCCCAGAGTGATTTCTTCATGCACCCGTCTCCGTCGCCACGGCAGCGGACGGCGCGGCCGTTTCTGTTTCCTCCTGCCGGCGCCGGCTGCGGTAGCGCTTGTCCGACACCGCCAGTGCGCCACCGAGCGCCATCACCAGCGCCCCGAGCCAGATCCAGCGCACGCCCGGCTTGTAATAGACGCGCACAGCCCAGGCACCGGGCATGTCCAGCGGCTCGCCTAGCGCCACATACAGGTCGTGGATCAGGCCCGGCCGCAGGGCCACCTGTGTCATGACCTGGCCGCCGACACGATAGGTGCGTTTTTCCGGATGCATGGTCGCCACGCGCCGTCCATTGCGGCTCACTTCGAAGGTGCCGCGCATGGCGTCATAATTGGGACCCTGGCGCGGGCTGATATCAACAAAGGTAAAGTCGTAGCCGCCGACATGCGCGGTATCGCCCGGCACCATGCGCACATCCCGCTCGATTTCGTGGTGCGACACCAGGATCACACCCGCCACCAGCAACGCCAACCCGCAATGCGCCAGCACCATGCCTTTATAGCCATTGGACAGACGCCCGATGCCACGCAGCAAACCGGCCCGGAACGCCAGCGCCTTGCGCACGACATCGTCCAGATGGCCGATCACTACCCAGGCCACCGCGATCAGTCCGAGCGTGCCGAGCCACGGCGTGCCGCCCGGCAGCCAGGCGGCGAACAGCCCGCCGACAATGGCGGCAGGAATCAGCGGCAACACCCGCCGGCGGAACTGGTCGGCGCGGTGCGATTTCCAGTTGCTGATCACGCCCAGCACCAGCAACGCCATCAGGACCAGCGTCAACGGCACAAAGAACTTGTTGAAGTACGGCGCACTGATGGAGATGCGCAGGTTCAGCGCATCGCCAATCAGCGGGAACAGCGTGCCGAGCAGCACCACGAACGTCGCCGTGAGCAGCAGCAGATTGTTGCCCAGCAGGAAAGTCTCCCGCGACAGCAACCGGAAGCCCGCCGTGTTTTTCAGCTTCGGTGCGCGGATCGCGAACAGTGTCAGCGAGCCGCCAGCCACCAGCGCCAGGAAGATCAATACGAAAGTGCCGCGCTCAGGGTCGTTGGCAAAGGCATGCACGGACGTGAGAATGCCGGAGCGCACCAGGAACGTCCCCAGCAGGCTCAGCGAAAACGTCAGGATCGCCAGCAGCACGGTCCAGGCGCGGAACAGGTTGCGTTTTTCCGCCACCGCCAGTGAGTGGATCAGCGCCGTACCCGCCAGCCAGGGCATCAGCGAGGCATTTTCCACCGGATCCCAGAACCACCAGCCGCCCCAGCCCAGCTCGTAATAGGCCCACCAGGAGCCAAGCGCGATGCCAATGGTCAGGCAGGCCCAGGCGATGGTGGTCCAGGGCCGCGCCCAGCGCGCCCAGACCGGGTCCAGCTTGCCCGCCAACAACCCGGCCACGGCAAACGAAAACGCTACCGAGAATCCCACATAGCCCATATAGAGCATCGGCGGGTGCACGATCAGACCGGGGTCCTGCAACAGCGGATTGAGATCCGCCCCGTCGAGCGGAAACCAGGGCAGGATGCGATCAAACGGGTTGGAGGTGAACAGCATGAAGGACAGGAAACCGATCCCCACCATGCCCATCACCGCCAGCACCCGCGCCACCATCTCGGTGGGCACCGAGCGGCTCAGCAGTGCCACCGCTGCCCCCCAGGCGGCCAGCATCCACACCCACAACAGCAGCGAGCCTTCGTGCCCGCCCCATATGGCCGACAGGCGGTAGCCCCAGGGCATGGCGGAGTTGGAATGGTTGGCGACGTAGGCCAGCGTGAAGTCATTAAAGTAGAAGGCGTAACCCAGCGCGATCATGGCGCCGGTCAGCAGCAGGCACTGCATCAGCGCCAGCGGCCGTGCGGTGCTCACCAGCGCTGTGCTGCCCCGCCAGGTGCCCAGCAACGGCAGTACGGCCTGCAATACCGCCAGCACCAGTGCCATCCAGACTGCAAAGTGTCCCAGTTCCGCCGTCACAGCGACTCCTTCAGGCTTCAGGGCCGAAGCCGGTTATGGACAGGCTGGCGCGTCATGCAGCCGGAGCCGGTCATTGATGGGGCAAGCAGGTCGGCGCAGACCTGCCCGGCAGGCGGCGCGACCGCCGCCAGCGCGCCAGACGGCGCCAACGAGAGAGCCGGGGCGCAAAGACGCGCGCACTTCAGACAGGCAAAGTGTGCCGCAACGGCACCAGCAGGCCGCCGCCATCCGGCCTGGCCAGCTTGTCCTGCGGGCGCATAGCTTGGGTGAGAAAGCACGTATTTTCAAGCTTTTGCGCGCTTTTCGCCCCCCGTGTTGATCCCCGTCAGCGACACTGCCCGCCCACCCCGTGCGCATTGCGCACTATCGCCAGGCTCCCCTCTCGCTCAGCGGCCAGGCGCTTGCAACACCTTGACATAATTCTGAAGTATCCTCGTTCACGACTGTCACAAACGCTTTGTTATGATAGCCGCGCCCTGGCGCCGGTAAGACCAACCTGTCCGCCGGGTGTTCCACAGCCAGGAGCATGAAGATTTGATGGAATCACGAAAGCACAGCTTTGACCGGGACGAGTTGCTCGCCTGCGGACGCGGCGAACTGTTTGGCCCCGACAATGCACGCCTGCCGCTGCCGAACATGCTGATGATGGACCGCATCACCCACATCTGCGACACCGGGGGTGAACACGGCAAGGGCAAGATCGTCGCGGAACTCGATATCCACCCGGACCTGTGGTTTTTCCAGTGCCATTTCGAAAGCGATCCGGTGATGCCGGGCTGCCTGGGCCTGGACGCATTGTGGCAACTGGTGGGCTTTCATCTCGGCTGGCTCGGCCATCCCGGCCGTGGCCGTGCGCTGGGGGTGGGTGAGGTGAAATTTTCCGGGCAGATCCTGCCGACGGCAAAAAAAGTCACCTACCAACTGGATATCAAGCGGGTCATGGCGCGCAAACTGACGCTCGGCATCGCTGACGGCACCGTCTCCGTGGACGGGCGCGACATTTATCACGCCAAGGATCTGCGCGTGGGGCTATTCAGTTCCACGGAAGGTTTCTGACGACCGTCGACACCGCTGTCCCGGCCATGCCGCGACAACGGGCCAGAGCCGCCGGCTCCGGCACCTGTACTGAGGCTGAAGACAATGAAAAGAGTTGTGATTACCGGCATGGGCATCGTCTCCTGCCTGGGCAATGATCAGGCAACCGTCACCGAGGCGCTGCGCGCGGGCCGCTCGGGTATTCGCTACAACGAGAGCTATCGCGAACAGGGCATGCGCAGCCAGGTGTCCGGCACCCCGGAGATCGACTTCGATGCCCTGATCGACCGCAAGGCGCGCCGTTTCATGGGCGATGCCGCCTGCTATGCGTACCTGGCCATGCAGCAGGCCATCGCCGACGCCGGCCTGAGCGATGCCGACGTGTCCAATGAACGCACCGGGCTGATTGCCGGCTCCGGCGGCGCCTCCTCCGGCAATCAGGTGGAAGCCATCGACATTGCCCGCGAGCGTGGTGTGAAACGCATTGGCCCGTACATGGTGACCCGCACCATGGCCAGCACCGTGTCCGCCTGCCTGGCCACCCCGTTCAAGATCAAGGGCGTGAACTACTCCATCGCCTCTGCCTGCGCCACCAGCGCGCACTGCATCGGCAACGCCATGGAACAGATCCAGCTCGGCAAACAGGACATCGTGTTTGCCGGCGGCGGTGAAGAGGAACACTGGACCATGAGCGTGCTGTTCGACGCCATGGGCGCCCTCTCCACCAAGTACAACGACACTCCGGCCGTAGCCTCCCGTGCTTACGACGCCGAACGCGACGGCTTCGTCATCGCCGGCGGCGGCGGCATGCTGGTGATCGAGGAACTGGAACACGCGAAAGCCCGTGGCGCAAAAATCTATGCCGAGATTGTCGGCTATGGCGCCACCTCCGACGGCCACGACATGGTCGCCCCCTCCGGTGAAGGCGCGATCCGCTGCATGCGCCAGGCCCTGGCCACCGTGGAAGGTCCGATCGACTACATCAATGCGCACGGCACCAGCACCCCGGTGGGTGACCTGGCCGAACTGAAAGCCGTCCGTGCCACCTTCGCCGACGGTCAGGTGCCGTCGATCAGTTCCACCAAGAGCCTGTCCGGTCACTCACTCGGCGCTGCCGGTGTGCAGGAAGCCATCTATTGCCTGCTGATGATGCAGAACAACTTTGCTGCCGGCTCGGCGAATATCCAGCAACTGGATGAGGCAGCGGGTGATCTGCCGATTCTGCGCCAGAGTGAGGAGCGGGTGCTCAATCAGGTGTTGAGCAACAGCTTCGGGTTTGGCGGGACGAATGCGTCGTTGGTGTTGAGGCGGTATAGCGAATCATCTGAATAGCAGAAGCCCACTTGCGAGGGTCTCCGCTGGTTAAGTGAACAGAGTAATAGAACCAAAAAGTACGGCTCATCTTCACATCTCGACATCCAAATAATGCATTGATCCATACCAACTAATGCATTGATCCATACCAACGGTTTCTAGGCTAGATGAATCCAGAAATGACAAGCCCCGGGCACCCGGGGTTTGTCAGCAGGAAGTACTGGGGTCGCATGTATATTTAGTTACCAGAGAAGTGCGCTACGGCATAATTATTCTTTTCATTAATTTCGTGACCATCAGCACTCATTCTGAAAGAAAACCGATCAGGGTCCGGCAAAGGGAACGGAAAAGGCCATCCCCAACCTGATGGCTTTTCTATACTCACCAAGACATCCAACCCCTCTCCCTCAGCAATACTGCCAAGGTCACAAACACTATTAAAAATAGGCCCTCCAGTGCAGATTACTTCATCAACGTTAAGCCCTGTCTCTGAGTCAAAAATTTGCAATGTCACATCGTACTGAGACATTGAAGGCACTGATGCAACAACGTTGCTCGCCAGAGAGCCGCCAACATTCGAAACTCTGAATATCACCTGGAACGGCCCCAAGGAATAATCAGAACCGTCAACGACGGTCACACTGATATCTGGCCTAACCTCAATATTATTCTGGATATAAATATCTACTTCAGACATCGGCCTAGTAGTTACTTCCCCATAGCTCCACCACTCATCCAACGACCTCTTAATGGGCAGATAACCGTCAACCAGATAAGTATTAAATGCTTCCACGTCATCTTTGTGCTTATTCCTAACATCGGGAACAAAATAAGACCTGTCCGCTGGAATGGCGAAAATTGCCCTCCCCCCACTCGGCATATTGTTGGAATAGTAAACATTCCCCTCACAAATCCATTCACTCATGGGACCAGATTTACTGCCTTGATACCGATGAGCCTCTCTGTATATGGTTTTCACGAATCCGCCAGCTACATCGTAGACATCATAGTGCTGTATGACATTATAATGGCCGGCGTCATCAAATATGAATCCACACTCATCTTTAACCAAGAATACCGAGAACTCCTTACTCTCCCCTCCCATGGTATATGCATAACGCTGAGAACCAGCCGTTATATACTTCGAATTATCCACTTCAACATCTGTTAGCACTCCTACGTAACTCCCATAGTCATTACTAAACTCCGACGCAAAAGCGTTTTCCCAGTAGGCCATAGTTCCGATACTGGTTTGAATGAAAAAGCCATTTATTTGACCAACAAGAACCCTTAGTACAGCTGCAGTATTCTCTTCTATAGTCTGCTCAGAAACATCTTCATCTATATGGATATTCAGCCACCTGCTATATTCTTTTTGCATCATTATTTG
This sequence comes from Alcanivorax sp. S71-1-4, assembly GCF_009846755.1. Taxonomy (GTDB): domain Bacteria; phylum Pseudomonadota; class Gammaproteobacteria; order Pseudomonadales; family Alcanivoracaceae; genus Isoalcanivorax. Next base: position 36,949 of record NZ_AQOR01000033.1, read on the forward strand.
CAATGAAGAAATAGTTAAGTATGGATGAATATCTTCGAGGTAGTTAACTGGCTTCAAGGCTATCCTTTCTCTTACATACGTAGCATCTGCAATAAATCCGGCTAGCCGCCAATACTCTACAAATCTCTCAGCCTCACTCATGGCATTATAGATATGGTAATTACTTATTATAGAGTTAAGCTTGGCACGAGTTTCATCTCTATAACCCTGCTCCACAGCAAGGATTATTTCTTCTTTTGCCTCATCTATTGCCCGCAGTATCATTTCGGCCATTATCTGTGATTCACTTTTCCCCACAGAACCAATCAGGTTATCAATCTTCAAGAATGGCCCGATAGAAATCATTCCCGAAAGGCTTTCTGAAAATTTTTTTCCCAGAGCATCCTCAATCAAACCATTGATAATGTCGTAAAACCCATCACTGTATAAGTCATTAATTGAATCTTCTATTGCCCCAACAATTTCTCTTTCCACTTTCCCGCCCAAAGAAAGATACCAAGCATCTTTTTCAGTATTGAAATCCTTCAAGGACGAATAAGATAATATAGGAACCACCCACAGCAAGAAAGAAAATAATATTAGCCTCATATAAACACAGCCATCCATAGAAAATAGAAATAATTACAGCCTTCCCACCAAGAAAGACAATCAGACAGAACAAATATTACCACTCACCCCGCCAAAAAATAATTTATAGCAATATAATCATTATGGCGACACCAGTTAAATAAACAATCTGAAAATCAAATTTTCAATATAAAAATACACCCACAGAATTAAAAAATAAAATTTCCAAGAATAGAAACCCCAAAAATATCAATGAAATTTTCCAGCGAGAACAGCCATAACACTCCATAAAAAAGGCCCACACTAGGGGGCTTTGCCACTTACGCCCTGAAAAAAAACCACCCGCCGTTGCCGACGAGTGGTTTCATATCGTTCCAGATCAGAAGATCAGAAATCGTAACGAGCGCCCAAGGACAGGCCGGTAGCATCCTGACCGGTGGCATCAATACCGTCTGCGCCATCAACACCTGTTGTACGAGCCTGATTCCACGGAGTCAGGTTAGTAGCATCATCATTCATCACAACAGCGTAGTTAGCATAGATGCGGAACGCTTTGTCCAACCGATGCTCTACACCCACAGCAACCATGTCGGTTTTAGAGTCGTCAGCATCTGCTTCACGATTCAACCACATGGCACGCAGGTAAGTTTGCTGGCCAGCTTTGAACTCGCCACCCAGGCCCCATACGTCTGCGGTCAGAGTGTCTTCTTTCGCTGGATTTACAGCGTCGGTGTATTCAGATGTCTGGAAAAAGCCGACCAACTTCACTGCACCCAGTTTATAGGCAGCAGCCGCACGTACCGCTTCACGCTCACCACGACCGTTGTCTTCACCGTAGGTCTCGTAAGCCAGAGCACCCTCAAAACCACCTTGAGTGTAGCCCAGCGCCAAGCTGACACCTTCACCGTCAGCATCGCTCATGTGGGTATCATCTTCGTGGATAGAGTAACCCAACGTAGCCTTGAAGCCGCTGAAATCCGGAGTTTGATACTCGATGGTGTTTGGCATACGCTCGTCAAAACGTGCGTCGCCAACGCGGGTCAGGTTACGCATGTCACCAACCTGATCACCGAACAGGTTGGCCGGACCACGAGCTGCCTTGAACGGAGAGTCGAATCGACCAGCACGAACGCGGCCAAAATCACCTTTCAGGCCGACAAAAGTATCACGTCCAGCCCAGTCAGCACCTTCACCCTGCGCAAAGTTGATTTCCTGTTCAATCTGGAAGAACGCGGTCAGGTCGCCCGTCGCCAGCTTGGTGTCACCGCGGAAGCCCAGGCGGGAAGAGTTGGAAGACAGGTTCAGTTCGCTATAGTCGTTACCATCGTCCAGTTGGTCCAGGGACACGTGCGCACGGCCATAGATGGAAATGTCGGCCAGGGCCAGACCCGGCATCAAAACTGCAGCCCCCACAGCAATCGCAAGCAGCTTCTTGTTCATTCGTGATCTCCCAAATTCAGGCTCATTCGTTAGCGACGTAACAACATTGCTACGACTGGCGCGAAGTATGGAAAGACCCTGTGACGGCCAAGTTGCGCATTTATGAAGTTTTTGTGAATCGGGAACCTGGCCGGTGAAGGGGCCGACACGGCGGCCCCGATGCTCTCAGCGGGAGCGCGCCGGGCGGCGCAACAGGGCCCGCGTCTGGGTGCCGGAGACCTCGACCTCAACACGGCGGTCCGGGCTCAGGCACATGATCAGTTCGCAGTGCACCAGGTCGTCGGGGCATTCACCCGGCGCAGTGGCCGGCTGGCGCTCGCCGCGCCCTTCGGCGGTGATGGCCGAGGCCGGCAGGCCAAGGTCGATCAGTTTGTCGCGCACGCTGTGCGCGCGTTGCTCCGACAGTGTCTGGTTCGCGGCGGCATCGCCGATACGGTCGGTGTGGCCGATAATCCGCACCTGCAGGTCCTCACCGCCACGCAGGCGAATACGGTCCGCCAGGGTCGCCACGGCCTGCTCGCCGGCGTGGCTCAGGCGATGGTGACCGAAATGGAAAGTGGCGTCCGCGCTGAGCAGGAATGGCTGTGTGGCAGGCGGCTCGGGTTCTGCCGGCGCAGCGGGCGTTGCGGCCTCCTCGACCGTCACTGACAGGCTGTCATGGGCAATGTCTTCTTCCGCGGTCTCTTCTTCCACCTGAGCCCGTTCGCGCTGGCGCCGCACCACTTCCGGGTCGCACTCGGGAATCGCCAGCGCCGGCCGCCAGGCAGCCGTGCGCCAGCACTGTCCTGCATCGTTGTACAACAGGGCGCCGCCGGGTGTGGTCAGGTAACCGGGGATGCGGCTGTCTACCGGGCGGACGGTGCATCCTGCCAGCAGCGCCAGCCCCAGCGCGGACATCAGCATGGCGCGGGGATATGTCAGTTTCTGCATGGTGGCTCTCTTTTTTTCGTTACCAGCGCACGTTGAAGCTCAACAGCGCGTTGTGTTCTTCCAGGGTGTCGCCGAAGCGGCCCTGATAGCCGGCCCACAGCGACACACCTTTGGCCAGGTACACTTCACCGCCGGCGGTCAGCCCCATTTCCAGCGCGCCCGCATCACTGGCGCTGACACTGAACGGCACACCGGTGCCGAGGACGCTGGTGCGCTGGGTGAGGCGCGTATCGCCAAACGGTTTGATCAGCGACAGGCCGCCTTGCAATTGCGCCCAGCGTTCGTCGCCCAGCAGCCAGGGCCGGGACACTTCCAGGCCCAGGCCGATTTCGCCGTTGTCGTAATCACCGTCGGCCACTTGCAGGCCCGCGTCTCCGCCAGTCTGTTCGCGGAAGCCATCGCGCTGCATGCGCTGCATCGTCAGCGCGGCGAACGGCCGCAGGCCGTAGTTGCCCGCATGCAGTCCGAGGCCGGCCTCCAGGGTCAGGCGGGTGCCGGTAACGGTACTGCTGGAGGTCGCAGCCTCACCGCCGGGTGGTGTGGTGCGGCGTTGATCCAGTTCTGTTTCGCCGTGGTTGAGCGCGGCCTTGAGGTGCAGTGCGCCACCGCTGTCCCAGCGGCTGTATAACCCGGCTTGCCAGCCGGACAGTTCACCGCTGGCGCGCCGGTCGCCAAAGCTGAGGTCGCCTTCGGTAATGCCGACGGCGGCGCCGACGATCAGGTCGTCGCGCCAGTAACCGTCCAGGCCGGCGGTAAGCATCTGGCCGTCCACGGTCAGGTCCGGGTTGCCAATGCCCTGGTCGCCCTTTTCCCGGATCTGCAGTTGCTGTGCCTGCACCCAGGCGCCCTCCAGCGGCCGTACCGGGCCGTTGGCCGCCGGCAGCGGTTCGGCAATGACCGGCGCGTTGCCGGCCAGCGTTTGCAGATCCTGCTGCAACCGTTGCTCGACACGCCCCCGCGACGCCACGCCCAGACGGCTGGTGCGCTGCTGGAGATGGTCACTGAATTGCCGGCCGATGCGTGTGCCGGTGGTCAGCCCTGCCAGTAATGTGTCGCCGCTGAGTTCATCGTAGGCATCACGCGCGCCGGTCGCATTGAGGCCGGAGACGTAGGCCGTGACCGGGTGCGCCGGGTCCATCCGGTCCAGCGCCCCCGCCACGGCCTGCTGGTTGCGGGTCAGGGATATTTGCGTAAAGGCGGTGTCGTTCCGGCCCAGCACCAGTTCAACGAAATCGCTGCCGTAACGCAGCGTGGGTGTCAGGAAGACCAGATCGGAGCTGAGTGTGTCGAAGGTGCCGGCCACACTGTTGGCGTCCAGCAGGCGGTACACGCTGCCATCGAGATAATCGCCGCCGCCCCCGGCCAGAATCTGCACGTCGCCGGCGAGGGTGGCCGTACCTCCCACGAACAGGTGATCCGCCGTGCCGTCGGCCCGCACGTCCACCTGCCAGGTGCCGCCGGGGTCGAACGATGCGTCGCCGTCGACACGCAGCGCGCCCACCGAGGCCCCCACGGCCAGCGTCCCGCCACTGGCAATCACCAGATCGCCGCCGAGACGTCCGTTGCCGAGCAGGGTTCCCCCCTGCACGCTCAGATCGCCGCCAAGTACGCCATCGAGATGCAAACGGCCACTGTGGACCGTGGTCTGGCCATCGAACAGCAGGCTGTCGCCGGTCAGAAACAGGCTGCCGGTGCCGCGTTGATGAATGTCGCCATCGCCGCTCAGCACGCCGGAAAAGTTGAACGGATCGCTGCGTTCGAACCCCAGCGCGGCACCATGATCAATCCGCACATCGCCCAGCAGGGTGCCTTGTGTACCACCGGCCCCCACGCGCAGTTCTCCGCCGCTGACACGTGTCTGGGTAGCGGCCAGCACACCGGTCAGGGCCAGCACGCCGCTGCCGGCTTTGGTGAAGGCGCCGTTGCCGCTGATGATCTGGCTGTACTGGACATCGAAGCCGTTGGTATCGAGCGTGCCGCCGGCGTTGCTCAGGCGCACACCGCGCAGGTTGTCGAACGCCTGTGACCAGGCAAAGGCGCCGCCGTCGAGAATCAGTTCACCGCCACCGAGGCGGTTGTCGGCGTCCGCCGCCAGACGGCCGGCGCGCACACGGACATCGCCGGTAAAGGTGTTATGGCCGCTGAGCACCGTGGTGCCGGTGCCGATCTGCCAGAGGCCGCCCGCGCCGCTGAGACCGCCGGTCAGCGACAGCGTGTCACTGCGGTTGAGCAGCAGCCGGGTGCCGCCGGACAACTGCACATCGCCGGCCAGGCTGCCTGCCGTGCCGCCGTCACCGATCTGCAATCCGCCGCCCGCCACGCGCGTGCCGCCGGTGTGCGTCGCCGCGCCGGTGAGCATCAGTGTGCCGGCGCTGGTGGTGACCAGTTCGCCGTCACCGCTGACGTCGCCGTTAAACAGCAGATCGTCAGTGCGATCGAAAATCAGCCGTGCGCCGCTGTCGATGACCGCATCACCCAGAATACTGCCCTGGGTGCCACCCATGCCGATACGCAAGGTGCCACGCTCCACATGCGTGCCACCGGTGTAGGTCTGCGCGGACGTCAGCACCAGTTCGCCGTTGCCGCGCATGACCATCGCCCCGGCACCCTGAATGGCGTGCTGGTAGGCAGACAGGTCATCGCGCCCGAATGCAACGCGCGCGCCCGCCGCCACGTCCACGTCACCGGCCAGAATGCCGCGCAGCCCGTCGCCAACCTGCAGCGTGCCCGCTGTCACGTGCGTGCCACCATCGTGCGCCACCACGCCGGTGACGATCAGCGTGCCCTGGCCGTTTTTTTCCATCAGGCCGGTGCCGGCGGTATCGCCCAGCAGCGAAAAGGCCGCGCCGGCGTCCACCACCAGCTCGCCATTATTCGCACCCAACTCGAGACTGGCATTCAGATCGCTGCCGAACAGCAGGCCACCGCCGTCCAGCAGCACCGGCGACAGGCCGAGCAGGCCCGCGCTGTCGAAACTGACATACCCCTGTTCCACATGCAGCCCGCCCTGGAACAGATTGCTGTGGCTACCGGTGAACGCCAGGGTGCCGGTACCGGTCTTGCGCACCGCACCGGCACCGCTGATCACGCCATCGAGCGTGAGCGTACCGGCACGGTCAATATCCAGCCGCGCGTTCTGGCCGATGTTGACGTTGCCCGCCAGCGAACCGTCCAGGGCGCCCTGCCCCACCTGCAACACGCCGGCGCGAATATCCGTGCCGCCCTGATACTGGCTGGTGCCGGCCAGCACCAGCGTGCCCAGGCCATCCTTCACCAGCCGGTCGCCGGCCTGACTGCCGATGATGCCGCCCTGCGACACCACTTCAAACCCGTTCGTATTGATGGTCCCGCCGCCGGATTGCAGGATGACTGTTTGCAGGTCGGCGGTGTCGCCAAGCAACAGCAGGCCGCCGAGTTCCGACAGCACCAGGTTGCCGTCGCCGATACTGGCGCCCGTGCGCAACCCGAGCAGGGAGTTCGCGCCTTTGACGATGGTGTCGCCCTGAAAGGTGTTCGCGTTGCTGAAAATGGTGGTGCCACCGGTGAGTGTCAGATCCCCCGCGCCGGCAATCACACCACTCACCTCCAGCGTGCCGCCACGTTGGGCCAGTGTGCCGTCACCCGCCATGACATAGTCCCGCTGGGTGGTGGCATCCATGTCGAACAGCAGGGTGCCGCCGGCAAAGGTCACGCCTCCGGTTCCCAGGTTCTCGTCACGGGACACGGTTAACTGACCGCTGACCAGACGCGTGCCGCCGCTATAGGTGTTGGTCCCGCTCAAGCGCATGACACTCTCGGCCACACCGGCCATCACCAGCCCGCCGGTGCCGGTCAGCGTGCCGTTAAACAGCACTTCAGGGTTGTCCGCATCAAATTCCGCCAACAGTGTCAGCAGATGGCCGTCATCCAGTTGGACAGTGCCGCTGCCCTGAATATCACGCACCTGACGATCCTGGCCGTCGAGGTTGTACACGGCATCGCTGCTCAGGATCAGCGAGCCTGAGCCGACGCCACCCGACAGCGTCGTGGCATTGTTGACCACTGTATTGCCGGCATGGCCCAGCACGCCGGTGACGGTGAACTGGCCGCCGCCGGTATAGGTCACATCGCCGTCACCGAGCACGCCGTTTTCCAGACGCACGGCGTGTCCGCCCGCATCGAGCACGCCGCCGTTACCCGTGACCGTCACGGTACGCAGGTCGTCGAAGGCCGCACTGAATCGCAGGCCGCCCCCGTCAAGCCACAACGACGAATTGCCCAGCCGCGCATCACGATCGATCACGAGATGGCCGTCGCCCACGACCCAGTTGCCCTGAAAGGCCGTGTCCACCGCCAGCACCAGATCACCACCGCCTTCCTTGCGCACGCCGCCATCGCCGTACAGGTTGCTGTTGAGCGTGGCGCTCTGGCCGGTGTCCACACCCAGCACGCCGCCGCGTGCATTGACCAGCACGTCGCGCGCCAGGGTGAAACCGTCGCCCATGGCCAGCCCGCCGTTATCCAGCACGACCATGCCGAGGCTGCCGCCGAGGTGACGATCTTCAGCGACCACCAGCGTGGTGTCGGACACATAGGTATCGCCGCTGTAGCGGTTATCACCCGACAGGACCACGCGGCCATCAATGTCCGCGCCGCTGATGATCAGGTTCCAGCGGTCATAGTCATTCGCGCCCGCCAGCCCGGCGCCGACGGCGTCAGAAATATCGTCGGCGATGATCAGGCTGCCGTTGGCCGGCCCGCGCAGGGACAGGTTGCCGGAGCCTTGCAGAAACAGCCCGTTGCCGGCGGCGCTGCCGTGATGCGCGCCGCTGCCAGCCACCACGCTGCCGCCGTTGACCGAGGTACTGCCGCCCACGGTCAGCCCGCCCCCTTCGGCAACAAAGATCGCCCCCCCGAGGCCGGCTCCGCCGCCACCTTGCGTGGCACTCCCGGCGCCGGCGCCTGTCCCCGCATGGCCGCCTGTGCCACCGGCACCGCCGCCCGCGCCGTAACCGCCATCGCCGCCCTGGACACCGGCACCACCGCCACCGCCGAAG
>NZ_AQOR01000034.1 GCF_009846755.1 Alcanivorax sp. S71-1-4
GGCTCTACCCACCCTACTCCACATCTGGAGATGGCTTCCGCCGCAAAATTCGTCTTGTTTTTTCACCGAACTTCGTGCCCAGCAACAACATGCAGGGTGTCAGCAACAGGGTCAGGGCCGAGGCAAACGTCAGGCCACCGGCAATAGCGCTGGAGAGTTGTGTCCACCACTGTGTCGAGGGCGCACCGAAACCCAGGCTCGGTTCCAGCAGGTTGATATTGACACTGAACACCATCGGCAACAGCCCGAGCACCGTGGTGCCGGCGGTGAGCAACACCGGACGCAGGCGCAGGCAGCCGGATTCCAGTGCCGCCTCGGCGGGCGCCATGCCCGCCGCACGCAGTTCGTTATAAGTATCGATCAGCACGATATTGTTGTTCACCACGATGCCGGCCAGGGCAATGATACCCATGCCCACCATCACCACGCCGAAAGGCTGGCTGTTGATCAGCAGGCCAAGCAGGATACCGGCGGTGGAAAACACGATGGCGCTGAGCACCAGCATGGCCTGGTAAATGCTGTTGAACTGGGTCACCAGGATCAACGCCATCAGGAACAGCGCAACGAAAAACGCCATCACCAGAAACTGGCCTGTTTCTGCCTGGTCTGCCTGTTCGCCGGCAAAATTCAGCATCACCCCTTCGGGCAGGTCTTCCAGTGCCGGGCGCAGGGCACGGATACGGTCATCAAGCTGGAAGCCCGGCGCCAGGTCCGCTTTCAGGGTAATCGCCCGGCGTCCATCCACCCGGTGCAGCACACCCACCTTGGGCGCCGCATCGCGGGTCACGAACTGGCTGATCGGCACCTGACCGCGTTCGGTGTTCAGCGTGATGCGCTCGAGCTGGTCCAGGCTGCGCCAGTCCTGCGGCAGACGCACGCGGATGTCGACTTCGTCCAGCGCATCCACCGGGCGGTAGGTCGCCAGCAGCAGGCCGGTGGTCACCATCTGCACCGCACTGCCGATGCTGGTCACGTCGGCGCCAAACCGCGCGGCGGCTTCGCGGTCGACTTTCATGCGCCATTCAACACCGGGCAGGCTGCGGTCGTCTTCAATGCCGACGAAACCGCCGAGGCGTTCCATTTCTTCACGCAGGCGTGTTACGGCCTGGTCCGCCACCAGCGGATCGCGGGCACTGATTTCAAGCTGGAATGGCTTGCCGCCGCTGGGCCCCTGATCCTGTTCCTGGAATTCGAGGACAACGCCCGGAATATCCTGCGTGCGCGCGCTCATTTCATCCAGCACGGCGCGCGCCGGACGGCGCTCGTCCCAGTCGATCAGCTGGAACTGCAGCACACCGATCACATCCGGGCCAAGCTGGCCCGACGGCGCTGCAAACGAGCGTGCATAAAGCGCCTTGACCTCGCTCATGCCACTGAGACGGGCCTCGACCTGTTTCACGACGGCATCTTTTTCCTGCACCGAGTAATCGCCCCGTGCGCGCACCAGCAGTTGCGCTGACTCTGGCTCCACTTCCGGGAAAAATTCCACGCCGTGGTTGAAGCGTCCATAGGCCATGTACACCAGCACGACCAGGGCCAGGGCAACGACCAGTGTCCAGCCCGGCGCGTTCAAGAGCCGCCCGAGCACACGCCGGTAGGCACGCCCCCCGGCGCTGACCGGCGCATCACCCCGGCCCTGTTTTGCGCTAAGCACCGTGCCCAGCGTCGGCAGGAACACCAGCGCCATCGCCAGCGACGCCACCAGACACAGGATCACGGTGGCCGGCAGGTATTTCATGAACTCACCCACCACACCGGGCCAGAACAGCAACGGCACGAATACGGCGATGGTCGTCGCCGTGGAAGAAATCACCGGCCATGCCATCCGCTGCGCTGCCCCTGCCCAGGCCTCGCGTGGCGACTGCCCTTCCGACAGATGCCGGTCGGCCAGCTCCGCCACCACGATGGCACCGTCCACCAGCATGCCGGCCACCAGGATCAGCGAGAACAGCACCACAATATTGAGCGTGAAGCCGAGCGCCCACACCAGCAGAATGCCGGTGAGAAACGCACCGGGGATGGTCAGCCCCACCATCATTGCCGGGCGCAGCCCCATGGCGGCAATGATCACGATCAGCACCATCACCACGGCGGTGGCGACGTTGTTCAGCAGCTCGGACAACAGATCATCCACCTGCGAGGACTGATCCATGATCACATCCACTTCCAGGCCTTCTGGGAACAGTGGCGCTGCCTGTTCAAGCAGCGCCTTCACCGCATCGATCGTGTTGATGATGTTGGCGCCGGCCCGTTTGGAAATTTCCAGCACCACGGCGGGCTGGTCGTTGATGCGGGCGTAGCCCTGCGGGTCCTTGAAAGTGCGGCGGATATTGGCCACGTCGGCAAAGGTGACGACTTTGTCGCCTTCCACTTTCACCGGAATCGACAGCACGTCTTCCAGGTTCTCGATCACGCCGGGCACTTTCAGTGCCATCCGGCCCGCACCGGTGTCCAGGCTGCCGGCGGCCACGAGCCGGTTATTGCGTGAGATCAGGTTGAACAGCGTATCGAAATTCAGGCCGTAGCTTTCCAGCACCAGCGGGTCCACGACGATTTCCAGCAGGTCTTCGCGTTCACCGCCGATTTCCACCTCCAGCACATCGGGAATGCCCTCAATGGCTTCACGCAGCTCGCGCGCGGTCATCAGCAGTTCCACCTCGGACAACGGGCCGGACAACCCCACGGACAGCACCGGGAACTGCGACACGTTCACTTCCATCACCCGTGGTTCATCGGCCTCATCGGGAATTTCCGCCCGCGCGATGTCGACGCGCTCACGCACATCCGCCAGCGCCTGCTTCGGATCAAAACCGGCGTCGAATTCCAGCGTGATGGACGCGTAGCCCTCACCGGATTGCGCGGTCATTTTTTTCACGCCCTGGATAGCGCGCAGTTCCTGTTCCATCGGCCGCACCAGCAGCCGTTCACCGTCTTCCGGGCTGACGCCCTCCAGCGTCAGCGACACATAGATCATCGGAATGGTGACGTCCGGGTTGGCTTCTTTCGGAATCGCCTGGTAGGCCGTCAGGCCAGCCAGCAGCAGGAACAGCAGCAACAGCAATGTGGTGCGCGTACGATCCAGCGCCGCGTTGATCAGTGTCTGCATAATCAGGGCGCTTCCGTTTCGGCGGACGGCGCGGCGTTCGCCCGGTCATCATCCTGGGCGTCCTCCTGGGCAGACACCGCTTCCACTTTCGCGCCCGGCTCGACAAAGCCGCCGCCAAGAGAGATCAGCCGCAGCGTCTCGGGCAGGCCGGCCACCCAGGCACCGCTGCTGTTGGCGCTGAGCAGACGCACCGGGCCGAACCGGACCTGGTCGTTGTCGTCCAGGTATTTCACACCCATGCGGCCCGCGTCGTTGAGCACCAGCAAGGCCGGCGACACCCGATGCGCCGGTTCAGGTGGCAGGGCAATGTCCAGGGTCGCACTGGCGCCGGCAAGACGCCGGTGCTCGGGGTTCGGCACGGTCACCTCGACCCGGTAGCTGCGGGTGTTTTCATCCGCGCGGCTGGCGACGAAATTGACCTCGCCGGTCATGTCAGTGCCATCCAGCAAGGTCACTTTTACGGACTGTCCGACCGCGAGTTGCAGCACTTCGCGCTGCCCCACCCAGGCACTGGCCCGCAACGTGGCGTCATCCACCAGATGCGCGTAATTGTCACCGACCTGAAGAAAATCGCCCGGCTCGGCGTCCAGGCGGTTGATCACGCCGGCAAACGGCGCCACCGGGCGCGTGTAGCCCAGCCGCTGCCGCAACGCGGCTTCGTCCGCCCGGGCCTCGGCCACAGACGCTTTCAGCCGCAGCAGTTCATTGCCCGACACCAGTTGCCGGCCATGCAGTTTTTCCGCGCCATCCAGTTCGGCCTGGCGCGCTGCCAGCTCTGCCTCACTGCGGGCCAGTTGCGCTGGCAGGTCTTCCCGGTCGATCTCCAGCAGCACCGCCCCGCTGGCAACCCGGTCGCCCTCTTCCACCCGGCGGCGCAGGACCTGGCCAGCAACGCGCGCGCGCAATTCGACTTCACGCCAGGGTAACAACTGCCCCTGAGCACGGATCGACGCGGCATGCGGCTGGGCGTGACGGGTCACTACCTCGACGCGCGGCAGCGACGCCTCGCGCCCGGCCTGCGCCTCGGGCGCCTCGGCACGGAAGGTCTGCCGATCTCCCAGCAACAACCACAGCAACATCAGGACGGTGAGCACCACCGCCAGCAGTACGGAACGGGACGGAACACGAGAAGGCATGCCGGGTATCCTGGGCCATCAAACGAGGGATGCAGCGACGCAAATCAAACGTCTGTTTGTTATCAGATGTGAGCCACGGTAGCCAGCCCACCGGACGCGATGCAAGCAAAGATTACAGGCGCAGACAAACAGGGGATGTTTGTATTGGTGCTCACGTCACGGCGGGCAGGCACAGGTGCACCCTCAGCCCCGGGGCGCCGTTTTCTGCCCACAGGCTGCCCCCCTGGCGCACAACCGCGCGGCGCGCAATGCTCAGGCCCAGACCGAACCCGCTGCCCTGCTCGCGTGCGGTGTCCAGCCGCACGAAGGGCTCGAAGATCCGCGTCAGTGCCTCCGGGGCCACACCGGGGCCCTGGTCCGCCACCGTCAGATGCCACATCCCGCCCTCGCAGTGGCCCTCCAGGCTTACCTCGCCTTCCGGCGGCGAGTGACGTACCGCATTGCGTACCAGATTCTCCAGGGTGCGCGCGAGATCGTTCACGTGGGCGCGCACCCGTGCGTCCTCCGGCAGCCGATTGGGGAAACGCGACACCGGCCAGCCGGCTTCGAAGGCCACATTTTCCACCACCAGATCCCACATCGGTCCGAGTGTGACCGGCTCCGTCGCCGACACCGGCTGCACCATGTCGTGCCAGGCCAGTTCCAGCGTGTCGTCGACCAGCGCACTCATCAACGCCAGCTCGCGCGCTACCCGCTCGCGCAGCGCGTCCTCGGACAACTGGCCATCCAGCGCGACGCTCAGGCGGCTCAGCGGCGTGCGCAATTCGTGCGACATATCGTGCAGCAGTTGCCGCTGGGCGCCGAGCACCCCGGCGACCCGTTCGGCCATCAGATTGAAACTTTCAGCCACCTGGCCGAACTCATCACGCCGGGCCGCCAGCTCTGGCGCGACCCGCGCCTGCGGATCGTCACGAAAGCGCAACACCTGGGCCTCCAGCGCACGCAGCGGCCGCATGAGCTGCCGGTACACCAGCACCCCCAGCAACAACGCCAACAACGCCGGCAGCACGCCCATCAACAGGGCGCGCCAGAAGGGAATCACCCGGCCAGGAAAGAACCGGGGCGGCAACTGCATCACCAGCCGGCCGGCCTCTGGTGCCTCCGGGAACGGAATGCCGATATAGGGCATCTCCACCGAGCGCAGGCTCATCCGATAATTGAGCTCACGCTGAAAACGCAGCCCGGCACGCTGCTGCTCCGTCAAAGGCACGCTGGTCAGCGAGACGCCGTGCTGGTCCACCAGCATGGCGTCGCCGGGTTCGCGCGCCTGGAGTGAGGACAACCACTGGCGCATGGCGTCATCGCCGCCGCGCCAGGCCTGCTCGGCTTCGGCGGCATAGCCGCTGAGGGTGGTTTTCGCCTCCGTGCCCAGCCTCAGTGCCCGCTCGCCCACCTGTGTGGTCAGGTGCCAGCTCAACCACACCACCAGCACCGCGCTCAGGCAGAGCACGGCGGACAAGCGCCACAACAGGGAATAACGACCCGGCATCAAAGCAGCTCGGAGGCCAGCATATAACCCTGCCCCCAGACCGTGCGCAGCAGCTGCGCACTGCCGCCGGCCGCGCGCAGCTTGCGGCGCAGGTGGCTCACATGCAGGTCCAGCGCACGATCATGACGCCCGAAGCTGCGATGGAGAATGGCCTGGTACAGGTAGGGTTTGCTGAGCACCTGGCCGCGGTGCTGGCAGAGCGCGTCCAGCAGGCGGAACTCGGTTTCCGTCAACGCCAGCGGGCAGCCATCGTATTCCGCCGTTTCGTTGTCATGGTTCAGCGCCAGCCCCCCGTACCGGGTGCTGGCCTGCTGCCCCTCAGGCGGGACATGCCAACGGCGACGCTCCAGCCGCACCCGGCGCAGGATCGCATCCACCCGCACCGACAGCTCAGCCAGGCTGAAAGGCTTGGGCAGGTAGTCATCCGCGCCACTGGACAGGCCGGCGATACGATCCTGCTCGTCTCCGAGCGCCGACAGCAGCATCACCGGCACCCCATCCTGCTCACGCAACGCCGCCAGCAGGGACAGGCCATCCAGGCCCGGTAACAGGATATCCAGCAGCACCAGATCAAACCCGCCGCCCCGCGCGGCGTCCAAACCCTCGTCTCCACGCCGGCACAGCGTGACCAGATGCCCCTGCCCAGCCAGATGGTGCTGCACACGTTCGCCCAACAGCGGATCGTCCTCGATCAGCAGCAGGCGGGCAGGCATCAGGGCGGGAGCGTTCATGGGCATGTTGGACAGCGAGGGAAACGGCATTAATAGTACGCATTATCATTCTCACAATCCACGCTCGCCCTCCCTGTACACTGACCGCCTCGTCACAAAATCGATTAACGGTCCGACTATCGATAATCTAGACTCCGTTATCGTCGTGCCAGAAAGGCGCCCGACACGCTGCAACAACCCAACAATAAATAACAGGCCGTCGCCCCTCAGAGACGGTCACGGGAGACTTCTGATGTCCATGCTGTCCACACGCACCGGCACGGCGCTGCGATACGCCGGTTGTGCCATTCTGTTCGCTTCATTGACCGCCTGCGGCGGCAGCTCCAGCAGCCACCGGGGCGGCCCCGCGGGCGGCGTCACCGGCCTGAGCACCCTGTCCACAGCCCCCGGCATGGTGTCCGGCGGGGATGTGCTCATGGAAATCCAGCTATCCGACCCCGCCGCCGCCGAACGGGTCGCTGTCATGCTCAACGGCACGGATATCACCGACGCCTTTGCGCTGCGTGCCGATGGCCGCTACACCGGCCTGGTCACCGGGCTTGTCGAAGGCGACAACACCCTCAGCGCCGGTGGCCACAGCCTGACCGTGAAGAACCATCCCCGCAGCGGTCCGATTTTTTCAGGCCCTCACCTGGCTCCCTGGGTCTGTGCGCAACCCACTGCCACCAGCGTCACCGTCACCAACCCCGAGAACGACTGGGAAGCGAACGCCACATCGCGAATCAGCGGCCTGGACCAGGCCACGGATGAACACTGCAATGCCCCCGCGAGCCTCAGCTACTATTACCAGCCCACCAGTGCCGCCAGCGATTGCAGCTTCGCCATCTCCGGCGCCAACGCCTGCTTCGTGCCCTTTGACACCGCCAACCCGCCTGCCGACGCAGACGTGGCCGAATTCACCAATGATCGCGGCGACACCGTGCGCAGCATCATCGCCGTGGAGACCGGCACACTGAACCGGGGCATGTACTCCCTGGTGGTGTTCCATGATCCCGCCGCTGCGCACCACCCGGCAGACCCGCAAAAAGGCTGGAACAACAAGCTGCTGTTCAATTTCGGCGGTGGCGCCGGCGGCAGCCGTTTCCAGACGCCACCGGATAGCCCGTTCTTTAATCAGGGCGCCCTGCGGCGCGGCTTCATGCTGGCCAAGTCGTCACTGAACGATCACCGCACCAATTCCAACCACGCCCTGGCAGCGGAAACCGTGCTGATGCTCAAAGAGCACATCACAGAGCAGTATGGCGAAATCCGCTACACCATCGGCAGCGGCGGTTCCGGCGGCGCCATCATGCAGCTGACCATGGCCTCGTCCTACCCCGGCCTGCTTGACGGCGTGCTGCCCACCCAGATCTATGCCGACGCGCTGACCAACTCGCTGGAAATCTTCGACTGCGGCATTCTCACCGACAACTATGTCACCCTCCCCGGCGGTGCCCTGACGCAGGCGGAACGGCTGGCCATCACCGGCCACGCACAAGCTACCCAGTGCCTGGCCTGGAACGGCGCCTTCCTGCCGCTGGGCATTCCCAGCCTCCCCAGCAACTGCGGCAGCGGCTTCCCGGCAGCGATCACCTACGACCCCGTCACCAACCCGCAGGGTGTGCGCTGTTCCCATGCCGAGCACAACCGCAATCTGCTCGGCCGTTACCTGGACAATGGCGTCCACATCACCGAATACCCGCAGGACAACGAAGGCGTGCAATACGGCCTGAAGGCCCTGCAGGACGGGACCATTGATGCCGAGCGCTTCGTGCACCTCAACGAGCACATCGGCTACTACGATGCCGACCAGAACTGGGTACCAGGCCCCGGCCGCGCCATCAGCTCCGACGTGGCACTGGAAAACGCCTACCGCAGCGGCATGGTCACGGGCAGCCCCCACCTGGCGAACGTGCCGATCATTGATGTGCGAGGCCAGGAAGGCGCGGTGGACATCCATCTCAACTGGCGTGCGCTGGCACTGCGCGACCGTCTGGAACGGGCACAGGGCCATCACGACAACGCGGTGATCTGGGCGTATGTCGGCGCCAACCCGTCGAACGAGGCCTTGCTGCTGATGGACACCTGGCTCAGTGCCATCGAGGCCGACGACAGTGACACCCGCCGGGCGGAAAAAGTCGCGGCCAATAAACCCGCCGAAGCGGTAGACCGCTGCCTGGACGACGGCACCGATGTCGGCCTGTTCAGCAACGAATGTCCGGTAAAATTCGGCGAGTCACCGCGCCAGGTGGCCGGCGGCCCGGTCGCCGAGGACATCCTCAAGTGCAGCCTGAAGCCACTGGATTTCGGCAGCGCCGACTATGACGGCATCACCTTTACCACCGACCAGCAAGCACGCCTGGAAACCGTGTTTGCCACCGGCGTCTGCGACTGGACCCAACCCGGCGTCCAGCAACAGAGTACACCGGCCTGGATGAGCTTCGCCGAAGGCCCCGGTGGCGAGCCGCTGGATGTCCCCTGGATCCATCGCCCTCATTGATCGCCGCGCCGGCCCGCCGAGAAAGCGGGCCGGCGCAACCTCTCAATTATCGATAATTTGATTTTATATCGATAAAACCACATCATCCCGCAGGCCCCTGTCGTCGCGCCCCGTTTGCCGGCGCGTTCTTCTCTGGAGAGCCTGATGCGCACCATATCCCCACCCGCCCCCGAACGCCTGCTGGCCATGCTCTGCTTCAGCACCTTTCTGGGCTTCCTCACGGTCGGCCTGCCGTTGCCGGTGATTTCACTCTACGTGCATGAACAACTCGGATTCGGCAGCGTGCTGGTCGGCACCGCCGTCGGCATCCAGTTTCTGTCGACGCTGCTGACGCGCGGCTATGCCGGACGGATCGCCGACACGCAGGGGCCCAGGCCCGCCATGATCAACGGGCTGTGGCTATGTGCCCTGTCCGGCCTGCTGTACATCGCCACCGACTGGCTGCCGCTGTCCGCCGAAGGCCGCCTCGGCGTCATGATCATCGGCCGGCTGATACTCGGCTACGGCCAGAGCCTGCTGGTCGCCGGCATGCTCGGCTGGGGCATCGGTACCGTCGGCGGCGCGCGTTCCGGCAAGGTCATGGCGTGGACCGGCATGGCCATCTACGGCGCCATGGCACTGGGCGCACCGCTGGGTCTGTGGCTGTATCGGCAGGTGGACCTGGCCCTGGTGGGCCTGCTGGTGGGCCTGTTACCCGCACTCGGCGTGCTGCTGGTGCGGAATATTCCGACCGTGCCCGTCACTGCCGGCGAACGCCGCTCATTCATCCGTGTGTTGGGCAGCATCTGGCAACCCGGCATGGGGCTGGCGCTGCAGGGGGTGGGCTTTGCCGCCATCGGCGCCTTTATCAGCCTGCATTTCGTTCACGAAGGCTGGGCCGGTGCGGGCCTGGCGCTGACCTGCTTTGGCTTGTCGTTCGCGCTGGTGCGGGTGTTTTTCGGCCATCTGCCAGACAAACTCGGCGGCCCGCGCGTGGCCGTGGTGGCCCTGATGGTGGAAGCCGCTGGGCTGTTCGTGCTGTACCTGGCCCCGAGCGCGCCCTGGGCACTGGCCGGCGCCGCCATCACCGGGCTGGGCAGTTCACTGATTTTCCCTTCGCTGGGGCTGGTGGTGGTGAGCCGGGTCGAACCGCAGATGCGCGCCACCGCACTGGGCGGTTATGCCGCATTCCAGGATGTGGCCTATGGGCTGACCGGCCCACTGGCCGGCTTGATGGTAGGCGCCTACGGTTATGCCTCCGCGTTTCTGCTTGGTGCGATCGCCGCCCTGATTGCGTTGGTGATCGCATTGCAATTGAGCTGGGTGTACGGGAAACGCACGGCGACATGCTGAGGGAAACGCCGTGATAACCAGACACGGCAGGATTCACACTGGGATTCACGCTCAGCCTGGGCAAGTGTACGGCAACCAGGCGAGCATTCATTGCGCCGCAGATTGTGCTGCAAAATATTCAAACGTCGATGCGCGCCTGGTAATGACGACTTTTTTCAAAGCCCGATTCAAAATCACCGCCGCATTCGCCCCGAGAGCCAATATCTGACAAGCAATTGGGCGGATCGCCTGCATCCGCTGACGACAATGGCGCGCTTGCGGTAATGTCGCTGGCTGACAGCGGCAAACGTTGCCACATGTCATGCTGTGTCCGAACCGATGCCAGGGAAGGCATGGGTATGGCACGGAGCCCGACATGGAGGACCACGATACCGGCTGTCGCCTGCTGTTTTCTCACCCGGAAATGGTCCGCGACCTGCTCACCGGCTTTGTGCCGGAGAGCTGGGTGGCGGAACTGGACCTGGACACACTGGAGAAGGTCAGCGGCAGCTATGTCACCGATGACCTGCGCAGCCGCTGCGACGATGTGATCTGGCGCGTCCGCTGGGGTGAGGAATGGATTTATCTCTACCTGCTGCTGGAATTCCAGTCCACCGTGGACCCGTATATGGCCGTGCGCATCATGGCCTATGTCGCCCTGCTCTATCAGGACCTGATCCGCGCCGGGCAACTGGGCGAGACCGGCTACCTGCCTCCGGTCGTGCCCGTGGTGCTCTACAACGGCCGGCCTCGCTGGCAGGCGCCGACGGATATCCAGGCGCTGATCTTCCCGGTCACTGGTGAACTGGCACGCTATCAGCCCAGGCTGCACTACCTGCTGCTGGACGAAGGCCGCTTCGAGGAACAGGCTCTGGCGCCGCTGCAGAATCTCGTCGCGGCCCTGTTCCGGTTGGAGAACAGCCGGGACGCGGCGGCTATTCAGCAGGTCTTGCGGCATCTGATAGACTGGCTACACGCACCGCAGCAGGCGGGTTTGCGCCGGAGTTTCACGGAATGGCTCAGGCGGGTACTGTTGCCGAGCCGATTGCCGGATATCACCATACCGGCCATGCAGGAATTGCAGGAGGTGGATGACATGCTCGCTGAACGGGTGAAGGAATGGTACGCAGAGTACGAACGGAAGGGCCTGCAGGCCGGGATGGAGAAAGGTCTGGAGAAAGGCCTGGAAGAAGGCCTGGAAAAAGGCTTGGAGAAAGGCCGCAGCGACGAGGCGCGCCGTATTCTGTCGCGATTGATGACACGGCGCTTCAATGAACTGTCACCCGCCGTTGAAGCGCGCCTTGAGGCCGCCTCGCTGGAACAGCTTGAACTGTGGGTCGACCGGATTCTTGATGCGTCATCGCCAGAAGATTTGTTTGGCCAGGCGCCTCCAGCCGGTTAACCGGGCCGCATGACTTACCCGCAAAATGGCCACCCACGGACCTGTGAAAATTTGCAGGGCGCGTGTTTATGTTGGTAGAACATCGCAGTGCAGCGGTATCCGGCAACCATGCAGAATGGCTCCCCTCGGTAAGGGAAAGCCAGCAGGCCTTCGCACACTGAAGGCCTGCCGGTCTCAATCCTTACACATCAATCTCAATCCCAGCTCCACCGCTGCGACTTGCCACCGTGGAACGTCCACAAGTGCGCACGCTGGCCATTGCCCCACAACGGGTCTTTGATATCCAGCGCCCGGTGCGGTGCGTGCGCTGGCCTGAAGGAATTGCTCGCGCCCCGCGTCCAGACCTGATTGTCACCATTGTGGCAAGGCCAGAGCACCACACGCGTACCTTCGCTGGTGCCGCCGCCGGACACATCCGCACATTTGTCCGGCGCGGATTTCGCCCGCAGACGGCCTTGTGGATCGTGCCACCAGAGCTGGCTGTCGGCACCGTGGCAACTCCAGTGATGGATTTCCGTGCCATCTGCCGTGCTGCGGTCTTCCAGATCCAGGCAACGGCCATGATCATTGCGCAGCTTGCGCCAGACCGGCTGGGCCGGCGGTTCAGGCGGTTGCACGACCGGATAATTCACCGGCAACCATTCCCCTTCGCTGGCCAGGTCGCTGTAGTTCAGCCATACCACCGTGGCGCCGGCGGAATCCCGTGCCTCTTTCAGTTTCTGGTTGCTGAAACCGTTGCGTGGCACCTGGAACTGATACGTGCTGCCGAACTCCGCCGTGCAGGTTGCTGCAGCCTGCGCCCAGGGCACCGACGCAGCAGTCACAGACCAGCTGCCATCGTCCGCCTGGCAGGCGGCGCGGCGTGACTGGCCGCAGTTCACGTCGTTGAAGCGGCCGTCGGCACGCTGCTCGGCACAGTGTTCGTTGCCTCCCGAATTATTCGGTTCATTCTCGCCCCAGCTCCATACAGCCGCGGCAAGACGGCTGTCGAACGGCACCAGATGATCCAGGCCCACAATACCCAGATTGCATTGCATCGCCTCGGCCATGCGCTGCGGCGTCGTCGGTGGAGGCGGGTTGCCGAACGCGGCGCTCAGGTTGGTGCCGTCTTCATAAATCCGTACAAGATTGGTTTGCACGAACTGCTGCGTCCTCCCGCTGATGGTGCACAACGGATAAGACGCGAAGCTGTCGTTGCCAGTGGGGAAGCCGTAATTGAACACCGTCTGCGCCCAACGGGTGGTGCTGCAATCACCGCCGACCAACAACACTTGCTTGCCATCATTCACCATATCGGCACGGGTGATGTCCATCGGCAACGTGCGGCAGGAACCCGGCCGATAAATGCGATCGCCCAGGTGCAGATCAAGAATGTCGACAGCACGGTCATGTTCGCTGTCCACATGCTCCTCGATGTAAATCAGAATGACCTGATCGTTGTTTTCGGGCCGCTCAAGCCAGGTGGCAATTTCCTTGATACCGTCCTCGAAATGACGGTCAAAGGTGGAGCAGCCTGTGTGGTCGCTGGTGCCATGGCACAGGATCAGTTTGCTGTAGGCCCAGTGCACATCCAGCTCCAGCGCGCGAACACCGAGATCCAGCTGGTCCACCACGCTGACCTGATGATTCGGGTCCCAGTAGCTGCCGAGATTCTGATACGCCACCGAGTTGTAGCTGTTGTGCGTGTACTGGAAGCTGGTCTGCCCCAGCGGCTCACCCATTTCCAGCGTACGCTGATGTGCAAGCGCCTCATAGTTCCAGCTATTGCGAAAATCCTCCACCGGCGTGGCGAAGGCTGCCGTGCTCAACAGGCACAGCATGGGAAAGGTCCGTCTGCTCATCCCGAAAACCCCTGGTTGTTATGGTTATCACTGTCGGGCAAAGGTATTTGCCCGTGGTCATGCCAGACCCGGGAGACATACGGCGGGATTGTTTCCGAGACACTGCAGGCGGGGTTTATTTAGGCGGTTTAAACGGGCCGGGTCAAGTTTATGGCACCAACGTACATCATGGCGTTGCGCCATCAATCCCCATCACATACGCCGTTTATCGCCTCACGGACCAGGCTGCCAGGTGACACGTCATGTGCCCGCAAGACACCCGGGCTGACTTCGAGCGCCGACTGGTACGGGTGCGGTGTCTGATAAGGCGGACACTCTCGTGCTGGCACACCGACACAAGGTGCCATTTTCTTGATGTCCACCACTTCGCCGGCTGCGCTGATAAACGCGACTTCCAGTGCGAAGGGCACGTTGAACATCCAGAATCCATATTTGGGCGTGGCTTCGCCCGGATAGCGGAACAGCATGCCCGTATCCGGCGCCAGCCGCTCGCGCCCCATCAGCCCGCGCTGGCGCTGTGTTTCGGTGGACGCCACTTCAACGGAGAGTGGCTCGGCAGCATCTCCCAGGCATAGCAATGCCGTCCCAAATACCACCTCTGCGCCCGTTGGCTCATCAGCGGCAGAACAGCCCAGTGCCCCCAGCATCAACAGCCCACACAGCAACCATTCTCCCGTTCTGTTCATATCGCCCACTCTCTTCAACGCATCAACGCCGATTCACTATACAATCACCGCTTCCCCCTGAGCAGCCCGCGAGCCCGCCATGCACGCTCTGCAATTCACTGCCACTGGCGATCTGCGCCATCTTGCCTTGGTTGATCTGCCCCGCCCCGTCCCAGCCGCCGGTGACGTACTGATCCGTGTCGACGCGGCCGGCCTCAACCCCAGCGACGTAAAAAACGTGCTCGGCCGCTTCCCCTACACCACCTTGCCGCGTGTGCCGGGGCGGGACGTGGCCGGAACTGTCGAGGCAGGCCCGGCTGAATTGATCGGCAGAGCCGTCTGGGCCACCGGCAGGGAGCCCGGCTTTACACGCGATGGCAGCCATGCGGAATGGCTGTGCCTGCCCGCCGGTGGCGTGGCGCTCAAACCGGCGTCACTGAGCTTCGCCCAGGCTGCGGCATGTGGCGTGCCCTACACCACCGCGTGGGATGGCCTGCGCCGGGCCGGCCTGGACGAAAACCAACAGGTGCTGGTGATAGGCGCCAACGGCGCCGTCGGCCGTGCCGCCATCGGACTGGCCAGGGCTTCAGGCGCCGCCGTGCTTGCCGCCGTGCGCGACAAGGGGAAACAACGACAACTGGAAGCAGAGGGGTATTCCTGCCTGATGCTGGACAACCCGGACACGCTGGCCGAACAGGTGGCACAACATTTCCCTGAGGGTGCAGATATTATCTTCGACACCACCGGCTTCTGGCTTGCACCGGCCGTGGCCGCGCTGAACCGGTTTGGTCGTCTCGTCGTCATTGCCGCACCCGCCAATGGCATGGCGGAACTGCCGCTGCTCGCGCTCTATCGCAAAGGCGCCAGCATAGTGGGTGCCAATTCACTCCTCTATGGCTGTGAAGACTGCGCAGAAATGTTGCGGGAGATCGGTGCGCTGTTCGACAGCCACGCGTTGCCGCTGCCCACCCCACCCACCGAGGCAGCACTGGATGAAGGCCTGGCCAGCTATGCGCGCATCAACGCGGGCAGCAGCGAGAAGGTCGTGCTGCGTCCCGCGCGATAAATCAGCCGGCCTGCTTGCCTTCGGTGAAATCCTTCAC
Organism: Alcanivorax sp. S71-1-4; assembly: GCF_009846755.1. Lineage (GTDB taxonomy): Bacteria > Pseudomonadota > Gammaproteobacteria > Pseudomonadales > Alcanivoracaceae > Isoalcanivorax. Next base: position 15,264 of record NZ_AQOR01000034.1, read on the forward strand.
CGTCGTCGAGCCACCATTGCTCTTCACTGATGCGATACCGGCATCCCGGGACTGATCACTCGCGTACATCTGGCTGGTGCCGATCACCTGATGGTTGGCCGCCTTCAGATTGAAATAGGCCTTGCCATTACTGGCCGTCTTGCGCTCATAGCGCTCGTCTGCACCACAATTGGCCTGCACAGAAGCGATACCGTTTTCTGCACTGCTACGGGCGCGGTACAGCTCGCTGGTCAGAATGGTTTCTGCGTTACCGGCTTTCAGAACAAACCGGAATTGCCCGTCACTGCTTTTATGTAGTTCATACCAACCGGCCATTATCCGCTCCTTGGCTGATCAGGGACGTGAGTGAGTGCGGCCGGCACCAGGCACGGCCTGAGACGATACTGGCGCTACACCCCCGAGAGGCACAGTGCGATTCCGGTGTCCGGTTGTTACGGTCAACAGGCGGCGTGTAACCCGGGTTGCGCAAAGATGAGGCGGAGGGCACTGATATGGCGCAGCGTCCTTGCCGACGGCCTCGGGCACTTTGAACAATAGGCCATTAAAAACAGAGAGTTGAGAAACCAAGCCGCGCATCGGCCAGGCCGCCAGACATCTTCCCAAATAAATGCGAATATGCCAATATTGCCAATGACTTGTTGCGCATTGTCTTCATGAAAGCGCCCTGGCAAACCACAGGGCGGCCCATTATCGCCGGCCACCACATCGTCTTGCCGGCGCAATCAGGAGAAACCTCATGATCACGTTCCAGCCAGGTGCCCCGTACGAATACGATCCCACCGAAGCACTGCGCCATCCCTATGGCACCGCCCGCTACCTGAATGATGCCTTCGCCACCCGTGACATTGATTACATCCTGAAAGCCGTCGGGCGCGCCTTTCAGGCCCAGAATCCGGAAGCGCTGGTGTGGCAAAGCGGCCAGACCACAGGCCAGCTGCGCAACAGCTTCCTGCGTGACAAAAACCCGCCATTCAAAAGTGTGATTGCGTTGCTCTATAGCCTGGGTGTGGAGTTTTCCTGCAAGGAAGTCTGACGCCCTTTCCTCTCGCTACCTCGCAGGGGGCGCCGCGCGCCCCACTGCGGATTTGAGCAACCGCTCACAATTCTGGCCCGATAATTGCTCCGTCCCTGATGATCGTCTGGGGGGACGTCCTTGTGGCCGGCCGGCGCCTGTGTACTGCGTCGCCAGGACCACGATGAGTCGAGGAGCAAGGCATGCAGGACAATACCATCCTGGATCTCGCCTATGACATCTCGCGCATGACCAGCGAGAAAGTCGGCGCCATTGAAACCATCATGCAGACCACCCGCCTCCTGGCGCTGAATGCCCGCATAGAAGCTGCGCGGGCAGGCACGGCCGGTGCAGCCTTCAGTGTGGTGGCGGAGGAAATTGCCAGTGTATCGGCCCAGATCAACAGCATAGCGTCAGAGTTTCGGACAGGTGTTGCGAGCCATACCCGGCAAATCGAAGAAGCCGGGAAAAGCATGCTGATTGATTTCCGCGGCCAGAGGCTGATGGATCTGGCGTTGAACGCCATCGAGATCATTGACCGAAATCTGTACGAGCGGTCTTGCGATGTGAGGTGGTGGGCTACGGACAGCGCCGTGGTCGCCGCCGCGGAAGCGCCTGCAGAGCGCGCCCTGCAGCAGCACGCCGGGGCCCGTCTGGCCACCATCCTGCGCTCCTATACCGTTTACCTTGATCTCTGGATAGTGGACGTTCAGGGACGCGTCATCAGCACAGGCAGGCCAGACCGATACCCTGACGCGATCGGAATGGATGTGTCCGGCACTGACTGGTTCAACGCTGCTCTGTCGACGCGTACCGGGGATGACTTCGCCGTGGCGGACGTGAGCATCAATGCTGCGCTTCACGACGCACCGGTTGCTACCTATGCAACGGCCATCAGGGCTGCCGGCCGAACCGATGGCAAACCGACAGGCGTGCTGGGGATATTCTTTGATTGGGCACCACAGGCCCAGGCAGTGATGAGTTCAGTTCTGCTGGCCGCCGACAACCAGAGCCAGGCTTACATCCTCGATGCCAAAGCGCGCGTTATCGCCGGCTCGCATCTAGAGCACGCGTTATACACGCCATACCCTTTGCGCACCGAGGAGAAAAGCAGCGGGTTCTATATCAACGATCAGAGCCTCGTTGCATTTGCGCTGACGCCAGGCTACGAGACGTACGCCGGCATGGGCTGGTACGGCGTGATTGAAACGCCGGTCAGAGGCCAGGCTGGTTAGGGGTCATCTGCATCTTCGGGGTAATTGAAGTAGAAGCTGGTGCCGTCGCTGCGTCGTATCAGTACGGAAGCTTTCATCGTTGTCCGAAAGGATTTTAGTGCCAGATCATCACCTTCCTGAGCACCTACATTGTATCCATTAACAGAAACGATAATATCACCAGGTTTTGCTCCTGTAGCCTCCAGCATCTGAGGGGAAAATCGCTCACCAATCACATACCCAGCCGCTGAGCCTTCACTCACAGGATAAATATCATAAGTAGAAAATATACGCATTCTTTCGCGAATATCCTTCGTGTCGCTGAGAATGTCCCCCCCCCTGACTCCGGCGCTAACAACGCTCGGCTCATCTGCATCTTCACCAGAAAGCGGCGCCATATAAACCCTGAAATCCCCCTCTCTACCACTTATTACGACATGATCAGAATGAATGTTCTTGATGTAGTATTCATCAATTACAACCTGCCCAATACCGTATCGATAAGCGCCGTATCCATCGACGAGAACCACAGCAGAAGCTATATCTTTATCGTGTGTTTCGAACAAAGCAATGGCAGAAAAGTCATATCTCGCAGGAGAATTATGAATTCTATCTTTCTCAGGTCCATCTTCATGAAATCTTACTTCTGACACGCCAATTGATTCCAAATTAACATTACTCTCCTCCATAAATTCAACTTCCTCGATGTCCGATTTTATCTCCCCCCCCGCATTGAGGCTCTTGGTTAGCAGCGATGTATTTCCCCCTTCCAGCATCGCTTGCCGGAACCAAAAAAGAGAAGAAACCACTAACAGCAGCATAATCATCGAACCGAAAAATGCTTTTTTTCTCATCACCCACACCAAGGAATCAAATTAATATCAGACACCAGACTCAACCATAGTAACACTCTAAAATGCAAATGTAGCCAAAGGTAACTTTCATAACTTATGCTCAACCACGCGTCAAAGACCAGGTGATATGCCACGCTGCAATCACCAAAATGATCTCAAATTGAAATTAGAACAATATACTGAAAGAGAGGACAAGAAATGAAGCACTTAACTATAATTTTTTCCATACTTTCTATTGCTGGTTGTGCATCAACCGCTCCAAAAGAAATCGATGTCACCTCCATTGGAGATGTGGCTTCCTACTCCTTCGGCGTAGAAGCAGGCAGCACAGTTAAAGCTGGCCTTGAAGATAAGTACATCGACAAAGATCTATTCCTCCTAGGAATAAGTGATGCAATAAAATCGAATGAACTCCGATACAACTTAACTGATGAGGAAATCTCAGCAGCACGTACTGAGCATGAAAGCTGGGCTGCCAACAAAAAAGAACAAGATGCTCTCATTGCAGGAGAGAAAAATGCTCAGGAAGGCGCAACCTTCATTGAATCTTACAGCTCCCGAGGAAATGTCCATCAGCTAGACAGTGGCATTTTGTATACCATATTGGATAGCGGAAGTGGCACCTCACACCCTACTGTAGATAATCACGTAAAGGTTCACTACGAAGGCCGATTTATTGATGGAACGGTCTTTGACAGCTCCATCGAGAGGGAAGAACCTGTCTCAGTTGATCTCGAGCGAGTGATCGAAGGCTGGCGGGAAGCCATCACACATATGTCAGAGGGCGAAAAATGGGAGGTGGTTATTCCCTCCCGATTAGCGTACGGCTCCCAAGGTCGCCCACCAGCGATTGAGCCAAACCAGACTTTAATCTTCCAGATTGAGTTGATTGAAATTTCAGATGAAGGGTGATTCCGATGTCCATATCCAAAGGCATACTGTTAACCCTGCTTTCTTTATGCGCGCTTTACTCTCATGCCGATGGCACGGCAAGCAACTCGCAACTAATTGAAAAAATTGAAAATTTATACCCAAATATGTCTGTAACAAACATCCGCTCGACGCCTTTGGGCAACATATTGGAAGTGGAAATAAATGGCAGCCAAATAATCTACTCATCCCAGAATGGAGATTATATATTTACCGGTCAGTTGGTAGATATCTCTAAAGGTACAAGTAACAATCTGACGGAGCAGCGCCAGCAGGAGATCCGTGGCGCCTTGTTGTCAGATATGAATGCTCGTACCTTTATTACCTTTCCGTCGCAGGGCGAATCCATCGGTGAAATCTTTGTATTTACCGACACCAGTTGCGCCTACTGTCAAAACTTCCACAAGCAGATTGAAGCTATCAATGAAAGAGGGATTACTGTCCATTATATAGCTTTTCCGCGTAGCGGTCTGAACACCCCCGCAGCCCAACTAATGGAACAGGTGTGGTGTTCGCCGGATCCCAGAGCAGCGCTGACAGAAGCCAAACTTAATGGCAGGGTCAGCCAAAATATCATACCCTGCCAGGCCCCAGTTGCTGAACAGTTTAAAGCCGGCCTTAAGATGGGCGTACATGGCACGCCGTATATCTTGACTGAGAGTGGCGAAAATCTAGGAGGCTACCTTTCTACAGAAGATCTAGTTTCTCATTTCAAATAGAAAATATCCTATAAGCAGGACTTGAGGTCCTGCTTATAGGAAATTTCAGCACTAAAGTAACAACCCCGTTCCATGCCGATCGCGCCCGCACAGCAGAGCCAGTATTTGTAAAACAAAACACAACTCAATTACAACAATCAATTTGATCTCAACTGTAATTTTTTTAAATGAAAACCTGATTTCAAACTGAAATCAAAAATACAAGCCAATCCCGATAAACCATGCAAAAATCCCGGAAAAACATTGAAGTACATGAACATCTGCCATGGAAGTAAAATCAAAATATCATAATGCACCCACTTATAGTAGACGATTGTTTTACCGATCAGAAAAACACAATTTACCAATACCGGGTTGTTCCCAAAGCCAGTAAGCATTCATTCTTCATCTCGCGCTCGCATTTCGCGGCGCGAGAATCACAACAAACAAACGATTAATGGAGATAATCATGAAAGCGATTTCTAAAGGTCTTCTGGGTGCAGCTCTCCTGGCCACATTCGGTATCAGCCAAGCTAGCCCGATCTACTACACCGTAAACGGTGGTGCTACTCAGCAACTGGACGCAGCAGCAATTACCGATACCTTCAGCGGTTCCACTGTTCTGACTTCTGGTATTTGCAGCCTGAACTGTACTCTGTCTGCCACCGGCACTTTGAGCGACGATGGCACGAACGTAAGCCTCGCTGTTACCAGCGCTAGCGTTACCGGCGGCTTCCTGTGCGGTGGCGTGACACTGTCTGGCTTCCCTTGGACCGACAGTATTGCGCACGCTAGCGTACCAACCGGCAACCCTCTGCCGGACGTTGACTTCACCCTGACGGGCGTTAACGTCAACTCCCTGTGCGGCAGCTGCAGCGATGAGATCGACGTAACTTTCCGCTCCACAGGTGGCGGCCAGTTCGTATTTGCCGATACCATTGAGCCGAACGGTTCCTGCTCTGTAACGGGCAACCTGACCAGCAGCAACTACTATACTGCATGGCACTAAGACTTAGTTCCCGGTTCATAATATTCGGGAACTGAGATGAGAAGCAAAGAGGCGCCCGAAAGGTCGCCTCTTTGTTTTAACCTAAATTGATCGAAGCCTAATTGTAAACATCCCTGCTTTAGTTGCACCGTTGAGTAGAGATTTCCGTCTATTGGTGTTTCGCCAAGTATTCCCATGGTGTGAGGTCTTGCAATGAATCGTGGGGACGCTCGTCGTTGTATTCGGCCATCCGCGATTCGGTCAGTTACCGAACCTCATTGAGATTCCGGAATGACATACATATTGAGGATCCCGTCCCGGTAAGTCCGATTAAAGCGTTCCACTTAGGATTTCTGAGTCGACCCGACTTGATAAACTCCAGCAAGATACCGTGTTATTCGGCCCAGTCTGCCAGGGCCATGGAGATAAACTCCGGGCCTTTATCCATTCGCAACCTGGCGGGATAGCCGCTAGGAAATGATACATTCCAGAGCCCGAATAAGCCTTGGGGCCGGTAAATTCAGGTCGATCTCGATGGCCAGCGCCTCCCGGTTAAAATCATCGACCACATTGAACTTCCGAAACGGTCGGCCACAGAACAGGCTGCCGCTCATGAAGTCCATGGAGCAGCAGTGGTTGCCGGTGGCGGGAACAGCCAATGGCTCAGGATGTCTCGTCGGAAGCCTCTTCTTGCCCCGTCGCCACTTGCTCAAGGTAAGGGCGCTGTACAAACAGTGTACCCGCTTGTGATTCCATCCATGACCCCAGCGCCGCAGCACTTTGAACAGTTACTGAATCCGTAGGCGAGATAGCGTTAAGCTGCGATCTGAAGCGCTGCAATCACTGGTTCATCCCGGGAAGTATACGGCCGATACCGGTACACAGAGCCACTGATGCCAGCGATTCGACAGGCTCTGCGGATGCTGACGCCGTGAGCATGCTTAAGTCGGCGGTTTTCCTCTTCAAGCTCCTTGAGGCGCTTCACATCAGAAGCCCCATGCCGCCGTACTTAGCTTTCCAGCTGTAGTAGGTCGCATCAGAGCTGCCGTACCCCCGGCAGACTTCCTTGACCAGACGACCGCCCTCGACCTCCTTCAGGATATTGACGATCTGTGACTCGCTGTACCGTGATTTCTTTATGTCGTTCTCCGCTAGCGTCATTGTAGGCCGGAGAACTCTAATTACGCACACATTGCTTGTAGGGAATGGTTACAATCTACAGATCAAAAAAAAGAGCCTCATATCGAGGCTCTCTCATGAAAGTCAAGAAACAATATTACTTTATAATCTCAGAAAAATAATCAACCCGACTTCCTTCAGAAGGAATTTTTATCGAAGTATAAGCTAAAGGTGCCTCTAAATTGAACATGGCTGCGTACAACTTCAGGCCAAAACTGAATTCAATATCATTTGAGTTAAGCATGGAAATCTTCATCGTACCGTCATCATTAAATTCAACCTTACCCTCCAGTTCCAGCGTTATCGGAACACTGACCATATCATGATGGGTGGATGAAATACCCGGCACCCCCATAAGCGCCTCGCCAATCAAAGTAACCCGTTGCTGTAGGTCAATAGCATCAACATAGACTTCAACCTCTGTTGAAATATGTGGTTCACCATTAACGTCCTTGATTAGCGCAGTAATAGGTTTACTACGAGGACAGGTCGAACCTGAAAGAACGTCCTCAACGCAAAGCGGATCATCTTTAGCATATCTCATGCGCATAACTTGTGGACCTGAATCCAGGCCGAGAACACAGTTCCCGCCGTTGCAAGCCAGCATTGGAGCATGTATTAAAACTGCCGTAGACATAATTTGCCCTGGCCATATTTTCACCTCTACCCCGCCAAGAGTCTGATTGAACTCCCCAATTTCAGTAACCAAGTCACTGGTAAGGTATGTGAACTTAGATTCAGGGCACACCGATTTCTGATACGGGGGCATTGAAGAAATACCATTCTCAAAGGCACACCCAATAGACACCATTGGGACCATATATGGCCCAAAGGTAAACTCTCCACCGCCAAATAGCTTCGCACTATTAGCGGGCGGAAGAACACCATCAGGATCGACACATCCTACATCACCCACGGCGCAACCATTAGGGTCCAAAGGCTGATTTTCTGCACCTTCTTCTTCAACCGTATATTTCAGATAAGCGTTTCTAAGGAAGTAATAGTCCGCCTGGTAATCTACGTCCTTATTACTATCATGAACCATGTTTGCATTCGTATCAGAGGAAGGGGCTTTCAGTATCTGAAGCACCTCATTTGACTCATCCGTGGCAACAAAGTACTGAGTCAAAGGCATCCCGCCACCATCTGGAGAGTTTGGATCTTGAAAAACGATATCCATAGTAAAGGGCGTCTGAACACTCAACTCGTGCAGTTGAGTTTGAATCGGCAACCCTGACTCATCACATATTGACGAAGTGCCGTCACATGAGGCAGAAGGTGAATGTCTATCGCCGTTAGAACCCAGCGTATAGCTATAATATTCACCCTCAACCCAAGGCTCTGATGGGTAAAAAGTGATCTTATTGCCATCGACACTAATATTACCTTCCACATTTCCCTGAGCAGCTCCACTAGCATCGACTCTATGGACCTGGAAAGACCCTCCGAGAGAAACACTTTGCGGATCTATATTCTTGGTGAATATTGCTACAATTGGTCTATTGCCCGGCAATTCTGGAAGAGGAAGAACATCATCCGGAAGCTTATGTGGCGTACTAAATATCGAGTTCCCGTCAGGCGTTTCTCCACGCCGATACTCTTCTGATAGATAGCCCTGGCAACGACCAGTAAATCCTTGTGACAAATCTATAGAGGATGTATCTATAACGCACGGGAACCCAGGATAAACCGTCGTTAACATTGGCGAGCGCACGACTACACCAACCTCACCGCGGTATTCCTCTATAGGCGGAATGTTTGCACGGCTCCGCTCGAACTCATCTGCAGTTGTAACAATAGCGGGAAGCTCAAATTGATAGACCGTATCTGAACTTGTGGCGTTGCCTGATAAATCACGGATACCTTGCTTCAAAGTTAATGTATAAACATATGAAGCGACTGAGTTTATCGATTCCTGAACGCTAGCCTTGAAAGAGTTTTTGGGCTTTATAATTACTGACGATCCTTTAGCAACAATGCTTGCTTCGACTGCAACACCGTTCTCCTCAAGGAGGATTAGATCTAGCGCAGATTTGGAATCTATCGGCTCATCAAACTGAACTATCACAGGATCTGTGGTTCTGAACCCAGTCACATTGTCGCCAGGAATCCAGCTCTGGACTACCGGAGGCATGTTGTCTGCCACCGTCGTTGGTGGATTATCCTGGTCTTCAAATGCCTTCATATAGAAGCTCAAGATACCGGCGGCACGTTCAGATCCAAGAACGTCTGGCTCCACAACACCAACTGCATTGATCACCATACGACCATCTTCGACGATAGAAGTACCGACCAATTCAATATGCAGAAGATCTTGGGTGATCGCCCCGTTGGCTTGAGGTGCTTCTGTAGATACTGAGACATCCATGAAAAGGCGAACTTGACGCGGCGCATCGTCAGCATTGCTATACGGATTTGGAAGGAGATATCCGCTGGCGTCGGAGATAAAATCCATACGCACTTTTCCAGAATCGAATCCGGCTGGAACCGCACCATTGATGAGTACTTCAATGGATGCGCCTTCTATCAGAGATCCACGCTTTACTCGGAAGGGTGTAGCATCAGGGAAGTTAGGCACAAATGCCAGTTCAGCGGCAACGATGCCGCTCGCCTGGGTAGCGGTTTCTTCTCCAAGAAGCAGTGATGCCATTGGCACAAGGTTAATTGGCATGCCCGTCAGCGGAGAAAGCTCGCCAGTGTCCGCCACATCCTGCACCATGGCAACTCTCTCGCCAGTCGTTGGCGAAGTGCTGTCTTGCGGCGTCACTTTAATACTGACGGCCAGTTCCCCTCCGGGATTACCAAAACCACCACCCGGCAATGAATCACCGTAGATGCTTGTTACAGCAGAGGTCATGTTAAGCGAATACTCGGCCCCGGGCGTCAGGTCTTCTACCGGGTCGATGGTCATGTAGTTGCCGCTAACGAGAAGATGGGCGTCAACCAGACCTTGCGGGCCAATAAGCTGGACGGAGTCATTCGCTCCCTCACCATACTTTACTGAGCTACGCTCAAGAGGCTGACTGAATTGCACGCGGAAGCTTGAGAAGTCGAGAACTTGATAATTCTCACCGTCCGGTATCATTCGGCTAATTTCGAAAGCATCTTCAGCCACCTGGCTCTTCGGTCCTTCATAAAGCCCTCGGGTGGTGAAGCGAAGACTACGAGCCGGGGAAGCTCCTTTCTCAAGCGCAATTTCTGGGACTTGCACCAGATACTCTGTCCGCGGCTTAAGCTTTTTGTTTGGCGTAATGATCAAACCACGCTTGCCATCCACCCATTCCATATCAAAATCGGAAACGATAGGCCCGCCCACTTCACGCAGCACTATGCCTGGCGAAGTCTCCATAACTGGGCTGGAGAAACGCAGGACCACCGGCGAAGGCACCGGCACCTGCTGCTGATTATCATCAGGGAAAGAGTACACCAGACTTTGCTTCCGGCTTTCCCAATCCTGCTGCTGTTCCGTCGCCACATCATCCTTGTCCCCACCACACGCGGCCAGGGAAACGATGCAGGCTGCCATGATTATTCTTTTCATGTTGCCTCCTGGTAAACCTCTACTTAAACGCTCTTTCATATCCATAAAGAACGTCCGGCTCAGAATTTAAGCGTCACTGACGCGGCGAAGACATGTACTTCACCATCGGTTTCCACTTCACCGTAGACGCCCGGCGGGGTCAGCGGATTGGTGGAGGTCAGCTCGTAAGTCTTGTTATCCAGTTGCTGATATTGGTAACCCAGATCCATGCGGACGGGGTATGCCAGCAGCGGCATTTTTGGAATCACAGCGCTCATGCCCAGGCCCACTACCCAGCGGTCTGCATCCAGGTAGTTCACGTCCAGGCTGCGTTTGCCTTCGATCGGGGTCTCTTCCCAGGCAACACCACCGGTGAAGGTGAAGTGATCGCCCGCCGGGATTTCCACACCGATGCGCGGGATGAAGATATCCTTGAAGTTGGCGTTGGCCTGATCCTTGATGGTGTCGTCACGCAGTTCGCGCTCCAGACGGGACCATGCCTGATATTCGCCGGTCACACCCAGTCGCCAGGTGCCGAAGTCATACTTTACGCCGACCGTGGTGATTTCAGGCTGGAAGGAATCCAGGGTTTTGATGGCCAGATTCAGGCCTGGTGCCGGGATAGTGCCCGGAACAATCACATTGGAGCTCACCTTGGTGCGGGTGTTGGAATAGGCGCGGTAGGAAATCGCAGTTTCCAGGTTGTCCATCCAGCAGCTGGCACGGCTACAGAAGGTTTCACCCCAGTTGATGTTCACGCCCAGGATGGGGCGAAACTTGGGTGCAGCGGACACATTCAGGGATTCCTGGCTGGTCACGCCGCCCAGGGTGGAGCGCGTGTTCAGGGTGGCGTCGGCGTGCAGGGTCACACGCAGCGCGAAGCCCACATCAATACCGCGCCAGACGCTGGTGCCGGCACCGGCGGTCAGAAAGAGAGGCTGACGGCCGTAGGTGAAGTACTGGCCGTAGTCCGACGTCTCGGAGGAAAATGCCATCATCTCCTGGGCAAATTTCTCAACACCGACCATCAGGCCGAAGTACAGCGGGTGTTCCAGCGTGGAGATAGAGCTGAGATCGGTCTTCAGGCCCAGCTGCAGTTGCTGCGACGGATCGTTCATGATGGTGGAGCCGTTCGCCTGCAGGTCGTGATCGGCGTGGAAGATGCCGCCAGTCAGTTCGCCGCGCGGGTCTTTCGCCAGGTTGGCCGGGTTGTAGTACACCGCCGAGATCTGGGAGTTGAAGATCGACAACGCCTGGGCAGAAGCAATGTCGTTGGGTAGCAGGCCATAAGTGGACGGCGAGTTCCCCATGTTGGCGGACGCTGAACCGAAAGTAAGTAGCGCACAGCTGGCAACTGCAAGGGAGCCAAATGATTTGAGCTTCATGCTATCTCCTTAGTTTTTATTCATATAAGGCACTCTGCGGAGTGCTTTAATCTGCTTATCACGGGCCATCCTGAACCGAAGCTCAGCCGATTTATCCTTCAGCAGAAACGCATAACGACGCCCTGGAGCGCCTCATGCCGATCCGGTATTGATCCGGTCAATGGCAAGTCACCACCGTTTCAATAGAAGGATGATCACCGTCCTGCATTTATTTCCGGCACAATCGCTCTTGTATCAACCCCAATTCCTACGCGCACAGGTCTCGGGCTGGCGATCATTTCCCTGTTCTGTCATGCCGGTGTAGCCAGTTATTCACATTGCATCTTATTGATTTATATAAAGAACAATGTGATTTATCCATCACGTTTTGTGATGGAATTACCAGAAGGGTAGTCACTCAGTGTACAAACGAAAACAAACGAAAATGAAAAGCTGGTTTTCTCGATGCAACAGGTGGCGCCAAGTATATGGCGATGATATTTTTGTTTATATGGTATCAATTAAATATCATCCCATTCCGAAATGAATTGACGTTAAAATGACATCACTCAAAAGACAGCATTCTGCCTGCGCACATGACCGGCATAACCACATCCGCTCATGCCTCAGGAAAACATATCAAAGCATATATAAAAGGCAGTAGCCATTTCGGGCCCACCACACCAAGGCATCCCCAGGCTAGGGAGGGGCTCGTCAAATCTCGTCTTAAAGTAACCAATTCGCTTTACAGGTACATAGGGAGCGCCTCCAGCCGCTACCAGGCAGCACGCTGCGTCCACAATTAGAATAAGCACAAAAAGCTTCTGAAAGAAGAAACTCCCAAAATAACAAGTCAAGATAATAACCGCAGCTTTAGCTATCCAATGTATCAAAAAGACCTTGGAATGGAATCATTCCTTTATTTTAAGGAAGCGCAGCATTTACCAATAAACCATTTAAAACCCCATAAAAACAAAAAACAATAATAAGGCGCATATTGCGCGACAGAAGCATTTAATACCATTCCAAGGAGACAAACATGAGCTTAAGGATAAAGCTGATCTTCGGCACTCTACTTGCCTGCCTGCTGAACATGACAGCCTGGCAAGCCAATGCGTCTTTTACCGTACACTACAAGCCGGACTTGTTCGGCGGCTGGCAGAGTATTCCCGGCGTCCCCCAGGAGCCCTTCCCCCTGTCATACCAGGAAGCTGTCCAGCGTGATTTCTACTTCATCTTTGACAGCTTCTACCCGATCAAGGGCAGTACTGCCTGGGCAGGTGACCTGGTGGACTTTTCATCTCCACTACTTGGATTGCGGTGCCGGCTACAGATCGGCGGCTACCTGTGGCAAGAAGGTAAGCAGCCCAAAGTGATGCATTTTACCGTCACGCATCACCGCATCGACAAGCCGTCTCCCCCTGGCTTCCCGCAACCCAGCCAGCTTTGCATGCAGCTGCCACCGGCCGTGGTGCTGGCCTTCAACAACGGCCTGCCCATTGGCGCGCCCTGGGCAGGTGCATGGACCACAGTCGCCACACCGGCCATGGTCAATGCCGGTGCATTTGCGAACATATTCAATAATGTTCAGGTGACAATGGCTGGCGCTAACTGCGCCGCAGCGCCAGGCAATGGAGGGCAGCTGCCTTATCAATACAATGAAAATCCGCCCGGCGTCCGGGCCACCATAGACCTGAACGGAATGATCATGCCGCCAGGTCCTGGCAACTGCAATATTTTTGGACGGCTATACTCAATCTGGGAAAAGGCTCAGATCTTTGACCCGAACCACACTCCGAGTGCGCCCAATCCAAGCCCGCTTTCCAGAGGCGTGATCGATGAGATCACAAATCCATAACTGAACAAAAGACGAGCCAGGGCACGTTTTCTCGTGCCCTGGTTTGCCTGAGCCATGAATCAACCGCCCTGCCTCTGTGCACCCAGGATGTCTTCTGGATAATAAATCACGAACTCTTCCCCATCACGGCTGATCACTATCGAAGCTTTCTGGGTAGTCTGGAATGAAATCCATGCAAGATAGTCGCTATTGTCTTCGCCTACCGGATAACCGTTGACTGAAACCAGCACATCACCGGGCCTCACACCTGTGTTTTTCGCGGCGTCCTCGGGAAATTTATCACCCACAATATACCCGGATGGCATTGAGTCACTGACGGGGTACAGATCAAAGTGCTTCAGAATGTTCTGCTTTTTCTGCTCGGCTTCACTCAGCGGCACACTGAGGACAGCCCTCTCATCCTCACTTTCGGGCAGCGCCGCAGATGCCGCGCTCAACGGTTCAAGATGGAATACCTCCATGCTTTCACCTTCTCTCACCAGTATCCTGTCCGGCAAAATGGCGGCCAATACTCTCGTCCGGTCTATCTGGTCCCCCACATGGTATCTGTATGCACCAATCTCAGGGTGCAGAACCACCGCCGACGCCCGGGCCTGATCGTAGGTCTGGAATAAGGCCAGGAGACGGAGCGGCGAGCCGGGCTTTGGTAGAGGGCTAGCCAGCTCAGGCAGGTTAGATGACGGTAATTTCGCGGCGGGTGCTTTTTCAACGAGAGGGAATAAACTATCAGAAATTATGCTTTTCTCTTCATTATCAGGGGCCTCAGTAGCCCCTTCCCCTTTTCCCTCATCTGGATGCCTGTTTTCCAGCATCACAAATGAGACGAGAGACAGACAGAAGGCAATGATAACGGCACCCGATACCTTCATGGCTCTATTACGTCGTGTATGTTCATTTGATCAACAAATTACCGGCCTTGTAGGCTGCCCGATATACTCTCAAATGGAAACACTATCAGGAAGGACTTTTTCACATGCTGTAATGCTTCCTTTTTGGCATCCAATTTACACATTAATGAAGCACGTCTCACGGCCCTCCCGGACTTGCTCGCCAGAAACCGCCGGATCTCTGCCCTGAGAACCTCATCAAGACGCTCGCAGAACGCCATAGGCATCTCAAATTGCCATCAGCACAATATTTCATCTCCGGGGTTGTATATTTTCGCCATCTCCTTAACATATCTATCGCAAACAGACAGGGTCAAGCTTATGACAGAGAAAAACCCGAAAGACCAGATAACACCCGATCTCTCGGTAGACGAGGTCAAGGACAAAATTCGCTCTCAATTGGGCCCCACAGCGAACGCCTTTCTCCTGGAGATAGAGAAAGGCATGGCGTCCGGTGTGATACAGGGGAATGAGCTTGACCAGTTGATCGCGGCCCTGGAGCAGTTGTCAGACACTTCGCAGGCTCACTGAAGCGCCTCATAAGTGTCTGCTCGAGAACCAGGCCGTAACGACAATGAAGAGGCATCGGCCCAGCACTGAGTGGGGTCGATGTCTCCATATTTGTCTTTGTCGTATCCAGTAACGCTATTCGATGGCGGCCCCTGCTTATATCGGCACGTCATCACATAGGCCGGCGTCTTTTTGCGAGTTGGCGTCGCGGCCAGTATCAGTTTATATCCAGCATGTCTGGGCTGATGCCCAAGGCGGATGCAATCCTGGCCCGGGTTCCGGCGCGCGGACGCCTGGCTTTTTCTTGCTGCGCATAGGCGGCCTGGGTAATACCAATACGCTCGGCCACCTCCGCCTGAGTAAGCCCCAGATGACGACGCCATGCGGCAGCGGGAGAGAGTTCATCAACGAGCACATAGCCCGCCACTTCGTGCGGGATCAGATCTTCACGTGGGTGGGTGGAGACATAGTCCTGATAGGGGATGACCACGAAAGCGGGTTTGCCGTCGGGACCATTAATGACCTGGACATCAGTATGTGCGTTCATCGCGCTTTCTCACCTCTTCGATGCTGACAACCTTGATGGCTCCGTCCCAATCAAACAGAACCCGGTAGTTACCGACCCTGAGTCGGTAGCCATACAGGTGATTCTTGAGGGCCTTTACATTTTTGACCCCAGGCATCTTTGACAGGGTAGTGACCGCCTGGAACACCTTGACGCGGTCAAGGCCATGAAGCCTACCTGCCTGTTTCATGGCCCTTCGGGACCATTTGACTTCGTTCATGGGCGGCCTCAACTGGCAAAATAATAAGTCAATTAATAAGACTTAACAAGAAAATTGTAGGATAATAGCGAAAAATACTTATACTCTCTGGCTTAAGGCTCTACTTTTGGCGGCCTCACTCCCTCACCGAGGGACCACCCACGCGGGTGATCGGGCAAAACAGTTGCCCTGGCGCTCGTCGAGCAGCTGGAGATTACAGCACCAAACCGGGCACCAGCCCCGTGAGCAAGCCATATTGGGCATACGAAGGGGACGCACAAATACACGCCCAAAGCACGTGTATCGCACTCTGCAGATACAATGGCCAATGCAGAGCTCGCAAGGAGTTGGAACCGATGGCGGCGAGGTCGTATCGTCTCATGTGATGCTCATAACCAGATTAGCCAAACAACGCTGATATCAGGTATAGGAAATATATGATTCTCCGTGTAAGCGTTTTGCCAATCGGTGGCCGTCCTTGCTCTCGCTTCGGCTATAATCCAACCGCCTTCCGACAGAGTGACCACCATGCGTACCTTCGTGCTCCGCGCTCGCGCCGCGCCCACCGACAGCCAGGCGTTACTGGCCAATGTTGGCGGCGACGCTCACACGGAAATTCTGGCTCATACATTGATGAACAGCCTGTTCGTGGCGCAGTCCCACCGGGACGATGTGATCGTGCATCTGGTGCTGGAAAGCACCCGTGACTTTTCTCGTACCATCACCTTTACCTCAACCGATATGCAGCATATCGGCGGCTTCCACGAGCGGGCGCTGCTGGCCAAGGTGGCCAGGGCGCTGGATGTGTCGCAAGGCATGGACAAGGAGCAGGAGCGAGCTGTGGAACCGGGTATCCAGGTGCGGACAATCAGCTTTGAAAGGCTGGTGAAAGAGCTGGCGGAGAACCATCAACTTTATGTCATGGACAGGAAAGGTACTCCGGTTCGCTCGATGGATTTTGCCGCCAACCCCTGCTTCCTGCTTACCGACCATATTCCCATGCCCAAAAAGACCTTTGGCAGCCTGGCGCGACTGGGGGCTGAAAAGATCAGTCTGGGGCCTACCATGTTGTTTGCGTCGCAGTGTGTGGTGCTGATTCATAATGAGCTGGATCTGGCGGGCTGACTTGATTGCGTTCAGAGGATCATACGCCTGAGCGTGTGAGCATTGACGACAGACTGATCACCCAGCGCTCTCGTAATAGGCCTTAGTATTAACACCAAGACCAAGTGCGAGCCAGTGACTGCCTCTTGCCGGCCTCCCCACGGCAATAGCCAAGTTCTTAAGCCTTTCTTTCCGGAAAAATCAGTAGCTGCTTTGCCTACTATTTTTCGTACGCTCTGAACACTGTAATTTTTACTTATAACGCAAAAACAGAGCGCCCAAACAACCTATTACTTCACCATAGTTCAATAATGATCCAAAGTGCACTATTCAGATATTCGTCGACAATCCTTTTGGGTGGCTTCTTTCAGGCTCAATGATATCCATAACCAAGCCGCTGCGCCGCAGCGTTTAAACACTTGTCACGCGTCCAAAGCCGAACGCCATCGGACAGCCTCGCTGCCGCCAGCAGATGCATGTCTATGTATCCTAGCCCCTGACCCATCAAGGCGTGGTGTTCAATCATAAAAAGCACCTCATCGTCTGTAGCCACACGAGCAGACGACAAGTTCCTCATCAACGCCAGAATTGTCGTGCGTTGTTGCAGGTTTCCACACGCCAGCTCCCCGCGTATGAACGGGTGCATGCATACCTCTGCTCTATCCAGCAAGACAGCAAGGTGCTCGTTGCCGGAGCGCAAATGATCAATCCATATTGATGTGTCCGCGAGGATCACCGTTACTCTGCCCTATTGCGGGGAACGTCATCCAACTGAGGCTCAGTGCCTCCCAACTTTGCCAGTCGGCGGGCGCTTTCTCTCTGAATCAATGCAGCCAACCCCTCACGAACCAGTGCGGCTCGCTCGGAAACTCCCGTAACCCGCTGGGCTTCGGCCAGTAACTCGTCGTCAATATTCATTGTGGTGCGCATGCTGATCTCCAATCATGCAATCATAGAGGCATCATACTCACCATCATTTGATGACTCAATTGCCGCATATTGTCTAGCCCGACTCACCTTAAAACCTTTTATAAATCAGCATATTAATACCCCAGAACGAAGATGCCGTTAACCGGGTAGCTCCCACTCCTTGCTCCGGAAAAACCTGCGTTCCGTCCGTAACCATTGGGTATTACTTGAGCTCCCCGCGACCAACTCGCGATTCTGCCGGATTGTGTAAGCCAGATATCCGAAGTTGTCTGGTGCAAATCAGTGCCGTTCCCGGCTAATCAATTCGCCTGGTCCGCGTGGATGCGGACTACCCGATGATAATGGTTCGACATAACGGCATAAGCGCAGAGATCAATAGCGAATACCTCCGACAGCAACGCCAGCCGTTCTATCACCCAGGCACGACGAAGTTCAAATGGTCGGCCACTAAGAGGATCTTCACCACACAAAAAGCTTCGACGAACACAGCGGCCAATGCAGTGGTAGTAAGGGGTGGATTCTAGCGATACCTGCTGGTTGCGGGGGCGGGTCATGACTTCCTCCTTGAAGTTCATCACCAGATTAACCAAGCGAAATGATATCAGGTGGAGGAAATAGCTGATTCTAGTGTAAGCCTTTCGCTAATCAGTGCCTGTCCCTGTTTTGTGTTTTGCTCTCATGCCGCCAAACTTACTCTTCCAGAGGTAATAGCTGGCCTCCGAAAAACCATGCTTGCGGCATAGCTCCTTGACGGGCAGCCCTGCCTCCGCCTGACGCAGGAAACCGATGATCTGCTCCTCGGTGAATCGCTTCTTCATGTCTAATCTCCTCGTAGTGGGTATTGGACTCCAAAGTCAGGTGCTACTCAAACAGGGGGGACGTCGGTAATAAGAGGTTGATCCAGCGCTATCTGATGACTTCGCGATCTGGTCATGACTTCTTCCTTGAAGCTTATGGCCAGATTAAAAGAATCTGATGGATATCAGGTATAGGAAATATCTGACTTGGGTGTAAGCCTTTTGCTAATCGGTGGCTGTCTCTGTTTGCTCCTTTATAGGGAAGTAGGCTTCTCAACAGCCTCCTTCCCTTTTTCCCATGAACTTCTAAATTTAGTTCCAGAATTCATAGTAATTGGAACTTGACATCTCCCCTTTTAAAGAACACGTTCCATTTGGTGCAATAGGGCCATCAAAGGAAAAATAGCCCCCGTCCTCGGCATGGAAATATATATCCATCTGGTCGCTACATACTCCACATAATGAGCTTTGCTCGATACCACTCACTGTAAATGCTATAGGCGAGTCATTAACAGAAATTGGAGTGGGCACACTTCCACTCCAGGCAGTCGGACTGAATGTCAGAGTACTGCAGAAAAAATTTCCGCCGGAGACAGGAGAAGAGAACAGGAAACTAGTGACTCCATTTGAGTCTTCGCTTATTGAAACATCTGCTGACAAAGCACAATCAACAGTACAAAAGCCATTTCGCCACGTATAAGTACCGCTGAAATGATCATAAATTGGCGTGACATCAAGTTGCTCCGAAGCACCACCGTTAACGTTGTAGTAAAGAGGCCCAGATGCACTGGCACCCCCAGAGAAAGCCATGCCAATGAAAACCATTATCAGGTTATTCAACTTCATTCTTCTCTCCATGATTAATATCAATATCCATCAAGTAGCAAATATCAGTAGACGAACTAGAAACCGTTAACAAACGGTTTCTAGGACGCCGCGCAAATTTGCCCCCGCAAAGTACGGTAGCAATCAAGCATGATCTACCCTAATAAATTAAAAGCTAGATTTACTAATTTTCCATCAATCAAAGAAAATTACTCATTTACCACCATCGTTCACAAGATGATCCCTCAGACTTTCCGTCAGGATCTGACACCAGAAAGACATCGTAACGACATCAAATGCAATCCGACCAGGGCCCACGCAACAGTTCGCACGCTCAAAGCCCGCAGGACATGCTCAACACCCGAAAGAGGTTGCGGAGAATGCAGTATTAATAAGAGTTGGATTCCAGCTATACTTACTGGCTGCGGAGTCCGGTCATGACTTCCTCCTTGAAGTGCATAACCAGATCACCTATACAAGGTGCCATCAAGTATAGAAAATATCTGATTCGGGTGTAAGCCAATCGTCAGTCTGTGGCCGCGATTTTCATTCAACTTTATGTGACTTAGATTTATTTAATAGTGCAAAATAGCATACGAATGGTTGACACTAATCACCTGCGCCTTTATGTAACATGCGCCTATCGAATCATCAATTTCGAAGCCTGAAATGCTATTATTATACAGAAATTCTAAAGCGCCACTTGCCATACAATTTGGTGCCTGGACTGTGACGATGGAGACAGGGAAAGGTACATCAATATTCGGGCTAAAGGGTGTGGGAAGGCTAGTATGGTCGGCTGTTCCAGACCAGTTATAGCCACCCAATGAAACAAGATTACAGAGAAAGGATCCTGATACACTTGAATTTGTTATTATTAAAGTAGTAGTAGAGATTCCATCATCAACGATCTCAGCATCAAATTGCCAGTTGCAGTTTATGGAAGTTACGCCTCCAACGATTTCTATCATTCCTGCGAAAGAGTCAGATATCGGATTGCCATCTAAAAATACCGGACTCCCATTGTCTACTGATACTCTAACCTGAGAGCTTGCCAGACTCATGTTGTGTGCACCAAGAATAATAACCGCCAGTATAATCTTGAATATTACTTTCATCTCTATTTCTCCATTCTAATTTGTATTACTTTTTTGATTCGTTCTGGATATCTTTCCAGAAGATTATTGTGAGTGCTGCCGCGTGGATCAATGGGTGTTAAGTAAATTAAGACTTTACTTAGTGAGAGATATCATCGTGACTATACAAAGCCATAATGGAAAGACGCTCTGCCTCCTATCTCTCAAGCCCAAATCAGCAATAGACAGGGATAGGCACGATAAAAATAGAAAAAAGAAATGATAGGCATCGAGTAGCATTGAATTTTCCTTCCCACAAATGCCCGCTGCAGCAATCTTCCTCATTAGCGCGCCGCGCTATGCATTCATTCGGGCAGCGCATAAACCAACTCAGGTCACAGAGCCGCTCGCGCCATTTGGCTACTATTGCTGTGCCCTGACAGCAGTGGCCTCGTCCGGCGCCCGGCCCGCCAACCAGTTATGCACAATAAGCGGTCCGGCAAATACCTTCATCCACCGGCTCGCTACCTCGCCGCATCCGAGCCCCAAGCCAGCTCTGCATTGATACGAACCGCCGGGTCGTAGTGGCTGGGCATGACCGGAACACGCCCACATCAATCGCGGATATCTCCGTGAGCAATGCAAGCCGCTCCCACCACCCAGGCCAGACGATGCTCGAAGATCTGCCGCTGAGAAGGTCTTCACCACATAGAAAGGCACGCCGAACACAGCGGCCGATGGAGTGGCAATAAGAGGTTGATTCCAGCGATACCTGCTGGCTTCGCGGTCTGGTCGTGACTTCCTCCTTGAAGTTTATGACCAGACTAAGGGAGCTATTTGACACCAGGCATAGAAAATCGCTGAGTTGGGTGTAAACCTTTTGCTAATCGGTGGCTGTCCTAGTTTATTTTTCTAGTGTAAATCAAACCAGCCTTAGATATCCCCATCAACGAGTAGAGGCAAACCAACATCAAGAATAGAAATTTTCATAACACGACACAATAGATTGGGTATCTTATTACTAATCAACCACTTTCTCTTCCACCGCTAGCTAGGCATTAGCGCCTCAAATTTACCTTTACTCAAAAAAAATTGCTCAATACCAGTTCCACCACCTCACCCAAGATCAATACTCCAGATTTCCGCAATGAAGAAAAGCATGATTTACTATTATCTGTTGATCCGAGAAGATTAATAAACAACGATATTATCTCCCAAAACACAAACCAAATGGCAAAATCAACATGGAGATTAAAATGAAATCAATGTCAAAAATCTTACTCGGCATTTCCGTACTTTCAGCCTTCAATTTAAGTCATGCGTCTTCATCAATCTATTATGACGTGAATGGCGGTTCTCCACAGCAACTTGATGTAACACCTCTGAACGACACATTCACCGGAACAACCAACTTAACCTCAGGCTTCTGTAGTCTTAACTGCACGTTAAGCGCCACAGGAACTCTTACTGATGATCTTGGTATTACCACCTTGTCAGTTACATCAGCGAGCGTTTCTGGAAGCCTCCTATGCGGCAGTGTATCGCTCACGGGATTCCCATGGACAGGTTCAGTTGCACACCCAGTCATAGTGACATCAAACCCAACAACTTTCGCTCTTACGGGCGTAAACGTCTCTTCCATCTGTGGTACTTGTAGCGACCAAATTGATGTTCAGCTTGACACTTCGAACGGTGGTAGCTTTGTATTCAACGGGCCAATTACTCCCACAGGGAGCTGCTCAGTTACTGGTTCTCTTACAAGCCCCAATTACTATACATTCTGGCACTGATACTTCGGAGTGCTTATTACAGATACCACTGCATTAAAATAACTTACTAGGGCCAGAAGCTGTCTGCTGGCCTCTTTTTTTAACACGTAAAACGATATCTTATTAGAGGAGGCATATTCTTCCCCCATTTTCCACAGCAACTAGAGTGAGAATCGGACCATCACAGCTAACTTCTGTGCGCAGTGATGCTTCCCAACGCCATACTTAGACTCACACTGCTGCACATCAGTACTGAAAACCCGGAAAGCAACCGAACCTTTTCAATTGACTCAAGCAGCTGTCGCACGGTCCGCTAGCAGTCAGATATAGGAGGTGTTGTGGCTTGCTGGGCTGGGCGTACTACAGTGCAGTGGCAGTAAGAAGATAGATTATTCCAGCAATATCTTCTTACCGCGGATCTGGATCATCGCTATTCAGTGCATGTCTTTGTCATGTCTGTGTCATGGACCAAACCTCCGAAGCTGCCCGGTGCTAATCAGTGCCTGTACCTGCTTATTCTGTGTGGATGCGGACTACCAGATGATAATGGTTCGGCATAACGGCATAAGCGCAGAGATCAATAGCGAATACCTTCGAAAGCAACGCCAGCCGTTCTATCACCCAGGAACGACGATGTTCAATTGATCCGCCACTGAGAGGATCATTACCACACAGGAAGGCCCGACGAACACAGCGGCCAAGGCAGTGGTAGTAAGGGGTTGATTCCAGCAATATCTGCTAGTTGCGGGGTCGGGTCATGACTTCCTCCTTGAAGCGCATCACCAGATTAACCAAAGAAAATGATATCAAGTAGAGGAAATCACTGATTCCTGTGTAGGACATTCGCTAAACGGTGGCTGTCCCTTTTTTTTCCGTCAGGTCCTTGCCTTCACGCAGGGCTTTGAGTGCGGCTTCCATGTCGAAGCCAGGAAAGGTTGGACTGGTCATATGTCACCTCGTTGCTGAACAGATTAACGGGGTGACACAGAATTTTGAACAGTACCGACACTGAACCCGGAAAAAGAGCTACCCATGGACCAAGCGGCTTAGCATGAAAACAGTGACAACTATCTTGAAAAACAACGATGGTTGTCACTGATTATCCTAGGTCTTCTTAAACTGTTTTCCTGTATTCAATGCCTTCCCCAACCCATAAAATATCTCATATTGACAATCTGTTTTAACTCTGGGGTTTATGTTGGATACGCTTCTATCCCGAAAACACCAAAAAAAGTATGGCCTACCTTCTTCCACTTGCTCTATGCAAAAAATAATATTCAGCTCATAGAGAAACTGTAAAAATTCGGCGTCGTTGCCCAAAAAAACAGGTCTTTTAATAGAGTTTCTGTCTAAAAAATCTAGATAATTCGAAAAGCATTGCTTATATTCAAAATAGGAAAATGAATAATCCCCCTTCAAAAACTCAAAAAATTTCAAAAATGTTTCGTAATCACTTTCAGAATAGTAAAAAGAAAGATGATCCTTTACTTCGCCCAAAAGATACTCGGAATATCTTCGCCTAAACTGGACATCCCTGAAATCATCCTCTATAAAGTAATTTCTACTTCGACCATGTTCAATATGAAGTTCTCTTAGCAAATTCAACATGGTTACAATATCTCGAGGGCGGAAGTATGAGAATCGCAAGAAAGATATAAATGAGTGTTCCTTTTTTCCTTGGACATCAACAGTATATGGGAAGTAATCTTCCCAATAATTGTCATTTTTGCTACCGGGCTGGCCTAAAGAAAGCAACCTATTTGGTAATTTATACAGCTCAGAGTTTTGGAAGCGTTCATATGGTATGCGCCAATCCAAGAAAACAGAATTGTCTCTAATTCTATTGTTTGCATTTTGGAGCCCTATGGAGTTAAAAATGTCAGGCCTTAGAAGAATAACTACCTTAATGCGCCCTCTGGAATCTTTGATCGGGGCAAAAAAATCGTTATTAAGACTCCAAACCGCATTTGCCAAACCTTTCACACACTCTAGGTAATCAGGATAATCAATGCCAGACGGACGCAAATCAATTCCGTCAACAAAAAGCGTATGATTCTTCTCAAGCTTTAAGGATTTAATTGCTTCTTCAAATCTTCTATGTATATAAAGAAGGTTTGTCTGATATTTTTGCTCAGTGAATTTTACTGTCTTTGCTGTCATGCCTTCTGCAGCCGCACATTCCGCTATCAAATTGGCAGACGCCGAAGAATGTTCCACAAACTCCATAGCATTCATAATTTCTGGAGAGAATGCTCCATCATAGTATTCATCTATAGCATTATTAACAGCTCTAAACCGAACAAACCTGTTCAAAAAACTGTCCTGGCCCTCTGTTTCATAAATTTTCTTTGATATAAGAAGCAGAAGAATAACCTTCCATATATTCGTATAATCGGAAAGGCTCAGATTTTTTTGCTGCTTAAGGGTGACAAATTTTTGATACTCGGTTTCACGAATATAATTCAGCGACGACAAGGTATTGCAATAAAAGTTATTCGATAACCAAACAGCGTAAGCTGTTTTCCCAGTCCCTTTATCTCCAATCAAGAAGTAATTCTGAGGGAGCATTATTTCATCAAGCTTGCTATTTTTTATAAACAATCTATTGAAATCATCTTTGTTTTCTCTTCGCCTGTAATTAACAGCGTCATTAAAACCAAGCTTAAGATCTCTAATTGGAAGCATTTATCCCCTCTCATTTTTTATTTTATACTAAAACATGAGCTCAAATTAATGATACGCTTGAATTTATAATATACTATTACGATGTGAGTTTCCAATTCAAGAGCAATAAGCGATAAAAGAGATGTGTGCCCGACGCCCCCCCCC
>NZ_AQOR01000035.1 GCF_009846755.1 Alcanivorax sp. S71-1-4
CGTGGGGACAGATGGTATCTACCCCACGAGTGCTAATTTAGCACCGCACGTAATCCGCGATCGAGTTTTTCGGCTGTAATCGGTTTGGCAATGTGGCTGATCATACCGGCCTCGTGACAGGCGCGGATCTTGTCCGGCACGGCGTGCGCGGTCAGCGCCACGATCGGTGTTTGCGGCAGCCGGCCATCCTGCTGTAGCTGGATGATCTGCCGGGCGGTGGCAAAGCCGTCCATGTCGGGCATCTCGCAATCCATCAGTATCAGGTCGAAATCGTGGTCGCCGCCGAGCAGCACCGCAATGGCTTCCATGCCGCTTTCTGCCACATCCACGTCATGGCCGAGTTTACGGCACAGTCCTTCGGCGACCATCAGATTGATATGGTTGTCGTCGACAATCAGCAGGCGCGCGCGGGGCATGGGCTGCTCCGGTACGCGCGGCATCGGACGTTCGCTCAACTGGTGCGCGCCGGGCAACGGCATGCGGAACCAGAAACAGGAGCCTTTGCCTTGTTGGCTGCGGACCCCGATCTCGCCCCCCATCATTTCCACCAGTTGCCGCGAAATCGCCAGGCCCAGGCCGGTGCCGCCGTAGCGGCGGCTGGTGGAATTGTCGAGCTGGTGAAAATGCTCGAACAGTTGCGGCAGCTTGTGTTCCGGAATGCCGATGCCGGTGTCTTCCACCTCGAACTGCACATAGTCCGCATTGCTGCCTTCGCGGCGCACACGCACCTGGATGTGGCCATTCTCGGTGAATTTCACCGCGTTGCTGACCAGATTGACCAGCACCTGCCGCAAGCGCATCGGGTCCCCGCGTACTTCCTCGATGCCGGCAAGGTCTATCTGCTGTACGAGTGTGTTGCCGCACAGGGTGGCACGATGACGGAACAGCGCCGTGCACTCCTCCACCAGTCGTGGCAGGGCGAAAGCGGTTTCCTCCAGCGGCATCTTGCCGGCCTCGATGCGCGCATAGTCGAGCACATCGTTGATCAGTTGCAGCAGGCTGTTGCCGGACTGCTCGATCACGTGCAGGTGCTGTTGCTGGGCGTCGCTGAGACCGCTGTCGCGCAGCAGGTCCAGCGTGCCGATGATGCCGTTCAGCGGCGTGCGGATCTCGTGGCTCATCACCGCCAGGAACTCACTGCGCGCACTGAGTGCCTCGTTGAGCTCACGCGTGCGCTCGCGCACGCGCTGCTCCAGCACTTCGTTGGCCTCGCGCTGGATACGTTCGTTTTCTTCTTTCAATGTGGTCATGCGATTGGCGAGGGCAAACGACAGCATCAGGGCTTCCAGCGTGGCGCCGAGCTGCATCGCCTGTTCCAGCAGCCAGCTTCCCGGCAGTACCTGGAATACCTTGAGCACATACAGCGATGTGCCGATCGCCAGTGTCATGAACGCCAGCAGGAAATAGCGTGCCGAGCGATAGCCGCGCCGGGCCTGGCTGCCGGCGATCAGCATGATGATGATGACCCAGGGCAGCACCAGTGCGGTGGACGCCTGAATCCAGAAGCCGAAGTGCACCAGTGCCAGCGGCGCCATGCAGGCAATGGCCAGTGCGCTGAACAGCAGCACCCGGTCGAGCTGCGGGCGATAGCGCGACAGTTGCAGGAAGCTGCGGGCGAACAGGATCGAAAAGGCGACCGAGAGCAGGTTCAGCACCGGCAGGCTGTGATGATTCCACCAGGGCGCCTGGGGCCACAGCCATTGGTAGGCGAGCCCGTCGCGGGCAAAGAGATTCAGGCCCAGGGTGCCGAGGTAGAGCACGTACAGCAGAAAACTGCGGTCGCGCATGGAGACGAAAATCAGCAGGTTGAACAGGCACATGATCAGCATGGCGCCGTAGTAAAACCCGTAGCGCAGCTGGTGGCGGCTGTCCCGTTGCTGGAATGCCAGCGGGGTCATGACGGCCACCGGCATCTCGATCACATTGCGGCCCTGGGCCCGCAGCAGCACCAGATTCTGGCCTGGCGACAATGTCAGCGGAAATACCAGTGCCCGGTGCGGTACTGGCCGGCTGTCGAACGGGACGCGATCACCGATCAGGTAGTGGGCGCGCAGTGAGCCTTCCGGTGACAGCTGATAGAGATCAAGGTAATCCAGGTGAGGGCGGCTGGCCTGCAGCAGCCAGTCCTCCTGGTCAGAGAGATTGTCCAGGCGCAGCAGGAACCATTGCGGACCTTCACGGAAACCGAGCGTCGGATAGTGGATGTCCAGTTGCTCGCCATCACCCTGAAGCAACCGGGTGAGTGCCTGTTCCGGTGTCAGTGCACCTTGCGGATCGTCGAGCCAGCGCAGGGCGAGAGTGCTGTAGTAACTGCGGGCATCGCTCAGTGTCTGCGACGGCAGCGCGCTGTGGCCGTGGGCCGGGACATGACAACCCAGCAGGCATAGCCAGATCAGCAGCCCGAAGCAGGCTGGCAAGCGATAGCCGGTAGGCATGCGATAGCGGTCCATTCCCTGTCCCTGAATGGCGTGATAGTAGCCGGTCCCCTGGCCCGACCCAACCGCGTACGTCGGATGCAGCGGAACGCGCGTGTTGTTCCGCTGTTTTACACTGTTTTGCGCAAACAGTGTTAATTCCGCGACGTAGTCACAGGGCTGACATCTGGTCCAAAAAAGTCTGAACCGATGCCGTAGGATGGCTCTCGAAAGCGATGTCACTACCGAGCAGGAGGAGCACATGAAGAAAGGAAATTCTGTCAAGCTTTTACTGGCGGCCATTGCCCTGGGCGGCAGCAGCGCGGCCATGGCGGCGGGTCCGTACATCGGCCTGAACTACACCCAGTTCCAGTTTGAAAGCGATGACACCGACGAGAAGCTCAAGCCTGATGGCGTGACGCTGCGTGCCGGTATCGAATTCAACGACTTCATCGGGCTGGAAGCCCGGGGCGCCACCGGCGTGAGCTCTGACAAGCGCAGCACGGCGCTGGGTGATGCCGAATTCGATCTGGACCGCCTGTATGGGGGCTACGTGAAACTCTCCGTGCCCGTGGGCGACATGGTGCGACCGTACATTGTGGGTGGTTACACCGAAGCCAAGGGCGAGGCGAAATTCACCACCGGGCTGGGGTCGATCGAGCGTGAGTCGGATACCGTCAATGACGAGTCTTACGGTGCCGGTGTGGATTTCAATCTCACCGAAACGTTCGGCATGAACGTGGAGTACATGCGCTATCTGGACAAGGACGACTATGAACTGAACGGCATCAGCGTGGGCTTCCGCTCCGCGTTCTGATCTGCGCAGCACCCCGTCCGGGACGGCAGGGGTCGGTCACAGGGAGGTGGCCGGCTCATGGAAGAGCAAACGGGCCGCGATGCGGCCCGTTTATATTTCGGCAGTTACACAGCGCGGGAAGGGTCAGGCATTCGCCTGGCTGGCCTCGAACAACCGTTCGACGTTGGGCCGGAAGGCGGCCACCACGCCGAGATTCACCATGGTCCAGTAATGCCCGCCGAGCACGCGGTTGACCAGCAGGGTACGGGCCGACGGCTGAAAGGACTCCAGATAACGCCATGGCGTATCGCGGGTCTGTTTGGCCAGTCGCAGGTGCAGGCGTGAATTGGCAAAATCGAATGGCTCGGCGCCGAAGGGTGGCAACAGCAGGTCGACCCAGCGTGCATAGAACTCGTGACTGATGTCCGGCCCCTGTGTCTTGCGAATACCAAGGCGGTACAGGACCTGTTCCAGTTGCGGGATGTCATCCTCATAAGCCGCCTGGGTCAGATCGCGGAACGCGGCGATGTCCTCCTCCTCCATGCGCTTGATGGCGCCGAAGTCATACATCACGATGCTGCCGTCCGGGCGGTAGGCAAAGTTGCCGGGGTGTGGATCACAGTGCACCGCGCGCAGCACGAACATCTGCCGCCCGATGGCATCAAAGATACGTTCGCCAAGCAGGTTGCGCAGGGGCTGGTCGTAGGCGTCGCTGGTGCGCACCGTGTCGAGGTCATCGCCGGGCTCGAAGGTCAGCGTCAGCACCCGGTCGCTACTGTGGCTGTCGATCACATCGGGAATGACCAGCCAGGGTTCATCAGCGTGGAAGGCGCGGAATTGCCGCAGGTTGTCCGCTTCCTGGCGGTAGTCCAGTTCTTCTTCCAGTTGATCGCGAATCTCGCGAAAGATCGCGTCGAGGGTGGCCTCTTCCACTTTCAGCAGACCGCCGAGCTTGAGAATGCGGCGCAGGTGGCGCATGTCGGAATCAATCGATTCCTTGACGGCGGGATACTGGACTTTCACTACCACATCACGGCCATCCTGCAGGCGCGCGCGGTGCACCTGCCCGATGGAGGCGGCGGCAAACGGCTGTTCGGAGAATTCGGCAAACAGCGTCGCCGGCTCATCACCGAGCTCGCGCTTGATCTGGCGGCGGATCACGGAGAAGGGCATCGGTGCGGAGGCTTTCTGCAGCACCGACAGGGCGTCGGCGATTTCCGGCGGCAGCAGGTCCTGCATCTGCGAGGCGATCTGGCCGACCTTCATGACCGCGCCTTTCATTTCGCCCAGCGTGCTGGCCACTTCCCGGCCGATGTGGCGCATCAGTTTTTCACGGTCTTTCTGCCGGGCTTCGTCGGACTGGAACAGGCGCTTCACGGAGTGGCCGGCCACTCGCGATGCGATCGACGTGGTCATCCCGGTCAGCCGCAGCAGGCGGCCCGCCTGGGTGGTGGTGCGGAAGGAGGGCTTGTCTCTGGCCACGTTGAGGCTCCGTTGTTGTTCTGCGTTGTTCTGCGCTGTCGTCCCTGCCGGCACGGTAAGGCACGCGAGGGTCAGTTCAATAAAGCAATCTGCGACCTGCGACGCAGGGTGTCAACGGCTTGCCGGGTCAAAAGGCCTGGTGGTCGGTGGCGTCGGGGGGAAGTGGCGTCAGGGAAAAACAGAACGGGGGCCGACAGGCCCCCGTGGGTGGTGCAGTGCTTCGCGCTGATATCAGGCGCGTTGTTCGCCGGCGCTGACCAGGTCGTTGAACAGCTTCTGGCTTTCTTCGCGGGCGGTCAGGACTGCGCCGATGCTGGCCAGCAGGTATTCGCTGGTGGCTTCGGCTTTCTCGCCACGCTCTTTGCGGCCGGTCTCCAGAAAGCGCTGGTACAGCTCTTTGCGCTTCTCGGGGGCGGACTCCACCAGTTCGCCAGCGGCTTTCAGCAGGCCGCGGCCGGCCAGCAGAGCCTTCGGTTTGCCAGCGGCGGCTTCGCCCAGCTCGGTGGCGCCGGCTTCGGCGTACTTGTCGAACAGTTCGCCAGAGGTGCCTTCCACTTTGGAATAGGCGCCCAGACCAGCCAGGTAGATCTTGCGGTTCACTTCTTTGGCGCGTGCCACGATGCTTTCTTGCTGTTCACGCAGGTTCTTCAGCTCGCCCATCACTCAATTCCTTCTCTGTGTCTGCGGTGGATGTTCCGTGCCTGACAGCGGCCTTGATGCAGGGCAATCGACTGTCATGCGGTGGGCGCAGAATAACGACCATGGAACCGGGGTGCCGCATGGCTGTCCGACAATCGCACAGTCTCGTGGGGCGGCAGACCGGTGGTGGTATCCGGGGGGCTGTGACTGGTGTCATGGGCTGGCGTACGATTGGTACACAGCGGCTTCACCCCCGCCCCATTAGACTGCGACACTGCGTAGCCGTATTTCTGGAGAGCGCATGATCGAGAAGTTCATTGCCAAGGTGCCGGACCGCATATGGGAAGAAGGCCGGCCCGCGCGTTTGCGCATCTGGGAAGGAGAATACAACGTCGCATCCTGGGTCCGGGTCACCGGTGCCACAGGCGGGCTTGAACTGCTGATCACCTACAGCGACGAAGCCGGGGAGCATCGCGCCCGGGTGGACAGCGCAGAGATTCGCGCCGATGGCAGCGCGCTGTTGTCGGGCCTGGTGCGGCTGCGCTTCACCGGCAAGGTCGAGCAGGTGCAGGTGGTGCTGATGCTGGGGAACCCGCAGATGCGGTTTGTGGTGGAGGAGCTGTATGTGCAGCGCCGTGGCAGCACGCTCAGCCGCACCGACAAGCTGATTTCCAATTATTGATCTCAGGCCTCGCGCAGCAGCGGGTCAGCGCTGGCTGGCTGCGCATCGGCCGGTGCCGGGCAGTCCGGTGCCGGATGCATGGCCTGCAGGCGGATGCTGTTGGCATCGCCATTGCTGACCGGGGCGCTGAGCAGGGATTCCGGGTACTGGCTGAAATCCAGTCCGGTGAGCCGTTGCAACTGCGCCAATGCCTGCTCCGGCGCTTTCTCTTCGATGTTGATGATCTTGCCCATAACCGCCCCCCGGCTGTCGTCAGGGGGAGTTATGCCAGAACCATGCCATCCTGTGAAATCCGATTTTCCCAAATAGAATCAATATGATATGTGGCGCTGCGCGGTGGGTGGCGGCGCCGCTGCCGGCGCCGTCTCCCCGGCCCGGCAGATAGTGACAATTATTGTGACCTGCCGGTGACGCCAGCGGCCGGGCCGGTCAGTCGAGGAAGAAATCCGGCAGCAACTGTGACTCGGGCAATGACGGATCCACCTGATAATGGCTGAGATCCTCGACGCCGTCCTCGCGCAGTACCTGTTCGTCGATAAAGAAGTTGCCGGTGCAGGCGGTGGCGTCCCGGGTCAGGATGGCGTGGGCGGCGTCGGCCATGATTTCTGGCTGGCGCGCCAGGCGGATGCTGGCGTCGCCGCCGATATGGTTCTGCACGGCAGCCGTATTGATCACGGTACGAGGCCAGAGCGCGTTGAACGCCACCTTGCCACGGTATTCCTCCGCCATGCCGTAGACGCACAGGCTCATCCCGTATTTGGCCATGGTGTAGGCACAGTGCCGCGCGAACCAGTGCGCGCTCAGTTTGATCGGCGGCGCCAGGTTCAGCACATGCGGGTTGCCGGCCTGTTTCAGATGCGGCAGGCAGCGCTGGGTGGCGAGGAAAGTGCCACGGGTGTTGATCTGGTGCATCAGGTCGAAGCGTTTCATGTCCGTGGCTTCGGTGGGCGTCAGCGACAGGGCGCTGGCATTGTTGACCAGGATGTCGATGCCGCCGAAGGTCTGCACGGCCAGGTCCACGGCCGCCTGGACCTGATCCTCGAAGCGGATGTCCCCCACGCACACCAACGCCTTGCCGCCTGCGGCCTCGATCTCTTCGGCCGCCGTGTAGAGCGTGCCGGGGAGTTTCGGGTGAGGTTCGGTGGTCTTGGCGAACAGCACGATATTGGCGCCGTCGCGTGCGGCGCGGACGCCGATGGTCTTGCCGATGCCGCGGCTGGCGCCGGTAATGAAGAGTGTCTTGCCGGCCAGATCTGTCATGAGGGGCTCCTGTTGTGTGTCGTGGCGGCAGCCTCGCATGCGGCGTCTGGCCTGCCCATGACCGGAAAGTCCACGGTCGTGATTGGCTTTGCCGCCCGGCACGGGTATCTCCAGAGGCAATCCGCTATCAGGTGATGGCTTGCGGAGCGGGGGACCGGACAGGTATCTTTCGGAAGTCGGTCATTTTGGGCCAGCGAAAAGCAGGCGGTACGCTGCCCGTGTTGAGGGATTGCAAGGCATGACCATTCTGAAGATGAATCCGGAAGAGTATTCCTTTGCCGCGGAGTACGTCCCGTTGCTGATCAGCATTCTCGAGAAACGGGGCATCCCACAGGAACAACTGCTGCGCGATACCGGCGTGCAGCCGGCGCTTTGGCGTGAGCCGGGTGCCCGCGTGTCCGCCGAGCAACTGGAAAAGGTGATTCGCCGCGCG
This sequence comes from Alcanivorax sp. S71-1-4, assembly GCF_009846755.1. Classification (GTDB taxonomy): domain Bacteria; phylum Pseudomonadota; class Gammaproteobacteria; order Pseudomonadales; family Alcanivoracaceae; genus Isoalcanivorax. The sequence goes on from NZ_AQOR01000035.1 coordinate 7,707, forward strand.
CTGTCGTTGACTGGCGACGACTGGCTGGGCTGGGAATTTGGTGCGGCCATGACCATGTCCACGCACGGTTTTCTCGGCTATGCCGCCCTCAGCAGCGAGACATTGGGGGAGGCCATCGAACTGGCGGTGAAGTATTTCCGCACGCGCAGCACCATTCTTGACCTGCAACTGGTGATCGACGGCGACATGGCCGCGTTACAGCTTGAAGAACTGATTTCCCTGAATGATCTGGCGCCGTTCCTGGTGGAGGGGCTGTTCAGCAGCTTTCATTTCATGACCATGAAGGTGCTGCCGGACATGCCCATTGACGATGGCGAGCTGCGCTTCGCGTATCCCAGGCCGCATTATTTTGACCAGCTCAAGCCGCTGATCCCGGTGCCCTGCCTGTTCGACTGCGCTTACCACCAGATGCGTTTCCCGGCCTGGAAGCTGAATGAAAAACTGCATTTTGCCGACCCGCGTCTGGCCAGCATGGCGGCCGCCCAGTGTGAGCAGGAGCTGGCCACCATCAAGGCACCACCGGGCCTGCTCGGGCAGGTGCGACGCATTGTGCTGAGCCATTCGGGGCGTTTCCCGAGCGTGGACGAGGCGGCTTCGGAACTGCACATGTCCTCGCGCACTCTCAAACGGAAGCTGCAACAACTGGGCACCAGCTATCAGAAGATACTGGATGACCTGCGCAAGGGGCTGGCAGTGGAGCACCTGACCCAGACCAGCAGCACGGTGGATGACATCGCGCTGATGCTGGGTTATTCCGATGCCTCGAACTTTGCCCGCGCCTTCCGCCGCTGGACCGGCAGGAGCCCGACCGATTACCGGGCATGATCCTATTCTGTATTGACGGAGGTGCCGGGTGAGCGAACCCGTGATGCTGCATCCCCGCCTGGAGGCGGACACCCACGCCATCGGCGAGACAGCGGAATACTGGCTGCGCTGGATGAATGATCGCCGTTTCCCCTGGGTGATTGTGGTGCCGAAAAAGCCCGGTCTGCGGGAATGGCATGAACTGGATTACGACGCCCAGCATGCGCTGCTGGACATGGTCAACCGCTGCAGCCTGCATCTGCAGAACCTGACCGGGGCGGAAAAAATGAATATCGGTGCGCTGGGCAATCTGGTGCCGCAACTGCACATCCATATCATCGCGCGCCGCAGTGGCGATGCCTGCTGGCCCGGCCCGGTGTGGGGCCAGGGCGCGCCGGAGCCGTGGGGCAATGAGCAGCCGGCCTGGCTGCCGGCGCTGCGGGACCGTCTGAGCCAGCGCTGCGCCTGAAGCGCCGGGAGTGAGGCATGCATGAGCTTGAACCGGTCACCGTCACCTGTCCCTATTGCTGGGAAGCCATCGAGGTGCTGGTGGACCCGAGCGAAGGCGAGCAGGACTACATCGAGGATTGTTCAGTGTGCTGCAACCCGATCCGGTTCGTGGTGCGCGTGGATGAAAGCGCTGTACAGGTAGAGGCGCTAAGCCAGGACGATTGAGTAGGGTGGGAAGAGCCAAAGGCGAATCCCACCATGTCCATGCCCGTTATTCACTCCCGCAAAATCATCGAAATCACCCGGCCTGAGAAGTGGGGAGCTTCAATGGTTTCGTGCGAACAGTGCGATAGATAGATCCGGTGGGCTTTGCCTTGTCATCGAATCACCCGGCTTGGGGGTAGTTTCGATGGTTTCGTGCGAGCAGTGCGTGACATGGACCCGGTGGGATTCGCCTTTGGCTCTTCCCACCCTACCGTACCCTGTCGGTGTGGCCGAGGGAGCGCTCGGGCGCGACCACATCCCGTACCCGCCGTTTCAACTCGGTGATTTCGGGGAAGCCGCCCTCAGCCTTGCGGTCCCAGACCAGCGTATCGTCTGCCTCGACGCGGAACACACCACCGGTGGCAGGGCGCAGGGCCACCTCGGCCAGTTCATCACTGAAGGTCTGTAGCAGTTCCTGCGCCATCCAGGCGGCACGCAGCAACCACTGGCACTGCGTGCAATAGGTAATCACGACACGCTGGCCCGCCATGGTTCAGGGCTCGTCGTTGCCGGCCAGGAAGGAGAGCATTTTCGGGTCGTTGAGCAGGCGCACCAGTGTGCGCTCCAGCACGTCGTTGATCATTTCCTCATTGCGCGAGGCGCTGGGCGTGAGTGGCATGTCATGGGTCACGCTGCTCTGGTAGCGGCCGGTGTGTTCGACCTGCGGCCGGCTGGCGATGGCTTCCACCGTCGCGCTGACCTGCACACGGTTGACCAGATTGCCCTCACCGGGGGTGTAGCTCAGTTCTGTCAGGCGTACCTCCAGCCCGGTGGCGTCGTCGGTCGGGTTGTAGGCATTGAACCCCTGGGCCTGCAGGCCGGCGGTCACGGCATCGTAGAGGGCCTTGGGCACGTCATTGCCGGGGCGGATCAGGCTGGTTTCCGGGTAGATGCCGCCACGGGAGCCAAACTCGTCTTTCTCCCGGGCGTCGCGCGCCAGCACCGACACCGGGCGGTTTGCGCCCAGGTTGGTGCTCTCCACCGCCGGCGACGGGGCCAGGTTCACGACTTGCGGGCTGAGTCCGCACGCGCTGAGCAGTGTGGCGGTGAGCAGGGCAAGCAGGGTGCGGGGCATCATGGGAGTTCCTCCGTGCCGTGTGTGGGTCAGAACTGGCGTGCAGCGGCTTCTCTGGCCAGTTGTTCCAGTGATTGCCTGTAGCGGGAGTCCGGCACATCCGCCAGGGCCTTCAGGGCGATCTCGGTGTGCTGGCGGGCAAGCTGGCGCGTATATTCCAGACCGCCGGCCTGCTGGACAGTTTCAATAATCTCGTCCAGACGGTCGAGGCCGCCGGTACGGATGGCGTTGCGGATCAATTCAGCCTGGGCCGGGGTGCCCTCGCGCATGGTATAGATCAGCGGCAGGGTCGGCTTGCCTTCGGCCAGGTCGTCGCCGACGTTCTTGCCCAGCGCGGTGACGTCGCCGGTGTAGTCCAGCACGTCGTCAATGAGCTGGAAGGCAATGCCCATGTGGCGGCCATAGTCGCCGAAGACCTTCTTCGCGCGCGTGGTGGCCGCGTCGCCCTCGACGGCCAGCACGGCGCCTGTCTGTGCGGCGGACTCGAACATCTTTGCCGTCTTGTGGTGGATCACGCGCATGTAGCGCTCTTCGGTGGTGTCCGGGTCGCGGCAGTTGATCAATTGCAGCACTTCGCCTTCGGAAATGACGTTGGTGCTCAGCGAGAGGATGTCCAGCAGCACCGGATGCCCCACCTGCACCAGCAACTGGAAGGCGCGGGAGATCAGGAAGTCGCCCACCAGCACGCTGGCGGCATTGCCCCAGACGGCATTCACGGTGGGGCGGCCACGGCGCATGCCGGATTCGTCCACCACGTCGTCGTGCAGCAGGGTGGCGGTGTGCAGGAACTCGATCACCGCCGAGATGTTTACATGGAAGCCGCCCTGATAGCCGTTGGCGCGGGCACTGAGCAGGCAGACCAGCGGGCGCAGGCGTTTGCCGCCGCCCTCGATGATGTACTCACCGACCTCACGGATCATCGGCACGCTGGAATCCAGATGGCTCTGGATGAAGCGGTTGACGGCATCGAAATCGTCCGCCACAGGAGCGGAGATGGCTTTGAAATCCATGAGGCGTGTGGTTCCAGTGGGGCCAGTGGAGCTACTGCTGCGCTACTGACTGGTTAGCGGGCGCAAGTTCGCGGCAATGCTAACAGTGGGGGGCGCTGAGTCAAGGAAAGCCGCGTTCCGGGCATTGCGCACGGCGGCCCCGCAGAACGCTTGCCGTGGCGGCCTGCCATGGCGTAAAATCCGCGACCCTTATGCCCCCTGGCCGTCTCTGCGGGCAGGGCTATTGAAGAAACCGTCGTCGTGGCTTTCAAGCAGGCTGCTCCCGCCCTCTCCTGGGGCTGGCAGGCTCGCCACCGGGGACCCGCTCGGAGTCAGTGCATCATGTACGCAGTCATCAAGACCGGTGGCAAGCAGTATCGCGTGGAAGAAGGCGACCTGCTGCGCATCGAGAAAATCGAAGCCGGTGAAGGCGAAACCCTGGAGTTCGGTGAAGTTCTGCTGGTGGCCAATGGCGACAGCATCACCGTGGGTCAACCGCTGGTTTCCGGCGCCAAAGTGACCGCCGAAGTCGTGTCACAGGGCCGCCACAAGAAAATCAAGATCGTCAAGTTCCGTCGCCGCAAGCACTATCGCAAGCAGCAGGGCCACCGTCAGTGGTTCACGGAAGTGAAGATCACCGGTATTGCCGGCTGATCCGGGCACAGCGAGAGGTATTGAACAATGGCACACAAAAAAGCTGGCGGTAGTACCCGTAACGGCCGCGATTCAGAAAGTAAACGCCTTGGCGTCAAGCGCTTCGGTGGCCAGGTTGTGCAGGCAGGTGAAATCATCGTGCGTCAGCGCGGCACCCGCTTCCACCCGGGCGAGAACACCGGCCTGGGCCGCGACCACACCATCTTCGCCACCGCCGAAGGCCGGGTGAAGTTCCTGGTGAAAGGTCCGCAAAACCGCAAGTTCGTGACCATCGAGCCGGTTGCCTGAGGCCGCGGTCACTGCCGACAAGGCCCCGTCGGGTAATCCGTCGGGGCCTTTTTGGTTTCTGGGTCGTGGCATAGACTGATCAGCCGATCCGACAAAGACAGCAATGAAGGAGCGCCCGCGCGGGCGATCGCCATGAAGTTTGTAGACGAAGCCATCATCGACGTGCACGCCGGCAAGGGTGGCGACGGCTGCCTGAGTTTCCGCCGTGAGAAATACATCGAGTACGGTGGCCCGGACGGCGGTGACGGCGGTGCCGGCGGTAACGTGTGGCTGGAAGCCGACAGCAACCTGAACACGCTGGTGGACTATCGCTACGAGCGGCTGTTCCGTGCCCGTAATGGCTCCCCCGGCCAGGGCCGGCAATGCACCGGCAAATCGGCCGAGGATATCGTGCTGAAAGTGCCGGTGGGCACCACAGTGCTGGATGCCAATATTGATGAGGTGCTGGCGGACATGACCCGTGACGGCGAGCGCGTCATGGTGGCCAAAGGCGGCCGCGGCGGGTTGGGTAACATCCATTTCAAGAGCAGTGTGAACCGGGCCCCGCGCAAGACCACCAAGGGTACTCCCGGTGAGTCGCGCCAGTTGCGCCTGGAACTGAAAGTGCTGGCGGATGTGGGGTTGCTGGGCATGCCGAACGCCGGCAAGAGCACCCTGATCCGTACGGTGTCCGCCGCCCGGCCAAAAGTCGCCGATTACCCCTTTACCACCCTGGTGCCGAACCTGGGGGTGGTGAAAGTGGACCGCTACCGCAGCTTTGTCATGGCCGATATCCCTGGCCTGATCGAGGGTGCCGCCGAAGGCGCCGGGCTGGGCATTCGTTTTCTCAAGCACCTGGCGCGCACCCGTCTGCTGCTGCACGTCCTGGACGTGGAGCCGCTGGATGTCAGTGACCCGGTGGCGCACGCCGAGGCGATCATCGGTGAGCTGGAAAAATTCTCGCCGGCACTGGCTGACCAGGAGCGCTGGCTGGTGCTGAACAAGCTGGATCTGATTCCTGAAGAGCTGCGCGACGACCTGTGCCAGGATCTGGTGAAACGGCTTGGCTGGGACGGCCCGGTATACCGGATTTCTGCCGCCACCGGCGAGGGCACGCAGGAGTTGGTGTTTGCGCTGATGAATGCGATCGAGGAGCGCCGCCTGCGGGAAAAGGAAGAGCCGGAATACGCCGCCGAACAACGTTCGCTGCGTGAACGGCTGGAGCGCGAGGCGCGCGAGCGGGTGCAGTTGATCAAGGCCGAGGCCCGGCTGGCGCGCCTGGCCAGCCAGGATCTCGGCGACGACGATGATGACGACTTCGACGACGATGACCACGACGTCGAGATCATTTACAAACCGTAGGACGAGCATGAGCGGCGACAACAAGGCCCCCGCGCGCTGGGTTATCAAGATCGGCAGTGCCCTGCTGACCAACAATGGCCAGGGCCTGGATCTGGTCCTGATGCAGGCCTGGGTGGACCAGATGGTGGCCCTGCGCGGGCAGGGCATCGAGGTGGTGGTGGTGTCCTCTGGCGCGGTGGCCGAGGGCATGCGTCGCCTGGGCTGGAGCAGCCGGCCTGCCTCGGTGCACGAGCTCCAGGCGGCGGCTGCGGTGGGCCAGATGGGGCTGGTGCAGGCGTGGGAGTCGCGCTTCCAGGTCCATGGTCTGGTCACGGCCCAGGTGCTGCTGACCCACGATGATCTGTCGGATCGCACCCGCTATCTCAACGCCCGCTCCACGCTGGTGACGCTGCTGGGGTTGAACGTGGTGCCCGTGGTCAATGAAAACGACACCGTGGTCACCGACGAAATCCGCTTTGGCGACAACGACACCCTGGCCGCGCTGGTGGCCAATCTGGTGGTGGCTGACCGGCTGGTGATCCTCACCGACCAGAGCGGCGTGTTCGAGCGCGATCCGCGCCAGGACCCGGGTGCCCCCCTGATTCGCGAAGCGCAGGCGTCCGATCCGCGCCTGATGGAAGTGGCCGGCGATTCCGGCTCCGGCCTGGGCCGGGGTGGCATGGTGACCAAAATTCGCGCAGCCCGGCTGGCCGCGCGCAGCGGTGCGCACACGACCATCGCCAGCGGTCGTAGCCCGGAAGTCCTGGCCGCGCTGGCCGCCGGCGAGGCGCCGGGCACCACGCTGCTGCCGGATACGTCTGCCTACAATGCCCGCAAGCAATGGCTGGCAGGCCATCTGCAAATGCGTGGCCGGCTGGTGCTGGATGATGGCGCCGTGCAGCGTCTGCGCGAATCAGGCTCCAGCCTGCTGCCGGTCGGCGTGGTGAACGTGCATGGCCGGTTTTCCCGTGGCGAGATGGTGGCCTGCGAAGATCAGCAGGGGCGGCGTATCGCCTGCGGGCTGGTGAACTACGATCACGAGGAAGCGGCGCTGATCTGTCGCAAGAAGAGCAGCGAGATTCAGGCCATTCTGGGCTACATGAATGAAGAAGAGCTGATTCACCGGGATAATCTGGTCATTCTGTAAGCTGCGAGTTTGAAGGCTGCTGTGAGCTGATCGGGCTGGCAGCTAGAAGCGCACAGCTCGACGCTGCCATTTTCAGCTATAATGACGATTCCTCAGCGGGTGACAGGCAGGGTCATGCGTAACAAGGCTGCGACATTACAGTGTAAGAAGGATTACTTCGCTCGGGTGCGCCGTTCTAATTATGTGGCGAGCCTGCGGCTTGAGGGGTTTGATGTTCGGGAGGGGGATGCCCGTCAGGCACTGCCATCCCGGGCAGAGGTCCTTGGCGCCTACCGACGCAAGGTGACCCCCTGACTGTCGACAAGTACGGCGTCGGCGAGGACCCCTACTGCTATCCGGCGTCGGATATCCTGATAAATCTGTTGTCTCTCCAGGACAATGACGAGCTGGTTGGCGCTGAGAGGGCTCTCACCTCTATCGCGGCCAGTGAAATCGAGTTTGAGCCACCCCCCTATAGCCTGGAGTATCTCCGGGCACTTCATCGTCATCTGTTCAGGGACGTTTATCACTGGGCGGGCGCGTTGCGCACGATCGACTTGTCAAAAGGGTCGACGCGTTTCTGTACGGTCGATCGCATTGTGCCAGAGGCCGAGAGAGTGTTTCAGCGTCTCGCGCAGGCGGACTGGCTGGAAGGTGTGGGGCGCTCAGTGCTGGTGCAGGCGCTTGCCCTGCACTACGGCGATCTCAACATGGTGCATCCCTTCCGTGAGGGCAACGGCCGGGCCCAACGGCTACTGTTTGAGCATCTGATCATCAATGCCGGGTATCAGATTGACTGGTGGCGGGTGGACGAAGCGCACTGGTTGCAGGCGAATATTGATGCCGTCACCTGCGACTATCAGGGATTGCAGGCCGTCTTTGAGGCCTGTGTGGGCGAGCCAATTGCTGACTGAGTGCCAGGCGGGGTTGCGACGGGACATAAAAAAACCGGCCGAAGCCGGTTTTTCTGTTGGCGGTCAGAGGCTCGAAAGCCCGCCGCTGGCGCTGGTGACTGCCTCAGGCAGCAGCCAGTGCCTTGATCTTCGCGTTCATGCGGCTCTTGTGGCGAGCTGCCTTGTTCGGGTGAAACTTGCCCTTGCGGGTGGCCTTGTCCAGGACCGATACAGCCGTTTGATACGCTGCTTGAGCGGACTGCTGGTCACCGGACGCAATGGCCGCGTTTACCTTTTTGAGGTAGGTCCGCACCATGGAGCGCATTGCTGCATTGTGCTGACGACGCTTCTCCGCCTGACGAGCACGCTTTCGCGCTTGCGGTGAGTTAGCCAAGGTCCTGCTCCTGTCGAATTGGGTTGTCATCGTCTGAAAGCCCCGAATCATGCGGCTTTCAGCGACCGGCGCGACAAGCGGATGCTGGACGGGCCGGAAAGACGCGCAACTATGCCGATGCCGGGGGTGAATGTCAATGGTTGGCGGCATCCGGAACCGCCGGTTTGCAGTGGCATACGGCGCCCCGAATCGCTACGCTTGCGCGGTTTGATGGAGCAGCCATGAGCGAACCCGCCCAACCTGATTCTCCCCGCCGGCGCGGGGGCCTGCTGGCCTCGACGCTGGTGGTCAGCAGCATGACCCTGCTCTCCCGTGTGCTGGGGCTGGTGCGTGATGTGGTACTGGCACGCCTGCTGGGCGTGTCTGCGGGCACCGATGCCTTCTTTGTGGCCTTCCGGATACCCAACTTTCTGCGCCGGCTGTTCGCCGAGGGCGCCTTCAACCAGGCGTTTGTGCCGGTGCTCAGCGAGTACAAGACGCGTGGCTCGCTGGCGGCCTCCAGGCTGCTGGTGGACCGGGTGGCCGGCACGCTGGGCAGTGTACTGATCATGGTCACGGTGATCGGCGTGGTGGGGGCGCCGGTGCTGATTTCCGTGTTCGCGCCCGGCTTTGGCGACGACCCGACCCAGCGTGCCCTGGCCGTGGAAATGCTGCGGCTTACCTTTCCTTATATCTTCTTTATTTCGCTGACGGCGTTTGCCGGCAGCATCCTCAATACCTGGGGCCGTTTCGCGGTGCCGGCGTTCACGCCGGTGCTGCTGAACCTGTGCCTGATCGCCGCGGCCCTGTTTCTGGCGCCGTTGTTCGCCGAACAGCGCATGGCGGTGGCGCTGGCCTGGGGCGTGCTGGCGGCTGGCATGGCGCAGTTGCTGTTCCAACTGCCGTTCCTGGCCCGGCTGGGGCTGATGCCGCGCCCGCGCATGGCCTGGCAGGACCCGGGCGTGAAAAAGATCATGGCGCTGATGGCGCCGGCGCTGTTTGGCGTCTCGGTCAGCCAGATCAATCTGTTGCTGGATACCGTGCTGGCGTCGCTGCTGGAAACCGGCAGCGTCACCTGGCTGTACTATTCCGACCGGCTGGTGGAACTGCCGCTGGGCGTGTTTGCCATCGCCATCGGCACCGTGATCCTGCCAAGCCTGTCGAAGACCCACGCTGGTGCCGCGCCACAACAGTTCTCGCAGACGCTCGACTGGGGGTTGCGGCTGATCCTGATTGTCGGTGTCCCGGCGGCGCTGGCGCTGGCGGTGATCAGCGAGCCGTTGCTGGCGTCGCTGTTTCTGTATGGGGAGTTCTCCGTCCTGGACGTGAACCAGGCCGCGCTGTCGTTGCGCGCCTATGCCTTTGGCGTGGTGGCCTTCATGCTGATCAAAGTGCTGGCGCCGGGGTTTTTTGCCCGCCAGGACACGCGCACGCCGGTGAAGATCGGCGTCATCGCGCTGGTGGCCAATATGGCCTTCAACCTGATGCTGGTCTGGCACCTGCGGCACATGGGGCTGGCGCTGGCCACGGCACTGTCGGCCTGGCTGAATGCCGGCCTGCTCTGGCACGGGCTGCGCAAGGCCGGCATCTATCAGGCGCAGGCCGGCTGGGGGGTGTTACTGCTGAGGTTGCTGGTGGCCGGTGGCCTGATGTCGGCGGCGATCTTCGCGCTGGCGGCACAAACGGATGTCTGGTTCGCCGGGCTGGCCTGGCAGCGCGCGCTGTGGCTGCTGGCCGTGGTACTCTGCGGCGTCCTGGTCTATGCCTTGGCGTTGCTGGCGCTGGGCCTCAGGCCTCGTCACCTGCGGCGTTGACACCTATAATCTCGCCCTCATTGTCAGAAGGTCCGGCATGGAGCTGATACGCGGTATTCACAATCTGCGCCGGCAGCAGCAGGGCTGTGTCGCCACCATCGGTAATTTCGACGGTGTGCATCGGGGGCATCAGAAGATTCTGGAACGGGTGCAGGCCGAGGCGCGCGCGCGCGGCCTGGCCAGTACGGTGATGCTGTTCGAACCGCAGCCGACGGAATTTTTCTGCCCGGCGCAGGCGCCGGCGCGGTTGATGTCGCTGCGTGACAAATTGCGCACGCTGGCGGCGATGGGCGTGGACCGGGTGTTCTGCGCCCGGTTCAATGACCGCTTCCGCAGCCAGTCCGCCGAGCAGTTCGTCAAGGATCTGCTGGTGGACGGCCTCGGTGTCCGGTATCTGGTGGTGGGTGATGATTTTCGTTTCGGCAGTGGCCGGGAAGGGGACTTCGCCTACCTCGAAGACGCCGGGCAGCGTTTCGGCTTTGGGGTCGAGGATACGCCCACGTGCGAATATGACGGCGGCCGCGTCTCCAGTACCCGGGTGCGTGCCGCGCTGGCCGTGGGTGACCTGACACTGGCAGAAGGACTGCTGGGGCATGCTTACTGCATCAGCGGGCGTGTGCATCACGGCGACAAGCTGGGGCGCACCATCGACGTGCCAACCGCCAATTTGCCGTTGCGCCAGTTACGAGTGCCGATCACAGGCGTGTTTGCCGTGACGGTGAATGGCCCCGGTCTGGTCCGTTACCCGGCGGTGGCCAACATGGGATCACGGCCGACGGTGAATGGCCGCGACTGGCGGCTGGAAGTACACCTGCTGGATTTCGACGGTGATCTGTACGGGCAGCATATCGAAGTGTCGTTGCGGCACTATCTTCGCCCGGAACTGAAGTTTGATGGTTTCGACGCGCTGCGCGCCGCGATCCATCAGGATATCGAACACGCCCGGCAGTGGTTCGCCGCGAACCCCGCCGGGACAAACTGACCACGCTGTGCCCGACACCGGCACTGCCCGAGAGATGACATGACAGATTACAAGTCCACGCTGAACCTGCCAGACACGCCGTTCCCGATGAAAGCCGGGCTGGCCCAGCGTGAGCCTGAGCAACTGGCGATCTGGCAACAGGGCAACCTGTACCAGGCGATCCGCGAGCGGTTTGCCGGCCGGCCGAAATTCATCCTGCACGACGGCCCGCCGTACGCCAACGGCAGCATTCATATCGGCCATGCGCTGAACAAGATCATCAAGGACATGATCGTCAAATCGCAGACCCTGAACGGGTTTGACTCGCCCTATGTGCCGGGCTGGGATTGCCACGGCCTGCCGATCGAACACAAGGTCGAGCAGAAGGTGGGCAAGGTCGGCCAGAAGGTTGATGCGCGCACGTTCCGCGAAGAATGCCGCCGTTATGCTGCGAGCCAGGTTGATGGGCAGCGCCAGGAATTTATCCGCCTGGGTGTGTTCGGTGACTGGGACAAGCCGTACCTGACCATGGATTTTGCCTTCGAGGCAAACATCATCCGGGCGCTCGGCAAGATCGTTGAAAACGGCCACCTGCAAAAAGGGTACAAGCCGGTGCACTGGTGCCTGGATTGCGGCTCGGCACTGGCCGAGGCGGAAGTGGAGTACCAGGATAAGGAATCCTTCTCCATCGACGTCGCCTTCCCGGTAATCGACGCCGCCGATTTCGCGCAGCGCACCGGTGTGCAGGCCGTCGCGCCGGCGGTGGCGATCTGGACCACCACCCCCTGGACGCTGCCGGCCAACAAGGCCGTGGCGGTACACCCGGAGCTGGACTATGTGGTGCTCAGCGGTGACAGCGAGCACGGTGCCCGTTCGCTGGTGGTGGCCGAAGCACTGGCTGACGCCGTGGCCGGGCGCGCCGGCCTTGCCAACGTTCAGCGTTCCGCGCCGTTTGCCGGTGCGGCGCTCGAAAACCTGCTGCTGTCACACCCGTTCCTGACCACGCAGGTGCCGGTGATTCTTGGCGAACACGTGACGACGGATGCCGGTACGGGCGCAGTGCATACCGCGCCGGGCCATGGCCAGGACGACTTTATCGTCGGCCAGCGTTATGGACTGGACACCGACAGCCCGCTGCTGGATACCGGCCTGTTCGTGGAAGGCACGCCCGTGGTCGGCGGCCTGCATGTCACCAAGGCCAACGAGCCGGTGATCGAAGCCCTGACCGCAAATGGAAACCTGATCGCGCTGGCAAAGATCACGCACAGCTATCCGCACTGCTGGCGGCACAAGACGCCGCTGATTTTCCGTGCCACGCCGCAGTGGTTTGTCAGCATGCACAAGGCTGGCCTGCAGGCGCTCGCCAACAAGGCGGTTGATCAGGTGCAGTGGCTGCCGGAGTGGGGCAAGGCCCGTATCGAAGGCATGCTCAAGGACCGCCCGGACTGGTGTATTTCGCGTCAGCGTACCTGGGGCGTACCGATTGCACTGTTCGTGGATCGCGAAACCAGCGAACCACATCCGGAGACGCCGCGCCTGATCGAAGCGGTGGCGAAGCAGGTGGAACAGGAAGGCGTGGAGGCCTGGTTTTCGCTCGACTGCGATGCCTTCATGGCAGAGCAGGGGCTGGCGGTCGATGCCACCCGTTATCAGAAAGTCACCGACACACTCGACGTGTGGTTCGATTCCGGCGTGACGCATTTCTGCGTGCTCGACCAGCGCCCCGAATTGCAGGTGCCGGCAGACGTTTATCTGGAAGGCTCTGACCAGCACCGTGGCTGGTTCCAGTCATCGCTGCTGACCAGCCTGGCAATCCGCAACGCGCCGCCGTACAAGACAGTGCTGACGCACGGATTCACCGTCGACGAGACCGGCCGCAAGATGTCCAAGTCGCTGGGCAACGTGATCGAGCCGAAGAAAGTCACCGACGAACTCGGCGCGGATATCCTGCGCCTGTGGGTGGCGTCTACCGATTACCGTGGCGAGATGAGCGTCTCCCACAACATCCTCAAGCAGATGGGCGATGCCTACCGTCGTATCCGCAACACGGCACGTTTTCTGCTCGCCAACCTGAACGGGTTTGACCCGGCGCAGAACGCGTTGCCGCCGGAAGAAATGCTGGCGCTGGATCGCTGGGTGGTGGACCGTGCGGCCGAGTTGCAGGACGAGATCCGGCAACTGTTCAATGAATTCCAGTTCCATCAGGTGTACCAGCGCATCCACCATTTCTGCCTGGTGGATCTGGGCGGTTTCTATCTGGACATCATCAAGGACCGCCAGTACACCACGCCGGCTGAGTCGCGTGCACGCCGTTCCTGCCAGACCGCGCTGTACCATATCAGCGAGGCGCTGGTGCGCTGGATGGCGCCGATCCTGAGCTTCACTGCGGAAGAAATCTGGCAGCACCTGCCCGGCGAGCGTGACCGCTCCGTGTTCCTGGCCGAGTGGTACACCGGCCTGTTCCGCCTGCCGGCGGACAGTGACATGAATGCAGCCTTCTGGCAGCAGGTGCAGCAGATCAAGCAGGCGGTCAATAAAGCCATCGAAGACGCGCGCAACGAAAAAGTGGTGCGCGCCAATCTGGCCGCTGATGCGGTGCTTTACGTGGACGAGGCAAAACAGCAACTGCTGGCGCGCCTGGGTGACGAACTGCGTTTTGTCACCATCACGTCCTCGGCGACACTGAAGCCACTGTCTGCCGTGCCAGCCGGGCTGGCGCCGTCAGCAGTCTCCGGCCTGAGCGTGGCGATCACTGCATCGCCAGATCCGAAATGCGTGCGGTGCTGGCACCATCGCCCGGATGTCGGCCAGCACGCTGCCCACCCGGAGCTGTGCGGCCGTTGCGTGGACAATATCGACGGTGACGGTGAGGTACGCCACTATGCCTGATGTACTGAAAGCGACCACTCACCCGCTCGACTGGCAGCGCCTGCACTGGCTGTGGATCACCCTGGTGGTGCTGGTGCTGGACCAGTGGACCAAGGGCTGGGCCGAGGCCGCGCTGCGCATGTATCAGCCCATGGAAGTGCTGCCGTTTTTCAACCTGACGCTGGCCTACAACGAAGGTGCGGCATTCAGCTTCCTGGCCGGTGCCGGTGGCTGGCAGCGCTGGTTCTTCGCCGGCATCGCCCTGATCGCCAGTATCGTTATTCTGGTCTGGCTGGTGCGCGGTCGTGACAGCCGCATGGTGGCGGCGGCGCTGGCCCTGATTCTGGGCGGAGCGCTGGGCAACCTGTGGGATCGCCTGGCGCTGGGGCACGTGGTCGACTTCATCGATGTGCACTGGGCCGGTTATCACTTTCCCGCGTTCAACATTGCTGACAGCGCCATCACCGTCGGTGCCGCGCTGATTATCCTGGACATGCTGCTGGGAGGTCGTGGCCATGAGTGACGAGATCCTGCGTGTCGGGCCGCAGATGCGCATCACCCTGCACTTTGCGGTGCGGTTGATGGACGGCACCGAGATCGACAGCACGTTCGAGCGCGAGGCTGCCACCTTCAGTTGGGGCGATGAGTCCCTGCTGCCGGGCTTTGAGCGTGCCTTGCTGGGCCTGAAAACCGGCGACCGGCGCAGCATGGTGATCGAGGCCAGCCAGGGCTTCGGTGACTATAACGAAGACAATGTGCAGCACTTCCGCGCCGAGGAATTCGGCCCGGAGGCGGACCTGCGGCCCGGCGTGGTGATGCAGTTCGCCGACGCCAGCCAGGCCGAACTGCCGGGTGTCATCCAGACCGTGGACGATGAATGGGTCACGGTGGACTTCAATCACCCGCTGGCTGGTCGCGACCTGACCTTCGAGGTCGAGATTCTCGACGTGCAGCGGGACGCGCCGGAACAGCCGGTCATCCTGCGCCACTGAAAGGCCCTTTCCCACTGTGTCGCTGCCGCCCGTCGGGCGGCGTACAATGGCACCCTGCTACCGCAACCCTGGTGAGCCTGTATGGACATCCGTCTGGCCAACCCGCGCGGCTTCTGCGCCGGCGTGGACCGCGCCATCGAAATCGTCAACCGCGCCCTGGAAGTGTTCGGGCCGCCGGTCTATGTGCGGCATGAGGTGGTGCACAACCGCTTCGTGGTCGAGGACCTGCGGGCGCGCGGCGCGGTATTTGTCGAAGAACTGCACGAGGTGCCGGACGATGCCATCGTGATCTTTTCCGCCCACGGCGTCTCCCGTGCCGTGCAGGACGAAGCGGGCCGGCGTGAGTTGAAGGTGTTCGATGCCACTTGTCCGCTGGTCACCAAAGTGCATATGGAGGTGATCCGCTACAGCCGCGAAGGGCGCGAGAGCATCCTGATCGGTCACGAAGGCCACCCCGAAGTGGAGGGCACCATGGGGCAGTATGATCGCCGTCATGGTGGCGACATCTATCTGGTCGAGAATGAGCAGGACGTGGCCCGGCTCCAGGTGCGCAATCCGGAGAAACTGGCGTTCGTCACCCAGACCACGCTGTCGGTGGATGACACCGCCCTCGTGATTGACGCACTGCGCGAGCGCTTCCCCTCGATTCACGGTCCGCGTCGCGAGGATATCTGCTATGCCACCACCAACCGTCAGGATGCCGTGCGTCAGCTGGCGCTGGAGTGCGACCTGGTGCTGGTGGTCGGCAGCCCGAACAGTTCCAACTCCAACCGTCTGCGCGAACTGGCCGAGCGGTGCGGTACGCCTGCCCACTTGATCGATGAGCCTGGCCAGATCGACCCGGCCTGGCTGGCGGGCAAGCGCTCCATCGGTGTCACCGCGGGTGCGAGCGCACCGGAAGAACTGGTAAAGCGGGTGGTGAGCCACCTGCAGTCGCTGGGTGGCCAGGTGCCGGTAGAACTGGCTGGCCGCGAGGAAAATATCCGCTTTTCGATGCCGCGCGGGTTGCGCTGAGGCGTCGCCGGGTGCCGCCGGGGTGACGCAAATTGTCTGCCCCGGCGTGACCCCGTTCTCGTTTTCCATGGCGGCGCAGGCCCGCTGTTTTGCCGCCCTTCCCCCAGCACAACCACTCATGACAACCATTGTTGCGTCTGTCCCCTGACCAATTGTGTCGCTTTTGCCCGGTGCTAGAGTGCGAAGTCGACCGTAGCGGACGGATGTTCACCCGTGGCAATGCAAATCAGTACAGACAGGTCATCCCAGCAAGGCTTCACCTTCGTGGAAGTGGTGGTGGCGCTGATCATTTTCAGTGTGGCGGTCAGCTGGGCTGTGCCGTCTTACCGTGCCGCTACAGCCAATGCCGATCTGAGGGGCGTCACCATGGACATGGTGACGCTGATCAACAATGCCCGCGCCGAAGCAGTGAACACCCGCAATGATGTCGTGCTGAGCTCGCTCGGTGGCGATGGAGACTGGGGCGATGACGGCTGGCGCATGGTGCACCCGCGCGAAGGCAACATCGACTACAGCACGCGTGGCACGGTGACGGTGAAGGAAACCAATGATGTGGACGAGGCGATATTCCGGCCCGATGGCCTGATTGTGGATGGCGCCGGTAATCCGCTGACGCTCGAATTCCGCATCTGTGATGACCGCGACAGCGAGAACGGCCGCCGGGTGATGGTGAATCGTTTCGGGCGGATCGAAAACACCACGCCAGACGACAAGGCGGGCTGCTGATGAAGACGTTGAAGAAACCGCTGTCCCGGGTAGCCCGCCGCCAGTCCGGTATTGGTCTGGTGGAGATACTGGTGTCCCTGCTGGTGCTGGCCATCGGTATTCTGGGTTTCGCAGGGCTTCAATTGCGGGCGCTGAATTCGACCGGCGAATCCCATTATCGCAGCCAGGCCATGGCCATCGCCCAGGATCTGACGGAGCGGGTGGCGGTGAACAATCTGGTGCCTGAGCGATACACCAACCCGGCCAACTGGCCAGCCAACCCGGTGACATCCGGTGTGTTCCCGCAGACCTGCGTGGGGACCGGCAAAAACTGTACGGCCAACAATATTGCCGACTGGGATATCGACCAGATTGCTTGGCAGGCAGGCCATCTTTTGCCGGACGGCCGCTCCCTGATGCGTGGCTGCAACGGTAGCGCGGCAGTCTGCATCATCGTGAGCTGGAATGAACAGGACCCCGATGAGTGCGAAGACGATGACGGCGCGGTATTCGGCCTGGACTGCGTCGTGCTGGAGGTGGTGCTGTGATGATACGGCAACAGGGTTTCAGCCTGGTCGAACTGATGGTGGCGCTGATTCTGGGGCTGCTGGTGACACTGGCCGCAGTGGGGTTGTTCAACACCAACCAGCGTTCTTTTCAGTTGCAGATGGCGCTCAGCGAAGTGCAGGAAACGGGGCGCTTCACGCTGGACTATATCGCCAGAGACCTGCGCAAGGCTGGCACGCCCACGCCCGGCCTGATACGCCCTAACACTATTGTGAGAGCGTCTATCGCGGATAACGCCAATGTGGATGGCACGGTTCAGGACGTGCTGGTGTTCCAGTTTTACGGCATACGCGATTGCGAAGGGGACGTGGCACCGGGCGCGACCCAGGCATCGCCTGCCCTGATTACCAATCGTTATGACGTGCGGGTTAACGCCGAGGGTGTGCGCGAACTGTTCTGCCAGGGCAGTGTGGACGCCGGCAGTACCGGTTCGGCGCTGATTGCCGGTGTGGACAGCTTCCAGGTGCTCTACGGGGTGGACCGGTCGGTGAGTGGCGAGCCGGCCGAGGACGGTGTGCCGTTTGCAGGCAATTACCTGAAGGCCAGCCAGCTTGGCGCGAGCGATATTGTAGTGGCAGTGCGCATCGGCCTGCTGGTGCGCACGGAGGAAGAAGTGGTCGGCCTCACAGAAAGCAATGTGGGTTTCACGGTGCTGGACCAGGTCCTCAATGCGGGCCAGGGCGTATTGGAAGACCCACGTGTGCGCCGGTTATTCACCACCACCGTGGCCATACGTAACCAGGACTGGGAGAAGATCTGATGCGCCGTTCTGTTTCGATGCCTCAAAAAGAACACGGCCTGGCGTTGATGGTTGCGCTGCTGGTGCTGGTGATTATCTCGGTGCTGGGCATCACGGCCATGCGCACCAGCATGTTCAATGCCCGGGTGGCGCTGGGGGCGCAAACCTCCGTCATGGTCTTCCAGGGCGCAGAATCGGCCATCAACGCGGTGGTGATCGAGGCCATTGATGAAAACTCGGATCTGCCCAATCACGTGATTGGTCGGGCCATGCGACAGCTTTCACAAGGTGTGGTGGATGTGCAGCAACGCTGTGTCACGGCGGCGAACCCCAGCGTGGTGGGGGCCTGTGGTGCCGATGATTTCCTGGATGCCAGAAGCCGTGTGAAGGCAGGCTCCCGGACGATCGTGAAGCGCAATGTCAGAGCCGCTCCGGGGACGCAGATCAGTTCGGCCGGCAGTTCAACCACCAGTTTTGGTTTCTATGATTTTATCACCGTCGCGGAAGCGGAAATTCCGGCCTTCAATCTGTCCGAAATCCACGTCCAGGAAATGACGCGGTTCGGGCTGCGCGCGGGAGATGAGTTGTGATGCAGGGAATGAAAGTGGGCGCGACTGCCCGAGGGGGGAGCATGCAATACGTTCAGGATAAATTGCGCTGGAGTTTTCTGGTCTTCTTTTGTGTCGTGTTCAGTGCGCGCCCGGCCTATGCGGAAGAAACAGAGGTGTACTTCACCACGCAGGCGGGCGGTGGCCAGGCCAACATCCTGTTCATGCTGGATACCTCGGGCAGTATGGCGTGGTGTGGGGCGACCAGTTCGACCTGTAACGACAGCAGCCTGGTACGGATCAATCAGCTCAAGCAGGCCTTCTCACGGCTGATCGACAGCCTGGGCGGCAACGTGCGTGTTGGCGTCGGGAGGTTGGCGAGAAGCGAGAACGGCGGTGGCGCTGGCAGTAACTGGCCGGGTGGGTATATCGAGTACCCGGTGCGGGGCCTGAATGAGCCGGCTGACGCCCTGGAAACTGCTCGCTCTGTGTCACTGTCGTCGGACGATGCCCAGCAGACAGGCTCCGTCAGTACATCAGATAGCCGGGTTTACTTTCCGAATGCTGGAAAGCAAGGCGGCGCGACCGGGCTTATCTTTCGTGATATTTCCCTGCCGCGTTATGCGCGGGTCAAGTCGGCCTCGCTGAACCTGCAGGCTGCAGAAGGCAGCAGTACCACACTGAATCTGGTAGGGGGTTACCTGGGCGATATCGGTATTCCTTCTTTCTCGAGCAGCAATGATGTGCTGGGCAGAAACTGGCAGGGTGGCCGGATGCTGCCTTCCGTTAGTGGCTACACAGGGAGCGGCGGTACTTTCTCCGTGGATGTATCCGAACTGGTTCAGGAAGCGGTCAGTCAGCCGGGATGGTGTGGTGGTCACGACCTGGCACTGGGGTTTATCAGTGCCAACCCTGCTGACACCAGCACGCGCCGGATCAATACATTTGATCGCGTCAGCAACAACAACAGTTATGAGGCGCCCCGGTTGGTCATTGAATGGGAAGTGAATCCAGGGCTCGTACCAGGCACGCCGGGCCAGCCGGATTATGAAAGCACATTGTCCTGTATTGGCGCGGTCACCAAAGGCATCGCCAACGCATCAGATGATGCCGGCCAGCGGGACAGCGTGGTACGGCTGAACGAGAGCACAATCCCGTTCAATGATAGCGCGATCGCCGGGTTCCGCTTTGCAGAGATACCCTTTGATGCCCGTACCAGCCAGGCGTCACCGGATTACATCAACAGTGCAACCTTGAGTGTCCGTGGTGCCGACGCCTGGACGCAGGAATATCGTGAATCGGAATGTATCGGGTGGAACTGGTGGGGCAACTGTAACCGGTGGTCTCAGGCGGGCTACTATGATGTGCCTATCCAGTCCGGCAGCGTAACACTCTCGGTCAAGGCCGTGCTGGGCAATGCTGCCGCCATGACGAACTCCAGCAACAACCTATCCAGCCGTTCGACCAGTGCCGCTTCCGTTCAACGAGTGGTGCCGGCGGCCACCAGCAGTTTCAAGACGATCCACCAGATAGATGTGACCGATCTGGTGCGCGAGGCCATGGGCGATGGCAGCTGGCAGCAGGGCGGCGCCATGATGTTCGTGGTGAGTACCGCCGACGCAAATGGGCGTTATTTCTCGCTGGGGTCGGTGGATGGCGGCTCTGCTAACGGTGCGTCGCTGACCTTGTCCGTCTCCACGGCTGATCAGGCACGGCTGCTGCCGAAGGTGCGTGACAGGCTGAAAGATATCGTCAATGGTCTCCAGGCCAGTGGCTCCACCCCGCTGGGTGAATCGTATGCGGAAATGTCGCGCTATATGCTTGGCATGACCGCAGACCATGGGTCACGGCACAGCGTACCCACCAGCATGAATAATGGTACCTATATCTCGCCGCTCACATCGGAAAACCAGCAGTGTGCAAGTAACCATATTGTGGTGATGACGGATGGTGAGCCGCAGTATGACAATGAATCCAAGTCGAGTGTTGAAGCGATTACCGGGCAGAACTTCAGCTCAAACCATGCCTGTAATACCGTCGGCAATCAGAGCACCACGGGCGCAAGCCTGAGTGAAACCTTCGCCTGTATGAAGGAGCTGGCGAAGTGGAATGTTGACCCTGACCGAAATCAGGTGGAGCGCAAGATCCAGACCCATATGGTGGCTTTCTACCTGGACAGCGTGGTGCCCAATATGCGGGAAGTCACCAATGAGGGTGACGGTATGACCGTACGCGCCGAGAACTCCGACCAGCTCCAGGAAGCCTTTACGTCCATCATCAACTCGATCACCCAGAACAGTTCGCTGGTTGCCGCGCCGGGTGTGGCGGTGAACACCTTCAACCGCTTTGAGCACCTGGACCAGCTTTATTATTCGGTTTTCCGGCCCGATACCCGCACGCAATGGTCCGGTAACCTGAAGCGCTACCGCCTGCGGCAGTATCGTCAGGGCGATGAAGTCATCCAGGAGATCGTCGACGCGAACAACGGCAATGCGATTGACAGTGAAACGGGCTTTTTCGGCGATACCAGTCGCAGTTTCTGGTCGACCGAGCGTGATGGCTCCGATGTGCGGGCGGGTGGCGCCAGGGACAACATGGTGGAGGAACGTGTGCTGTACACCCTGCTGGACGAGCCCGCCGCGGGTGGCTCACCGACGGCGCTGTCGGCGCCATCGGGCACCGCGCTGGTCCGGCTGACGGCACCCGACAGTGTGAGCTCCACCGCCTATGGCCTCGGCGCGGGCGCGCCGGACGACCAGATGCTGGAAATGTTCAACTTCCTGATGACGTCCTGGGGCGACCCGATGCATGCGGCCCCCCGTCTGGTGAACTACGGGTACACCGGTTCGTTGGAAGACGCAGTCAGCGATCCGACCAAGCAGGATAACGCGGTGTTTGTCAGCACCAATGATGGTCTGCTGCACGCGGTGAACGCCCAGAATGGCGAAGAATACTTCGCGTTCGTGCCCGTGGGTGAGTTGGCGAAGACGGCGGCCCGGGTCGCCAATGGCCCAGTGGTTCCACCCGCCAACAAGCGCCATACCTGGGGCCTGGACAGCACCTGGACTGTCTGGCGCAAATCGGATTCTGACGGTTCAGCGTCCGACATTTTCATGTACGGTGGCCAGCGCCGCGGCGGTCGCAATTATTACGCACTGGATGTGAGTTCCCGTACCAATCCGAAGATGCTCTGGTCCATCAATGGCGGCGGCGGTGACTTCGCCGAGCTTGGCCAGACGTGGTCGCAGCCGACGCTGGCCAGAATGAAAATCGGTGACACCGCAGTGCCTGTTCTGGTGTTTGGTGGGGGGTACGACGTTGACAGTAACGACGGTCCCCAGCCAGCGAGTGCCGGCGACACCCTGGGCAATGCCATCTATATCGTCAATGCCAACAACGGCGCACTGATCTGGAAGGCAACCGGCAGTACGGTCAACGAAATGAAATGGTCCATCCCGGCGGCGGTTTCTGTGGTGGATCTCAATTTCGACGGTTTCATTGACCATCTGTACGCGGTCGATATGGGCGGCCAGCTGTTCCGGGTGGATATCGATCCGGAGAATACCGGCGTCAACAGCCTGGTCAGTGATGTGCATGTGGTCGCCCAGTTGGGCCGTGGCGAGAACAATTCCTCTCTGGCGGCGAACAGCCGGCGTTTCTATGACGCGCCGGTGGTGGCACTGGGCAAGCACAATGAAGTGCCCGTGCTGCAAGTGGTGCTGGGATCGGGATACCGCTCGCACCCGCTGAGTGAAAGCACGCAAGAACGTTTCTACATGGTCATCGATGACGACGCCCTGCATGTGAATGATGCAGGGTTCGACCCGAGTGATCCGGTCACGCACGCAGACCTGCTGGATGTCACCACCAATACGTCGCCATCGACCTCCAGTCTGGCATCGAAGAAAGGCTGGTATATCAGCCTGGAACATAATGGCGAGAAAGTCTCCGGTGATCCGGCCATCTTCCAGGGGCGCGTGTTCTTCACGACCTATCTGCCGTCCTCGACCCGTTCCAATGATTGTGTGCCGGTGCAGGGGACAGGGCGTCTATATACGGTCAAGCTGGAGGATGGCTCGCCGGATACGCAAAACCAGGGAGATGTGTCTCCGTCCGATCGCTATATCGACATCCCCATTTCCGGGCCAGGCGGTGGCGTCAACCTCGGGGTTTTCCGTGGGGAACCGGATCCGGATAAGCCGCCGCCGGAAGTGGAAGACCCCTGTGGCGATGCAGGCGACCTTGCGCTTATTGTTGGTACATCGGTCTACTCCGGCGGCAAGATCAAAGGCTGTGGCCTCAACAAAACCCGCTGGTTTGAGTCCGATGCCGGGCATGCCCAGGAACTGATTGATGCAGAGGTCAATCCAGCCCAGGATTGATCAGCAAACAGTCCGGAGCTCCTGTCGGGGCTCCGCTTTCTTTTGGGGACAAGATGACGTTGGGGAAAAAAATGAAGCGTAACGTTCAGCCTGGTTTCACCCTGATCGAGCTGCTGATGGTGGTGCTCGTGATCGGTGTGTTGTCCGCTATCGCCTATCCCAGCTACCAGCGCTATGTCGAGCGCGGCAACCGCGCCGCCGTGCAGGGCCAGATGATGGACCTCGCGCGTACCATGGAAGTGTTCCGGTCGCAGAATTTTACCTATGACGGCGCGACCGTCGCGCTGGCGCCGGATCTGGCCAACAATCCGCATTACGCTGCGTCCCTGCCGACACTGACGTCCAGTACGTACGTCATCCTCGTGCGGCCCCGGCAGGTGATGGCGGGTGATGGCGCCATGGCGCTGGATAATCGCGGGCGTACCTGCTGGAACGAGGCGTCTGACACCGCCTGTGATCTGGATAACCCACCGAAAACCTGGTCTGGTCACTGAGACGCTGCATCCCGCTGCCGTCCCATGCAGCGGGTCTCGTCTTCCTGGCGATGTTCGATCCGGGCACGCCCCGTCCAGTTCAGCACGACTCTGCGCGCCGCCCCGCCCGGGTGACAGATCAGAAAGTGCCCATTCTGATAATGCGTTCGGCCGCCGGGCATGAACGTCAATTGCTCGCCACCCCGAAAGCTGTGCCAACTGACCGAGTTCCGCCCCGACAGCGTCAGCACCGCAAGCGCTGTCGGATGTGCCGGGTCACGTGTCAGCCGCAGTTGCCCGGTGATGCCGAATCGCGTGCAGTCCTGATCATCACAGACGTGCACCTGCCCGCGGACCGCTTCCGCCCTGGCCTGGTGAAGCAGCCCCAGCAGGGCGTTGCTATCGGCAACCACCTGCCAGGCTGGTATAGTGCTGTGCCACATGCTGTGGCCGAAATGCCAGCCCACTGACAGCACCACCAGGGTGATCATCAGTTCGGGCAGGGTCAGCCCTGTCTCTGTTTTCGGCATCGTCCCTGATCCGTTTCTGTCGCAGTTGTGTTCCTGCACTATGCTGGCGCGTTTCCCTCGCGCTGCGTATCGGCAATAGGCTCACGATGTTGTAAGCGAAAGGCCTGAAAAACATATGGCAGATGTCTTGATCATCGGTGGCGGCATGCCGGGATTGCTGGCAGCGAAGGTGCTGCGCGATCGTGGCGTGGACGTGACCCTGCTTGATGCCGCCGCCGCGCTCCCGCCCGCGTCGTGGGCAGGCGGTGGAATCCTTTCGCCGCTGTTTCCCTGGCGTTACCCCGACAGTGTGACGGCGCTGGCGCTGCCTGCGCTGGCGACATACCGGGCGCTGGCGGAGGAAGTCGTGGCCGCCGGTGGTATTGATCCTCAAGTCAGTTGCCCCGGCATGCGTGTGCTGGATGAGCCGGACCCCGATGCGGCCCTGGCCTGGTGTGCGCGCCATGGTGTCACGGTCGAGCAGCAGGACGGCTCGCTGTGGTTGCCCGATGTTGGGTCGGTGCGAAATCCGCGCATGCTGAAAGGGCTGCGCAGACTGAATGCAGTACTGGGCGTGCGCCAGACTGCGGCGTATGTGAGTGCTATCGAACCGATAGCAGGCGGTTACGCGGTACATACTCAGGAAAAGGTATTCAGGGCGCCACAGGTTGTCGTCAGTGCCGGCTTCTGGACCAGAGCGCTGCTGGCGCCGCTGGGCGTTGACGTGGATGTCAGTCCGGTGAAAGGGCAAATGCTGCTGTTTCGCTCACCGGAGCCTGTGCCGAACGAGATCCGGCTGGCCCCCGACGGCTACCTGATTCCTCGTGATCATCACACGCTGGTGGCGGGTTCCACCTCTGAGCCAGGCGTGTCGGACCAGCGACCGCAACAGGCAGCCTACCAGCATCTTGCACAGGTCGCAGCCCGGCTCTGGGCGCCGTTGGCCACCGTGCCGCCAGCCGCGCAGTGGGCGGGCATCCGGCCTGGCACCGCGCGGTCGGCACCGTTGATCAGTGAAGCGCCCGGTCTGCCAGGATTGTTTGTGTGCACCGGACATTACCGGAACGGGCTGGTCTGTGCCCCGGTCAGCGCGGCGCTGCTGGCCGATCTGGTGACCGGCACAACGCCTTGTGTTCCCGCCGGGCCTTATTCGTTCTCGCTGTCGTCATCGTCGCCGCCCTGATCCAGCCCGAGCTTTTTCAGCCGGTAACGCAATGAGCGAAACGTCATGCCCAGCTTCTTGGCGGCGGCGGTGCGATTCCACAGCGTGGCATCCAGCGCACGCAGGATTTCGCGCTTTTCGATTTCCTGCAGATAGTCTTCCAGTGGCTGGCTCGCCGGGCGGCTGGCTTCCCGGAGGCTGCCGCTGCTGACCGGGGCGTCCGTCTGCTCACGCAGTTGCAGATGCCGCACTTCAATGGTCGGCCCGTCGGCCAGCGTCAGGGCGCGTTCCAGAATGTTTTCCAGTTCACGCACGTTGCCGGGGAAACCGTACTGCTGCAGGGCATCACGTGCCTCGCGGCTGATGGCGGGCGCATCGATCTGCCACTGCTGGCACAGCCGCGTCATGATGTGCTGCACCAGTAGCGGAATATCCTCGCGACGTTCGCGCAGCGGCGGCACGCGGGTTTCAATCACGTTCAGACGATAATACAGATCCTGCCGGAAGCGCCCCTGCACCACCTCTTCGGCCAGGTCCTTGTGGGTGGCACAGACGATGCGGATGTTCACATCGAATTCTTTTGCCTCGCCGACCGGACGAATGCTTTTCTCCTGAATGGCACGCAGTAGTTTGACCTGCATGTGCAGCGGCAGGTCAGCGACCTCATCAAGGAACAGCGTGCCGTCGTCTGCTTCACGGAACAGCCCTTTGCGGTCTTCGAAGGCGCCGGTGAAGCTGCCCTTGCGGTGGCCGAAGAATTCACTTTCCATCAGCTCCGAGGGAATGGCGCCACAGTTGACGGCGATAAAGGGTTTTTCGTGCCGGGGGCCGAGCGTGTGAATCAGCCGGGCAACACGTTCCTTGCCGCTGCCGGATTCACCGCTGATATAGATGGGCGCCTGGCTGCGCGCCAGCTTGGCGATCTGTGTGCGCAACTGCTGCATGGAGGGCGCTTCGCCCACCAGTTGTTCCAGGCTGGCACCGGAAGGGGCCTTGTCGCGGATGCCGAGACCGTCGTCCACCAGGCGGCGCAGGCGATCCAGCGAGACCGGCTTGGCAATGAAATCGAACGCGCCTTCTTTCATCGCCAGGGTCGCGGTTTCCATATTGCCGTAGGCGGTGATCATTGCCACCGGCAGGTCCGGAATGTGCTGGTTGATGTGGCGCACCAGTTCAATGCCATCGCCGTCGGGCAGGTTCATGTCCGTCAGGCACAGGTCAAACGTGCTTTCCTGCAATGCGCGGCGCGCTTCGCTGACGGTGCCAACGGCCTGGGCGTCGAGTTTCATGCGTCCGAGTGTGATGACCAGCAGTTCCCGCAGGTCGGCTTCATCATCCACTACCAGTACTTGTCGTTTTTCTGTCGTCATTGAAACACCCGATCAGGATGAGCGAAGGTTATTACAAAGCTGGCGCCGGGATCGGCGGGCTCATAGTCCAGCCTTGCCTGGTGGCTTTCGCAGAAACCGCGACACACAAACAGCCCCAGGCCAGTGCCTTCGCGCGCGGTCGTAAAGAAAGGTTCAAACAGGTTTTCGCGTGCTTCTTCCGGCACGCCGGGGCCGAAGTCTCGAATGCGCAGCCATGGCAGCCCGCCGGACGGATGGAAACCGGCGGTGATCTCGATGGTGCCATCGCCGCCATGCAGCCGCGCGTTGTTCAGCAGATTGTCCAGCACCTGTTCCAGTTGCCGGGCGTCAAAACGGATTTCCGGCAGGTCTTCCGGCACATCAATGCGCAGTTGCAGTGGATCATGGCCGCGTTCCTGCCAGCGGGTGATGCAGCTGGATAATGCCTGATGCAGGCTCAGGCGTTGCACTTGCGCCGGCTCGCGTCGCGACAGGCCGAGAATGTCGGTGATGATGCCGTTTACCCGCCGCACATGGCGCTGAATGATGTCCAGCAGCTTGCGGTCTTCCGGGTGGTCATCCATGCCTTCCTCAAGCAGCTCCGCCGCATGATTGATAGCGCTGAGCGGGTTGCGGATTTCATGGGCGATCGTGGCGGACATGCGGCCAAGCGAGGCCATTTTCAGTTGCTGCGCTTCCTGCACCAGACGGGCGCGATCTTCCACGAACATGATAGTCAGCATGTCATCATTGCTTTCCAGCGGCGCAAAGCGGATGTCCAGCTCCGGCTGCGGGCCGCGCGCCGGCAGCGGCGGCAGCGGTTGTGACGGCTCGTCGAGCCAGCGCTGGTAGTGCTGGATCAATGCCTCCGGCAATTGCTTCTGGCTTTCCACCTGCACAAGCAATTCCTGTGCCGAACGGTTGCAGAGCTGCACCATGAAGAAGCTGTCGAACACCAGTACGCCGGTGCGCATGCGTTCCACCACCTGCCGGTTGAGCGCTTCCAGGCGGCGGATGGCCTCATTCTGGCGTGCGGCCAGTGCCTCGCTTTGCGCCAGACGCTGTGCGACCTGGCGCGTGATCAGCGCCACCGCGAAAAACGAGACGCCCAGTGTAGCGGATTCGGTCAGGTGAAACGGATTGGTGGCGTTCTTCGCGAGCGAGAAATAGAACTGCTCCAGCATCATGGCCAGCGTGGCTACCGCTGCACTGAGCAGGCCAAGCCGGCCGGGAAGAATGATGTTGGCGGTGGCGATCGTCACCAGCATCAGGACCGTGAGGCTGCTCTCAATGCCACCGCTGGCATGCACCAGCAGCGTCATGATCAGGATATCGACCAGGATCGGTAGCAGCGGCATCATCGGCCGCTGGTGATAGAGTTTTTGCGGCAACAGCACCGACAGCAGGGTCAACCCCAGGTACAGCACGCTGGTGTAGAAGAACAGTTTCGGGTCGTAACTGCCCACCAGCGGGGTGGTGTCCGGTGCCATGAAGAACAGCAGCAGGAGCAGGCTGGCGAGCACAATGCGATAGCTCGCGTAAACGCGAATCGGTGTCCAGCGCTGGTTCGGTGAGGGGATATAAAGCAAATCAGCCACGCTGTTTGTCCTGCCAGGCCTGCTTGTGTTCCAGGCAGCAGAAATGGCGCCCGTCATGGCGCAGGGATTCCTGTTCCGGCACGTTCAACCCGCAATGCTCACAGCGCTGCATGCGCTGGCTGTCAAGGCGTCCTGCCGGGGTACCGCGTTGGCCCAGCGCGCCGCGGATCAGGCGCCAGATCACATAAACCAGCAAGGCCAGCAACAGAATTCGAACCAGTCCCATGCCAGGGGCTCTCCGCAGATAACTTGTTATGATGAGGGCTGCCCAGGGTGGGCCGCGCAGGCCATAGGTTCCATGGAACCGGCGGCCGCTGCAAGTCTGGGACAGGGCGGCATTTCTGCAGACGGCGGAGTACAATCCCCGCTTCCACTGAAGGCAAAGGCAGGTTCAGGATGCGAGTGGTCATTGCCCAGCGCAACATGCTGGTTGGCGATATCGAGGGAAATGCCGTGAAGATCGTTGCGGCGGCCAATGAGGCTCGGCGGCTGCTGGGCGCGGATCTGGTGCTGTTCCCCGAGCTGGCACTCACCGGCTACCCGCCGGAGGACCTGTTACTGCGGCCGAGCCTGAATACCCGTGTCGTCGATGCACTGGCGGAGATTGCGGCGCACACCGAGGTGCCGCTGGTGCTGGGCTACCCCGGCGTGCGCAACGGCGTGCGCTACAACGTGGCCGGGCTGATCCGCCCCGGCGAGGCGGCCCCGGCACTCGAATACTTCAAGCAATGCCTGCCGAACTACCGTGTCTTCGACGAGAAACGGTATTTTCAGCCGGGCGACCAGGCGCGTGTATTCGAACTGGCCGGTGTCAGGATTGGCGTCACCATCTGCGAGGACATCTGGCATGCCGGCCCGGTGGCCGCCGCGCGTGCTGCCGGGGCTGAACTGATCCTGAACCTGAACGCCTCGCCCTTCCGGGCCGACAAGCATGCCGAGCGCATGGACCACGTCTGCGCCCGTGCCCGGGATAATCAATTGCCGGTCATCTATGCCAACCTGGTCGGTGGTCAGGACGAACTGGTGTTCGACGGCGGGTCCTTTGCCGTGGACGCCGCCGGCGAGGTGGTGGTGCAGGGGGGCTTCTTCGAGGAAGCCCTGATCCCGGTGGATGTGTCTCGGGACAGCGGCGAACTGAAGCTCGCCGGCGCGCGCCTGACGGTGCCGGACGAAGAAGAGCGTATCTATCGCGCTCTGGTGCTGGCGGTGCGGGACTACGTCAACAAGAACGGATTCAAGGGCGCGCTGCTGGGCCTCTCCGGCGGCATCGATTCTGCCCTGACGCTGGCCATCGCCACCGACGCGCTCGGGCCGGACCGTGTCGAAGCGGTGATGATGCCGTTTCGTTACACCGCCAGCATGAGCCGCGAGGACGCCCAGGCCCAGGCCCGGACGCTGAAAGTGAATTACCGCGAACTGTCCATCGAACCGATGTTCGACAGCTTCATGGCCACACTGGCCGAGAGCTTTGCCGGCACGCAGCGGGACACCACCGAGGAAAACCTCCAGGCGCGCTGTCGCGGTGTGCTGTTGATGGCGCTTTCCAACAAGCTCGGCTACGTGGTGCTGACGACCGGCAATAAAAGTGAAATGGCGGTGGGCTATGCCACGCTGTACGGCGACATGGCCGGTGGCTTCTCGGTACTGAAAGACGTGTTCAAGACCTGGGTCTATCGGCTGTCGGAATACCGCAACCGCAAGGCCGGGCAGGACATCATCCCGCGCCGGGTGATTGAGCGGCCGCCGTCAGCGGAACTGGCCCCGGACCAGAAAGACCAGGACAGCCTGCCGGATTACCCGGTGCTGGATGCCATTCTGGAGCGCTACGTTGAGCAGGATTTCAGTGCCGAGGCGGTGATTCGTGCCGGCTTTGACCGGGATGAAGTGTATCGCGTGGTGCGCATGGTGGACCGCAACGAATACAAGCGCCGCCAGTCTGCCGTGGGGCCACGTGTTTCCCGCCGGGCATTCGGCAAGGACCGTCGTTACCCGATCACCAACGGCTGGCGCCCCGGCGACTGAAAACCGCCGGGGCCGAACGAACGCTTACAGCAGGTCGAAGGTCAGCAGGCTCAGCAGGCCGCCGTCTTCGCTCGGCCACCAGCTCAGTGCCACGCGGCCTTCATCGTTGATATAGCCACTCTGCGGCCAGTTGTGGCGCAGCACGGTCAGGCTCTTGTCCGAAAGCTGGGCCTCGCCGAGGGAGCGATAGGCGCGGCTCATGATCGCCAGCGCTTCTTCCACCGACGGCGTTTCCTGATAGTGAATCACCACTTCGCGGGCGCGGGCGGCAGCGGCGACGTAGGCGCCACGACGGGCATAGTAGCGCGCGGCGTGCAGCTCATACTCGGCCAGCTGGTTGCGGATGAACACCATCCGGGCGCGGGCGTCCGGCGAATACTGGCTGTCGGGGAAACGGCTCACCAGCTCCTGGAAATCGTTGAAGGCATCGCGCCAGGCATCCATGTCGCGGGAGGCCTTGTCGGTGCGCATGATGCGGTCAAACAGGCCGCGCTCCAGGTTGTAGTTGGACAGGCCCTTCATATACAGCACGTAGTCCAGGTGCTCGTTGGCCGGATAATTGCGCAGAAAGCGCGTGGCCGAAGCAACCGCAGCCGGGTAGTCCAGCGCCCGGTACTGGGTGTAGATCAGGTCCAGTTGCGCCTGCTCGGCGTAGTCGCCGTAGGGAAAACGGGCTTCCAGCTCCCGCAGCTCGTCGATGGCGGTGAGGAAATTGTTGCGCTCGATCTGCTTGCGCACCTCCTCATACTGCTGGGCTTCGCTACGCTCGGGGCGTTCCTTCGGTGTGCT
The DNA here is from genome assembly GCF_009846755.1 of Alcanivorax sp. S71-1-4. Lineage (GTDB taxonomy): Bacteria > Pseudomonadota > Gammaproteobacteria > Pseudomonadales > Alcanivoracaceae > Isoalcanivorax. The sequence goes on from NZ_AQOR01000035.1 coordinate 38,435, forward strand.
GGAGCAGCCACTGGCGAGCAGGGCGGCGGAGATCAGAAAAATCGTGTATGCGCGCATGATGACCTGACTTTGATTGCTGGCGTTGCCGTCGCTGGCGTTACAATGGCCGTCGCGGAAGCGGCCTATTTAAGCACATCCTGCCAGCTTCCTTAACATCCCGGAAAAATCAGAGACTTATGGTAGTCTGCCCGGCAGACACCACATCCACGCCGGCCAACGCCGGCGATTCACAGGCAGTACCGGACGGACGACAGCTATGGGACACCCCGCCACCGATAAAATTCAGCTCAGCGCCCGGGCTACCCCCGAACACGCCGGGCAACGCCTGGACCAGGTGGCCGCCGAGCTGTTCGACGGCTACTCGCGCTCGCGCCTGCAGACCTGGATCAAGAACGGCGCCCTGACCGTTAACGGCCGCCCCGGCAAGCCGAAAGACAAGCTGATCGGCAGCGAAGAGCTGGTGATTGACGCTGAACTGGAAGCCGAAGTCAGCGACACCGCCCAGCCGGTGGTGCTGCCGATTGTCTATGAAGACGAACACCTGATCGTCATCAACAAGCCGGCCGGGCTGGTGGTGCACCCGGCCGCCGGCCATCACGACGGCACCCTGCTCAACGGCCTGCTGCACCTGGACGAGCGCCAGGCCAGCCTGCCGCGTGCCGGCATCGTGCACCGCCTGGACCGCGACACCACCGGCCTGATGGTGGTGGCCCGCACGCTGGAGGCCCATGCGTCCCTGGTGGAGCAGCTGCAGGACAAATCCCTGTACCGCGAATACGAAGCCGTGGCTGTGGGCGTGATGACCGGCGGCGGCACCGTGAATGCGCGCATTGGCCGCCATCCCCAGGATCGCAAGCGACAGGCGGTGGTCGAGAGCGGCAAGAACGCCGTGACGCACTACCGTCTGATCCAGCGGTTCCGGGGCCACACCCACATTCGTGTGCAACTCGAAACCGGCCGCACCCACCAGATCCGCGTGCACATGGCCCACGTGCGCTACCCGCTGGTGGGCGACCCGGTCTACGGTGGCCGCATGCGGCTGCCCGCCGGCGCATCACCCGAGTTGCGCGAGGCCCTGCAAGGCTTCCGCCGCCAGGCACTGCACGCCCGCAAGCTGGGGCTGATCCACCCGGAGAGCGGCGAATACATGGAATTCGAAGCGCCGCTGGCGGAGGATCTGAGCGCGCTGCTGGACGTATTGCGCGCCGACCTGGAATACGAACGATGAACCCGCGCCACCCGAAGGAAGGCTTGCCGGCCCTGGCAGACTGGCTCACGCCGGACTGGCAGCCGCACCCTC
>NZ_AQOR01000036.1 GCF_009846755.1 Alcanivorax sp. S71-1-4
GCTCTACCCACCCTACCCCCCTTTCCTAGAAATAGACCAACAGACCGGATAGCCCGACCAGGATCAGATAGAAGGCCACGATGTAATTCAGCAGGCGTGGCACGATCAGGATCAGCACCCCCGCCAGCAGCGACAGCAGGGCAACGATAAATGCGGTATCCACGTTAATGGTCACGGAAAGCCTCCTTCATTCCGGCGTCTTCACCCCCAGCATGCCGCAATCCGGCAGGCGTCTTTGCAAAAGGGGTTAAAATCTGCCCTTATCGACCGCTGCCGGGGGATGTATCCTTGGCACCCCCAGAGCGCGCCTGCGAGGTTTCCATGTCCGAGACGTTGACCATCACCCGCCCCGATGACTGGCATCTGCATTTCCGCGACGGCGGCATGCTCAACGGGACCGTCCCGGCCACCGCGCGCGTGTTTCGCCGCGCCATCGTCATGCCGAATACCGTGCCCCCCGTCATCAACGCCGGCCACGCCGCCGCCTACCGCGAGCGCATTCTCAACGCCGTGCCAGCGGGCGTGGACTTCGAGCCACTGATGGTGATCTACCTTACCGACGCGACCACGGCCCGGGACATTGCCGACGCCGCCGCCAGCGGCATCGTGTTCGGCGCCAAACTGTATCCGGCCGGTGCCACCACCAATTCCGACAGCGGCGTGCGCGACCCGGCCGGCATCATGCACCTGTACGAAGCGCTGGAAAAACACGACCTGCCGCTGCTGTTGCACGCAGAAGTCACCGAGTCAGAGATTGATGTCTTTGACCGCGAAAAGGTCTTTATCGACCGTTACCTGAACGACATCCGCACACGTTTCCCGGCACTGCGCATCGTGTTCGAGCATGTCACCACCCTGGAAGGCGTGCAGTTTGTCCGTGACGCCGGCGACCTGACCGCCGCCAGCGTGACCCCGCAGCACCTGATGATGAACCGCAACGATCTGCTGGTGGGCGGCGTGCACACGCACAACTACTGCCTGCCGGTGCTCAAGCGCCGCGATCACCAGCAGGTGATCCAGCAGGTGGTCCTCAGCGGCCACCCGCGCTTTTTCCTCGGCACCGATTCCGCGCCGCACGCACGGCACCGCAAGGAAGCCGCCTGCGGCTGCGCCGGTTGCTATTCCGCGCCGGCGGCACTGGAGCTGTACGCCACCTTCTTCGAGGAATTCAACGCCCTGGACAAGCTGGAAGCCTTCGCCAGCCACTTCGGCCCGGATTTCTACCGGTTGCCGCGCAACAGCGATACGGTGACGCTGGTGCGCGAGAGCTGGCAGGTGCCTGACGCCCAGGAAATGGACGGCCAGCCAGTCGTACCCTGGCAAGCAGGCCGCACCCTGCACTGGAAATTGCGGTAGGGTGGGTAGAGCCAAAGGCGAAACCCACAATGTCCATGTAGCGCACTGCTCGCACAAAATCAGCGGAACTGCCCGGCTCCGCGCAGGTCAGTTTCGATGATTTTGCGGGAGTGAATAAGGGGCATGGGCCCGGTGGGTTTCGCCTTTGGCTCTACCCACCCTACGGCGCACTTTCGGCAGGTTCTCGTGACTGTTGTTGCCACAGGCGCGCATACACGCCCTGCTCCGCCAGCAACTGCTCATGCGTGCCGCGCTCGACAATGCGGCCCTGTTCCATCACCAGGATCTGCTCGGCATCCCGTACAGTGGAAAGCCGGTGGGCAATCACCAGCGTGGTGCGCTGCCGCGCCACTTCGTTGAGCGCACCAAGCACCGCCTGTTCCGACACCGAATCCAGTGATGAGGTTGCCTCGTCCAGCAGCAGGATCGGCGGGTTCTTCAGCAGCACCCGCGCCAGCGCGATACGCTGCTTCTCACCACCGGACAGCTTCAGCCCCCGCTCGCCCACTTTGGTCTGCACTCCTTCCGGCAACGCTTCGATAAACTGCGCCAGATGCGCCAGCCGTATCGCGTCCTGGACTTCTTCGTCGCTGGCCCCCGGCCGGCCGTAGGCCACGTTGTTATAAATGGTGTCGTTGAACAGCACGGTATCCTGCGGCACCACACCGATGGCCGCACGCAGGCTCTGTTGTGTCACGTCGCGCAGGTCAGCCCCGTTGATGCGGATGGCGCCGGCATCCACGTCAAAGAAGCGGAACAACAGACGCCCCAGGGTGGATTTGCCCGCGCCGCTGCTGCCTACCACCGCCACCTTGTGGCCGGTGGGTACGGTGAAACTGACGTCGCGCAGAATCTGGCGGTCAGGGTGGTAACCGAAACGCACCTGTTCAAAACGAATGCCTTCACCGCACTCCGGCAGTGGTCCTGCGTCGGGTCGGTCCACCACTTTCGGGGGCTGTTGCAGCAGCGAAAACATGCGCTCCACATTCACCAGCGCCTGGCGGATTTCGCGGTAAATAAACCCCAGCGCATTGAGTGGAATGAACAACTGGATCAGGTAGGCATTGATCATGGTCAGGTCACCCAGGCTGATCTCACCACTCTGCACCTGCCGCACCGCCATCCACATCATCACCGTCATGGTCACGGCAATGATCAACGCCTGCCCGGCATTCAGCGCTGCCAGCGACAGCCGGTTCTTCATGCGCGCCTGTTCCCAGTCGGCCAGGTCAACGTCATAGCGGCGTGATTCGAACGCCTCGTTGCCGAAGTACTTCACCGTTTCGAAATTCAGCAGGCTGTCGACGGCGCGCGTGTTCGAGCGATTGTCCATCTCGTTGGATTCACGCACGAAGCGCGTGCGCCATTCCGTCACCCGCACCGAGAACAGCACATAGATCACCACCGCCAGCAGCACCACGGTCACATAGCCGGGTGAAAACACGGCAAACAGAATGCCGGCTACCAGCACGATCTCCAGCAACGTCGGCACAATATTGAACAGGGTAAAACGCAGCAGAAAACTGATACCGCTGGTGCCCCGCTCGATATCCCGCGCCAGCCCGCCGGTGCGGCGCGACAAGTGAAAATCCAGTTCCAGTTGATGCAGGTGCTCGAAAACTTCCAGCGACACCCGCCGCATGGCGCGCTCGGCCACGCGGGCGAAGACCGCGTCACGCAGTTCACTGAACAGCGTCGACGCCAGCCGCAGCAGCCCGTACGCCACCACCAGCAACGCCGGCACTGCCAGCAGGCCAGTGGCACGGTCACCCGCTTCCAGCGCATCGACGATGTATTTCAGCGCCACCGGCATCGCCACCATGGCCAGCTTGGCAGCCACCAGCAGGGCCAGCGCCAGCAGCACACGCCCGCGGAATTCCATCAGGTAAGGCCACAGACGGCGCACAATGCGCCAGTCGGGGCGCGTGTCGATCTCGGTATCCTGCAAACGGTGCAAAACAGTCTCTCTCTGTCCGGGGCGGGCGCGTCATCATACTCCGCCGGGGCTTGAACCGGTGACCTGGTGCCCACATTAACGGAGCACTTTATGCCCCCAACGGGAGCCGTGCATGACCCGCCTGCAAGACACCGCCTTCTCCATGCTCGATCTGGTACCGATCCGGGACACCGGCACCGAAGCCGAGGCCCTGGCCAATTCACTGCAACTGGCGCGCCACGTGGAAGCCCTGGGCTTCCAGCGCTTCTGGCTCGCCGAACACCACAACATGGACGGTGTGGCCAGCTCTGCCACTGCGGTGCTGGTGGGTTATATTGCCGCCGGCACGTCTCGCATCCGCGTCGGCTCCGGCGGCGTGATGCTGCCAAACCACGCGCCACTGGTGGTGGCGGAGCAGTTCGGTACGCTGGCGACACTGTACCCCGGCCGCATTGACCTGGGGCTGGGCCGCGCGCCCGGTGCGGACCGCACTACGCTGATGGCGTTGCGGCGCAGCGCAGACGATGGCGAGGATTTCCCCGAGCACGTCAGCACATTGCAGGCCCTGCTTGGCCCGGCGCAGCCCGGCCAGAAGCTGTTCGCCGTACCGGGCACCGACACCCGCGTGCCCATCTGGCTGCTGGGTTCCAGCCTGTTCAGCGCGCAGCTCGCCGCGCAGCGCGGCCTGCCTTATGCCTTCGCCTCGCACTTCGCGCCGCGCATGCTGCATCAGGCGCTGCGCATCTACCGCGACAATTTCCAGCCGTCCGCCACCCTGGACAAACCCTACGTGATGGTGGGCGTGCCGTTACAGGCCGCCCCCACCAACGAGGAAGCCGAATACATCGCCACCACCGCCTACCAGCGCGCGCTGGCGCTGATTCGCGGGCACAGCCTGAAACTGGTGCCGCCCGTGCCAAGCATGGCCTCGCGATGGCTGCCACATGAGCAGGACGCGGTGGGCAACCTGTATGGACTGGCGGTGATTGGCGGGCCGGAGCGGGTGAAACAGCGGCTGGACATGATCGTCGAGCAAACCCAGGCGGATGAGATCATCTTCACCTGCGACATGTACGACCAGGCACACCGGTTGCGCGCCTGCGAGATCGTGGCCGCGCTGCGGGACTAGCAGGCTGCTGAAAAACAGCCTGTGCAGACAGCTTGATCAAGCTGTCTGCACATCAGGCGCGGCAAGCGATTGATTTTTCGCGCCCACCTTTGCGGACCTGCGCCGCAAAGGTGGCCTGGAAAAACCTCGAAGAGGCTTTTTCAACACTCTGCTAGGCGCGCTGACGCTGGCGCTTGAGAAACAGAATGCAGGCCGCCGGCACGTGCGTGATACCGAAGGCACTGACGAACACCAGCCAGGGCGTCAGGCCCGGCTGAACGCCCGCCAGCGGCCCGGCATCGCTGAACAGATAGCTCATCATGAGACCGAACGCCGTGCCGACGCCAATCAGGATCAGGCGCGTGGCGCGGCGTTGCAGCACCGTATCACTGTGAAAGCGCAGCCGCAGGTGGGTGTACCACACCGCCACGAGGCCCATCAGCGCCATCAGTACCAGTAATATCTGCATTGCATTCTCCTGCCAGCAGCCGTCACCAGCATGTCATAGGCTCAAGTCAGCCTTCATCCCTGGACACCACCGGCGCCGGGCCTCTGGCGTAAAACCGCGTAAAACCAGCGCGCCACCCGACGCAATCCGTTGCCCGTCTCGCCTGCGGCTGGGCATAGTCCGGGAGGAACACAGGGATACCGGCTCTTGAGCACCACCATCAGCGCCACACGGCCACCTGAGGAGGGACCATGCAGCACCGGCAAGCCAGCACGGCCGAGGACGCCAAGCGCTCACTCACAGCACACTTCAATGCCGTGCGTGCCCGTTCGGAAGAGGCCTGCGCGCCGCTGGACATCGAGGATTATTCGCTTCAGGCGATGCCCGAAACCAGCCCGCCGAAATGGCATCTGGCGCACACCACCTGGTTTTTCGAGACGTTCCTGCTGGCACCCTGTGTGCCCGGCTATACGCCCTTCAATCCCGCCTTCCGTTACCTGTTCAATTCCTACTACAACGGCATTGGTGCCCAGTTCAGCCGCGCACAGCGCGGCCTGCTGTCACGGCCCACTCTGGCTGAGGTGCTGGCCTGGCGGGAAACCGTCAACCAGGGAGTGCGCGGCCTGCTCGCGCGCGGGCTGGACGAGGACATGCAACGCCGTCTGCTCACCGGCCTGCACCACGAGCAGCAACACCAGGAACTGTTCTTCACCGACATCCAGTACAGCCTCTCCTGCAATCCGCTCAAGCCAGCCTATCGTACGCATCCGGGGGCCTGGCTCAGCGGCGACGACATTCCGCCGCTGCAATGGCACGCCCTGCCGGAAGGTCTGTACGCGCTCGGCGCCACCGGTGCGGAGGACTTTGCCTTCGACAACGAGACACCCCGCCACCGCGCCTTCCTGCCCGCGTTCGAGCTGGCCTCGCGCCCGGTCACCAACGGCGAATGGCTGGCGTTCATGGCCGACGGCGGCTACGACGACCCGGCCCTGTGGCTGTCCGACGGCTGGACAGCCCGCCAGCAGCAAGGCTGGCAGGCGCCACTGTACTGGCAGCATGACGAACACACCGGCTGGCAGAGTTTCACCCTGTACGGCATGCAGCCCATCGATCCGGCGCGGCCGGTATGCCACGTCAGTGCGTATGAAGCCGACGCCTTCGCGCGCTGGGCCGGCGCACGCCTGCCCACCGAATACGAGTGGGAAGCCGCTGCGCAACACCTCGGCGCGCGGGTCGACGACGGCCACTTTGCCGACGACGGCCACTATCACCCGCGCCCGGTGCGCGCCACCCAACTGCTGGGCAGCGTCTGGGAATGGACCGCCAGCAGCTACGGCCCCTACCCCGGCTACCAGCCACCGGCCGGCGCCCTGGGCGAATACAACGGCAAATTCATGTGTAACCAGCTGGTGCTGCGCGGTGGCAGTTGCGTGTCCGCCGCCGCCCATATCCGCACCAGCTACCGCAACTTCTTTTACCCGCCGGATCGCTGGCAGTTCAGCGGCCTGCGCCTGGCCAGAGGGAAACAGCCATGACCGCCCAGCCGCAACTGCACGCCCCGACTTTCGACTATATCGACAGCGGCCCGCCGCCCGACAACAGTGTGGCCGAGCTGATGGCCGGGCTGAGCGGCCCGCGCAAACGTGTCAGCCCCAAGTACTTCTATGACGAGCGCGGTTCCGAACTGTTCGAACAGATCACCGAGCAACCGGAGTACTACCCCACCCGCACCGAGCGCAGCATCCTGCGCCAGCACTGCGGCGACATCGCCAGACGGCTTGGCCGCCGGCAATTGCTGCTGGAACCCGGCGCCGGCAGTTGCGAAAAAGTGCGCCTGCTGCTGGACAGCCTGCAACCCGCCGCCTATGTCCCGATGGATATCAGCGGCGAGTTCCTGTGCCAGTCCGCGCAACGGCTTACGGAGGAATATCCCTGGCTGCCGGTCACCGCGCTACGGGCCGATTTCACCCGCATGCCGGCCCTGCCCCGGGCGCTGCCGCCGGCACCACGCTGCCTGTTTTATCCCGGCTCCACACTCGGCAATTTCACCCCGGCAGAGGCACGACGCTTTCTCTGCCACGCCGCCCGGCTGACCGGTCCCGGCGGACAACTCCTGCTCGGCATCGACCTGCACAAGGATCACGACGTACTGCATGCAGCCTATAACGACGCAGCCGGTGTCACTGCCGCCTTTAACCTGAACCTGCTCAATCACCTGAACCGATTGCTCGACGGCGAGTTCGACCCCGGCGCCTTCCGCCATGTGGCCGGCTACCACCGTGGGCGGCGGCGCATCGAAATGTATCTGGAAAGCCGCCATGCACAGCACGTGCGCTGCGGCGGCCGTACGGTGCAGTTCCGTCGTGGCGAGCGCATACTGACCGAGTACTCCTGCAAGTACACCCGGCACAGTTTCAGCCGGCTGGCCCGCCAGGCCGGCCTGGCCATCACCGGGCACTGGCAGGACGACGCCGGCCTGTTCGCGGTGTTTGCGCTGGCAGGCTGTTGAAAACAGCCTGTGCTGACGGCTTAATCAAGCCGTCAGCCAAATCAAGCGCCATCAGCGATTGATTTGGCGTGTCCACCTTTGCGGACCCGCGCCGCAAAGGTGGCTTGAAAAAGCCTCTTTGAGGCTTTTTCAACACCCCGCAAAAGGTCAGCGCAGAGCAGCGGGCACCGTAACGGAGGAGGTATCCATGGCAGAGCGCAAGGAATACATCGAACGCATCCGGGAAAAACTCGAGCAATGGAACACTGAACTGACGCGGCTGGAACAACAGGCCCGCGACGCTGGCGAGGAGGCGCGACGCAACTGGGAAACGCGCAAACCGGAACTGGAGCAGGTGCTGGCCGACATGGAACAGCGCGTGCGCGAGGCGCGTGACCATGCCGGCGACACCTGGGACGCCACCCGCGCCCGGCTGGAACAGGGCTGGCAGAAAATCAACCGCGAGCTGCACGAACTGACCGAGCGGCTGTTCCCCGGCAATTGACCCTGGCGCCGGGCGTTGCGCGGCGCCGCAACGCCCGGTACCGCTTGCCTTCCCTGCTACGCTTGCCGCTTTCCGGGGATGCAAGAAGACCACACCATGACCTATAAAAACCACGCCAGGCAGCTGCTGGCGAGCCTGCTGCTGTGCTGCGCCAGCGCGGCCCTTGCCCAGACACCCGCCGCACCAGACAGCCTCGACATGGCCGGGCAACTGGCCCTGCTGATCGCCGACGTCGGCATGATGCACTACGAGCCGGACAACGGCGCCCATGTCGCCGGGGTCAAGGCGCGCATGCAGCGGTTATCACCCCTGATGGACCGCTATCTGGCGGCACAACCGTCTGCGGAGCGCCAGCGCCTGACACCGGAATGGCGGGCCATGCGCACGCTGTTGCTGGGCGACGATACCCAGGCCGGCCTTGTCGACGGCTACGACAGTTATCTGCATGCCACCTACTCGGCGCACCGCGACATCCTGCGTGACGCCATCTTCCGCGATGCCCGCCAGCAGGCCCGGGACGTGCCGGAACAGGCCACCCTGCAGGTGGCCCGCATCCTCAGCGGCTACATGCTGGTGGCCGCCAGCCCGTTCGGTTCGTTCGCCATGAGCAGCGAGGATGAAGACGCCGACCTGTCCCGACTGAGCCAGGACATGGACACCCTGTGGCAGCAGTTGCTGGCCGACGCCCCGGCACAGAGCCCGCTGCGCGAGGCACAGACCAAATGGCTGTTCATTCGCGGCAGCGTGCTGCACGCCACCGAACAATCCCTGCCTTACATCGTCAGCCGCAACGCCCGGCAGATTCTGCTGACGCTGGCACGCCACGCACAGATAGCGTTGTAAGCACGCCACGCGGACACAAAAAATGGCCGGGAGCCATTTTTGACGTCGCGTTAGCGACGGCCCGAAGGGTGGCGGCCATGGATGGCACGCCACAAAAAAAAGCCCGCGGATCCACCGCGGGCTTTTTGCTGCCTGATTCAGATCAGAGAATATGGAACAGGCTGTCGTTCAGCCAGATATGCGCCAGCACACTGGCGATATAGCCCAGCATGATTACCGGCGCCCAGCGCAGATGGCCCATGAACGTATAGTGACCACGCGCCTGGCCCATCAGCGCCACACCGGCGGCGGAACCGATCGACAGCAGACTGCCACCGACACCGGCCGTGAGCGTAATCAGCAACCAGTGGCCGTGCGACATCTCTGGCGACATGGTCAGCACCGCGAACATCACCGGGATGTTGTCGATCACCGCCGACATGATGCCCAGGAAGACGTTGGCATAGGTGGCATTCCACTGCGTGAACAGCGTTTCCGACAGCAGCGCCAGATAGCCCATGAAGCCCAGGCCACCCACGCACATCACCACGCCGTAGAAAAACAGCAGTGTGTCCCACTCGGCGCGCGCCACCCGGTTGAAGACATCGAACGGCACCACGCCACCCAGGCGCTTGAGCGCTTCCTCATCCCCTTTCTGTTCTGCCAGCGCACGTTTGCGTTCCAGCGAGCGCGGCAACGTGCGGCGCAGGAAATAACCAAAGAACTGCAGGTAACCCAGGCCCGTCATCATGCCCAGCACCGGCGGCAGGCCCAGTACGCTGTGACAGGCCACGGCGGTCGCCACGGTGAGCAGAAACAGTGCCAGGATGCGGAAGGCGCCGCGCTTGAGCTCCACCGCTTCGTACACGGTGTCCGGTTTGCGATTGGGAATGAACAGGCTCATCACCACCGCCGGCACCAGGAAATTGACCACCGACGGCAGGAACAACGCGAAGAACTCGTAGAACTGCACCTTGCCGGCCTGCCACACCATCAGCGTGGTGATGTCGCCGAACGGGCTGAAGGCGCCGCCGGCATTGGCGGCCACCACGATGTTGATACAGCAGAGATTGATGAAGCGGCTGTCGTTCTCGGCCACCTTCACCACCACCGCACACATCAGCAGCGCGGTGGTCAGGTTGTCGGCCACCGGCGAAATGAAGAACGCCAGCAGGCCAGTCAGCCAGAACAGCGTGCGGTAGCTGAAGCCCTTGCGGACCATCCAGGCACGCAGCGCATCAAATAACCGGCGTTCTTCCAGCGCGTTGATGTAGGTCATCGCCACCAGCAGGAACAACATCAGCTCGGCGAATTCCAGCAGCGTGTGCCGGAACGCATGCTCGGAGGCTTCGGTCATGCCGTGGTTCACGTACACGGCGCCGATCAGCACCCAGATGATACCGGCCGCCACCAGCACCGGCTTGGACTTGCGCAGGTGCAGCTTTTCCTCGGCCATCACCAGGGCATAGGCGAGCACGAAAATCACCAGGGCGATATAACCGGTCCAGGTCTGGGTCAGGTCAAGCTGGCCTTCAGCGGCCAGGGCGGGGGTACTCAGCAACGAAAGGAACAGAACGGATAAGGCGGAAACAACAGCCGGCCATAACGTGCGGTGCATGACAGTCTCGCTCGACGAACAACAGGGAGAAGAGAAGTGACCCGGCCGTGTCTGGCGATGTTTCCCGACCATCCCGGCGGGAGCCTCCGCTGTCGAACCCATGAACGGTCGAGCCATGGAACGAACGGCGCGCATGGTAGCACGGCGGGGCGCCGGACTGTAGCCGTTTGATCGAGGGAATTGACGTGGATCAGGCGGCGTTCTCTGCGGTTATTCGCCGCACTGACACAGGAAAATCGCTGAACCTGTTTCATTCGGACGATCGCCCTGCGACCAAGGTCGCAGAGTGGTTGAACTAAGGGCCTGTTTACACTAAATCCATCGGCCCTGTTGAGCCTGAAGGGCTGGCCCTGTTTTGCCACCCCGCCGCGTTAGCCTCTTCTCGTGTGGACCCACCACACTACGCATCGGCTGCCTTGCGGGGCGGCAAAACAGGGCCAGCAGGGCCGATGGATTTGGTGTAAACAGGCCCTAAAGTACGAACGATCGTCGCCGCAACAACCCGGACGCCAGCACTGCCCCGGCGCTGGCCACCACCAGCGCAATTGCCTCGACGCCCGACAGCGACTCACCCAGCACCGGCACTGCCAGCAGGCCACTGATCACCGGCACCAGCGCCATCAGCGCGCCCATCGCGGACGGACCAATGCTGCTCACCGCGCGCAGGTACAGCAGCATCGCCACTACCGTGGCGATCAGCCCCTGATAAACGCACTGCAACAGGATGTCGCCGGTGGTAGCCGCCGCCAGATTGCCGGGCAGCCACAGCACGTATACCGGCAGGAACAATGCCGCCGACCACAGCGCGGTGGTGATGGCACCGGTCCAGGCCGGCACCTGCCAGCGGCGCGCCAGCACGGTATACAGCGACCAGCACAACACCGCCGCCACCAGCCACAGATCACCGGCAGGGTCGCCGTGCCCGCCGGTACTGGCGAGCATCAGCGCGCCGCCCACGGCGATCGCCAGCAAGCCGAGCCAGCGCAACGGTGATGGCCGGTCGCCCAGTATCAGTGCGGCGAACAGTGCGGCGCCGAAAGGGATCAGCCCCGGCAGCATCACGGCAGCATGCACTGCCGAGGTCAGGCGGAAGCCCTGGTACACGGCCAGCCCATAACCAATGCCGCCGACCAGCGCCAGCGTCAGGCCACGCAGATTCCACCACAACCGCCCCGATCGCAGGAACGGCAGCAACAACAGGCTGCCAACGCCAAAACGGATCGCCATGATGTCCCAGGGCGTGAGCGGGCTGCGCCCGCCCGCGCGGGACACCAGTACAAACCCTGCCCAGCAGGCGACAGCCAGCAGGCCGGCAATCAGGCCCTGTCGTTCTGTGTGCGTCATGCGGTTCTCCCTATGGCCGGGCAGTATTCTGGGCGGGCTGGCCATTCAGGTAAATTGAATTATCATGAACGCACTCATCATCAATGGTGAATTCATGAATCTGCGTGACCTGGACTGCTTTGTGGCCGTGGCAGAGACCGGCTCCGTAGTGGCCGCCAGCCGGCGGCTGAACCGGGTGCAGTCGGGCATTTCCGTACGGCTCCGGCAACTGGAGCATGATCTCGGGCAGCCGCTGTTCGACCGCCGCGGGCGTGGCCTCACCCTGAACAGCGCCGGGGAGCGTTTCCTCGATGCGGCACGCGACCTGCTGCAGCGCGCCGAGCAGGCCCGCGACCTGCTGCGCGACCCGCGACCGGCCGGGCTGTTTCGCCTGGGCAGCATGGAAAGCACCATCGCCGCCCGGCTGCCTGCCCTGTTGAGCCGGTTCCATGTGGACTACCCGGCGGTGCAGCTGGAGCTGGTCAGCCAGCCATCGTGGACCACCCTGCGTGCCGTGGAACGCGGTGAACTGGACGCCGCCTTCGTCTCCGCCGATGCCGTCAGCGACCAGCTCAGCCGGCAGCCGGTATTTCGTGAGGAACTGGTGCTGGTGTCTGCGCGCGATCACCGCCCGATCAAAAAACCCGCCGATCTCGGCGACACGCCCCTGCTGGTGTTCTCACCGGACTGCGCCTACCGCGCGCGGCTGGAGCGCTGGGCGCAGCAGGACGGCGGCGCGCCACGCCGCCGCATCGAGCTGCATTCGTATCATGTGATGCTCAGTTGCGCGGCGGCGGGCACCGGCGTCGGGCTGGTGCCGCAATCGGTGCTGGATGTGTTCGCCGACCGCGACAGGCTGGCACTGCACAGGCTGCCGAAAGCCATTGCGCGGGATGACACCTGTCTGGTCTGGCATCCCGCGCGCTGCGGGGCAAACCTGGCAGCGCTGCGGGCGGTGATCAAGCCAATGTTACCGTAGGGTGGGTAGAGCCAAAGGCGAAACCCACCGGGTCCATGTTGCGCACTGCTCGCACAAAACCATCGAAACTACCTGCCACCCAAGCAGGGCAGTTTCGATGGTTTTGCGGGAGTGATTAACAGGCATGGACGTTGCGCGCTGCTCGCACAAAACCAGCGAAACTACACCATCGAAACTACCTGCCTGCCAAGCAAGGCAGTTTCGATGGTTTTGCGGGAGTGATTAACAGGCATGGACGTGGTGGGTTTCGCCGTTGGCTCTACCCACCCTACTTTAACCTCGGGTTTGTGACTTTCATGCGCCGCTTGATGCGCTCTTCCACGCTCAGTTCGCAAATCTCGTCGGCCTCGAAAATATCACCGCCCACCGGCGTGCCATCGGCACGGTGATACAGGTCCAGCAGCATCTGCCGACGATCATCCGCCAGCTCCCGCAGCAACACGATCATGATCATGAACAGGACAATGGCGAACGGCAGCGCCACCAGCAGCGACGCCGATTGCAGCCCGCGCAGGCCACTGGCGGCAATCAGTGTGATACAGATGGCGGAGATCAGCACACCCCAGCTCAGGCGTTTGTACAGCGGCGGCTCCAGCGACCCTTCATCGGTCATCTGCGCGACAATATAAGTGGCAGAATCCGCAGAGGTCACCAGGAAGGTGAAAATCAGAAACAGCGAAATGCTCGACAGTATCAGCGATCCCGGCAAGGCGGCGTACAGGGCAAACAGACCGCTGGCCACATCCTCCGCCACGGCCGACGCCAGGGGGGCCACGGCGTTGGTTTCCATGTACAGGGCGTAACCACCAAAAATGGCAATCCAGAGGCAGGCAAACAGCGGCGGCACCACCATCACGCCGATCACAAATTCCTGAATGGTGCGGCCACGGGAAATCCGCGCGATGAACGTGCCCACAAACGGCGACCAGGCAATCACCCAGGCCCAATAGAACACCGTGAATTCATTCATCCAGCCACTTTTGTCAGCGGGCGGCAGGGTCAGGCTCATTTCGATGAAATTGCCCAGGTACCCGGCCATGCCGTTGACGAAGCCGTCGATGATGTACACGGTCGGCCCGGTGACCAGCAGATACAGCATCAGCAACAGCGCCATGCCCACGTTCAGGTTACTGAGCCACTTGATGCCGCGGTCCAGCCCGGAGTACGAGGACAGTGTGTAGACCACGAACATGGCGCCCAGAATAGACAGCTTGGTCCAAAAGGTGGCGGGCACACCGAACACGCTGCTCATGCCGCTGTTGATCTGCAATACACCCAGGCCAATGGAGGTGGCAATGCCCATCACCGTGGCCACGACCGCCAGCACATCCAGTGCGTTCAGAATCGGCTTCTGATAACGCACCTTGCGCAACACCGGTTCGACCATGTTCGACACCAGGCCGGGGCGGTCTTTACGGAACTGGAAAAACGCGATGATCAATCCCACCAGCGCAAACGCGGCCCATTGATTGACACCCCAATGGAAAAAACTGTAGCGCATCGCCAGTTCCGCTGCCTCCGGCGACGATGCCTCGGCCAGCGCGTGCGGCGGTGTCAGGTAATGCTGCATCGGCTCGGCCATGCCGTAGAACACCAGCCCAACGCCAAAGCCGGCGGAAAGCAGCATGCTGATCCAGGAAAAAAAGGAATAATCCGGCGTACTGTCCTGCGGCCCCAGACGGATCTTGCCATAACGTCCGAAGGCCAGGCACAGCAAAAACACGATGAAGACGAAAATCGCCAACAGATAAAACCAGCCGAAATAATAACTCAGGCGATCCAGAATCAGGCCGGCAGAGCTGGCAAACTGCGCCGGCCACAGCGCACCGGCAATGACCAGCAGGACAATGATGCTGGCGGAAATCAGGTAAACCCGTTGTCTGGCAAGCATGGCTCTCCACTCAATCGCCACCCTCGCCGCACAATACCGGCATGGTGACTTTCTCGTTGGTGAGCAGGCACCATAACCAACCCGGGCAGCAAGCGCCACCCGACACGGCTCAGACAGCGCGCGCCAGTGTCACCGGCACACCATTGAGTGCCGCATTGCCACTGAGCACATCAATGCGCTGATCGTCGGTGAGATCGTTCACACTGACACCGGCGTTGGCCTGGGCAATACGTTGCCGCACACCCTCACGCTGATGGCCCCAGCCATGCGGAATGCTGACCACACCGGGCATGATGGCGTCGGTGACTTCCGCCACCAGCGTCACCTGTCCCACTCGCGAGCGCACCTGTACCGGGTCCCCATCATTGATGCCCAGTTGTTGTGCATGCTGCGGATGCAACATCAGCGTGCAGCGCGACTTGCCCTTCACCAGACGATGGCTATTGTGCAGCCAAGAGTTATTACTGCGTACATGACGCCGGCCGATCAGCAATGTGGTGTCCGCGCCGGGGGCCTGCCCGGAGAAAAAGTGCTTCTGCAACCGCTCGATGTCCGGCAAATAGAAATCCGGGCGCAGCGTGATGCGCCGATGACGCAGCGTGTGCGGCAGCGAGGGTTTCAGTGGGCCAAGGTCCACACCGTGCGGCGTCCGGCGGAGTTTTTTCAGTGTCATGCCGCCGGGTTTCAGACCGCGGCCATAAGGGCCGTAACGCAGCATCATCCCCAGCAGCGCGTCCGGACCGCCGCGGCGCAGAAACGCCCGTGTCAGCTTGTCACGCAGTGAACGCGGCGGTTGCAGCCGGTCCGCCAGGCCCATGAATATCTGCCAGTCCTGCATCGCGCCTTCCGGCGGCGCAAACAGCGGCGGAGAGTATTTGGCCGTGTTGTGCACCGCCAGAAGATGGAAGACCAGATCGTAATGCGAGCGCTCCAGCGGGCTCACCGGCGGCAGGATCAGATCAGCGTGGCGCGTGGTTTCGTTGAGATAGAAATCAATCGAGACCATGAAATCCAGTTGCGTGAGCGCGCGGTCAAGCTGTTCGCCATTCGGCGTCGACAGCACCGGGTTGCCCGCCACTGTCACCAGCGCGCGTATCTGGCCTTCACCCGGCGTCAGCATTTCCTCGGCCATCGAGGACACCGGGAACTCGCTGCCGAAGTCCGGCAGGCCGCGCACGCGTGTGTGGTGCTTGCCGAGCCGGCCCGGGCCGGTGTAGCCAAGAATATCCGCCGCCGGGCGGGTGAACATCACACCCCCCTCTTCATCCAGACGGCCCGTTACTATATTGAACAGGGTCACCAGATATTGCGTCAGCAGGCCGAACTCCTGCACCGACACGCCCAGACGGCCATAACAGACAGCACGCGGTGCGGCGCAGAAACGCGCCACCAGATCCCGGATCACCTCAGCGCTGATGCCGGTGTGTGCCGCCACTCGCTCCGGCGGCCAGTCGGCCACTGCCGCGGCGATCTCGTCCAGACCGTCGCACAGTTGCAGCGCGCGGCTGTCCTGTTTCACCCGGCCCGTGGCAAAGACCTCATGCAGCATCGCCAGCATCAGCAGCGCATCACTGCCCGGCCGGATGAAATGATGCGCACTGGCGATGTCAGCGGTTTCCGTGCGGCGCGGATCAATCACCACCACTTCACCGCCCCGGGCCAGAACGTCTTTCAGCTTCTGTTTCACATTGGCCACGGTCATCAGGCTGCCATTGGAGGCCACCGGATTGGCGCCCAGTATCAGCATGAAATCCGTGCGGTTGATATCCGGCACCGGCAGGCGCAACTGATGGCCGAACAGATGGTGGGCAACGATATGGTGCGGCAGTTGATCCACCGATGTGGCCGAAAACCGCTGCCGGGACCGCAGCGCCTGATGCAGCGTGCGACCGAACAGCATGTTACCGAGGCTGTGCGCATTCGGATTGCCGAGATAGGTGGCCACCGCATCGCGACCATGCCCCTGCTGCACTGCCCGCAGACCCTCGGCGGCGCGGTCCAGTGCCTCGGGCCAGCCAATCTCCCGCCAGCCGTCTTCGGTGCGCAACAACGGCTGGCGCAGCCGGTCCGGGTCTTCATGCAGGTCCTTGAGCGCTACCGCCTTGGGACAGATATGCCCGCGACTGAACGGGTCATGCTCGTCACCGCGAATGCTTTCGATCTGGCCGTCACGGTGGGTAATGGCAATGCCGCACATGGCCTCGCACAGATTGCAGGTGCGGTAGTGAACCTCTGGCGCTGCGTGTTGCGTCATGGCGGCTTTTCCTGTTGTTCAGACCGGCGCCAGCCGATGCATCCATGGGCTGGCCTGCTCCAGTTGCGCGGCCAGACGAATCAGTTTGCCTTCATCGCCGTGATCCCCGATGAACTGCACGCCCAGGGGCAGGCCGTTATCACACCAGTGCAGCGGCACCGACATGGCCGGCACCCCGGTGACATTGCTGATCTGCGTGAAGGGTGTATAGCGCAGGTTCTCGCGCGCCATCTTTTCCAACAGCCCCGATTTCAGGATCAGCCGCGATGCGCCCATGCGCAGGATCAGTTTCGAGCCGGCCTGCTGCCAGGCCGGTGTGGCCAGCTCGCCCACTTTGGCCGGGGGCATCGCCAACGTCGGTGTCATCCAGAAATCGTAGCCTTGCAGGAACGCCGACAACTGCTGCGTGTAGAGCTGCCAGCGCTGATAGTTTTCCACGTACTCGCTGGCACGGGTGCTGCGGCCGAACGCCGCCATCACCAGGGTGTCGGGCTCAAAACCATCATCATCACAGCCGGTTTCACGACGCACAGCGTCCACTGTGGCCGCACAATGGGCAAACCACATCTGCAGCCAGTCCGCCGTCATCTGCTCGCTATCAATGGCTGGCTCGCCTTCTTCCACATGGTGCCCCAGCGACGTGAGCAGGCGCGCCGCGTTTTCCACCGCGCGCACCGCCTCCACATCGACCGGGGTACCGATCGGCGAGCGCGTGCTGAAGGCAATGCGCAACTTGCCCGGATCACGGCCCACCTCTTCCAGATAAGGGCGCTCCGGCGGCGCCAGATGAAACTGCACCCCCGGCTCATCGCCCTGGGTCGCATCCAGCAACGCGGCACTGTCACGCACGGACCGGGTCACCACATGGTTGATCGACATGCCGTGCATGGCCTCGGTGAACTGCGGCCCCCAGGGTGTGCGCCCACGGCCTGGCTTGAGGCCGAACAGGCCACAGCAGGCCGCCGGAATACGGATGGAACCGCCCCCATCGTTGGCACCGGCAAACGGCACCACGCCCGCCGCCACCATCGCGGCAGAGCCGCCGGAGGAGCCGCCCGGTGTATGGTCCGTGTGCCAGGGGTTGCGCGTGGCACCCCAGGCCAGCGGCTCGGTGATGCCCTTGGCACCGAATTCCGGCGTATTGGTACGCCCGAAAATAATGACCCCGGCATCCAGCCAGCGGCGCACCAGCTCGCTGTCTTCGGTGGCGCGACGGCCGATCTGCTTCAGCGCGCGGTTGCCGAGATAATGCGGTGCGCCGGCCATCTCCTGGAACAGGTCCTTGACCAGCATCGGCACGCCGGCAAACGGCCCGGAGAGGTGCTGCCCGGCCCGTCGCCGGGCCTGTTCATACAGGGGAATGATCAGGCCATTGAGCGCCGGGTTGACCTGCTCGGCCCGGGCAATCGCCAGCTCCAGCAGTTCAGCAGGGGTCACTTCCCCCCGGTCCACCAGCGCCGCCAGCGCCAGGCCATCCAGTTTGCGATATTCCTCGAAATGCATGAGCGTTCCCTTTTGTCCTTATTCTTGTGCGTCCACAGGGTCATGGCCTGTGGGACATCCGTGCAGCGCAGCGAGACTCACCCGATCATACCCGTGCCGCCAGGCCGTCGCAGCCCCGCCTGAAAACTGTGCTGCCCCGTCCATCGGGACTGTCCGGCAGGGCCCGTCTCACGAGGCCACCGGCTTGAGTGACACCCGGTGCTGCCGCATACTACGCCCCCTGCCGTACTCCTGACCGGCAGGCATAGCCAGGCATCCGGAACAGGGGCCAGCCGTTGTGGCGGCCGGCCACAGCACCGATAACGTCACCGCCCATGACCGAATACGTTCTGATCCTTGTCAGCGCCGTGCTGGTGAACAACTTCGTGCTGGTTCAGTTCCTGGGCCTGTGCCCGTTCATGGGCGTCTCCAATAAAGTCGAGACGGCCATGGGCATGTCGCTGGCCACCACCTTCGTGCTGACGCTTTCCTCCGTGCTCGCCTACCTGACCTGGGACTGGATCCTGGTACCGCTGGAGCTGGAATACCTGCGCACGCTGTCCTTTATCCTGGTCATTGCCGTGGCCGTACAGCTCACTGAAATGTTCGTGCGCAAGGCCAGCCCGTTGCTGTACAGGGTGCTGGGCGTGTTCCTGCCACTGATCACCTCCAACTGCGCGGTGCTCGGCGTGGCGCTGCTGAACGTGCGCAAGGAAGACGCCAGTTTCCTGAGTTCACTGACCTACGGCTTTGGCGCCGCCCTCGGCTTTTCGCTGGTGCTGGTGCTGTTTGCCGCCATGCGCGAGCGCATTGCCGTGGCCGATGTACCGGAAGCCTTTCGTGGCCCGGCCATCGGCCTGATCACCGCCGGCCTGATGTCGCTGGCATTCATGGGCTTCAGCGGGCTGATCCGGCTATGACGATCCTGATCGCGGTATTGGCGCTGCTGGCGCTGGCCGTCGTGTTCGGCGCCCTGCTCGGCTTTGCCTCGGAAAAATTCCGGGTAGAAGGCGACCCCATCGTCGACCAGATCGACGCACTGCTGCCGCAGACCCAGTGCGGCCAGTGTGGCCATCCCGGCTGCCGGCCCTATGCCGAAGCCATCGCCGAAGGCGAAGATCACAACCGCTGCCCGCCCGGCGGCGAGCAGACCATCCAGGACCTGTCCGACCTGCTCGGCCGCGAGGTGCTGCCCCTGGACGGCGAGGCCGACAGCGCCGACGTGAAAAAAGTCGCCTTCATCCGCGAAGCGGAATGCATCGGTTGCACCAAGTGCATCCAGGCCTGCCCGGTGGACGCGATTGTCGGCGCCGCGCGGCAGATGCACACCGTGATCGCTGACGAATGCACCGGCTGCGACCTGTGCGTGGAGCCCTGCCCGGTGGACTGCATCGACATGATCGAGGTGCCGCCGACACTCACGACCTGGGGCTGGTCACGGCCCGACGGCGTGGGCAAGACACCCGAACGACTGATCAATGTGGTGAATCTCCGGTGAGCCTGTTATCGCGCCTGCTGCCCCGCCGCCGCTTCGATTTCCACGGCGGCATTCATCCGCCGGAACGCAAGGCGCTGTCCAATGGCACGCCGATCCGCCCCGGGCCGATGCCAGCGCAACTGATCCTGCCGCTGACCATGCATATCGGGGCGCCCGCACGGCCACTGGTGCAGGTGGGTGATCGGGTGCTCAAGGGCGAGAAAATCGCCGAGGCCAGCGGGCCGGTCAGCGTGCCGGTGCATGCCCCCTCCTCCGGCGTGATCAGCGCCATCGAACCGCGCCCGATCCAGCATCCCTCCGGCCTGGATGCGCCCTGCATTGTGCTGGACACCGATGGCGAAGACCGCTGGACAGCGCTGCATCCGCACCCGGATTTTCGCGCCATCCCGCGCCCGGAACTGCTGGCGCTGATACGCGAAGCCGGTATCGCCGGCCTCGGCGGCGCCGGTTTCCCCACCGCCATCAAACTCAATCTGCGGGACAACCAGCGCATCGAGCAGCTGATTCTCAATGCGGTGGAGTGCGAACCCTATATCACCGCCGACGACCGTCTGATGCGCGAGCGCGCCCCGGCGCTGATCCGGGGCATCGAGATATTGCGCTATCTGGTGCAACCGGCGGAGACCATCGTCGCGATCGAGGACAACAAGCCGGAAGCCATTGCCGCCATGCGTGCGGCTGCCGAAGGCACCGGCATCCGCATCATGACGGTGCCGACCAAATACCCCTCCGGCGGTGAAAAGCAGCTGATCCGTCTGGTCACCGGCAAGGAAGTCCGCTCCGGCGGCATTCCGGCGGAAATCGGCGTGGTGTGCCAGAACATCGGCACCGCCTACGCAGTGGAGCGCGCCGTGGTGCACGGTGAGCCGCTGATTCGCCGCATCACCACCCTGACCGGCGAAGCGTTCACCCAGCCCGGCAATGTGGAAACCCTGATCGGCACTCCGGTGCAGGCATTGCTGGAGGCCGGCGGCGTCACCCAGCCACATCGGGGCCGGCTGATCATGGGCGGCCCGATGATGGGGTTCTCCATCGACCACCCCATGTCGCCAGTGGTGAAAACCAGCAACTGCATCATCGCCGCGCCGCTGACCGAGCTGCCGGAACCGGCGCCGGAACAATCCTGTATCCGTTGCGGCGCCTGCGCGGATGTCTGCCCCGCCGAACTGCTGCCGCAGCAACTGTACTGGTACAGCAAGGCCGGCGAATTCGACCGGGCGCGGCACTACAACCTGCTCGACTGCATCGAGTGCGGCGCCTGCTCCTATGTCTGCCCGAGCAACATCCCGCTGGTGCAGTACTATCGCTATGCCAAGGCTGAACTGCGCAAGCAGGCCGCCGAGCACCAGAAGGCGGACCGTGCCCGCGAGCGCTTCGAGGCACGCACTGCCCGCATCGAAAAGGAAAAGGCCGAGAAAGAAGCGCGCCGCCAGGCGCGGCTGGCCGCCAACAGGGTGAAGCAGGCGCCGGATGCCGCAGCGCCACCCGCGCAGGCAGATCTGAAAAAAGCCGTCAACGATGCCTCCGCTGCCTACAAGACCGCCGTCAAGGCCGCCAAAGAAGCGGAAGCCAGCGGCGCGGACAACGCGGTGGCATTGCGCGCCGAAGCGGAACGCCTGAAAGCCCATGCCGACGCCCTCAAAGCCAACCTGCGCGATGCGAAAGCCGCCGGGCCAGCGGCGCCAGCACACGACGATGGGCTGCCGGCACTGAAGAAAGCCGTCGCTGACGCCTCCGCCGCGTATAAAGCCGCCGTGAAGGCAATGAAAGACGTCGAGGCCGGCGGCGACGGTGACATTGATGCCCTGCGCGCCGACACCGAGCGCCTGAAAGCCGAGGCGGACAGATTGAAAGCCGCACTGCGTGACGCCAAGGCGGCCGCGCCTGCCGTGGTTGCCGCCCCGGTACAGGAAGACCCTGTCGCAGCACTGAAAAAAGCCGTCGCCGACGCCTCCTCCGCCTACAAAGCTGCCGTGAAAGCCGCCAAGGAAGCCGAGGCCAGCGGTGACGGGGACCTGGATGCCCTGCGCGCCGAGGCCGAGCGCCTGAAACCGACCGGCTCAAAGCCGAACTGCGTGACGCCAAGGCGACGGCCCCGGCCACACCACCACCAGCCCCACCGGCAGCCCCCGCGCCTGCGGCCACCGGCGATGACGAGATCGAAAAACGCAACCAGCGCATGAAGGCGCTGAAGACCGCCTACAACATGGCCAACAAACAGTGGAAGGACGCCGCCGCCGCGTTGGAACGCGCCGAGCGCAGTGGCGACGTGGCCGAACTGGATGCCCTGCGCACGCGCGTGGACAAACTGCGCGACAAAGCCGACAAGGCCCGCGCCGCACTGGACGTGCTGGTGACGGCCGCCAAGGCCGGCATCCAGGCCCGCACCGGCACCGACCTGAAAACCCTGAAACTCAACGCCGCCCGTGCCGAAAGCACGGTGCGCGAAAAAAGCGCCGCGCTGGCCGCCGCCCGCGAAGCCGGGGACGAAGAACAAATCAGCGTGCTGCAACAGGAGCTCACCGCGCTGGAGCAGACCGCGCTGGAAGCCGCTCGCACACTGAAGCAGGCCGTCGACGACGAGGGCCTGGGCGAATGAACCTGATCAGCGTCACCTCTCCGCACACCACCGGCCCGTCACGCACCCAGCGCGTCATGGCGCAGGTGCTGCTGGCCACCCTGCCTGGCCTCGCCGTGCTGTGCGGGTTGTTCGGCTGGGGCAGCCTGATCAACGTGGTCTGGGCCTGCGCCGCCGCCCTCGCCTGCGAAGCAGCCGTGCTGCGTCTGCGCGGCAAGCCGGTCGGTTTCCATCTGGCCGATGGCAGCGCACTGGTGACCGCCGTGCTGCTGGCACTGGCGATCCCGCCCACCGCGCCCTGGTGGCTGACCCTGGTCGGCGTCGGCTTTGCGATCATTTTTGCCAAGCAGCTGTACGGCGGCCTGGGCATGAATCCGTTCAATCCGGCCATGGCCGGTTATGTGCTGTTGCTGATTTCCTTTCCGGTGGACATGACGCGCTGGCTGCCACCGTTCGAGGCGCCGGACCTGGCCACCTCGCTGCAGTTGTTCCTGGGCCGTGACCACGGCATTGATGCCCTCACCGGTGCCACCCCCCTGGACAGTCTCCGCACCTGGGCCGGCGATGCCGCCGCGCTGGCCGCACAGCCCGCGCTGCACGGCACGTTCGCGGGCCTGGGCTGGGAATGGGTCAACCTCGCCTTTCTTGCAGGGGGCCTGTGGCTGCTCTGGCGCCGCGTCATCACCTGGCATATTCCCGCCGCACTGCTGGGTGCCCTGGCCCTGTGTGCGCTGCCCTTCTGGCTGCATGACAGCGCGCGTTTCGCCAGCCCGCTGTTCCACCTGTTCAGTGGCGCGGCCATGTTCGGCGCATTCTTTATCGCCACCGACCCGGTCTCCGCCGCCACCAGCCGTACCGGCCGGCTGATCTACGCCGCGCTGATCGGCGTGCTGATCTGGGTCATCCGCAGTTTCGGTGGCTACCCGGATGCAATGGCGTTTG
This sequence comes from Alcanivorax sp. S71-1-4, assembly GCF_009846755.1. Taxonomy (GTDB): domain Bacteria; phylum Pseudomonadota; class Gammaproteobacteria; order Pseudomonadales; family Alcanivoracaceae; genus Isoalcanivorax. The sequence goes on from NZ_AQOR01000036.1 coordinate 23,229, forward strand.
CCGTGCTGCTGCTGAACCTGGCCGCACCCACCATTGATTACTACACCCAGCCGCGCAGCTACGGCCACAGCAAACCGAAACGGGGCATCGGCGGATGAGCGAGCAACCGAACCTGATCGGCCTGGCGATTTCCCGCAACGCCCTCATCCTCGGCCTGTTCGCCGTCGCCACCGCCGCCATGCTGGCGTTCACCAACGACCGCACCCGCGATCAGGTAGCCTGCAACCGGCAGCAGGCACTGGAAGCATCGCTGCACGAAGTGCTGCCCCCGTCGCTGGCCGACAACAACCTGCTCGCCGATCAGATCATCGTCACCGATGCCACGCTGGGCCGGGGTGAACGGCATATCTACCGCGCCCGCCAGGCCGGTGCGCCGAGCGGCGCGGTGCTGGAAACCGTGGCACCGGACGGCTACGGCGGCGCCATCGCCCTGCTGGTGGGCGTGACCGTGGATGGCGAGATCACCGGCGTACGCGTGGTGCCGCCACACAATGAAACCCCGGGCCTGGGCGACAAGATCGAAACACGCAAATCCGACTGGATGCTCGGCTTCAACGGCCGCTCGCTGGCCAACACCGCTGATGACGGCTGGGCCGTGCGAAAAGATGGCGGCGACTTCGATGCCTTCACCGGCGCCACGATCACCCCGCGTGCGGTGGTCGGCGCCGTGTATCGCACGCTGAACTATTACCGCACCCACAGCGCTACACTGTTCGCCATGCCGGCGGCGGCGGCCGGCAGCCTGGAGCATTGCCATGAGTGACATCGATTATCGCGGCATCGCGCTGAACGGCCTGTGGAAAAACAACCCGGCCACCGTGCAGTTGCTCGGCCTGTGCCCGCTGCTGGCGGTTACCGGCTCGGTCGTGAACGCCCTCGGCCTGGGCCTGGCAACGATGGCAGTGCTGATGCTGTCCAACCTGGCGGTGTCGCTGATCCGTGGCTTCGTCACCCCCGCCGTGCGCCTGCCGGCGTTCGTGATGATCATCGCTGCCGTGGTCACGGTGGTGGAAATGGTGATGCAGGCGTACACCTTTGAACTGTACGAAATCCTCGGCATTTTCATTCCGCTGATCGTGACCAACTGCGCCATCCTCGGCCGCGCCGACGCCTTCGCAGCGAAGCATCCGCCACTGCCGGCCATGCTGGACGGCATGATGATGGGCGCCGGCTTTCTGGTGGTGTTGCTGCTGCTGGGTGCGCTGCGCGAGCTGGTCGGCGAAGGCACCCTGCTTGCCAACATGCACCTGCTGTTCGGCGACGCCGCACGCGGCTGGCAGATCACCCTGATCGACGATTATCGCGGCTTCCTGGTCGCCATCCTGCCACCGGGCGCCTTCCTCGGACTGGGGCTGATCATTGCCGGCAAGAACATCATCGACAAGCACTTGAAAGACGCTGCCAGACGACGGCAACCCGGGGATGCGGCCGCGTCCCGGCGAGTACGCACCACGGGCAAGGTCGCCTGAGCACGTCCGCGAAAACCATTTTCCTTCCACATTTCCTGCACGATGCCGGCGCGCAATAACGCTGCGGGCCGGTTGCCCGCCTCGTACAGGAGCTTTCACATGGACAATCGCATCGCTCTCCCTGCGCTGGCCGTGGCCAGCCTGCTCGGCCTCGCCGGATTTGGCTACGGGGCCTATCAGGCCGGCCTCAGCCGCACCCCGTTACAGACCGACGTGACCACCACCGAACAACCCGCCACAGAAGCGCGCGCACCCGCTGTAGCCACAGCGCCAGCCCCTGCCGTGACAACGCCGGTGATGACCGCACCGGTGGTAGCGGCACCGGTGGTGGCCGCACCGGCACCACGTCTGCAGGTCGCACACGTCACCCATGTGGAACCGATCGTCACGACCTGGCAGGCGCCACGGCAGGTCTGCGAAGCGGTCACGGTGCAACGCCAGGCGCCGGTCCGGGACGAACGCCGTGTCGCCGGCACCCTGCTCGGCGCCGCCATCGGCGGCGTGGTGGGGCATCAGTTCGGCGGGGGCAGCGGCAAAGATGCAGCCACAGTGGCCGGCGCCATCGCCGGCGGTTATGCCGGCAACCGTGTGCAGGCCGGCCGCCAGCAGGCGAACACCTACACCACCACCGAACAGCAATGCCATACCGTGATGGAACCGCAAAGCCGCACCGACGGTTATCAGGTGACGTACCGGCTGGGCAATGACACCGGCACGCTGCGCATGGACCAGCGGCCCGGCGACACATTGCCGGTGCGCAACGGCGTCGTGCGCGCCTATTGAGAGCGTAAAAGTCGGCGGGAAAAATCCATCGCGTACTGCGGCTGATTGTGCTGACCGCTTGATCAAGCGGTCAGCACAGGCTGTTTTTCAACAGCCCGTCAAGCCACACCTTACTGTGCTTTCGCGCGTGTCACGCGCATGTCCTGGGCCAGCATGTGCCGCGCCAGCGCCACCAGTTCGCCGAGATTGCCGACCACCGCATGCGGCCGGTGCGGGTGGCGCACCGTGCCGGGAAAGATCTTGTCCAGCCAGGCCTGATCCCACCCGGCGCCGTTATAGAACAAGGCGGTCACGCCCGCCTCGCGGGCGGCGATCACGTCGGTGGTGCTGTCGCCGAGATACCAGCAACTTTCACGACTGACCTCATGCCCCGCCTCGCGCAGGTTATCCAGCGCGCGCAGCAGCATGTCAGGTGCCGGCTTGCGGCGGCCACCGTCGCTGCCACAGACCACCGTATCGAACAGCGGAATCCAGCGCCCTCCTTCCAGCAGCGCCAGCTCATGTTCCATGAAGGCACGGTTGCGATTGGTGATGACGCCGAGCAGCACGCCCAGCGCACGCAGGTCCTGCAGATGATCGAGCGCGTCCGCTTCGAGCGGATGCACCGCGCCGACGTAGCGGTGGTAGGCGTCATCGAACGCCTGATGGGCCCGCAGTTTGGCGTCGCTGTCATCGCCGAACAGCACTTCAAAGATATCGGTACGGGAAATCTTGCGCTGGCTGATGATCTTCGGGTGGAGCCGGCGGTGCTGACGCACGTAATGCACCAGTTTGGCGTCCTCGAAGGTCTTCGAGGTCTCCGGGGTCAGCAGGCGTGACAACAGGCCGAGTTCTTCCAGCCGGGGCAGCACATCGTCCACGGCGTGATACATGGCGTCGTGGGTATCGACCAGCGTGGCATGCCAATCGATCAGGATCACCCTGGGACGAGCGTGCGGCATTTGCAGAATACCCATGACAACCCTCCTGGAACGGGCTTTCAGTGTCCCGCTGCGGCGCAGGCCTGTGAAGCACCGCACGGCCATTTTACGAGCTTTGAAACTCTTCACAGCGAAAAGGCGCGAAGCTGGCAGTCAAAGCAGCACATCACAGAAAACGGACTGAAAGAGGAACGCAGCCATGAACACCTCAGGCATCATTGCATTGACCGCGGTCGGCACGCTGGCCGTGGCCGGTATCGGCTATGGCGGTTACCAGGCCCTGCAGCAGAACGATGCCCCCGCCTTTGCCGACGTCACCCACGTGGAGCCGATCGTGCGCCAGGTGGACACCCCGCGCGAAGTCTGCCGCGATGTCGCCGTGCAACGACAGGCCGAACCCCGCGACGGCGCCCGCGCCACCGGCACCATCCTGGGTGCAGTGGTCGGCGGTGTGGTCGGCCACCAGTTCGGCGGTGGCAGTGGCAAGGACCTGGCTACCGCTGGCGGCGCCGTGGCTGGCGGCTATGCCGGCAACCAGATCCAGAAAGGCATGCAGGAACGCAACGTCGTCACCAGCACCGAGCAGCGCTGCGAGATGGTGAATGAAACCCGCAGCGAAACCGTCGGTTACGAGGTCACCTATCTGCTCGGCGACGAGGAAGGCACGGTGGAAATGAAGGAGCAGCCCGGCGACCGCCTGCGGGTGGAAAACGGCAAGGTGATCACGGACTGATCCCGCCCACCGGGGGCGCGCGGCTGCTATACTGGCGCCCTTGTGCAAGCCAGCCAGTAGAGCCGATGAACCGGGAAAAACGGACAGAGATCTTCCGCCGCCTGCGTGCCCAGCGCCCCAACCCCACCACCGAACTGGAATACAGCAGCCCGTTCGAGCTGCTGATTGCGGTGATCCTCTCCGCGCAGGCCACCGATGTGGGCGTCAACAAGGCCACCGCGAAGCTGTACCCGGTGGCCAATACGCCGCAGGCCATCCTCGCCCTGGGCGTGGACGGGCTGAAGCAATACATCAAGACCATTGGCCTGTTCAACAGCAAGGCCGAGAATGTCATCAAGACCTGCCGCATCCTGGTCGAGCAGCATGCTGGCGAGGTACCTCGTGATCGTGCCGCACTGGAAGCCCTGCCCGGCGTCGGCCGCAAGACCGCCAACGTGGTGCTCAACACCGCCTTCGGTGAACCGACCATGGCCGTGGACACCCACATCTTCCGCGTCTCCAACCGCACCCGCATCGCCCCCGGCAAGAACGTGCTGGAAGTGGAAAAGCGCCTGCTGCGCGTGGTACCGGAGGAATTCCTCGTTGATGCCCACCACTGGCTGATCCTGCACGGCCGCTATACCTGCGTGGCGCGCAAGCCGAAATGCGGCAGTTGCATCATCGAGGATCTGTGTGAACTGCCGATGAGCCAGCGACCGGAATATTGACGCGGCAGGCAGGGCCGCGAGCTGCGGGCGGGTTAAAGTGCGTCGCTGCCGGCAGCCCTCCGTTAAAAAACCTCAACAAACCTGCAACAGTGTCTCCCCGCGCCGCCGTGAATAATTCCCTTATCACTTCGCGGAGCGCGCCCCCATGGACGACAGCATCGAACAGTTCGACTGGATTCCGGAACAGCTCACCCAGGTGCTGGAAGATATTCTGGCTGACAGCGCCCTGCAGGCTGAGGTGGTGTCCTGTGACGCGACAGTTGCCGACAGAGTTTGACCGATTTTTACAGGCCGGTACGAGGCCTGCTGCAGGCCAGGGGGTATCCTGAACGCTTATCGGGAGCCCCACCACCATGCGCATTCACCCGCTCAGCCGTGCCCAGCTCGACGGTCTCTGTGATCAGGGCCGTGTGATTGAGCAAGACCATCACGGCGTCAAGGTCCTGCACCTCGCTGACGGCCGTTTCCTCAAATTCTTTCGCCGCAAGCGCTGGCTGAACCGCGACCTGCTGGCACCTGCAGCGGTCCGCTTTGCGCACCACGCGGTGCAACTGAAACGGCTCGGCATCCCCACCCTGCAGGTGGACAGCCTGCACCGGATACCCGGCGAACCGCACAGCGTGGCAGTATACCGGCCCCTGCCCGGCCGCACGCTGCGGCAGTTGCTGGTCAGTGGCGAGGCCACCCCGCAACTGATGTACCGTATCGGCACCTTTCTGGCGCTATTGCATCGTCGGGGGGTGTATTTTCGCTCGGTGCACCCGGGCAATATCGTCGTGACCGGGATGCAGCAGTTCGGCCTCATCGACCTGCTCGACATGAAGGTGCGCCCCTGGTCGATGTCGCGCTGGGCGCGGCGACGCAACTGGCTGCATTTCCTGCGCACGCCACAGGACCGGCCATACCTGACACCGACGCTGATCGATGCGGTGATTCTGGGCTATCTGGACGATGCGGATTTGCCGCAGCGGGAACGGAACAATGTCAGCGGCCAGGTGCGACAAACCTATGAAAGCGTCAGACGTCTGACGTCGGACGTCTGACGCTTTTCACGGCGCGATCGGGCCGTCGCCCTCGGTGGAGGGTGGCGCTTCGAGAATATCGGCGGTAAACGCTTCCACCTGCTGCGCCACTTCCTTTACTTCTTCGAACCGGGCGATGTGAAACAGCGCCTCGCCTTCGTTGACCAGCGGCAGGTTGTCACGCCCCACCAGCAAACCGGCACAGGGCGCCCGCACCTCGATTTCATCACTGGTGAAGGGGCTGCTGATACGGCCCAGTAACTGGTCTTTCTTGATCCGCTGCCCCAGTGTCACCAGTGACCGGAACACGCCATCGCGCTCCGCCCGCACCCAGGTCGAGCTGCCCGCCACGGCGGGCGTCACCGGCGCGTGCGGCAAGCGGCGCTCCGCCAGCATGTTCAGGTGCCGCATGACGTTGGTGATACCGCGCACGCCGACGCGAATGCAGGCTTCTTCAAAGCGCAGGGCTTCGCCGGCTTCGTAGGTGATCACCGGAATATTCTGCGCCTCGGCCACCTCACGCAGGGTGCCGTCGCGCAGCACCGAGTTCAGCACCACCGGCACGCCAAAGGCGTTCGCCATCGCGGCGGTGTCCGGGCTGGCCAGGTTGGCACGGATCTGCGGCAGGTTCGAACGGTAGACGGCACCGGTGTGCAGGTCGATGGCATGGGTGGCGCGATCCAGTATCTGTGTCTTGAACAGCCATGCCATGCGCGCGCCAAGGCTGCCGGTTTCGGAACCGGGAAAACAGCGGTTCAGGTCACGCCGGTCCGGCAGGTAACGCGACTTGTGAATAAAGCCGAACACGTTCACCACCGGCACGGCGATCAGCGTGCCCCGCAGTTTTTTCAGCGCGGTCAGGCGCAGCAGCCGGCGGATGATTTCCACACCATTGAGTTCGTCGCCGTGGATCGCCGCACAGACCAGCAATACCGGCCCCGGCTCACGGCCATGCACCACATGCACAGGAATGTTCAGCGGTGTCTGGGTGTATAACTGCGCTGCCGGCATTTCGACAATCGCACGGCGCCCCGGCGCGACACTGACGTTGCCCAGCTCGAACGGCGCCACACTCATCCCTTGATACCCTTGGTGGCGGTGCGGTGCGGCCGTGCTGATTTTTCCAGGAAATTGATGATCATGCCGGCCACATCCTTGCCGGTGGCGCTCTCGATGCCTTCCAGGCCGGGCGAGGAATTCACTTCCATCACCAGCGGGCCGTGGTTGGAACGCAGGATATCCACACCGGCCACATTCAGGCCCATGATGCGCGCCGCCCGCACGGCGGTGGCCCGCTCTTCCGGTGTAATGCGAATCAGCGACGCGCTGCCGCCACGGTGCAGGTTGGAGCGGAACTCGCCGTCCTTTGCCTGGCGCTTCATCGAGGCCACGACCTTGCCGTCGACGACAAAACAGCGGATATCGGCACCGCCCGCTTCCTTGATGTATTCCTGCACCATGATGTTGGCGGACATGCCCATGAACGCCTCGATCACGGACTCCGCCGCCTGGCGCGTTTCCGCCAGCACCACGCCGATCCCCTGGGTCCCTTCCAGCAACTTGATCACCAGCGGCGCACCGCCGACCATATTGATCAGGTCAGGAATGTCATCCGGCGCATTGGCAAAGCCGGTGACCGGCAGGCCAACACCTTTGCGCGCCAGCAATTGCAGCGAACGCAGTTTGTCGCGCGAGCGGGTGATGGCCACCGATTCGTTCACCGGGAACACGCCCATCATTTCGAACTGACGCAATACGGCACAGCCGTAAAAGGTAATCGAGGCACCGATACGCGGAATCACCGCGTCGTACCCTTCCAGGGTGCGGCCCTTGAAGTGGATTTCCGGCTTGTGCGACACCATGCTCATATAGCAACGCAGCGTGTCGATCACGTGCACTTCGTGGCCTGCCTGCTCGCCCGCTTCCACCAGACGCCGTGTCGAGTACAGCCTGGGATTACGGGACAAAATGGCGATTTTCATAATGACTCGCGTTGATTGCCGCCCAACAGAAAGGATGCCTGCGGGTCCACGTGCAGGCCCTTCATGGCCGTCCGTCCCAGCAGCATCCTGAATTTCATCGTTTCACGATCCGTCAGCGTGATCTCGATGGGCCAGCGGCGACCGCCCATGTCGATATCGGCCTGGATCACCACACGTTCCTCACGGTGGCCACCGGAATCCGAGACCTGCCGCCGGTCCAGCACCGGGCAGACACATTCGCACTCCAGTTCGGTGTTGTTCTGCAGCGGGTGGATACGAAAACGCACCCACTCACGGCCGTCCTGCATGAAGGTCTTCACTTCGAACGCATGCAGCGCAGACGTGCGCGCACCGGTGTCTACCTTCACCTTGATGGCATCAATGCCCAGGCCCGGCAGGGAAGCCCATTCACGCCAGCCGATACGACCTGTTTCCGGCGCGCTCATGCGGTCTTGCCGCCAAGCAGTTCGATCTTGTAACCATCCGGGTCTTCGACAAACGCCAGCAGCGTCGTGCCGTGCTTCATCGGTCCCGGCTCACGGGTAATACGACCACCCCGTTCACGGATGCGCTCGCAGGCGGCGTACACATCCTCCACCGCCAGCGCAATATGCCCGTAACCGGTGCCGAGGTCGTAGGCATCGGTATCCCAGTTATGGGTCAACTCCAGCGCAGCGCCATGCTCCTCATCCTGGTAACCGACGAACACATTGGTGAAACGGCCGTCCGGGTAGTCCTTGCGGCGCAACAGGCGCATGCCCAGCACATCGGTGTAAAAGGCGATGGATCGCTCCAGATCGCCAACGCGAATCATGGTGTGGAGTATGCGCATGAATGCTCCTTCAACACTCGGCGGCCAGGCCGGACGCAAACCAGTATGTGCCCTGATTGTCTCCGCTGCATTACTGCAAGGGAACCTCTGAATAACTCCCCGGTGGTTCTGGCTTTCCGGGCGGCACCTGATCAAGGCGCGACTTCGAAGGCATAGCGGGCTACGTCGAGAAGTCGCAATACCCCATTCGGGGCACAGGCGAAGAGCAGGTGCCGCCCGGAAAGCCCCGCAGGGCGGGCGCTACAGCACGCATTAGCCGCGCCTGTGCCCCGAATGGGGTATTGCGTCGCTTGACAAGGGCGATGCCACTGCGTGCCCCGAATGGGGTATTGCCCGCGCGCCGCGCCTTGCTACTGCATGCTGTAGCGCCCGCAGAACCACCGGGGAGTTATTCAGAGGTTCCCAAGCACAGATTTTGCAAACTGAAATGCCCGGCAACATGCCGGGCATTTCAGAGTGTAACGGTTCAGTCTGTCCCCAGACGCCGCGCGCTTACTTCATCTTGCGACCGGCGCGCGCTGCAATGCGCAGGCGCAGCGCGTTCAGCTTGATGAAGCCTTCCGCGTCCTTCTGGTCGTAGGCACCGGCGTCGTCATCAAAGGTGGCGATGCTGGCATCAAACAGGCTGTCCTCGGAACGGCGGCCCACGACGATCACGTTGCCCTTGTAGAGCTTCACACGCACATCGCCGTTCACGCATTCCTGGGTGGCGTCGATCAGCTTCTGCATCGCCAGGCGCTCCGGCGACCACCAGTAGCCGTTGTAGATCAGCTCTGCGTATTTCGGCATCAGGCTGTCTTTCAGGTGCGCGGACTCGCGGTCCAGCGTGATCGATTCAATCGCGCGGTGCGCACGCAGCATGATGGTGCCGCCCGGTGTTTCGTAGCAGCCGCGTGACTTCATGCCGACATAACGATTCTCGACAATATCCAGACGCCCCACACCGTGCTTGCCGCCCAGGCGGTTCAGTTCGGCCAGCACTTCGGCCGGGCTCATCGACTGGCCATTGATGGCGACGATATCGCCCTGCACATAGGTCAGATCGAGGTACTCAGCCTCGTTCGGCGCGGCTTCCGGGCTCACCGTCCAGCGCCACATGTCTTCTTCGGCTTCCGCCCACGGATCTTCCAGGATGCCGCCCTCGTAGGAGATGTGCAGCAGATTGGCGTCCATGGAATACGGTGATTTCTTGCCGGCTTTCTTGAAATCCACCGGGATGTCGTGCTCTTCGGCGAACGCCATCAGCCGTTCGCGGCTGTTCAGGTCCCACTCGCGCCACGGCGCGATCACCTTGATGCCCGGCGTCAGCGCATAGGCACCGAGTTCAAAGCGCACCTGGTCGTTGCCCTTGCCGGTGGCCCCGTGCGACACGGCATCCGCGCCGGTGGCTTCGGCAATTTCCACCAGCCGCTTGGCAATCAGCGGGCGGGCAATGGAGGTGCCCAGCAGGTATTCCCCTTCATAGATCGTGTTGGCGCGGAACATCGGGAACACATAGTCGCGCACGAATTCTTCGCGCAGGTCCTCGATGTAGATCTCCTTGATGCCCATCGCCTCGGCCTTGGCACGGGCCGGCTCCACCTCTTCACCCTGGCCGATATCGGCGGTAAAGGTCACGACCTCGCAACCGTAGGTCTGCTGCAGCCACTTGGCGATCACCGAGGTGTCCAGGCCACCGGAATAGGCCAGCACTACCTTCTTGATATCCGACATGAAGACTCCGCGTTAAACAGTAAGCTGAAAAGTGGGCGCCATTGTACCCCTGACGACGCACCCTCGACAGCCCCAGACAGGCCGGCGTGTGCGGGTGCCAACGCGGGCCGGATTCCGGTAGCATTGCCCTCCAATCTGTGTGGAGCCCGCATGTCTGACAATCGCCCTTCTCTCGCCCTGCGTTTTCGCGGCTACCTGCCGGTAGTAGTGGATGTGGAAACCGGCGGTTTCAACGCCCACACCGATGCACTGCTGGAAATCGCGGCGGTAACACTGGAGATGGATCACGAGGGCATCCTGCGCCCCGCACAGCGGGTGCACTACCATGTGGACCCGTTCGAAGGTGCCAATATCGACCAGGCCGCGCTGGATTTCACCGGCATTGACCCCTGGAACCCGCTACGTGGCGCGGTACCCGAGGAAATGGCCCTGCGCGGCGTGTTCGAGGCTGTGCGCAAGGCGGTGAAGCACAATCACTGCAAGCGCGCCATTCTGGTCGGCCACAACGCCTTCTTCGACCATGATTTCCTCAAGGCCGCTGTGGTCCGCAACGACCTCAAGCGCGACCCCTTCCACCCGTTCTCCTGCTTTGATACAGCCAGCCTGGCCGGGTTGGCGCTGGGACAGACGGTGCTGGCGCGCGCCTGCGAGATGGCCGGCATCCCGTTCAGCCAGAGCCAGGCCCACTCGGCACTGTACGACGCCACCCGTACTGCGGAACTGTTCTGCACCATCGTCAACCGCTGGCGCGACCTGGGCGGCTGGCCACCACCGCCAGCCAGCGAGATGCCGCCGACACTGGCAAGCAAGAGCGGCGATTTCTGAAGCCGCCAAGCGGGCCGTAGGGTGGGTAGAGCGAACGCGAAACCCACCACGTCCAAGCGGCACACTGCTCCCACAAAACCATCGAAACTTCCTACCTTCCTACCTTCCTACCTTCCGAAGCAGGGCAGTTTCGATGGTTTTGCGGGAGTGAATAACAGGCATGGACCCGGTGGGTTTCGCGTTCGCTCTACCCACCCTACCGGTGTCAGACCTCCGACGTCCGGCCGCTCCCCACCGGCACCACCTTCGACAGTGGCACCGGGTCAGGGTGAATGATCACCTCGGCCGTCGGCATCGCCTCGCGCAGCGAGCGTCCCACATCGGCGATGATGGCGTGCGCCGCCTCCAGCGACAGGTCCTTGTCCAGTTCCACATGCACCTGGATGAACTGGGTGCGCCCGGATTGCCGGGTGCGCAGGTCATGGAAACCGAGCACGTCCGGATGGCTGGCCACCAGAGCACTGATCCGGGTGCGCTGGGCATCGTCCAGCTCACGGTCCAGCAGCAATTGCACGGCGGCAAAACCGATGCGCATTGCCGAAATAAAGATATACAGCCCGATCACCAGGGCCACCAGCGCGTCCACGCGCAAGTAGCCAAAGCCGGCGGCGATGATGGCGACGATGATGGCCACATTCATGGCCAGATCGCTGGCGTAGTGCAGCGCATCGCCGGCCACCGCCGTGGAACCGGTGCGCCGTACCACGTGGCGCTGATAACCCACCAGCGCGATGGTCAGCGCGATCGACAGCAGCATCGCACCAATGGCCAGGCCGGTGGCCTCCACCGGTTGCGGATGCAACAGCTTGCGCGTGCCCTCCACCACCAGCAGCACCGCCGACAGCGAGATAAACGCTGCCTGGCCCAGCCCGGCCAGTGCCTCGGCCTTGCCATGGCCGAAACGGTGTTCCGCGTCCGCGGGTTGCAGCGAATAACGCACCGCCAACAGCGTCACCAGCGAGGCGGCGCCGTCCATCAGGGAGTCCATCAGCGAGGCCAGCAACGCCACCGAGCCACTGAGCCACCAGACCAGCGCCTTGGCGGTGATCAGGATCAGCGCCACGCACACGGAGGCCAGCGTGGCGCGGCGCAACAGGCGGGATGCTTCTTCCGGGGTGACGGTCATGGTCAGGATCGCTTTGGCAACAGGCTGGTCGGGTCCACCGGCTGCCCATCGCGGCGGATTTCGAAATGCAGCTGGGTACGGAAGGTGCCGGTGGCACCCATGCTGGCAATGCGCTGGCCAATGCGCACGCGCTCGCCCTCGCGCACCAGCATGTCGTGGTTGTGCGCGTAGGCCGACAGCCAGCGGTCGTTGTGCTTGATGATCAGCAGGTTGCCGTAGCCGGTGAGGCCGTTACCGCGATACACCACCACCCCATCGGCGGCGGCCAGCACCGGGTCGCCCTCACGCCCGGCGATGGCAATGCCGCGCTGGCCGGCAGCGGAAAAGCCGCTGATCAACTGCCCGTTCGCCGGCCAGCGCCAGGTCACAGCGCCGGTGCCCGACGGTGTACTGGTGGCAGACGGGCTGCGCGCTGGCGGCGCCGGGGTG
>NZ_AQOR01000037.1 GCF_009846755.1 Alcanivorax sp. S71-1-4
CTTTGGCTCTACCCACCCTACTTGCTCTGGGAAGCGGCACCATCAATTGCAGTGGGGGGCTTTAAGGCATGACCCTGCATGCCTGAAATCTGCGTGATCGCGCAGATTATGGCTGAATTCTCCACCTGCTTTGTGAAATATGTGCGTTCGCGCAGATATTGCCTTTCAGTGTGCTTTCTGCCATTAATATGTGCGATCGCGCTGATTGAGTAATGTATGGACAGCACCACTCTCGGGGCACTCGTGCGCCGGGTCCGCAAGCACCAGCATCTGACGCAGCAGGCTTTGGCGGCTGCGGCAGATGTCAGCACCCGCTTTGTGCACGATCTGGAGCATGGAAAATCGACGGCGGCGCTTGGGCTGACGTTGCGGGTGCTGGCTGCGCTGGGGATTGAGGTGCAACTGACCGCACCCGATGGCGGAGACGATCTGACGCCATGAAGCTGCATGTGACCCTGGGCGATGTGCCGTGTGGTGAGCTGTCTGTTGATCAGCAGGATCGCTTCACTTTTCAGTATTTGCCCTCCTATGTTGCCCACGCAGGGCTTGCGTTGTCGGTCTCCATGCCTTTGCGCCAGGAGGCGTATCCCGACCGTGTTGCGTTTCCATGGTTTGAGAACCTGCTGCCGGAGGGGCTGCTGCGTCATCTGATTGCGGATGACCTGGGCACCGATGTGCAGAATATTCCCGGCTTGCTGGCGCGCCTTGGCGGGGATGTGGCGGGGGCGGTGTCGTTGTCCGCCGAGGGGCGGCAGGCGGACGCGGTGTCGCCGTTTCACGATGCACCACTGGATGACCGGGCGCTGGGGCGGTTACTGGAAGAATCGGCCTTGCACCCGTTCCTTGCGGACCGGGCCGGCGGCCCTCGTTTGAGTCTCGCGGGGGCGCAACAGAAGTTGCCGGTGATCAACGATGGGCAAGCCGTCCGGTTGCCGCTCTCGAAACCCTCCACCCATTTGCTCAAGCCGCTGTCGCCACGTTTCATCGGGTTGCCGCAGAATGAATTTCTGTGCATGCGTGCTGCCGGGTTGGCTGGGCTGAATGTCGCGGAGGTGGCCCTTCGGTCTTATCTCGGTTACGGCGGGGAGCCGGGGGTGTGTCTGCAGATTGCCCGCTATGATCGCCGTGATACGGGGCGTATTCATCAGGAAGATATTTGCCAGGCACTGAGCATCGTGTCCTCCCGGAAATACGAGCAGGACGGCGGGCCGGGCATGGCGCAATTGTTTGATACGGTGCGCCGTTATTCGGCGATGCCCGCCAGGGACATTGTCGAACTGCTGAAGCGGGTAGTGTTCAACCTGCTGATCGGCAACGAAGATGCGCATGGCAAAAATTTCTCGCTGCTGTATTCGGGCAACAAGCCGCTGCTGTCACCCGCCTACGATCTTGTGTCGACCAGTGTGTATGCTGAACTGAGCCGGGATTTTGCCATGCGCATCGGCGAGGCTACCCGTTTCGAGGCGCTGGATGAACACAGCTTCCGGTTACTCGGGGAGCAAAGCGGCACCGCACCGGCGCGCATGCGAACGCTGTTGCTGCGCTTCCTTGATCAGGCGATGCGTGCTGTTGAGCAGGCTGGTGATGAAGCGCAGCCCTGGTGCGAGGGGGACGCGGCACCGCTGCCCGGTAACCTGCTGGCACAGTGCCGAGCCCGGCACAGCGTACTTGAAAGGTTGATCACCCTATTGCGCTAGGAATAAAAGGGTATACGGATTTAATGGTTGATGGGGCACCTTCACCCCATCAATCTGATACCACCCTCAGATGGTTGATAGATCGACTCCGTAGTTGAGTTCCTCTGCGACGTCCGGCAGTCCGTAACCGATGGTTTTCTTGTAGAAAGGAGAGACCTTCGCAGTCGGTGCCTTCTTCTTGTGCTTCGTGGTGTAGAGCATTCGTGCCCGCATCACCTCGAAGGAGTAACCGCGCCCTTCACGGTTCTTGTCCTTGGCCAGTCGGTTGATGGACTCCGTGTAAGCGTTGGTGACGGGCATGTCCGTCTCGAAGTAGGTCATGGTCTCTTCGCGCCAGTTTCCCACTGCCCTGACCAGATCGCTCCAGACTTCCTTTTGGCCCTTCGGGATGGTGGCTATCCACTCGTCCAGGGCGGCTTCTGCCTGGAGCCGTGTGGTGGCGTCCCAGATGCCGTAGAAGCGCTCCTTGTGCTCGTAGGCGGCCAGCAGTTGCGGGAACGCGCCTGTCCAGGTCTCCATGATGAGGCGCTCCCGGTCTGAGACTTCGTGAGCGCGTTTCAGCAGGATTTTCCGGTCTCCCTTGAGAGTCCGGCTCTGGGACGGTTTCAGCTCCTTTCTGAGGCCCTTGCGCACTCTCTCTAGGGCATCGTTGGCCATGCGCACCACATGGAACTTATCGACCACGATACGGGCCTGGGGCAGCACAGCCTTGACCGCTGCCCGGTAGGGGTTCCACATGTCCATGCTGACGATCTCGACCTTCTGCCGGTCTTTCAGCTTCATCAGGTAGTTGGTCACCACGTCCTGGCGGCGGGTGGCCAGCAGGTCGAGCAGGGTTCGCTCCTCAATGTTGGTCAGAATGCAGCGGTAGCGCTTGTTCAGGTATAGCTCGTCAATGCCCAGGATGCGGGGCGTCTCGAAGCGGTGCCAGCGCCCCAGGAACTCGGCGCGGGCGTTGAAGATGTCGCGCACCGTCTTCTCGTCCAGGCCGGTCTGTGCCGCCACAAAGGTGTAGGGGTGGTTGAAGGATTCCTTCTCCACGTACTCATGCAGCCGCAGTGTCATACGGAATCCGTCCACCATCTCCGGTAGCTGGGGCCTGAATGTTGTCTTGCAGGCCCGGCAGGTGTATCGGCGGCGGACCACCCAGAGAGTGACCCGCTTGCCGTGGATGGGCAGATCACGATAGGGAACGTCACGCTTGCCGAACCGTACGAACTCACCCTGCACGCCGCATTCCTCGCAGGCGATGGGATCGGGCACGTCCACCTGGAAGTGCATTTCGTCGTCGGTTGATTTGCAGCCCAGTACTTGGTATTGCGGCAGGTGAAGGATGTTGTCGGGAAGTTCGGTCATGGTGTTGTATAGGCGTAGGTGTCAGTCAGATCCATCCGGCTCGGCATTGGTGTTTGCTTTTTTACCCAACAAGCTGCTGGAAACGAAAAGTAAGGCACCGAGGACAATTGCAATATCAGCCAGGTTGAAGGCCGGCCAATGCCAGTCTCGCCAATAGAAATCAAAGGAATCCACAACATAGCCGCGAAAGACCCGGTCAATCAGGTTGCCCATGGCGCCACCGAGGATAAGACTGTAAGCGATGGCTTCTCCTTTATGACGATTTTCAAGGATCAGCTTGATCAGAAAAATCGAGACCACTACCGCGATTCCGATAAAAAAGTAGCGCTGCCAGCCTCCACCATTCGCAAAAAGACTGAATGCGGCACCGGTGTTCCATAGGTGCACCCAGTTAAAGAACGGGGTCACCGAAACATACTCGCCATAGGCCATTGATTGCTGCACCAGCCACTTTACAGCCTGATCAGACGCTGCCAGCAGGCCCGATATGGACAATAGGGCATACGGCGAGAGCTTTTTGCCAATAATGAGCATTATTTAACCCTTCAACGCCAAAATGCGTCTGGCACCGTTAAGTACAATGCCCCCCGCGATGGTGCCGATAATCAGATCCGGATAATTGGAACCGGTCCACGCGACCAGGGCGCCGGCGGTGATGACCCCCAGGTTGATCACCACGTCGTTGGCCGAGAATATCCAGCTTGCCTTCATGTGCGCCCCGCCTTCCCGATGTTTGGATATGAGCAGCAGACAACTGGTATTGGCAATCAATGCGACGAATGCGATAGCCATCATCACCAGCGATTCAGGCTCACTACCGAATACAAAGCGTCTCACCACCTCTACGAGCACGCCCACAGCCAAGATCAGTTGCAGTACACCAGCAAGATGCGCGGCACGTACCTGCATTTTCACGCTATGTCCAACCGCATAAAGGGCAAGCCCGTACACCGCCGCATCGGCAAAATTGTCCAGGGATTCTCCAATCAGGCCGGTGGACTGGGCGATCAGACCGGCAGTCATTTCCACCACGAACAGAAGTGCATTGATGCCGAGCAACCAGCGCAGGGTCCCGGATTCTTGCTTAGCAGAAGCTGCCGAAAACTCGGCGGCCTTGATGGTCTCCGGATTTGCAGCGACGGTTTCCTGAAGCGAGGCGCCTAGCCCCAAGGTCTTCAGTTTCGAGGTGACGGGCTCGACCTCGCCGTCATGCACGACCTTCAGCCGGCGGTTCGACAAGTCGAAGGACAGCGCCCGAATCTCCTCAAAGCCGTTCAGGGCTAGGCGAATCATTCGTTCTTCTGATGGACAGTCCATCTTCGGCACGGCATAAACACTGACCCATCTCCCTGGCGCCTCGGAGGAGGCCTGTATATCGGTATCCGCTGCGGACGTTGCATCACCGCCACAGGCGCCACCACAGGATTTGCTCATGATACGACTCCACTTGAACAATGTTGTGGTACCATTTAAAACTATAAAGCTACTATAAGGTCAATAGAGTAAAGAATCCGTTGGGGAGGAGGCTGATGCGCATTGGTCAGTTGGCGCAGTTGGTAGGGGTCGAAACACAGACGATCCGCTTCTATGAACAGCAGGGCTTGTTGCCGCCGCCTGATCGGCAGGACAACGGTTACCGTGTCTATACCGAGAAGCATGGTGAGGGGCTGGCCTTCATCCGTCGCTGCAGAATCCTGGGCCTGTCACTGGCTGAGATTCACGAACTACAGAGCTATCAGGACGACCCTCATCAGCCTTGTACCGCCGTCAACGCCTTGCTCGATGATCACATCTCTCATGTGCGGTCGCAGATAACCGCTCTGCAAGCGCTTGAGAAACAACTCGTTTCACTGAGAGCGAGTTGCAACGATGACCGGGAAGTTGAGGCGTGTGGGGTTCTTGCTGGAATTAGCGAAGGAAACATGCACCAGCAGTAGGTGAAGCATCAACCAGATAATCCGATGAGATGCCGGTCTGTCTCACTCTCATGCAAAGGTAAGATCAACCATTTAATCCGCTTACCCGAATAAAAGAAGCCCGGCAAATGCCGGGCTTCCGAGGTTTGCGGAGCAAAGCGCTGTTAGACGCGCTCGATCACCGTCGCAATCCCCTGACCCAGACCGATACACATGGTGGCCAGGCCCAGGGTGCCGCCTTTCCATTCCATGACGTTCAGCAGGGTGCCGGTGATACGCGCACCGGAGCAGCCGAGCGGGTGGCCCAGGGCGATGGCGCCGCCGTTGAGGTTCACCTTCTGTTCGACTTTGTCGATCAGCTTCAGGTCCTTCAATACCGGCAGGGATTGCGCGGCGAAGGCTTCGTTCAGCTCGACATAGTCGATATCGTCGATGGACAGGCCGGCACGCTTGAGCGCTTTCTGCGTGGCCGGTACCGGGCCGTACCCCATGATGGCGGCGTCGCAACCGGCCACGGCCATGCTGCGGATTTTGGCACGTGGGGTCAGGCCCAGGGCCTGGGCGCGTTCGGCGCTCATCACCAGCATTGCGGACGCACCGTCGGACAGCGCCGAGGAGGTGCCGGCGGTGACAGTGCCGTTGCGCGGGTCGAAGACCGGCTTCAGGCCCTGCATGCCTTCCAGCGAGGCGTCCTTGCGGATCACTTCGTCGATTTCGCACAGCACTTTGAAGCCGTTCTGGTCATGGCCTTCGATCGGCACGATCTCGTTTTTCCAGCGGCCTTCGAGGGTGGCTTCCCAGGCTTTCTGGTGCGAGCGCACGCCGAATTCGTCCTGCTGCTGGCGGCTGATGCCGTGCATGCGGCCGAGCATTTCGGCGGTCAGGCCCATCATGTTGGACGCCTTGGCGACAAACTTGGAGGCTTCCGGGTTCAGGTCGATGCCGTGGTCCATGGCCACATGGCCCATGTGCTCCACACCGCCGATCACGAACACGTCGCCGTTGCCGGTCATGATCGCCTGGGCGGCCATGTGCAGTGCCTGCATGGATGAACCACACAGGCGGTTCACGGTCTGCGCGGCGGTGGTGCGCGGCATGTCGGCCAGGATGGCGATGTTGCGGGCGATGTTCATGCCCTGTTCCTTGGTCTGGTTCACGCAGCCCCAGATCACGTCCTCGGTTTCGGTCGGATCCCATTTCGGGTTGCGCTCACGCAGCGCCTGGATCAGCAGCGCGGAGAGTTTTTCCGCGCGCACGTTGCGGTACTGGCCGTTCCGGGATTTGCCCATCGGGGTACGGACAGCATCTACGATGACTACGTCTCTCGGGTTCAGACTCATTGCTCTATCTCCTGTGTCCGTGTTCAGCCGAAGAAGCTCTGGCCTTTGGCGGCCATGTCTTTCAGCAGTTGCGGCGCTTCATAGATGCCGCCCAGGTGTGCGTACTTGTCGCACAGGGCCACGAACTCTTTTGTGCCGATGGAATCGATGTAGCGCAGCGGGCCGCCACGGAACGGAGGGAAGCCGATGCCGTAGATCATGGCCATGTCGGCCTCGGCGGCGGAACCCACGATGTTGTCTTCCAGGCAGCGCACGGTCTCGGTGCACAGCGGGATCATCATGCGGGCAATGATCTCGTCGGCATCGAATTCCTGGCGCTCGGCCACGTGCGGCTTGATCAGCTCGTAGGTGGCTTCATCAACGACTTTCTTCGGCTTGCCTTTCTTGTCTTCTTCGTACTTGTAGAAGCCCACGCCGTTCTTCTGGCCGTAGCGCTTGTTTTCGAACATGACGGTGGAGACATCCTTGAAGTCGTACTGCATGCGGTCCGGGAAGCCTTCGGCCATGACGGCGGCAGCGTGCACGCCGGTGTCGATGCCGACCACGTCCATCAGGTAGGCCGGGCCCATCGGCCAGCCGAATTTTTCCATTACCTTGTCGACCGCCTGGAAGTCTGCGCCGTCGCGCATCAAGAGGCCGAAGCCGCCGAAGTAGGGGAACAGCACGCGGTTGACCAGGAAGCCCGGGCAGTCGTTGACGACGATCGGGTTCTTGCCCATTTTCTGCGCGTAGCTCACCAGCGTGGCGACGGTGGCGTCGGAGGTCTTTTCACCGCGGATGATTTCCACCAGCGGCATCATGCTGACCGGGTTGAAGAAGTGCATGCCGGCAAAGTTTTCCGGTTTCTTCAGTGCGGTGGCCAGGCGGGTGATGGAGATGGTGGAGGTGTTGGAGGCCAGCACGGCGCCGTCCTTCAGGTGGCCTTCCACTTCCGCCAGCACCGACTGCTTGATCTTTTCGTTCTCGACCACGGCTTCGACCACGACATCCACGCTGGCGAAGTCGCCGTAGTTCAGCGTCGGGCGGATCTTGGACAGGGTCTTGCCCATGGTCGCCGGGTCCATCTTCTTGCGCTCAACGCGTTTGGCCAGCAGCTTGGAGGCTTCGTTCATGCCCAGGTCCAGCGCCTTGTCGGCGATGTCCTTCATGATGATCGGGGTGCCTTTCAGCGCGCTCTGGAAGGCAATGCCGCCGCCCATGATGCCGGCGCCGAGTACGGCGGCCAGGTTGATCTCGGCAGCGCCTTTCTTGATGTGCGCGCCGTTGGCTTTTTTCACGGCCTGGTCAGCCAGGAACAGGCCCACCAGAGAGGTGGCCTGCGGTGTCTTGGCCACTTTGGCGAAGCCCTTGGCTTCCACTTCCAGCGCTTTGTCGCGGGTCAGGCCACCGTGCTGCTGCATGACGTTGACGGCCGCCACCGGCGCCGGATAGTTCTTGCCGGCCTGCTGGGCCACGAACGCACCGGAGGTCTGGAACGCCATCATGTTTTCCAGCGGCGGCAGGGTCAGCGGCTGCAGTTTTTCGGCACGTTTGGCCTGGTAGTCGATCTTGCCGGCCAGGCATTCTTTCACCAGCGCGATGGCGGCGTCTTTCAGTTTGTCGGCCTCGACCACGGCATCCAGCACGCCGTCCTTGAGCGCCTTGTCGGTCTTGTGCTGGCCACCGGCGGCGATCCACTCGACTGCATTGTCGACACCGATCAGGCGCGGCAGGCGCACGGTGCCGCCGAAGCCCGGGAACAGGCCCAGCTTCACTTCCGGCAGGCCCACCTGGGCGCTGCTGGCGGCGACACGGAAATCGCAGGAGAGGGCCATTTCCAGCCCGCCACCCAGCGCGATGCCGTTGATGGCGCAGACGCTCGGGAACGGCAGGTCTTCAACGGCGGTGAACACCTGGTTGGCGCTCAGGCACCAGCCGGCGATCTCCTCTTCCGGCAGCTTGAACATGTCGGTGAACTCGGTGATGTCGGCGCCGACAATGAACACGCCCTTGCCGGAGGTCACGATGACACCCTTGACGCTGCCATCGGCCTTCAACGCTTCGACAGCCTTGCCGAGGTCTTCAATGGTTTCGCGGTTGAACTTGTTGACGGACTCGCCCTGAAGATCGAACTTCAGCTCGGCGATACCGTCGTCCAGCAACTGGGCGCTGACGGCCTTGCCTGAGTAGATCATGTTGATGCTCTCCACGTGGTGTCGGGATGACCGGCCGGGTGGTGCTGACGCCTGGCCTGCCGCCCCGTTGAATCGAAAAGCGTTGCATGCATCGGCCGGGAAGCTCCGGGCCGGGAAGTGCATTCATGTGAGCGTTTGCTCACTTTCGGAGGTGCAGACTGGCATCAGTCCACATTCCGGGCCGCCAAGTATAGGGCAACCCAAGGGCAGTTGGCCCCCCTCTCTGGGGAGGCATTTGTGACCGGGAAGTTCCAGAGAAGGGGAGAGGCTGCATCCCCCGTCACACCGGAGCGCCTCAACGCCCGGCTCACGCGCCGGTTTGGAGCCGCGAGGCGGCGGAAAAGCGGTCGCTGTGCAGCCGATTGTTAAATCCTTTTGTGTACGGTATCCTGATCATGTTCAACATCCTGTACAGGAGCAACCTTATGGATGCCATTAGCTACACAGCCGCTAGAACCAATCTGGCAAAAACCATGGAGCACGTCTGTGAAGACCATTCCCCTGTGATCATCACACGGAGCAAGTCGCAGTCAGTGGTAATGATCTCTCTAGAGGACTACGAGGCGCTGCAAGAAACTGCATACCTTCTGCGCGCACCAAAAAACGCACGGCGTTTGCTGGAATCCGTTGCCGAGCTGGAGCAAGGCGACGGTCAAGAAAAGGAACTTCTTGAATGAAACTCATCTTCTCCGAGAACGCCTGGGAAGATTATCTGTACTGGCAGAAAACCGACAAAAAGATTGTTAACCGAATCAACAAGCTGATCAAAGAGACCAAGCGAGAGCCGTTCGAAGGTGTTGGCAAACCAGAACCCCTCAAACACAGCCTCGCCGGATACTGGTCTCGCCGGATCAACGAAGAACACCGAATAGTTTACAAAGTCACGGATGACGCTTTGCTTATCGCCCAGCTCCGGTACCACTACTGATTTAACAGGTAAGAGCGCCCGGCATGGCCGGGTCGGGCAGGGGTCAATCACATTGCGCGGTGTTTCCGGCGGGGCAGCGCTCGGCGAACAGCACCTGGCTGGCGCCGCCAGGACCTGCCAGCCAGGTGACGATGGCAGTGGTGTCATCGCCGCGCCCGGCCAGTCCGGGCTCGCTGGCTGCGCGCGCATCGTTTTCCACCCGGCTCGGTACATCCCAGCCACTGCCTTCCAGGAACCGGGACTCCCACAGGTTGAGTTCATTGTCCGGCTGGGCGTCTTCGCTTGCCTGCCATACCAGCAGGGTATGGTTGCCCTGCGCCAGGGCATCGAAATCCTGTGGGCTGGCAGCCTGTTCTGCGGGGTGAGCAAAATGCAGCGCAGAGAGGCTGGCGGCGCCGGTACTGTCGAAGTGACGCAGCACCAGGC
The DNA here is from genome assembly GCF_009846755.1 of Alcanivorax sp. S71-1-4. GTDB lineage: Bacteria > Pseudomonadota > Gammaproteobacteria > Pseudomonadales > Alcanivoracaceae > Isoalcanivorax. The sequence continues at coordinate 9,838 of NZ_AQOR01000037.1, forward strand.
CTTCGCGCGCATTGGCGTCCTCCATATCGAAATGGAACCAGAGCGCCTGGAACTGATTGCCGGGCATGCCCAGCGCCACGGCCTTGACGTTCGGCAGTGGCCCCAGGTGGCTGTCATCCAGCGTAAAGACCGGTGTCAGGTTGCCGTTGTTCTGCCGCACGCGAGCCTGAAGTGTGGTCTTGAACCCGGTGAGCGAAAAGCGGTTGAAGACCACCGCCGCGTCGCCATTGGCCAGCGTGGCCAGCGCCGGGGCGGTGAACAGCGCGGTTCCGGTGCCGGCCGCAATGTCGATGACGCTGCTGGTGGCCGGCGAGGTTGCCGCGTTGACGCGGCCCAGGCGTACGCTGGATGCCGGGGCCGACGGATCGGCGTCGGTATAGGCCAGCAGCCAGACATTATTTGCTGCGTGTGCCAGGGCAGCATTGCTCAGCGTGCGCGGGCTGGCGACGGTGGCGACGCTGACCGGTGTGGCCCAGGTGTTGTTGCCGGCGTTGTAGGCAGAAAAATACAGGGCGCGGTCCGCGATGGTGTAGGAGACAGCGACCTGACCGGCGTCGTTGATGGCGATCAGCGGCGGTGTGGCGCTGTCGTTGAAGGTTTCCACGACAACAGGCCCGAGCCAGACCCCGGTGTTGGCGTCAAACCGGTTGGCGAACACGCTCAGTTCGTTGGCATCGACATCCATCCACGCGACGGTGACATTGCCGAGGCTGTCCACGACGGCGTTCGGTGCGCTGGCAGCATTTGCACTGCTGCTGATTTTTTCGATGCGGTCGACCGGATTCTCGCTGTCGATACTGAGGCGGCGGGAAAATACCTCGTTGTCACCCGCGAAATTCTGCACCCAGACAAAGGTGGCAGTGCCATCCGCTGCGATAACCGAGGCAGCGTCACGTTGCGATCCATTGGCGGCACTGATCAGTGCGGCGTCGGTCCAGTTCTGGAGCGTATCAATAGGGCCGCCGGGGCCGCCTGGACCGGTATTGCCGCCGCCGCCCCCACCGCCTCCGCCTCCGCCACCACAGGCGGCCAGCAGGCCGATGGAAAAAATCAGTGCGGTATTACGCGTTGTCTTCATCAGGTATCTCCATGAATTCCGGACGTTGCTGTCCGTGTCGTCAGCGCACGGGCCAGCATCCGTGGCGCAGTCTAGGCAGGTCCTTCGGGCATACCTGTAACCGTTTCATGGGACATGCGGCGCCGTGAGTCGGGGCTGAGTGGTTTTTGCTTGCCATCGTCCTGGCGCCAGCCTGTAATGAATGCCGGAGTGCGACTATGCAAAGGAATAGGCGTGGTTTCTCAATGCCTGCGCAGTAGTGACGAAACTGCTTCTGGTCGCCACCCACTGGAGAGTCGAAGCAATGGAAGGAATGCTGGAACGTCTGAGCGAGGCGTTGCCGATGTGCGACGATGCACCGGCCGTGTGGGCGTTGAGCGCTGACTGTTTTGCAGCGCTGGGTTTCGACAGAGTGTTGTATCTGGACAGCCAGGCAGTGGCGGGCGCAAGCGCGACGATGACGGTGCTGTCCAGTTTCAGCTATGGCTGGCTGAGCCATTATCAGGCGTCGGGCTATGCGGCGGACGATCCGTTTCCCCGTTATTGCGCCACGACCTATCAACCTCGCCGTACCGGCATCGATCACCTTTCCGAGCACGCCTATCTGGCAGCGCCTGAACGCCGGATCATCCTGGAAAGTGCAGACGACGGTTTTCGTTCCGGCATCTCCTGTACCACCCGTCTGATGGGCCCTGCCGGCTTCAGTGCCTGGAATCTCGGTTCGACACTGCCGGCCGGCGAAGTGAACAGGCTGTTATTGCGCCATGGTGATCAGGTGCGGTTGCTGGCGCATTGCGTGCATGACCGCCTGCACCATGTGGCCGCCCCGAACGCGCCGCAGCTCAGCGGGCGTGAACGGCAGTGCCTGGAGCGGCTGTGTCGCGGCAGCCGCGTCACGCAGATTGCCGATGACCTGCGGCTCGCGGAAGTCACGGTGAGCCTGCATCTGGCCAATGCACGCCGCAAGCTGGGGGCGCGCACCCGTGAAGAAGCCGTCGCCCGGGCGCTGGCATGGCGCCTGATCCAGCCCTGAGGTGGCCCCTGCCGCATGACGCCAACGAACACAACTGATGATTTCCATAGGTGCGCTTGGCGCCTGCCCGGGGCTTTAATGGTGTGCAGTGCGTCCAGGCGAGTAGCCGGTGTGTCCGTCCCGAATACAGGGGACAGCGCACGGGACGTGCGTGCTTCCTGCGGTGCGGGTGGGGTCATAGAATGCAGGGATGGAAAAACCATTGGGTGTCATCGTAGTCGAGGACGATCCGCAGATGTGCCTGCGGTTCGAGAAAGCGTTTGCCGTCTCGCCGGACATCCAGGTGCTGGCCTGGGCGGCGACCGCCGCAGAGGCCATCGGACATTTGCAGACCTTCTCACCGGACACGCTGCTGGTGGATCTCGGGCTGCCCGATGCCAGCGGGATCACCGTCATTCGCCAGGCGCGTCGCCTGCACCCCGCGTGCGACATCATGGTGGTCAGCATCTTTGCCGACCAGCGCAATGTGCTGGCCAGCATCGAGGCCGGCGCGACCGGCTACCTGCTCAAGGACGACACCCAGGAAGATTACGCCGCGCGGATCCAGGAACTGCGCGCCGGCGGTTCCCCGATCACGCCCATTATTGCGCGGCAGCTGCTGCGACGCCTGCAACCGGCGGTGCCCACCGAAGGGCAGGACGGCGCGGCCATGCTGTCGCCCCGGGAAACCGAAGTGCTCAACCTGCTCGCCCGGGGCTTTGCCTACCAGGAAATTGCCGGTCTGCTGGGGGTGTCACCGCATACCATTGGCACCTACGTCAAACGTCTCTACGAAAAACTACAGGTAACCTCTCGTGGCGAAGCCATTTTTGAGGCGCAATGCATGGGGTTGCTGTCGCCGTAGACGCTACATTCCGCTGGTCTGCGTGGCTGTCGTCATCACATTGGTGGTTGCCGCCTACACGTCCTGGCCCGGCGCTGTCGCCGCGCCGGAAACGGATGACAACGTGCTGCGCTATGACCAGGCGCAATGGCTGATGACCGAGACGCCGTCCCCGCCCGCTGCCGACGCGGCCTGGCAGGTCGTGCCCTTGCCGGACTGGCAGGGGCCGGCGCGGGTGGGTGTCAGCCAGTTCGGCCGTCCTGCCCACCGTCGTCCCGAGCAGTATCACTGGTATCGTTTCGTGGTCGATGAGCCGGCCCCGCTACCGCGGGGCAAGGCATTGTATGTGCCGCGCTTCGAGGACCGGGCGCTGGTGCTGGTGAATGGTGTCGAAGTGGGGCGGACCTACCTTGAGCGGCGCACGCAGCATGGCTGGAACGTGCCCCTGTGGGTGGTGACCCCGGCCATGGTCTGGCACAGCGGCGCAAACGAGGTGCTGGTGCGGCTGGATTCGCCCTATATCGGCCCGGTGCTGATGTCGCGCCTGCGTGTTGGGCCGCCGGAGCTGCTGGAGCCGGAGTATGCCAGCGCCTACGCATGGCGTATCACGGCGGCGCAGGTGAGCTGCTGGTTGCTGGCAGGCCTGGGCGTGTTCGCGCTCGGGCTGTGGGCCGTCCATCGCAATGAGATGCTGCATCTGTTGCTGGGGCTGTCGGCGCTGGCATTTGCCTTGCGGCAGCTGCATTACTTTGTCGCCGACCCGGTGATTTCGCTGTCATTTCACTGGTGGCTGGCGGTTTCGTCGCTGCCGTGGGCGGTGCTGTTTGTGTTTCTGTTTGCCTGCCGTTTCTATGACGTCAAACATTACTGGTTCCAGTGGACCCTGATTGTCGCCACGGTGAGCAGCACGCTGCTGATCCTGCCGGGGGTGGGGCTGGATGCCTACAGCACGGCCCCCTGGATCTACATGATGCTGGCACCGCTGGGCGTGATCATCGTGGTGCTGCTGACGCAGCGTGCCTGGCAGCAACGGGGCGCGCCGCAGATATTGCTGGTGGTGGGGTTTCTGATCAACGTGCTGGCCGGCGCCTATGACTTTGCGCTGATGACGCGACGTGTCTCGATTGAATGGCCTTACCTGATGCCGATGGGTGCCGCGTTCCTGCTGCTGTGTTTTTCCATGGCGCTGGCCAGCCGCTATCTCGGCTCGCTGAAACAGGTGGAAAACCTGAACCGTTCGCTGGAAGAGCGGGTCCGGGAGCGGCAGCGTGCGCTGGAAGAGACCTATGAAAAACTGCGCGTGCTGAGCGCCGAGCAGGTGCTGGCGGATGAGCGGCAGCGCCTGATGCGTGAAATCCACGACGGTATCGGTGCCAATCTGGTCACGACACTGGCGGCCGTGGGGCAGGACGGGGGCAACGGCCATGCGGCGGCGGTCGCACTGCAGCGCGCCATCGCCGACCTGAAGCTGACCATCGACTCCCTGGAGCCGGTGGACGGTGACCTGCCGAGCCTGCTCGGCAATCTGCGCTATCGGTTGATGCCGCAATTGCGGCAGGCCGGGGTGCAGGTGGACTGGGAGGTCAATGCACTGCCGCCGCTGCAATGGCTGCGCGCACCACAGGCGCTGCACGTATTGCGCATTGCCCAGGAGGCGTTCAGCAATGTGTTGCAGCACGCGGGCGCGGACCGGGTGACGGTCGGCACCGGTGAGGCCGGCATGCCCGACACCGGCGAGCCGGCAGTGTGGGTGCGCATCGCGGACAACGGCCGCAACCCCGGCCCGGTGTCGGCCAGCCGGCGTGGCGGCAAGGGCGTGGCCAACATGACCTACCGGGCCCAGGCGCTGGGCGGCCGGCTGGTGATCGGGCCGAATACACCGTCGGGGACGGTGCTGACCTTGTGGTTGCCGGTGTCTGCCGGCGCCGCGCTGGCACAGTAAGCCAGCCCGGCAACACCGGCTTCCCGGCGGCCGGAAAGATTCATCCTGATCGACCACGGAACCGTGCGCGGCGGGCTGCTATACTGCCGCCGGCCCGGGCCAGCCAGCCCGGAAACCTGCCTGCCCGGAAAGCCTGATGTCTATGGTGTCCTTGCCTGAGATCCGCCGCCGCGCGGTCGCGCAAATACCTGAGTGGCCCGGCGTGACACCCTTGCTGGCGCGCATTCTTGCCGCGCGGGGGGTCACCCATCCTGACCAGCTTGATCTGTCCCTGCGTTGCCTGCCGTCGCCGGACACCCTGCCGGGCATGGTGCCGGCGGTGGCGTTGCTGGTCGACGCCCTGAGCCGAGGGCAGCGTATCCTGATCGTCGGCGATTACGACGCCGACGGCGCCACCGCCACCGCGGTGATGGTGCGCGGCCTGACGCTGCTGGGGTTTCCCGCGCCGGGGTTTCTGGTGCCGGATCGTTTCGTGTTCGGTTACGGCCTGTCGCCGGCGATTGTCGATCTGGCTGTGGCACAGGGCGCGCCGGACCTGCTGATCACCGTGGACAACGGCATTGCCAGTGTGGACGGTGTGGCCGCCGCGCGTGCGGCGGGCATGCGGGTACTGATTACCGACCACCATTTGCCGGGCAGTGTGTTGCCGCAGGCGGATGCCATCGTAAACCCCCGGCTTGATCCGGCCTGCCCGGGCCAGCATCTGGCCGGTGTGGGCGTGGCGTTTTACCTGTTGCTGGCGCTGCGGGCTGCGTTGCGCGAGCAGGGGCATCTGGCGGCGGCCGAGGCGCCGCTGGCCGATCTGCTGGATCTGGTGGCGTTGGGCACGGTGGCCGACGTGGTGCCGCTGGACCGTCTCAATCGCGCGCTGGTGGAACAGGGCTTGCGCCGCATCCGCAGCGGTCGCTGCGTGCCCGGCATCAGCGCCCTGTTGCGTGTCGGGCGGCGAGAGCCGGAGCGGGTAGTCGCCAGCGATCTCGGTTTTGCCGCCGGCCCGCGCCTGAATGCCGCCGGCCGCCTGACTGAAATGAGCCTGGGGATCGAATGCCTGCTCACGGACGATGCACCGCGCGCCACCCGGCTCGCTGAACAGCTCGACACCATCAACCGCGAACGCCGCAGCATTGAACAGGGCATGCGTGATGCCGCGATGGCCCATGTGGCGCAGTTGCGGCAGCAACATGCGGTGCTGCCGCCGGCCCTGTGCCTGCACGATCAGGGCTGGCACGAAGGGGTGGTGGGCATCCTGGCCTCTCGGGTCCGTGAGGCCACGCACCGCCCGGTGGTGGCGTTTGCACCGGCGCAGGAGCGCGGGTTGCTGAAGGGGTCCGGGCGTTCGATTGCCGGGCTGCATCTGCGCGATGTGCTTGACCGCGTGGCCACCGCGCATCCGGGCTTGCTGCAGCGCTTCGGTGGCCATGCCATGGCAGCCGGGATGACGTTGGCCGCCAGCGACCTGCCGCGCTTTGCCGCGGCCTTTGCCGAGGCGGTGACCGGGATGGCGCTGCCGGGGCTGTTCGATGAAGTCGTCGAGACAGACGGCGAACTGTCCGCTGCCGAACTCGACCTGAGCCATGCAGAACTGCTCTGCCACGCCTTCCCCTGGGGGCAGGGCTTTGCGCCGCCGTCGTTTGATGGCGAGTTTGAAGTGCTGGACCACCGGGTGGTGGGCGAGCGCCATCTGAAGCTGACCCTGGGCCTGCCGCAGACCGGCGCCATCATCGATGCCATCCACTTCAATGCCGACCTGCCGCGCCTGCCATCGCCCTTGCGCGCCGTACGGGGGGTCTACCGGCTGGACGTCAACGTCTGGCAGGGCCGGCGCAGCCCTCAACTGATCTTCGAGTATCTGGAGGCGCTGCGCGCCGGCGGCTAGCCGCCAGCGCGCAGCGCCTGTAGCATTTCCCCCCTGACGGCGCCCACAAGGCGCTTGCCAAGATCCGAGCGGGAGATCCCCTGACCATGAAAACAATACACAAACACCGTCTGCAGACCGGCAGCGATGTGCAGAAACTGAAGCTTTCCGCCGAGGGTATCGTACGGGAAGTCACTTACAGCCAGCAGGAACGGCTGCTTTATGTCTGGGTGGAAGTGCCAGCGGGCAGTTTGCTGGAGAGCAATCAGGTCGAGCGCAGTTTCCGCGTGTTCATGACCGGTGATGGCATTCCCGACCACGCGGTCTTTGCCGGCACCGCCATCGACATGATGCGTCCCGAGGCCTACCACATCTTTGAACTGACAGAGTGAACCGGGCGCCGCGCCTCGCCATTGGCGCGCGCAATCGGTAGAATTCACGCCCTTCGCGGGCCGTCCTCCGGCCCGCCTGTCCACCGCAAGCACTGGTAAAACTGGAAGGCTATGGAAATCAATCCGCTGCGCAATCAGCTGGCAGACCTCAAGGCGCGTACCGACGCGCTCAGGGGGTATCTTTGACTACGCTACCAAGCGTGAACGTCTGACCGAGGTCGAGCGCGAGCTCGAAGACCCGACCGTCTGGAATAACCCCGAGCGCGCCCAGGCCCTTGGCCGGGAACGTGCCCAGCTGGAAGCGGTGGTGAACACCGTGGACACGCTGGACAGTGGCTTCGAGGACAGCGAGGCAATGCTCGAACTCGCGGTCGAGGAAAAAGACGAGGGCATGCTCGCCGACCTGGCGCGTGAACTCGACGATCTGGAAAGCAGCGTCGCCAACCTGGAATTCCGCCGCATGTTTTCCGGCGAGATGGACAGCTGCAATGCCTACCTCGATATCCAGGCCGGTTCCGGTGGCACCGAAGCCCAGGACTGGGCCGAGATGATGCTGCGCATGTACCTGCGCTGGGCCGAGGCGAAAGGGTTCAAGGCCGAGTTGCTGGAAGCCTCCGCCGGCGAAGTGGCCGGCATCAAGAGCGCCACGGTGCACGTGCAGGGTGAATACGCCTACGGCTGGCTGCGCACGGAAACCGGTGTGCACCGTCTGGTGCGCAAGTCACCGTTCGATTCCGGCGGCCGCCGGCACACTTCTTTCAGCTCGGTATTCGTGTCGCCGGAAGTGGATGACGACATCAATATCGACATCGACCCGAGCAAGGTGCGTACCGATACCTACCGCGCATCCGGCGCGGGTGGTCAGCACGTTAACCGGACCGATTCCGCCGTGCGCCTGACCTACGTGTTCAAGGACCCGGATACCGGCGAAGAGCATACCGTGGTGTCCGCCAGCCAGAGCGGCCGCTCCCAGCACCAGAACAAGGACGAAGCCTGGAAAATGCTGAAGGCCAAGGTCTACGAGCTGGAAGTCCAGAAGCGCAATGCTGAGAAGCAGCGTCTGGAGAACAGCAAGGCTGACATCGGCTGGGGCAGCCAGATCCGCTCCTACGTGCTCGATGACGCGCGCATCAAGGATTTGCGTACCAGTGTCGAGACCCGCAATACGCAGGCGGTGCTGGACGGCGCGCTGGACCAGTTCATCGAAGCGTCCCTGAAATCGGGATTGTAATCAAAGCGTCGGACGTCGGACGTCAGACGTCCGACGCTTTTTCAGTTTCATGCTCCGGACATCCGACGTCAGGCGTCCGGCCAAGGAATCTCCCATGACAGACGACCAGCTCCAGCAGGATGAAAATCGCCTGATCGCCGAGCGCCGCGATGCACTCCGGCAACTGCGCGAGGAAGGCCAGGCGTTCCCGAACCAGTACCGCCCGGACAGCCTGGCCGCAGACCTGATTGCGCAATACGGCGAGGAAGAAAAAGACGCGCTGGAAGCCCGCAACATCGTTGTGGCCATCGCCGGCCGGCTGATGCTGGATCGCAAGTCGTTCAAGGTGCTGCAGGATCACAGTGGCCGCATCCAGATCTATGCGACAAAAGATGTGCAGCAGGCGACGAAACACTGGGACATCGGCGACATCGTGGGCGTGCGCGGCAAGCTGTGCAAATCCGGCAAGGGCGACCTGTATGTCATGATGGACGAGTACATCCTGCTGACCAAATCGCTGCGTCCGCTGCCTGAAAAGCACAAGGGCCTGACCGACACCGAAATGCGCTACCGCCAGCGCTATGTCGACCTGATGACCAATGAAGAGACGCGCCGCACGTTCCGTATTCGTGCCCGGGTCATCAGCGGCATTCGCCGTTACCTGGAACAGCGTGGTTTCTATGAGGCGGAGACGCCGATGCTGCAGGTCATTCCCGGTGGCGCTGCGGCGCGGCCGTTCATCACCCACCACAACAGCCTGGACATGGACATGTACCTGCGTATCTCGCCGGAACTGTACCTCAAGCGGCTGGTGGTGGGCGGCTTTGAACGGGTGTTCGAGATCAATCGCAATTTCCGCAACGAAGGGCTTTCCACCCGGCACAATCCAGAGTTCACCATGGTGGAGTTCTACCAGGCCTATGCGGACTACAACGACCTGATGAACCTGACCGAGGACATGCTGCGCACCATCGCGCTGGATGTGCTCGGCAGCACCAGCGTGCCATACCAGGGCGAGACGTTTGATTTCGGCCAGCCGTTTGCGCGCATGACGGTGTTCGATTCGATCCTGCACTTCAATCCGGACGTTCGCGCCGAACAGCTCCGCGACGAGCGGGGCGCGCGCGATATCGCCACCGCGCTGGGCATTCCGCTGAAAGACAGCTACGGGCTGGGCAAGGTGCAGATCGAAATTTTCGAGAAAACGGTAGAACATCGATTGATGCAGCCGACCTTCATCACCGAATACCCGACCGAAGTGTCACCGCTGGCGCGCCGCAGCGACGCCAACCCGTTCGTCACCGACCGCTTCGAGTTCTTTGTTGGCGGCCGTGAAATCGCCAACGGCTTTTCCGAGCTGAACGATGCCGAAGACCAGGCCGAACGTTTCCGGAGCCAGGCTGCGGAAAAGGACGCGGGCGACCTGGAGGCCATGTTCTTCGACGAAGACTATGTGACGGCACTGGAATACGGTATGCCACCCACCGCAGGTGAGGGGATAGGCATAGACCGGCTGGTAATGCTTTTTACCGATACGCCATCCATCCGCGATGTGATTCTCTTTCCCCATATGCGTCCGCTGGCAAAACCAGGGGGCGCTTAACCGGGGGCTTCATTGAACACATCAAGGGATTCAGATGACATCTGCTATTCAATATCAGGGTCGCAAGGCGCGCCGTGCCGGCAGTGAGCAGCGCAGACGTGCCATTCTGGAAGCTGCATTGCGCATTATCATCCGTGATGGCGTGCGCAGTGTGCGACATCGCGCGGTGGCCAAGGAAGCCGACGTGCCGTTGTCTGCGACAACCTATTATTTCAAAGACATTACCGATCTGATTGCCGATACCTTCACGCTGTTTGCCGAACAGGCCATGCATGACGTGATCGAACCATTTCGTGATCAGGCGTTTGCGCTGATCGACGGCGTGCCAGAACAGATGAGCGATGAGCAGCGTCAAACGTTGCTGGGTACACTTGCCGACATGACCGCCGCCTACGTGATCAACGAAGTGCACAACATGCGCGATCATCTGATCGCCGAGCAGGCCTTTCTGCACGAAGCGTTGCTGGACGAGCGCCTGCGCGAGCTGGCGTCGGTCTACAAGCAGAAGCAGCTTGATGTGCTGGCCGGTGCCTGCGGACGCCTGGGCAGCAAAGCGCCGGCGCTGGATGCGGAAGTGTTCTTCTCCGTGCTCTACGGCATCGAACAGGATATGCTGGCGGCACCCGATAAATACACCGAAGCGGATGTCCGTGCGCGCGTTGCCCACACGCTGGAAATGATGGCGCGCACGACACAAACATCCTGATGCTCGGCAGGCCGTTACAGCAGGGTCAATGACGTCACAACGCAGCGTACAGATGGAACCGGGTTGGAAAGCCGCCCTGGGAACGGAATTCGACAGTGAGTACATGCTGGCGCTGCGTGCTTTCCTGCTGGAAGAAAAAAAGCGGGGCAAGGTGGTCTATCCGCCGGGCCCGCAGATTTTCAATGCCTTCAACACTACTCCTTTTGACAAGGTCAAGGTCGTCATCCTGGGCCAGGACCCGTATCACGGGCCTGGCCAGGCGCACGGCCTGAGTTTTTCCGTGCCTGCCGGCGTGCCGCCGCCGCCGAGCCTGCAGAATATCTTCAAGGAAATACACCGCGATCTCGGTATCGACATGCCGCGCACCGGCTGTCTGGTGCCGTGGGCGGAACAGGGCGTGTTGTTGCTGAACGCCGTGCTGACGGTGGAGCAGCGTCAGGCGGCGTCACACCAGGGCAAAGGCTGGGAACGTTTCACCGACGCTGCCATTGATCACCTCAACCGCGAACGGCAGGGGCTGGTGTTCATGCTCTGGGGCAGCTATGCGCAGCGCAAAGGCAATCTGATTGACCGCAAGCGACATCTGGTGCTGACCGCGCCGCACCCCTCACCGTTGTCTGCGCACCGTGGTTTTATAGGCTGCGGGCATTTTTCCAGTGCCAACGACTGGCTGGTACAGCAGGGCAAGACACCCATCGACTGGCGTCTGTAGAGGCGTTGATCTGTCCGCCGAGTTGGCGCTTTCGTGCCATGGAGGCGGCGGTATCCAGAACGGATTTTGCGTGAAGAAGGCGTGCTTTTAGGCTCTGATCTCCGCAATATCGGTGCCGTTTTACATTATTTTTCAATTCATCACTAAGCCTAAAGCCTGAGTTGCGACGGCAGGATGTTGGGCTCTTCTGGGCGTTAACGCCATGTGCTTCGTTGACGGTTGGTCAGAGGCTTCGTGGCGGTTGCGTCATCCCCTGCTTGCGATACTGCGCCGGGCTCGTGCCCGTGGCTTTGCGGAACAGCCGTGAGAAGTAATAGGGGTCATCAAAACCCAGTTGCTGTGCAATATCCGCCACCGGCAGGCGGCTGGTTTCCAGCAGGTAGCAGGCACGCGCCACTTTCATATGCAGGAAGGCCTTGACCGGTGTCTGCCCGGTGTGGGCGCGATAGTCGCGAATGAATTGATAGCGTGAGGGCTGCCCGGCCAGGGTGGCCATGTCCTCCAGGGTCAGCCGTTCATTGATGCGCGTCTGCATGTGCAGGTGCAGGGTGTCGATGTCCAGCCCGCTGCGCGCCTCCCGGGGCTGGCTGAGCAGCAGCGCGGTATAGCTCAGTATCGCCCGGCACAGGTTGGCGGCATGCAGGTAGGCGCTCGGCTGATGGCTGCCGCGGGTGCTGTCGAGCAGCGCACGGAAATCGCTGAGCAGTCTTTCATGCAGGCCGGGATGCAGCAGTGGTTGCCCGCCAAACAGCTGGCGCAGTTGCAGCACGGCTTCTTCACCGCCCAGATGCATCCAGAACAGGCTCCAGGGTTGATGCGGGTCGGCTTCGTACCGGTGCGGTTGGCCCGCCGGCAGATACAGCAGGTCGCCAGCCTGGACGCTGAGGCGGTGCTCGCCAAGACACACGCTGGCGATACCCTCCACGCAATAAATCACAATATCGTCCGCCGGGTGCCGGCGAGCCATGCGATGGCCGCTGGCGCGCGGGTAGTAACCGAAGGCCAGCGGATGAAAGGCTTTGCTCAAAGGGTGATCGGCAAGCGTTGCCAGCAGGGGCTGGGGCAGCAGGATGCGCTCGCCCTGCCCGGAAAGCGGCCAGTCGGAGGTCTGTGCAAGGGCGGCGGCGGGCGAGCGCTGCATGCAATATAGTCCATCTTTATGCAATGGAAGCCATCTTACCCCGGCCACGCCCGTGCTAAAACTGGCACACTGAATCCCGGCCCTGCCGGGCAATGCCAATAACACAGCCGTTAACGGCTCAAGGGAGAGCGCTATGACCCGTTCCGTACCCCATCTGATCGGCGGTGAATTCATCACAGGGGGCGGGGATACCCTGCCGGTCACCAACCCGGCCAATCAGGACGTGCTCTGGAACGTGCCCATGGCCACCGATGCGGAAATGCAGGCGGCGATCGACGCGGCCAGCACGGCGTTTCTCTCCTGGCGGGAGGTGGCGGTGCCGGAGCGCGCGCGCCTGATGATGCGTTACCAGCACCTGCTGAAAGCGCACCATGATGAAATCGGTGAGCTGATCGCACAGGAAACCGGCAAGACCTTCGCGGATGCCAAAGGCGACCTGTGGCGCGGGATTGAGGTGGTCGAGCAGGCCGCCAACATCCCGGCGCTGATGATGGGCGAAACGGTCGAGAATGTGGCCCGGGGTGTGGATACCCATTCCTGGATTCAGCCGCTGGGCGTGTGCGCGGGCATCACGCCGTTCAACTTCCCGGCAATGATTCCGCTGTGGATGTTCCCGATGGCGATTGCCTGCGGTAACACCTTTATTCTCAAGCCCTCCGAACAGGACCCGATGACCGCCGTGCGGCTGGCGGAGCTGTTCCTGGAAGCCGGTGCGCCAGAGGGCGTGTTGCAGGTGGTCCATGGCGGTCGTCATCAGGTGGATGCCCTGCTGACGCACCCGGCCATTCGCGCGGTGTCGTTTGTCGGCTCTGTGCCGGTGGGCCAGCATGTGTACCGGACCGCCACCGAGCATCTCAAGCGCGCGCAGTGTTTTGCCGGCGCGAAAAACCACACCGTGATCATGCCGGATGCGAATCCGCAGCAGGTGGTCAACCAGCTGGTCGGTGCCTCGGTGGGCGCGGCCGGCCAGCGCTGCATGGCCATTTCTGTGGCGGTATTTGTCGGCGATTCGAAAAAACTGATCCCGGCATTGCGTGATGAACTGGCCAAAGTGCGCCCGGGCGCCTGGGATGATGAACAGGCAGGCTACGGTCCGCTGATCAGTCCGCAGGCGAAAAAACGCGTGCTGGACATGATTCGTCAGGGCAAGGAAGAGGGTGCCGACTGTTTGCTGGATGGCTCCGACTGCACCGTGGACGGCCTGCCGGACGGCAACTGGGTGGGCCCCACCGTGTTCAGCAATGTGACCCGCGACATGAGCATCTATCGCGAGGAAATCTTTGGCCCGGTGCTGTGCTGCATGTGCGTGGACACGCTCGACGAAGCCATCGCGCTGGTGAACCAGAACCCGTATGGCAATGGCACCTCCATCTTTACCGCCAGCGGCGCCGCTGCGCGCAAGTACCAGCACGAAGTGGAAGTGGGCCAGGTGGGTATCAATATTCCGATTCCGGTGCCGCTGCCATTTTTCTCCTTCACCGGCTGGAAAGGGTCCTTCTATGGCGACCTGCATGCCTACGGCAAACAGGGGGTGCGTTTTTACACCGAGACCAAGACCGTGACCTCGCGCTGGCCGGAGGATGACATGGTGCATGAGGCGAACATGACCATCAGCCTGAAGTGATGGCCTGGAGCAAGCGATGGATTTTTCACTGACCGAAGAACAGCTCGCCTACCAGGACACCGCGCGCCAGTTCAGCGACAAGGCGCTGGCGCCGTTCGCGGCCGACTGGGATGCGCGCAGCCACTTCCCGGTGGACACCTTGCGGGAAGCGGGCCACCTGGGCTTCATGGGCCTGTATACGCCGGAGGACGCTGGCGGGCTGGGACTGTCGCGGCTGGATGCGGCGCTGGTGTTCGAACAGTTGTCGCGCGGCTGCACCTCCACCACGGCGTTTATCACCATCCATAACATGGCCACCTGGATGGTGGCCTCGTTTGGCGCCGACGCGCTGCGTGCCGAATGGTGTTCGGCACTGACCAGCGGTGAAAAGCTGGCGTCCTATTGCCTGACCGAACCCGGTGCGGGTTCCGACGCTGCCGCGCTGAAGACCAGTGCCCGTCGCGACGGTGACGATTATCTGCTCAACGGCACCAAGGCGTTCATCTCTGGCGCCGGCAGTACCGATGTGCTGGTGCTGATGGCGCGCACCGGCGGGGCGGGGGCGGGCGGCGTGTCCTGCTTCCTGGTGCCGGCGGATGCGCCCGGCATCAGTTATGGGCGCAATGAAGACAAGATGGGCTGGAAAAGCCAGCCGACCCGTCAGGTGACGCTGGAGAACGTACGCATCCCTGCCAGCCATCTGCTTGGCCAGGAAGGCGATGGTTTTCGCATTGCCATGCGCGGGCTCGACGGTGGCCGCATCAATATCGCCAGTTGTTCGCTGGGTGCTGCCTCGGCGGCCCTGGCGCAGGCCAGTGACTATGTGCAGACACGGCAGCAGTTTGGCCAGCCGCTGTCGGATTTCCAGACGGTGCAGTTTCGGCTCGCGGACATGGCCACCGAACTGGTGGCGGCGCGGCAGATGGTGTACCTGGCCGCCTGGAAACTGGATCAGGGCGACACGGAAAGAACACTGTACTGCGCCATGGCCAAACGGCTGGCGACGGACCTGTGCTTCAACGTCTGCAACGATGCACTGCAACTGCACGGCGGCTATGGCTATATCCGCGAATACCCGCTGGAGCGTTATGTGCGCGACGCGCGGGTACACCAGATCCTGGAAGGGACCAACGAAATCATGCGTGTGATCATCGCCCGGCGATTGCTGGCCGGCGCGGCGGTCTGACCTGAAGACGCACAATGCCGGCGGTGGCCGGCGTCAAACAATAAAGGAGCACATCATGCGGATCGCATTTTTTGGTGTTGGCAATATGGGCGGCCCGATGGCGGTGAATCTGGTACGGGCCGGTCATCAGGTGCGGGTGTTCGACCTGGCGCCGTCGCTGGTGGCGGCGGCAGTGGCCGAGGGTGCGCAGGCCGGTGGCAGCCCGGCGGATACGGTGGCGGACGCCGAGATCGTGATCAGCATGCTGCCCTCGGCGGCGGCGGTGAACGGGTTGTACCTGGGCGAGCAGGGCGTGCTGGCGAGCATTCCCGCGCAGGCTTTGATCATCGACTGTTCCACGATTGATGCCGCCACGGCCAAGGCACTCGCGCAGCAAGGCGCTGCCGTGGGCCGCACGGTGATCGACGCGCCGGTCTCCGGGGGCGTCGGTGGCGCGAAGGCCGGGACGCTCACGTTTATCTGCGGTGGTCCTGTCGAGGCGGTGGAGCGGGCGCGGCCGGTGCTCGCGCACATGGGCCGCAATGTGTTTCACGCCGGCGACAACGGCGCGGGGCAAATTGCCAAGATCTGCAACAACATGCTGCTGGCGATTCACATGATCGGCACCTGCGAGGCGTTGCAGCTGGGCGCGGACAACGGCCTGGACCCGAAAGTGCTGTCCGATATCATGCTTGCCAGCTCCGGCCGTAACTGGTCGCTGGAAGTGTATAATCCGTGGCCGGGCGCGATGGAGAATGTGCCCTCGGCGAATGATTACCAGGGCGGCTTTGCCGTCGATCTGATGAACAAGGATCTTACGCTGGCCATGGACAACGTGCTGGCGGTGAAGGGCCGCACGCCAATGGGCGCGCTGGCGAAAAGTCTTTATGGTCTGCATGGCGCGCAGGGCAACGGGCGGCTGGATTTCTCCAGTATCCTGTCGTTGCTGAAAGTGCGCGATTGATCACGCAAACGGAGCAGTCATGTCCGATTCGGTACTGTTTGAAGAA
Organism: Alcanivorax sp. S71-1-4; assembly: GCF_009846755.1. Lineage (GTDB taxonomy): Bacteria > Pseudomonadota > Gammaproteobacteria > Pseudomonadales > Alcanivoracaceae > Isoalcanivorax. Next base: position 26,090 of record NZ_AQOR01000037.1, read on the forward strand.
CGCCCGTGTGAGTCCGGCAAGAAGATCGGCATTGCGCGGCTGAACGCACCGCGCTCGCTGAATTCGCTGAGCCGCACCATGATCGGTCTGTTGTACGACAAGCTGATCGACTGGGAACACGATGACGCCATCGCCTGTGTCTGGCTGGAAGGCGAGGGCGAGCGCGCCTTCTGCGCCGGGGGCGACATCGTCGAGATGTATCGCAGCATGACGCCGGTGGGCGAGCGTAACCCGTTCATCGAGGATTACTTCGCTGCGGAATACCGCCTGGACCACCTGCTGCACGTCTATGAAAAGCCGGTGATCTGCTGGGGCCACGGTGTCGTCATGGGCGGTGGCATGGGGCTGATGCAGGGCGCCAGCCAGCGCGTGGTGACCGAGAAATCGAAACTGGCGATGCCGGAAATCACCATCGGCCTGTACCCGGACGTGGGCGGGAGCTGGTTCCTCAATCGCGCGCCCGGCAAGACCGGTCTGTTTGCCGGCCTGACCGGGGTGCATCTGAACGCCGCCGACGCGTTGTTCATGGGGCTGGCCGATGTGTTCATCCATGCCGATCGGCGTGAAGCGGTGCTCGACAGCCTGAGCCTGCTGTCGCTCAGCGGCGACGAAACGCTCGACACGGCCCTGGTGCATCGCTGCCTGCGCGAAGCCGCATCGCCGTCGCTGCCGGCCTCGAACGTGCGCGAGCACTTTGACCAGATCAATCAGGCCTGCGACCGGGCCACGTTGCCGGAAGTGGCGGAAGCGCTGCGGCGGCTCAAGGACGAGGGCGAGTGGTTGCACCGCGCGGCCTCGACCTTCGAACGGGGTTGCGCGCAGACCGCCTGGCTGGTGTGGGAGCAACTGCGCCGTGCAAAGCACCTCTCGATTGCCGAAGTGTTCCGCCTGGAGTGGTGCATGTCTGTCCAGTGCGCCATGCATCCGGATTTCCGCGAAGGCGTGCGTGCGCTGCTGATCGAGAAGGACGGCAGCCCGCAGTTCCGTTATGCGCAGGTCAACGACGTGCCGCGCGAATATATCGACGGGTTTTTCGACACCCCGGCGCAGACGCACCCGCTGGCTGATCTGTAAATGACCTCCCGGCTCGACCCGTAGCCGGCGCCCTGATCAAGGGCGCCGGCTGTCCCTGAATTGTAAACAAGCTTTTTGCCCGCTCGTTTTGCCCGCCTGGTGCTTTGCGTCCGCGCGGCGCCTGCCAGTATGCTGAGCCGATTGTCATGGCCCGGTCTTGTGCGCTTGAGACACTGACCGGCCACATCGCTGACAAGGCTTCGCATAAGGAGTGTTCGTGGCCTGGTTGCCTCCGCGTGATCCCGCTGGTTTCAGTCTCTGGCTGTGCGCCGTGGCCTTGTTGTGCCTGGGGCTGTGGCTGCTTGGCGGTGGTATCTGGCTGGCGCTGCTCGGTGGAGCCCGTTACTACGTGCTGGCCGGCGCGGGCATGACGGTGTCGGCGCTGCTGGTGCTGGCCGGCCGCGAAAGTGGCGTGTGGCTGTATCAGGGCGTGCTGTTCTGCACGCTGATCTGGGCGCTGACAGAGGTCGGCAATAACCTGCTCGCGCTGTGGCCACGGCTGTGGATGCCGGCGCTGCTCGGTATTCTGTTGCTGCTGTTGTTACCGGCATTGCGGCGCCAGCGTGCGCTCAGGGGCGTGCGTTGATGCGTGGCGGGTGGTGGTTGATCGCGTTGCCGGCGCTGGTGCAGGCGCAGCAATCCGTGGTGGCGCCGGTGCCGCCGCGTGCGGTGCCGGAAGCGGTCGAGGCCGGTGCGCCGCCGGCCGCCGCGCCGGCGGACGGCGACTGGAGTGCCTACGGGCGCAGCAATGCCGCGCTGCGCTATTCCCCTCTGCAGACACTGGATCGCGATAACGTCGCGGCGCTGACGCTGGCCTGGCGTTATTCGCTCAAGGATATGCCGCGTGATCTCAAAGCGCGCTGGGCGCCGCACACCACGCCATTGAAAGTCGACGACACCCTGTATCTCTGTTCCGGGCGCGGCAGTGTCATTGCGCTGGATGCGGCCACCGGCGACCAACGCTGGCGACATGACAGTGACCTGCAGGCAGACCAGTTTGCCGGGCCGGCGACCTGTCGCGGGGTGTCGTTCCACGAATCCCTTGGGGCCAACCGCGATGGCCTGTGCCGTGAACGCATCCTGGCCGGGACAGCGGACGGGCGTGTGCGTGCGCTGGACGCCGCCTCGGGCCGCCCGTGCACGGATTTCGGCGAGCAGGGAGTGGTGACGCTGCCTGGCGATTTCAGCGGGCCGGTCTCGCCCCCGACGCTGGTGCGCGGAGTGGCAGTGACGCGCGCGGGTGACAGGGTGGTCGGTCTCAGCGCGGCCACTGGCCGGCTGCTGTGGCAATGGCCGCCGGCGGAAGCGCGCGGGCAGTTCGCCGCCGAGGCGGTTTTTTCTGCCGACGAAGCCCTCGGGCTGGTGTATGTGCCGCTGGCGCGCCCGGCGATGCTGGTCGCGGTGGACGTGACCAGCGGTGAAGCGGCATGGCGTTTCCGTGGCGTGCACGACGATGTGTGGGGCTACGGATTGTCCGCGCAGGCGACACTGCTGCCGTGGCCGACACCCGAGGGCGAGGTGCCGGCGCTGGTGTTGCCCACGCGGCAGGGCGAGTTGTTTGTGCTGGACCGCGCCACCGGCGAGCCGCTGGTGCCCGTGACCCAACAGCAGACGCCAACCGCGTACGCGCCGGACGGGGTGCTGCCGGCGTCGCAGCCGGTCTCCGAGGGCCTGCCCGGCCCGCGAGCCAGGTTGCTGCGCGAGGAAGATATCGGGGGTGTCAGCCCTGTCGATCAGCTCTGGTGCCGTATCCAGTTTCGGCGGCTGGCCTATCAAGGGCGCTTTACGCCGCCCGGCCCGGCACCCTGGCTGCAGTATCCGGGGGACATGGGGGGCATCGACTGGGGTGGTGTGTCCTTCGACCCGGAACGTGCGCTGCTGGTGTTCAACTACAACCAGGTGCCGATGGTCGGCGAGATTCGTGACGGCGTGCCCTACCGGACACCGTGGGGAGAGGTGGACCGGCTCTGCCTCCGGCCTCCGCACGGCGGCATCATGGCGGTGAGCACCCAGGCGCCGGCCGTGCGCTGGGACCGGCCGCTGGGGCGGGCCGGGTTGCCGCTACCGTTCGGGTTATCGCTGCCGCTGCCGGGGGATACCGGCACGCCGAATCAGGGCGGGGTATTGCTCACGGCGAGTGGTCTGGCATTCGTTGCCGCCACCACCGACAACCTGATCCGGGCGCTGGATACCGAGACCGGCGAAGAGCTCTGGCGCGCCCGTCTGCCCGCCGGAGGGCAGGCAACGCCGATCAGCTATGCGGTGGATGGCCGGCAATACATTGCCCTGCTGGCGGGCGGCGACTACCGGCTGGAGACGCCGCTGGGAGGAGAGCTGCTGGTGTTCTCACTGCCTGAGTGACGCGGGCGCGCTGGCGGGCACCACGCGCAGCAGCTTGCCGTTGGCGCTGTCGGTGAGCAGATACAGGGCGCCGTCCGGCCCGGTGCGCACGTCACGAATCCGCTCCCCCAGTTCCTGAAACAGCACATCCTGTTCACCGGCCGCCAGCACGCCATTGGCCTGCGCCAGCGGTATGCGACGGACGCTTTTTTCCGCCAGTGTGGAGACAAACAGGCTGTTGTCCCACTGCGGAAACAGGTCACCGTGATACAGCGTCATGCCGGACGGCGCGATGGAGGGTGTCCACTGCAGCACCGGCTGCTCCAGCCCGGGCATTTCCGTGTAAGGACTGACGCGTGCCCCGGTGTAGTCCAGCCCGTAGGTGATCAGCGGCCAGCCGTAGTTGTGCCCGGCGCGAATGCGGTTGAGTTCGTCGCCGCCGCGCGGGCCATGCTCGTGCGCCCACAGCCGGCCGGTGGCGATGTCGCTGACCAGCCCCTGCACATTGCGGTGACCGAAACTGTAGATCTCCGGCAGAGTGTCCTGCCGGTCCACGAATGGATTGTCTGCCGGCACACGACCGTCGCGGTGGATGCGGATGATCTTGCCCAGGTGGCTGTCGCGCTGCTGGGCCTGTTCGCGATAATCGAAACCATCCCCCAGCCCCATCACCAGTGTGCCGTCGGCCAGCCAGGCCATGCGCGCGCCATAGTGGGCGTCGCCATGCTTGGCCGGTTGTGCCGTGAAAATGGGCAGCACGTCTTCCAGGGCATAACCGGACAGCCGCGCGCGCACGATGCGTGCCTGGTTGGCGTCCTGGTCGCCGTGGGCAAAGGACAGATACAGAATCTGGTTCTGCTCAAACTCGGGGTCCAGCGTGACGTCGAACAGACCGGCCTGGCCGGAAGCGAACACCGGCGGTACCCCCTGGACCGGCTTGTCGAGCAGGCGCCGCCGTTCATACATCCGCAAGGTGCCGCCGCGTTCGGTAATCAGCACGCGACCGCCGGGCAGGAATGCGAGGGACCAGGGGAAGGCGAGCCCTTCGGCCAGCGTTTCCACGCGATAGGTGGGCGAGGGTGCCTGTGCCGGTGCGGCCAGTGGCAGTGAAGCAAGCAGGCCCAGCAGGAGAAAGGCGGTCAGGCGCGGCATCCGGTGTCCTCTTTTAGCAGGGTGTTTTCAACAGCCTGTCGATGTGGCGGTAATGAGTTTCCACGCTGAATCGTATAGATTGACGGCTCAATCGCAAAGCAGACAGGAAGACATCATGACGCAGACAGCCGGAACCGGCGCGCGCCTCGGGCGTGGTGTGGTGGCCTTTGTGTTGGCCGTGCTGGTGGCGGTCGTGCTGGGTGCCGTGATCCAGACGCAGTACAACCTGGCGGCGCTGATCCAGCTCGGCGCAGAGATTCCGCTGTCCGTGCGGCTGCGTACCACGGGCGAGGATCTGATCGGTTTCTCGCCGGTCTATGCGGTGCTGGTGGTGCTGGCACTGGCTTTCAGCCTGCCGGTGGCGGCGCTGGTGTCGCGCGGGCTGCCGCCGGCACGCGGGCTGGTGTACGCGCTGGCGGCGCTGGCCGGACTGATTGTGGCGGTGCTGGTGGTGAATCACCTGGCGCCGATGCCGACCCTGATCGCCGCGACGCGCGTCTGGCACGGCCTGCTGTTGATGGCGCTGGGTGCGGCGGTGGCCGGCTGGCTGTTTGCCCGCCTCATGCCGCGCTGATCAGCGCGGCAGTTCCTGCTTCAGGCTGGCGATGCGCTGGTCTTTTTCCCGCCACAACTCGCCCACCCAGCGTTGCACCACGACCCGGAATGCCGGGTCGTTTTCGTAGTCGCCCTGCCATAGCGCCGCGTCCAGTTCACGGGTGCGGATATCGACGATGACGTGGTGTACCCGCCCGCACAGCAGATCGACAAACCCCGGTGGTGTGTCGCCGGGATAGACCACGGTCACATCCAGCAATGCGTCGAGCTGTTCGCCCAGTGCAGCCAGTACGAAGGCGACACCACCGGCTTTGGGTTTCAGCAGGTAGCGGTACGGTGAGCGCTGCGCATCGTGTTTGGCCTGTGTGAAGCGTGTGCCTTCCAGGTAGTTCACCACGGTCACCGGCAACTCGCGGAATTTTTCGCAGGCGGCGCGGGTGATGGCCAGGTCCTTGCCGAGCAGATGGGGTTTTTTCGCCAGCAGCGATTTCGGATAGCGCTTCATGAAGGGGTAGTCCAGCGCCCAGAACGCCAGCCCGAGAAACGGTACCCAGATCAGTTCCTTTTTCAGAAAAAACTTGAAGTACGGCGTCTTGCGGTTAAACGCCTGCACCAGTGCAGGAATGTCGACCCAGGACTGGTGATTGCTGACCACCAGATAGGACGTGTCCTTGCGTAATGTGTCGCCGCCACGGATATCCCAATGCACCGGTGTGAACAGGGCGAAGATCAGCTTGCAGATTTCCGCCCAGGTTTCGGCGACCCACATGACGCCTGCCGAGCAGGCCCGGCGCAGCGGTTTGCCGGGCAGCACCAGCTTCAGCAGGGCGATCAGCAGCATCGGGCCAATCAGGATCAGGGTGTTGAGCAGCAACAGGCAGGAGGTGGTCAGGCCGGTGAACAACGCGCGCATGGGGAATCCGTTCTGGTGATGTCCTCAGGGATGATACGCAACGGCAGTCACGAGCCCAATTGTCAGGATGTAACAGCGCGACGAACGTCTCAGCGTGCGGGCAGCTCGTAGGGCAGTGTTTCGGGGCGCGCGCCGAGAGCGTGGGCCAGTCCGTCCTCGCCCTGCAGGTACAGGTCCCCGTCATGGGCCAGCCGCAGTACCGCCAGCGCGTGGACCTGCCCGCCGGCCGTGACGCTGTCCACCAGTTCACCGAGTGCCTTGCCGTCGGCATCACGCAACACCGTGCCGGCGGGCAGTGGCGTGTCGCCCGGCCAGCTGACGTGTTGCAGGCGCTGTTTCATCTGCCCCTTGAAGTGCATGCGTGCCACCACTTCCTGCCCGGTATAGCAGCCCTTGCGGAAGCTGACGCCGTGCAGCACGTCGTAATTCAGTGCCTGCGGCAGGAACAGGTCTTCGGCACCGGGCAGCACCTGGCCCTCGCCGGCGAGAATGTCGTTCAGGCGGGCGTGCTCCGCGCCGCCGATATCCCGTCCTTCGCTGAGCGCGCGCCAGTTTGCGATGGCGGTCTCCACTGGCACCACCAGCAGGCTGCGTTGCCCGTCCAGCCGCACGGCGGTGCCGTCAGCGGTGGCGGCGGCCTTGCCGGGCGACAGGTCCCCGGGCACCGCCGGGGCGGGGTCACCGCCGACCAGCGAGAGCACGACCCGTGTCTCGTCCAGCGCCAGGGTGGCCTTCGAGAAAACGATGTACTTGCCGAGCAGCTTCAGTAACGCGCCGGCCATGCTGCCGGGCACCAGCAGGTCGAAGCCGTCCGCTGCCGGCACAAGCCGCATGCTCACCAGCGCGCGCCCCTTGAGGCTCAGGTGCATGGCCAGCCGGCTGTACTGCTGCTCGCTGACGTCCCGCACATCTGCCGTGACCTGGCCTTGCAGGAACGCGGCGGCATCGGCGCCGCGCAAGGTGATGACGCGCAGATGATCACACACGATGAGCTGCGGTTGCGGCACGTGTCCGGGCGGGCGGCCAAAGTGCAGCACCGTGCCATCGGTGTCGCGGACGGCGCCGGTCTGGTCGAGAAACGTTTGCCAGGACATGGACACGGTGATGGCTCCTTGTGCGCGGGAAGGCGGTGTTCAGGAAGGCGATGACAGACACCGCAGGGCCGGATGATAGATAATGTCGCCGACCCCTGTCAGCCATCAATCCGATGTCGGGCAGAAATGGGGATGGCCACGCTGTTTTTCCAGTGTGCCCTGTCTGCAAGATGTGCCGTGCCTACCTTGGTGGGCCTGCGCCGCAAGCGTGGCCTGGACGGGCCTGCCGGCGGCTTTTTCAATACCCATTCAATACCCAGGCAAACAGGATCAAGACATCCGCATGACCCCGGAAGAGAAAAAACGCCGCCTGATCTGGCAATGCCGGCGCGGCCTGAAAGAAACCGACGTGGTGCTCAACGCTTATCTGGATGAGCACTTCCTGACCGACACCGCCGGCCACCAGGCGCTGTTCGAGCGCCTGCTGGCCTGCCAGGACGCGGACATGTTCGAGTGGTTCACTGGCCGCACCGTACCGGATGACAGGGAACTGGATGCCTTCGTCAGACACATGCTCGCCCTGCTGGGGCGCAAGGACTGAACTGCGCGCCGGGCGCTATCGCGGCTATGCGTTGCTGATACTGCTGGCGGTGGCCGCCTGGGCGGCGCTGGCCAATGGCCTGCCGTGGTGGTGTCGCGGTGTGCTGCTGCTGACGGTGCTGCCGCTGCTGATGATGGGCTGGCGGCGCCAGCCGCGTGCACTGGCCCTGACACTGTGGCCGGATGCGCTGGCGGTGGAATGTGCCGACGGGCGTCGCCTGCTTCTTGACCCGCCCTGGCGCGCGGCCTTCTGGCCGGGCTGTGTGCGGGTCGGCCCGGTGGTGCTGTATCGCGACCAAATGAGTGACGCCGTGTGGCGGCGGTTGTGTGCGGTGCTAAAAAACTAAGACTGGTTGGGCGGTAGTAGGGTGGGTAGAGCCAAAGG
>NZ_AQOR01000038.1 GCF_009846755.1 Alcanivorax sp. S71-1-4
TGGCTCTACCCACCCTACGGCCTCCTTTCCGCTTTTAGAACGAGGACCAGCCGCTGGCTTCCATGAAACGGTACAGCCAGTACCGCGTCAGGGAATCGTCTTCGAAGGCACTGTAGTCGAGACTGTAGATCACCTCGCCGGTGTTGCCCCAGCGTTTTTCGAACATCGCCAGTGTGTCGCGGATCAATGCGTGGTCTGCCGGCGCCTGCACATGCAGATCGGTTTCCAGATTGAAATCGTCCAGGTTGCGGCGGGTGAAATTGGCCGAGCCAAGAATCAGTTCGGCGCTGCCGCTGGCGCGTACCAGCAATAACAGTTTTGTGTGGCACTGTTCGCCGGAGGTGTTGCACCAGCGCACCGGGATGCCGGCGCGGTGCAATGTCAGCGCCACCTGGCGGTTGGGGATGCCGTTTTTCTGACGGCCAAAGGCGTCCTTGTTCGGGTCCAGCAACAGGCGCAGGTTGACGCCGCGTTCGGCGGCATCCAGCAGTGCCTGCAGCAACTCGCGGTGGGAAAAATAGAACACTTCGATCTGCAAGTGATCGCCGGCCCGGGCGCTGTTGACGGCAGCGATCAACGCATCGCGGATATCGGCTTCGGTCAGGACCTGTATGCGTGCCGTATTGTCCGCCAGGGGTGTGGCGGGCGGGGCCTCGGGCAGGTCCGTGAGAGGAACGCTGTCGTCGGAAAAACCGATCACCGCCAGTTCCGTGTGCAACAGGTCCAGCGCTGCCGGGCCACCGAAGCGCAACGCCACGTTGCCGTGGGCGCTGCTGCCGTCGTGCGGGTTGGCGGACATGACCATGCCGGCCCAGCTGTCGCCTTCATCCACCACCATGGTCTTGCGGTGGTTGGCCTTGAAGTTGATCAGGGTCAGGTAGCTGCGCAGCGTGACCTTGCCGGGGCCGACCGGGTTTGGCAACCAGCCGTGCCGGTTGTTGTTGCCGAACCACTGGCAGCACAGGCGCCAGAGGCCGGACCAGGACGGGTTGGAGTCGCGCAGTTTTTTCAGATCGGTGATCACCACTTCGATGCCGGCGGCACGCAGGGCATCCAGATGCGGAGCGGGCAGGCCGCCGTACAGTGTATTGATCGGGTCGGTGATGACGATGACGCGCAGGCCCGGCACAGCCTGCTTGCGCTGAATCAGGTGCCGGGTCAGTTCGCTGGACAGCGCGCGGTGCTGTTCCGGTGGCTCTCCCTGAAAATCGTTGTAGAGAAACATGTCGACGACAATCAGTTTTTCTGCCTGATCGATCAGCCGGAACATCTCATCGAAAATCTGCTGATCGATATGCCGCTGGCCATCTGCATCAACCCCGGTGTAGTCCACCAGCAGGCGTGCATCCTGCACCGCACGCGGCGGCGTGGTGGTGCTCAGGCCGGCGGGCAGGGATTTGCAGCTGTTCAGCAGGGCGGTAGACATGATCAGCAGAAGCACCAGGGCGGCGGCGCGGGGCACCAGACGGGTCATCTTATCTTCCTTCGGCAAAGTGCCCCGACTTTAAATCACGGCAGCGGTTTCTGCTATGCTGCCGCCGATACAACAGGAGACGGGTATGGCGGCAATTCTGGCAGGCGTGATATTGCTCAGTTGGGGCGCGCTGGCGGCTGCGCGGGCGTTGCTGCGCGTGCGTGGCCTGGACAGCCCGGCGTTGATGCAGCTGGGTGTGCCGGCCGGTGTCTGGCTGCTGTGTGCAGGCGTGCTGGTGATCCTGTTGCCACAGACGACGCTGGTGGCCACCGGCCAGACACAGGCGCTGGCCTGGAGCCTGGTGCTGGTGACGCTGGTCTGTGCGGTGTCACCGGTCGCGTTCTGGTTGCGACAGCGGGGATACTTTCGTTAACACCGCTCACAGTTCGCCAACAGAGGGCGGACAGTTCTGGCACAGCGGTGCCTGAGACTTGGTGATTAAGTGAGGCATGGCCCGCAGGCCATACCCATAACAATACCTGCTCAGGACGTTGCCATGACATGTGATTCCTTTGCCCGCCGGTGGTGGCCGCTGTTTGGTGCGGCCGTGTTCTCCTGTTCGCTTGCCGCCTGCGGTGGTGGAGGGGGTGGCGGTGGCGCCGGTACGCCCCGTGAAGAACTGCCCGGCGAAGGGGAGCCGCCGCCGGTGCGCGAGGTGCGGCCGTTACCGACCAGCCATGCTGCATTGCCGGCCGCCAGTTGCGAGGCCGGCACCGATCTTGATGGTGGCCGCAGTTATCGCGTGGAAATGCCGTCGCGCGTTGATGGCGCCGCGATCGTCTTTCAGGTCTTCGAACCCCGCACGCTCGATTGCACCACCAGGCATCCGCTGATTCTGGAAGGGCACGGCTTTGCCGGCTCGCGGCAGACCACCGCCGGCAGCAGTTTTTCCGGCCCGGTGGCGCAGCTTGTCGAAGCGGGGTATGCGGTGATCAGCATCGACCAGCGCGGTCACGGCGAAAGTGGTGGCACAGTGCGGGTGATGACACCGGATTTTGAAGGCCAGGATCTGATCCAGATTGTCGACTGGGCCGAAGCGCACCTGGATTACCTTGCTTACGCACCGGATGACGATGGCCTGGACAATCTTCGCCTTGGTTCAGTAGGCGCGAGCTACGGTGGCGGTTTTCAGTACACGCTTTACAGCATGGACCCGGACCGGCGTCTGGATGCGATGGTGCCGCACATCACCTGGAACGACCTGAGTTACAGCCTGAGCCCCGGCGATGCGGTGAAATCCTACTGGGGACTGTTTTTGTCCGCTGCCGGTGATCTCGGCAGTGGCCTGTCCATGGACCCGCTGCTGCGCGCGACGCTGGTGGAAGCGGCGGTATCGAATGTGATGCCGGATTCGGCGCAGGATTTTCTCAGCTACAGCGGGTTGGCCTACAGTTGTGGCAATCCGCGTGATTTGACGCTGCTGTCGGCACCCGGCACCGGCGACTACGCACTGGACCCCCTGCTGCAATTGCTGGCGCCGTTAACCGGCGGCGGCCGCTATGTGGTCTCGCAGCCGCCGGGCGAGTTGTATCCGGTGGACGTGCTGATGTTTCAGGGCTTCCGCGATTCACTGTTCACCTTCAATGAGGCATACCGCAATTATCAGTGCCTGAGTGCGCTGGGCGGTGATGTGCGGCTGCTGACTTACCCGTTTGGCCACCACTATTTTTCTCCGAACGTGGGCTTTGTGCTGGAAACGGTGCAGGGGTTGCCGACATTGCTGGGGGAATTGCCTGATCTTGCCCAGGGCAACCTGGATGCGTTTGCCGGGTGTGGCGGTGTGGATGCCACCGCCGCCACGCTGGCCTGGTTTGATGAAAAGCTGCGCAGCAAAGGCAGCGCCGATGATGTGATTACCAGCGGCCGGGATGTCTGCCTGACCATGACCTATGGCGACGCGGTGACGGTGCCGGAAGTGACCGTCGGCGGGCAGCCTTTTGCGCTGGCCGGGCCGGCAGGCCTGCCAGTGACGGCACTTTCCGGCGCCGCCGGTGCGCTGCCGACGCTGGTGCCGCTGGGCAGCGTGACGGAAGAGGCGGTGCTCGCCGGTATTCCCACGCTGTCGGTCACCCTGACGGACCCGCTGGCGATGCTCAACCCGCTGGAAGAAGTGTTGCTTGATCCATTGCTGTGCAACGACGTGATCCGCGGCCTGCTCGGTCCATTGGTGGACCCGTTGCGCTGCAGCCAGACGACACCGCCGCTGCTGGTCCTCAAGGGGGACGACGTAATCCTGTTCGCAGGTATCGGCATCATCCGGGCGGAGCTGATTCCCGGCGTGCCATTGCCGTTACCGGTGCCGGAACTGATTGATGAGCAGGTGTACCCGTTGCGGGGTATCGGTACCCACGAGGTGATGCTGGAAGGGATTGCCGAACGGCTGCATCCGGGCGATCAGTTGTTTCTTATGCTGTATGGCGTGCACCCGACTTTTGTCGGCACCTTTTCCCGCGACCTGCTGACGATCACCGTCGGTGTGGAAGGGGAAGTGAAGGTGCCGCTGCTGACGGCGGATGGCCGCGCCGCGCTGCCAGTGTCAGCGATCGGGGCGCCGCTGCTGTAGTGGGGTGGTACGGGAAAAAAAGCGCCGGATGCCTGGCGCTTCAACGCTGCAGGGGGCATTGAGCAAGGCGAAGTGCACCATGTCCGCGTACCGGTTCACTCCCGCAAGCCTGGCAGGGTATCGCTCTCCGAATGGTGCGTTTCGCTGCGCTCAACGCACCCTACGGACTGTCGGGTGGTCAAGGCGTGGTGTGGCCCAGATACTCCGCAAACCCGGCATCCTCTTTCAGCATCAGTGGCCGGCCCCAGCCGGGCACGGTAACGGCGTTGTCGGAAAGTGTCAGGTCATCGCTGTCGAGCACGCCTTCACCGAAGTGATACCGCGGCCGGGCTTCACCACGCAGTGCCTGTTCGTCCCAGTTGGCAATGCTCTCGCGTGTCTGTTCGACACGGTGCTGCCATTGCGTCAGCGCTTCGGCGCCGTGCCGTTGTGTCAGCAATGGCAGCACCGCTTGCGGTGAAAGCACGACGGCGGTGGCGTTGTTGCCGCCAAATCCTTTCGAGTTCAGCAGTGCGGCCTTCGGCGTATCCAGTGTGCGGTGTGCCTGGCTGAAGTGCAGATGATCGCGGTGCACGTCCGGTGCAATCTGGTCCAGCGTGAAAATGCCGGGCAGGATGCCGCTGGCGAAGGTGCCGAGTGTGGCAGCAAGCTGATCGCCGCCGGCGCTGCCGAGGCTGTGGCCGACATAGCATTTGATCGCCGCCACCGGCCAGTCGCGGATGCCGAAGGCGGCGGCGGTGCGTTCCATGACATCGGATTCGGTGACGCGATTCTGCGGTGTGCCGGTGCCGTGGGCATGCACAAAACTGTGTTCGCGCAGACCGCGCTCGCCAATCAACTGGCGTGTCAGGTGCGCGGCGCGGACCATGGTCAGGTGATTGCCGATGCCGGGCGCGGAAATGGATTTTTTCGGGCCGTCGGCGTGCACGAACACATCCGGTACGGCGCCCAGAATATCGGCGCCCATTTCCAGTGCCAGCGCGTCGTCCATCAGGATGGCGAACTGCGCCGATTCGGCAATGGTGAACCCGACATTGAAACCAAATGGCCGGCAGGCGCGGCGGTGGTCCGGTGTCTCGCGGCCCGGATCCAGCTTGCGCAGCGCTTCGTCTTCGCCCAGCGCGCCCATGGCGCGGTAGCCTTCGATCACCTCCGGCACCAGTGGGGCCTCGCTGGTACCGACCACCACCAGCCGGCGGCGACCGGTGCGGATGTCCTGCACCCCGAGTTGCAGGTTGTACAGGAAGGTGGCGCAGGCTCCGAGCATGCCGCCGGTGCTGCCGGCAGCGCCGAGCACATAGGCATTGATGAAATCCGCCGTCATCTCGCCCAGGCCCAGTGGCACCTGCTTGGAGGAAATGCGCCGGCCGGTGGCCGGGTAGCGGAACAGCCCGCCGAGACCGTGATCATCCAGCTGCGACATGGCGTTGGAGGCATACACCGCGATCTGGTCCGGTGCCAGCGTGGCGCACAGCTGCGACCAGTCCAGCCCGAGCATGCCAAGCGCCTCGGAGGCGCCGTACACCGCCAGTTGCAGTGGCCGCGGATGGTGCCGTGAAGGATAAAGCTGGGCGGGGTCAAAGCCGCCCGGCAACTGCCCGGCGGACTGCACCTTGCTGCGCTGGTAACCGGGCAGCAGCACGTCGCTGCCGCCGGGCAGGGTGACCAGGCTGCGACGGTTGTCGACCCGGGTCACCTGCCAGCCTTCGGGCAGCGGTTGTGGCAGGTCCATGTTGCGCACCACGAAGCTGGCGGGGGCCTCCCCCTGGCTGGCGCTGACCGAGATGGCGATGCGGTCCGGGTCCAGCAGCGGGGCTTCCAGGCGCCGTACCAGGCTGCCATCGAGCAGCGCAGCGTCATCGGCATAGCGGCCGGTGGTGTCCAGGCTGCGCAGGGCGCGCAGGGTGCGGGCTTGCCCGGCATCATCCAGCGCATCGAAGATCAGGCGGTTGAAGCCGTGGTGGCAGGCACTGCGGCCGGCGGGGCTGACGCCGCCGAGGGCGGTAATGACGGGGAGTGCGGACAAGAAACGGCTCCGGCTGATTCGTGACCATTCAGTCTGACTAATGGGTCAGGGATTCTACCGGATCAGGCGGGTGTCGGAAGTACGTACTTCGTCGAATATGTAACGGAAAAAAACAGGCCGCCCGGAGGCGGCCTGTCTGGGGTCGATCAGCCGGGAGCCCGTTACAGCAGCTCGATGGCTACCGCCGTGGCTTCACCCCCGCCGATACACAGGCTGGCGATACCGCGCTTGCCGCCGGTACGCTTGAGCGCGTGGATCAGCGTCAGGATGATGCGTGAGCCGGTGGAGCCGACCGGGTGACCCAGGGCGCAGGCGCCGCCGTGGATGTTCACCTTCGAATGCGGAATGCCCAGGTCGATCATCGGCATCATCGCCACCATGGCGAAAGCTTCGTTGATCTCGAACAGGTCCACGTCGTCCACGCTCCAGCCGACTTTCTTCATCAGGCGTTCCGTGGCGCCAATCGGTGCCAGCGTGAACTCGCTCGGGTGCTGCGAGTTGGTGGCGTGGGCCAGGATGCGCGCGACCGGCTTCAGGCCACGCTCATTGGCGACAGACTCGCGGGCCAGCACCAGCGCGGAAGCGCCGTCGGAAATCGAGCTGGCGTTGGCGGCAGTGACGGTGCCGTCTTTGGCGAACGCCGGGCGCAGGGTCGGGATCTTGTCGATGTTGGCGTTGCCCGGTTGCTCGTCGGTATCGACCAGCACTTCCCCTTTGCGGGTCTTGACCGGCACCGGCACGATCTCGTCCTTGAACCAGCCTTCGACGATGGCGGCCTGGGCGCGCTTGAGCGATTCGATGGCGTAGTTGTCCATGTCTTCGCGGGTGATGCCGCGTTTGTCGGCCACTTCCTGTGCGAAGGAACCCATCAGGCGGCCGGTCTCGGCGTCTTCCAGGCCGTCGAGGAACATGTGGTCGTACACGGTGCCGTGGCCCATGCGCATGCCGGCACGGGCTTTATCCAGCACATACGGCGCGTTGGTCATGGACTCCATGCCACCGGCGACAACGATGTCGTTGGTGCCGGCGACAATCGAATCGAACGCGAACATGGTCGCCTTCATGCCGGAGCCGCACAGTTTGTTGATGGTGGTGGCGCCGACGTTGTCCGGCAGGCCGGCCTGGCGCATCGCCTGGCGCGCCGGGCCCTGTTTCAGGCCGGCGGGCAGGACGCAGCCCATGATCACTTCCTGGACGTCGGCCGGTTGCAGGCCGGCACGGGCGATCGCCTCACGGATACTGATAGCGCCCAGCTCGGGGGCGCTGACCGGGGCCAGGCTGCCCTGGAAACCGCCCATGGGGGTCCGGGCGCCGTTCACGATGACGACGGCATCAAAGCTCATGATGTTCTCCTGAAGTGATTGGCGGCCGGTACACAGGCGGGCCGGTTTTCGAGGGGCGCATTGTACTGGGGATGCTCCGGGCACGCACCCGCGCTGTCGCTTGAAAAATGACCGGCAAGTCCCCATGTCGACCAGCACGGTCCACCAGCGGTTGTTATCGATAGTTAAACCACATGGCGCGCGGGTAGCCCGTGTGAAGGTGGATTGCTATTATCGCCGGCAGTCAGCGACCGCCTCTTCCCGACAGTGCGCCGTTGACTGCACGCCTGATGACCGTGCGCGATGCCTGAACATCGGCGTGCGATGTATCACAGCGTGCCAGGATTGAAGTACGCCCGCCGACCCGGAAAGGGTTCTCTACCCCGAAATGCTTTCCGCGCCGGCGTCATTCACAAAGCTGGATAAACGTCAGGGGACATGACTATGGCTTTCGAACTGCCTGCACTGCCTTACGCGAAAGATGCGCTCGCGCCGCATATGTCCGCGGAAACGCTGGAATTCCACTACGGCAAACACCACCAGACCTACGTTACCAAGCTGAACGAGCTGGTCGCCGGTACGGATAAAGAAGGCCAGTCTCTGGAAGACATCATCAAGGGCGCAGGCCCGGGCCCGCTGTTCAACAACGCCGCCCAGGTCTGGAACCACACCTTTTTCTGGAACAGCCTGAGCCCGAACGGCGGTGGCGAACCGACTGGCGCCCTGGCCGATGCCATCAACGCCAAATGGGGTTCCTTCGACAAATTCAAGGAAGCCTTCACCAACTCCGCCATCGGCAACTTCGGTTCCGGCTGGACCTGGCTGGTGAAAAATGGCAACGAGCTGGACATCGTCAACACCAGCAACGCCGCCACCCCGCTGACCGACGGCAAGACCGCCCTGCTGACGGTTGATGTGTGGGAACACGCTTACTACATCGATTACCGCAACGCCCGTCCCAAGTACCTGGAAGGTTTCTGGGCACTGGTGAACTGGGAATTCGCTGCCAGCAACTTCGCCTGACAGCGACGGCGGCCGTGATGACGGTCGCCATTCAGCTATTTCCCTGCAAAAGGCCGCAATTTTGCGGCCTTTTGCGTGTCTGATCTTTCAGCCAGCAGGGCGCTGCGGCATCATGCTGCCATGACGCGCGCCGGAAAACGGCCCGGCACAGGACAATAAACGACCGGCTCAGCCGGCGCAGTAGAGCGGAGTCATCATGATCAGGAAATGTGCAGGCATCGTGCTGATAGGGCTGGCCCTGTCGGCCCACGCCCAGGCGGAGCAGGCCGCGCCCCCGGCGGGTGAGCAGGTTGCTTCGCCCGCGTTGCAGGAGATCAACGCCCTCGGCGAAGTGGCGATGCAGACCGGCCTGCAGGCGATCCAGGAAAGCGGCGGCCTGTATCCGTTTGCGATCATTGGCCGTACCGATGACCAGACCCAGCTGGTGGGCTACCAGGGTGACCCGGCACTGCGCCCGCCGGCAGAAGAGTGGGGCGAGGCCCTGTTCCTGCGCCTGCGCGAGATGGCAGCCGGGGACGACACCATCAAGGTGGCTGCGCTGGTGCGCCTGCACA
This sequence comes from Alcanivorax sp. S71-1-4, assembly GCF_009846755.1. Classification (GTDB taxonomy): domain Bacteria; phylum Pseudomonadota; class Gammaproteobacteria; order Pseudomonadales; family Alcanivoracaceae; genus Isoalcanivorax. Next base: position 8,963 of record NZ_AQOR01000038.1, read on the forward strand.
ATGTACCGGCGAAAGAAGAAGGTGAACCGCCGATCCCCGGTTTGTGGGTGCTGGTGGATCACCGCGATGAGCGGGCCTGGGTGCTGTTCATGCCGTTCCTGCCCAACAAGGAGACCGGCAAGCGTACCCCGGGCGAAGTGATTTACTACGCGACTGATCAGCCCCTTTTTCCCACCGGCGACTGATCGGGCGCGACCAGGAACCGGCTGCCGGCAGGCGGGTCTCAGCGGCGGGCCGGTTTCACATGACGCAACCATGACGACACAGTGGACACTATGAACCAGGATCGTGATTTACCGATGGGTGATATTGATCACCTCAGCGTTGACGATGATCGCCGCCAGGCTGCCCGCAAGCAGGCCGCCCAGGCGCAGAGTGGCAAGACGGGCGGCGGTGATGAACCGCCGCGCCGGCCACGCCAGAGCGCCGCACCCCGGCCGGCTGCACCGGCCCGCAGTGGCGGTGGCGGTTTCTGGATTGCCAGCACCGTCATCCTGCTGATTGTCGCGCTGGGCATGGGGGCCTTCATGTACCGTGAGCTGAGCATGGTGCGCGCACAACTCGATAACCGCCTGAGTGAATCCACCGAGCGCCTTGGCAGCCTGGCCTCGCAGCTGTCCGCCGCCGATGAAAGCTTCAGCCAGTCCGCCGGGCAGGTGCAGCAGCGCCTGGACGAGCAGATGAACGAAATTCGCAAGCTCTGGGATGTGGCCAACAAGCGGAATAAAGGCTGGATCGAGGAAAACCAGGCCGCCATCCGCACCCTGCAGGGCAAGGACACTGAAATGAGCCGCACCCTGGCCACCCTGCGCAACGAACTGAACACCGCCAAGAACGATGCGGCGGCCGCCAAACAGCAGGTGGGCGAACTGCGTACCACCCTGCAACAGACCACCGTGGCCCGCAATCAGATGCAGACGCAACTTGATCTGTCCCAGGAAACCCTGCGCCAGCTCGAAAGCCGCGTCGCCGCCCAGCAGAAAACGCTCGAGGATGTGCGCGGCCTGCTGCCGCAACTGCAGGCGCTGGCGACCGCCCAGGGCCAGGGCGGTGGTGTGGCCACCCGCCTGCGCGAAGTGGAAGCAGCGATCAACGCTTTCGACGAATACCGCCGCCAGGTCAACGCCCGCCTGGATGCCTTGCAGGCACGCTGACATTGCCCCGGGGCGCCCCGCTCACCGGGGCGCCTCATTTCGTTGGACGTGAATGCCCGCGCTGCTACAATGCCCGGCGCGCGCTAGTGGTGGAATTGGTAGACACGCTGGATTTAGGTTCCAGTGCCGAGAGGCGTGGGGGTTCAAGTCCCTCCTGGCGCACCATTAAGCAACTGTTTCTATTGCTATTTCCCCACTATTTTTTCCAGCTCCCGCAACGCTGTCGAAAAATTCCGGCAGTGACGGCGCCGGGCCGAACTGAATCGCTTCCCGCAAATGATCCGGCGCAAGATGCGCATAGCGTATTGTCACGGCGATAGTGGAATGCTCGAGCATCCGCTGCAAAACCAGCATGTTCCCGCCATTCATCACGAAGTGACTGGCGGCACGGTGATCGCGGTCATCAGGCGTGCAGCAGTGCTTTATCGTGCCCGTCAGGTTGGGGCGGCGAGGTGCATCAATAATCGGTTCCCTTGCCCTGCTCATCACGATGCGCGCGTGCCAGGGCAACGAAGGCACGAATGTAGTCAATATCGGCATCCGCTTCGCGAATGCCCACAAAGATCTGCTTGGCGACGCCTTGCTTGCCCAGTCTTACGGGGGTGATGTCCAGCTTGTCGGCGTACTCGTGCACCAGCCAGCGGGGCAGGGCCGCCGCGCCACGGCCACTGGCCACCATTTGCAACATGATGTCAGTGGTTTCAATGGGCATGTGTCGTTTTGGCGCAATGCCGGCAGGTGTCAGGAACTGCGTATAGATATCCAGCCGGTCTGTCGCGACGGGATAAGTGATCAGCACTTCGTCAGCCATTTGCTCGGGGCGCACATAGGCGGCACCGCTGAGTGGGTGTGCGGCGTTTACGACCAGGACTTGTTCGTAATCGAACACCGGCTCGAAATGCAGGCCTGGCTTATAGAGAGGATCGGGTGTGACCAGCATGTCGATTTCATAGCCGAACAGGGCACCCAGACCCCCGAACTGGAACTTCTGCCGGACATCCACATCCACGGCCGGCCAGGCGGCCAGATAAGGGGCCACCAGCTTCAGCAGCCATTGATAGCAGGGATGGCATTCCATGCCGATACGCAGGGCGCCCCGCTCCCCTTGGGCAAATTGCCGCAGACGTTCCTCGGCATGGTTCAGTTGCGGCACCAGCCGGTTGGCGACGGCCAGCAGGTACTCCCCGGCCTGGGTCAGGCGCAGGCTTCGGCCTTCGCGGTGCCAGATGGCAATGCCCAACTGGCCCTCCAGTTTGCGCACCATATGGCTGAGTGCCGACGGTGTCAGATGCATGCGCTCGGCTGCCGCCGTCAGTGAGCCGTATTGCTCCACATCGCGGATCATGACGAGATGATTGCGCTCTAGAATGGCCACCTTGGCATCCTTGTGATGAATGAAATTCACTTATAGAAGAAATAATACCATTTTTATTCATGATTTGTAGTCCCTACCATGGTGCCTTTCCGGACCTATGCAGGACAGATCATGGCGATCCCCCACAAGATTGGCGCATCCCCAGGCAGCGCCCAGCCCGAATTCACCTTCGCCCTCAAGCGCATTGGCTTCGATGAACATTATCGGCCATCGGAAAATACGCGCATTACCACCAACTTTGCCAATCTGGCCAGGGGCGAGAAGCGTCAGGAGAATTTGCGCAATACCTTGAGGATGATTGACAACCGTTTCAATGACCTGGCGCATTGGGATAACCCCAGGGGCGACAGGTATTCGGTCGAGCTTGAGATCATCTCCGTGGAGATGGAGTTGGGGGTTGGCGGCGGTGCCAGCGCGCTGCCTTTGATCGAGATACTGGAAACGACGGTCGTTGACAAGAAAACCAACGCGCGCATTCAGGGCGTTGTCGGCAATAATTTTTCTTCCTATGTGCGCGATTATGATTTCAGCGTGGTGTTGCTGGAACATAACAAGAATCGGGACACGTTCAGCGCGCCGGAGGATTTTGGCGTTTTGCATGGCAAGATATTCAAGCATTTCGTGAACTCGAATACTTATAAGGACAACTTCAATAAGCCGCCTGTCATCTGCCTCAGTGTTTCCAGCAGCAAGGTCTATCATCGGACAGCCAACCAGCACCCTGTATTGGGTGTTGAATACCAGCAAAATGAATTTTCTTCGACGGATGAATATTTCGAAAAGATGGGCATGAAGGTCCGCTATTTCATGCCGCCCAATAGTGTTGCGCCGTTGGCCTTCTATTTCACGGGCGATTTGCTGGCCGATTACAGCAATCTTGAGCTGATCAGCACCATCAGTACGATGGAAACCTTCCAGAAGATTTACAGGCCGGAGATTTACAATGCGAATTCCGTCGCCGCCAAAGTCTATCAGCCCAGCCTGAAACACGAGGATTATTCGTTGACTCGTATTGTGTATGACCGGGAAGAGCGTGGCCGGCTGGCGGTTCAGCAAGGGAAGTTTGTTGAGGAATGCTTCATCAAGCCCTACCGCGACGTGCTTGAGCAATGGTCCGCCAGTACGGTCTTTGAATAATTGCAAACAAGGTGCTCTATCGTGAAGAAACTGTTGCCCACCTCGACTGCCGGAAGTCTGCCCAAACCCTCATGGCTTGCGCAGCCTGAAACACTCTGGTCGCCCTGGAAGCTGCAAGATCAGGAATTGCTTGATGGCAAGCAAGATGCCCTGCGTTTGTCCCTGCAAGAACAAGTGCATGCAGGGGTGGATATCGTGAGTGATGGTGAGCAGACACGGCAACATTTTGTCACCACGTTCATCGAGCACCTTGATGGCGTTGACTTCGAGAAGCGTGAGACTGTCAGGATTCGTGATCGCTATGATGCGAGCGTGCCGACGGTGGTGGGTGCGGTTTCTCGCCAAAAGCCGGTATTTGTCGAAGATGCCAGGTTTCTGCGGCAGCAAACCAGGCAGCCTATCAAGTGGGCACTGCCTGGCCCGATGACGATGATAGACACGCTTTATGATGCGCATTACAAGAGTCGTGAAAAGCTGGCCTGGGAGTTTGCCAAAATCCTCAATCAGGAGGCCAAAGAGCTGGAGGAAGCCGGGGTTGACATCATCCAGTTTGATGAACCTGCTTTTAATGTATTTTTTGATGAAGTGAATGATTGGGGTATTGCAACCCTGGAGCGCGCCATTGAAGGCCTGAAGTGCGAAACGGCTGTGCACATTTGCTATGGCTATGGCATCAAGGCCAATACCGACTGGAAAAAGACCCTGGGATCGGAGTGGCGGCAGTACGAAGAGATTTTCCCCCGGTTGCAAAAAAGCAATATCGATATCGTCTCGCTGGAGTGCCAGAACTCGCATGTGCCGATGGAATTGATTGAACTTATTCGCGGCAAAAAAGTGATGGTGGGCGCCATTGATGTGGCCACCAATACCATTGAAACGCCCGGGCAAGTAGCCGATACGTTACGCAAGGCGCTGCAGTATGTGGATGCCGAAAATCTTTTCCCTTGCACCAACTGTGGTATGGCACCTTTGCCGCGCCATGTAGCAAGAGCCAAACTGAATGCCTTGAGTGCCGGTGCAGAGATCGTGCGCAAGGAGCTGTCGCACCAGATTCCGGACTGAGCCGGGCTATGTTTGTGGCGGCTGTACAGAAACGGTGAGGATGCCTGGTCTGGCCGCCCATGGGTGGCGAGGCCAGCATTCTCAATGCAAGTCAGTCAGAATTGTCGGGCTATCAGGTCATCATCAATACATCCTTTAGCGGCACCCGGATTCAGGATATACCATGTCACTTTCCAGATCGGCTATTACGGCAATTGATCCCAGGCACTTCCGCGAAGCACTTGGGCATTACGCATCCGGCATTACGGTGATTTCGTCGCTCATGGACGACGAGCCGATTGGCTTTACCTGCCAGTCTTTCTATAGCGTTTCGATGGCTCCGCCGCTGGTGTCATTCAGTGTGATGTCCACGTCGTACAGCTATCCGAAAATACGCCGTGCCGGCCGCTTTGCCGTCAATATCCTCTCGGGTGATCAGGTCAGGATTTCCAACCAGTTCGCCAGACGAGGCGAGGATAAGTGGAATGGCGTTGAATGGCAGGCATCGCCGTTGGGTAATCCCATCATTGCCGGCAGCCTGCACTGGCTGGATTGCGAAGTTCATGCAGAACACGCTGCCGGTGATCATGTGATCGTGATTGGCGAGGTAAAAGCGCTAAAGCTGCAGGAAGCCGCTGCTGCTCAGCCCTTGCTGTATTTTAAAGGTCAATATCACAACCTTGCCGCGCATCGCCCGGTTTGAGCACATCCTTCTGATTTTCAGGATATTGATCCGTCTTGAGTGAGTTAAAGCAAGCACTGCATGAAAGGCGTTTCGTCTGCGTGCTGGAGGTCATTCCTCAACAGTCCCCCGCACGTTGGTCTGCGCTTGAAAAAGTGGTACAGCGCGGGCATCTGTCAGGCTGGCCGTTGCTGCCGGCCTTTGCCGATCGTGTCGGCGCGCATTCAGACTTGAGCCCCCTGGATGGGGCCGGGGAATTGGGACATCCGGCCTCATCCCTGCTGCACTTTTCCGGTAAGGATCGAGAGCGTGCAGACTTGTTGCGCCAGATGGCGTCGATGAAGGCGCGCGGCCTCACGCAATTGTTGCTGCTCAGTGGTGATAGCTTGCCAGGCCATCATCCCGGGCAGGCGCCTGTGCGCTACCTCGAGTCGGTGCCGGCGCTGCAAATTGCCCGTGAGTACTGCCCGGACTGGTTGCTGGGTGCTGCCTTGAACCCGTTCAAATACCGCGAAGAAGAAGCGGGGGCTCAATATCTGAAGGCGCAGACAAAGCTTTTGGCCGGCGCTGATTTCCTGACCCTGCAACTGGGCTTTGACGCAACCAAGCATATTGAAGCGCAGGCCTGGATGCGTGCACAGGTCCGCACAAAGCCCATGCTGGCCTGTGTGATGCGTCTGACCGCCAGGCGTGCGGCCGTATTGCAGGATGTGCCCGGCATCATCATCACCGAGTCCATGCGCGAGCTCTTGGCCAGGGAGGAGCAGCTATCGCCGGCCTATGCCAGCGCACGAAGTATGGAGCGTCTGGCGCTGCAGATCGTGGGTTTGCAGTTGATGGGTTATGCCGGTATTCATTTGTCCGGTGTGCATACATTGGACGAACTGTTGTCCCTGGAGCAGGCGATCAGCGAGCAGCGAAACAGCATCAGCTCACTGAGCGACTGGCGTGAGAGATGGCAGGCAAGTTGGCAGTTGTCCGGCCTGCCCCCGGTGGGCTTCGTGCCGGAGGCGGCAGTCCGGGAAACGGGGCAGCCCGATGTGGCGGCCAGCCGCCGAGAGCGCCTGCGATACACGCTGCTTTCTAGCGTGCACAGGCTGTTCTTCAGCCGCAGGGGATGGCTTGGCCGGGCGTTTGCCTGGGGCGTGACACGGCCACTCTGGAAGGCGGGCAGCGCGGCTACGGTGCTACATGCCGTCGAGCGGGTGGTGAAAAGACCGTTGTTTGGCTGCGATACCTGCGGCCGCTGCCGCCTGCAGGATACCCTCTACGTTTGCCCCGAGACCTGTCCCAAAGGTCTGGCGAATGGCCCCTGTGGCGGTACGCACCTCAACCGTTGCGAGTTTGGCGATCGGGAGTGCGTACACAGCGTCAAATACCGGATTGCCAAATCGGCCAATCAGTTGCCTGTACTGGCGCACACCTTGATTCCCTGCGTCGAGGCCGCCCACCGGTACCGCAGCTCCTGGCCCGAGTGGTTCGAGCCAGAAGCTCCGACATCAGAGCGGTGAATCGAATACCCCATCCGTCGTCCATGAATCATTTTTGTCATCGCTAACCTTTTTTGAGGAGCTTATGGAATTTCTGCTGTACTTGGTGCTGGGGGCTGCGGCCGGTGTGCTGGCTGGTCTGTTCGGAGTGGGAGGCGGCATTGTCATTGTGCCGGTGCTGGTGTTCAGTTTCACGGCCCAGGGCCTTGATCCGCATGTGCTGACCCATTTGGCCGTGGGGACTTCGCTGGCCACCATCGTCTTCACGTCGATCAATTCGGTGCTGGAGCACCATCGCAAGGGTGCTGTGCTGTGGCCGATCTTTGCCTGGATGACCCTTGGTATTCTACTCGGCGCTGGTCTCGGTTCGCTCACCGCTGCGGCGATCAAAGGGCCGGTGCTGCAGAAGATCATTGGGGTGTTCGCCATCGTCATTGCCATCCAGATGGGGTTTGATCTGAAACCCGGGGCCCTTCGCGCGGTTCCGGGAAAGCCGGGGCTGACAGCCGCTGGCGGGGTAATTGGCTGGGCCTCGGCGATCTTTGGCATCGGTGGCGGCACGCTGACCGTGCCCTTTCTGACCTGGCGCGGTGTGGCTATGCAACAGGCCGTTGCAACGTCCTCGGCCTGTGGCTTGCCGATTGCCGCGGTCGGTGCGCTGAGCTTTATGGCCATTGGCTGGCACGAAACGGGATTACCGCAATGGAGCATCGGTTTTGTCTACCTGCCGGCCATGCTGGGTATCGCTTTTACCAGCATGTTCTTCGCCCGTTTTGGTGCCCGTTTGGCGCACAGGCTGCCGCCGCGCAGGCTCAAGCGCCTGTTCGCCGTGCTGCTGTTCTGTGTGGGCATCAGTTTTATTGTCTGAAGTGTCGCTGACGGCGTAATCACGTCGTCAGTACGGGCTTTTTTTCAACGGCCTGTCAGTGGCATGATTGCAGGAAAACAATGCGGCTGGTGTATAGAACAGCATACGGGGGAAACCATGCTACGCATCCTGCTGACCTGTCTCCTGATCTGGCCGGCACTCACCTGGGCAGAAGGGGAAGACGCAGGCTCCCTCTTTCAGCGCTTCAGATGCGCCATGTCCGACATGTGGTCGCGCAAGACTCTGTATGGCGTGCTTGTGACGCTTTCAGGCAAAAAAGTCTGGCAACTGGACGAGCCAGATGCAGCCGCTGGCTGGCCATTGCCCGGCCTGGCGCGGAGGGCGCGCGGGCTGCCTCCGAGCCAGATCGTGCAAGCCCTGCCGGACAAGGGGGTCTACATTGCATCGGAGCCCAGCTTCTACCGCGTGCTCGAGGGCGCAGGCCAGCGGGCGATCTCTGGCGCCTCTCCGACGAAGCCGGAATTTATTGTTATTTATAAGTGCTAAGCCAAATACTGAGCTCGTTTTGAACTGGTTCCTCGGGCAGATACTCCTGCTCCAGCCGCCCCTTCTCCTGCCCCAGGAGAAACTCAAAAAAGGCCCGTTCTTCGTCGTTCAGCTCCGCTGGCGCACTGTGTTTTGCGGGCACAGGCTCCGGCACAGCACACCCCGGCGCATATAGCTCAAAATGCGCCCGTGTCATCATCAATGGACAAAGTGCCGGACAATACTGCCGGGCACGCGCCAGCATCAGCAGCCCCCAGGTATCCATATCGCCCCAGTAGGCCACCTGCTTATCGCGGAAGGTATCGGCACCAAGCCATTGCAGATCCAGCCCGGCACCGAGAATGGCGACGGTATCGGGCAGGGCAGGTAACAGGTGCAGGCATTGTTCGTTTTCTACCACCAGCACCCGTGTGCCGGGCAAGGGGACCTGGGCCAGTTCCTGCGCGGTGATGCGTTGGCGCCGGAAGGGGAGTAGCCCGGCTTCGAGCGGGACGACCATTAACCAGTGGTTTTTTTCTGCGGGCGCATCAAGAAAATTGTATAACCCCTGTTCGCTGGCGGCGCCGTTGTAGCGTTCATCCAGCAGCCGGGTCAGCAGGGTGGCATGGCGCTCGACGAACTTGGTGTCTACCGCCAGCCCGCCCAGCAGCCTTAACGGACGCCCGGCGGCGATGCCTGGGGAAAGGGTGTCCGCGAGGGCGGCGGCGGCCATCACGTCCCGTAGCGCTTTGCTGCGCCACAACGGGCGTTCGGCCACGAGCAGTTCCCGGTACAGCGGGGAGACGCCGTGCGCCAGTTCTTCCAGAATGCTGAATTCATCTCGGACGAGATCATTGCCGGTGGCCGCCACCCATTCCGATGGCGTCCGCAGGCACCAGTACACCGGCACGGACACCGGTTCCGCGCCGGCGCGATAATTGACGGTTTCCCAGATGACCGCGCCGATGCTGACGGCTCGCCAGCGTTGTACATGCGCCTGCACCTGCGGGATCTGATTGGCAAACTGGCCGCCGGTGGGCTTGCCGATGGGCAATCGCAATGGCCAGCTGTCTGCGGACAGCAGGCGTTCCACCCGCAGCGGTGCCCGATGCCATTGACGGGCCAGTCGTTCGGCCAGCTCAGTGGGGGATTTCATGCTCTCCCTTCATCGTTCGTTACTTCATTGTCGGTGTGGGCGCGTTGTGCGCGGGCCTCGTCGAGCGCCTCCCAGCTTACCGGCGTCAGGCTGGATTCATTGCCACGGCGATGGACCACGACGGCCGAGCGGGTGTGGTTGCGCAGCAGCCGCATTTCCTTGTTGGGGGTAATGAACAGCGCGTGCAGGTGAAATGCTCTCAGCGCAGAAATGATGCGCCCGGCCACGGCATGGGAGCTGCGGGAAAAGGCTTCGTCCAGCACGATGGTGCCGAACAGGGGGCGGTTGCTGCCGTCCGGGCACAGGGCATAGCTGAGAGAGGCGGTGAGCACATAGGAGGCGATGATTTCCTTTTCGCCGCCGCTGCCGCCCTGGGAGCCGCTGCGGGTTTCGATGACGCGGCCGCTTTCGCGATCCAGTACGGATACCTTGAATTCCAGCCGGAAGCGCGGGTCCAGCAGTGCGCGCGCGCCGAGTGTGCGGTGCCGTTCGCAGGCGTCGCGCAGCAGGTGCACGATATGTTGCAGGGCTTTGTACTGGCTTTCGCCGCCGTCATCGACCAGGCGTGATGAGTTCAGGCTGTTCTGCGCCTTGTTGAAGGTACGCAGGCTTTCGTGCATGACCTTGTTGGCAACCAGTTGCAGGTAGCGGTCGCGCTGGAAGTCGACCCGTCGCAGGGTGTGGTTGAGGTCTTCCAGGCGTTCTTCGATGCGCTCGACTTCGCCCTCGATGGTGGAGAGCAACTGCAGTACGCCTTCGTCGGAGGAGCGGGTGAGGTATTCTTTGAAGCGTTGCTGTTTTTCCGGCAGGGCCTCCTCGATAAGCAGGGTGAGCCGTTTCAGGTACTCCGGCACATCTTCCAGCTCGGTGCCTGCTTCCGACAGGGCGCCGCGATCTTCTTTCTGGGCGTTGCCCATGGCCCTGACCAGGTCTTTGGCCAGTTGGATATCAATACTCTGCAGTTTATCCAGGTGCTGTTTCAGGTCACTGGCGGTCTGCCGTTCGATGTGGTCTATATCGTTGAGCTGTTGCGGTTCAATAGCGGGCAGATGGGCTTCGGCTAGTTGCCGCTCGGCGTTCTTCAGGCCGGCTTCGGCTTTGTTGAAAGCGTTGCGCTTTGCTCGTTCTGCCTGCTCCACTGAGGCGATCAGCTTCTGGCAGGCGCCAATACAGTCCGTGCGCGCACTATCCATTTGCGCGAGTAACCGGACTGCTTCGTTCAGCTTTTCCTTGGCAGCTGCGGCGTCGGAGTCGGGCGCTTTCAATGCCTGCAGGCGGCTCTCTTGCTCGTGCAATTCCCGCTCGGCCTGCGGCACGTTGATCTTGGCGTAGTCCAGGCTTTTCAGCAGGTTCAGAGAGGCCATCTGCTGTTCAAGGGCCGCCAGTGACGACTTGGCTTTCTCTTCCTCTGCACGGGCGGCGTCCAGCGCTGCCTGACTGTCGGCAATCTCTTGCGTCAGGGCGGCCAATCGATCCCGGTTGTCAAAGCCGGTCTGCCAGTCAGCACTGAGGCGTTTCTGGTCCTGTTTGTCGAAGAAGCGTGCCTTGCCCGACATCAGGCCTTCGATCGTTATTGCATGCGGTGTATCACGCAAGGTCTCCGATGAGTCCACGCAATGCAGGTCCAGCCCGGCGAGAAGGTCCTTGATGGTTTCCCGGTAGGGGTGGTCTTTGTAATCGAGCTTGCGGGTAAAGCCGTCTTCCAGAAACTGCGGCGGTTTTTGTGGGGCTTTGATTTCGAGAATACGCACATGCAGGGCATTGTGACGGCTGTTGATCCAGCGTAGCGCCTGACTCATGGCGCCCGGCGGCACCAGGATGCGCAGCCGGTGGCTGCCAATGGCGCGCTCGATGGCGCCACGCCAGGCTTTTTCTGAGGCTTTGACCTGTACCAGTTCGCCCACGAAAGGCAGGTCGTCTTCTGTCAGCGACAGCTCTTCGGCCAGCAGGGCCCGGAATTGTTGGTAGTCGCTGCGAATATTGGAGCGCGGGCGCGCTTCTACCTCGGCTCGTTCCCGGCGCAGGGCGTCCAGCGTATTGCTTGCCTGGCGGCGATGGCTGCCCTGTTCAAAAGCGTGCTCCTGTGCGTCCTGGTGCGCCTGGGTGACCTGCTGCAGTTGTTCGGCGGCCTGCGTCTGGTTGGCCAGCACGGCTTCGCGGGTGAGGGTGTCGGGCAGTGACAGGGAGCGGGCCAGTTGCTGGTACTGCGCGGCATGGTGCTGGCAGCGTTCCAGGTTGGCGCGTTTTTCCCGAATCAGGTCTTCCAGCGTTTCGATATCGGCACCGCCGAGTTGCAGGTAGGCCTCGTGCAACTGGTTGCGCGTTTGCTGCTGGTTGCGGTGGTGTTCCTCGGCGGTGGCCAGGGCGGCCTCCGCCTGTTGCAGCTGTTGTGTCAGGCGCTCTGATTCGGCTTTCCACAAACGGTGGGCCTGTTCGCCAAACCAGACAGGCAGGACTTCGCTCAGGGTGATCTTGTCGGTCAGCAATGTGCGGTTTTGCTGGTACTTGTCCCAACCGGCCCGGATGGGTTCCAGGGAACGTTGCTGGCGTCGGGCGATGTCCAGTTCTTCGTGGATGGCGGTCAGGTCATCGAAGCTGTCTGCCACTTCGCGGGCGCGCTGGAACTGGGCGTTATCATCCAGCACCAGATCCCGGAAGATGTCGTCGATGCTGTTCAGTTGCTTGAGGCCTGCGGCGCGGTTGAGCAGGTTGAAGGCGTTATCGCGGACCTCGAAGTGGTCGCGCAGGCGCGCCAGAAAAGTCTTTTTGCTCGGGTAGGTCCAGATGCCCGTCCCGGTCTTGTCCAGTTGCCGCAAGGCGCGCATCCCGCCTTCGTGCTGCACGGTTAACCAGCTTTGCAGGGTTTGCTCGGGATGGGTGCTGAACAACCACAGTTTCTTCATGTCCGACGGCGACATGCTGGGGCTGTCGAACCACAGCAGGGCGCCCAGGCGGACCAGGCCGTCGCCGTTATGCAGTGTGGCGGCCAGGCCGGTGACGGTGCGGCCCTGCCGGGCAATATGCGACTGCGCTTCGCTGCCGTCGCCGGGGCCGGTGACGCCGCGCACATAGGACACCAGGTCCCGGTCACTCTCGTGGCCGCCAGTGGAGGCCAGATTGTAGCGGGGCGTGGCGGTAATCAGGGTCATCAGTGCGTCCACCAGCGTGGTCTTGCCGCTGCCGGTGGGGCCGATGATGGCGGTGCCCTGCAAGTCGATGTCCGCCCGGTGCAGGCCGTTGAAGCCGCCCCAGTTGAACAGTTCCAGGGAATGCAGTGTGTAGGTGGCGGCCAGCTGCCAGCCGTTCGCCTGTCCTGCGGCGTCCAGCGTGTATTGTGTCGCCATCAGCGTTCTCCCCCGGTGTCATCCTGGTTCCGGGACGCCTCGGCAGCCTGTTGCTTGAGTGCATGCAGCAGGGCGGTCAGGTTTTCAGGGTTGGCCAGGTGCGCAATCATTGGCCGGATGACCACGCGCTCATGGCTGTCCGGCGCGGACACCAGGCCGTGGCCCTTCAACTGGTCCAGTAACTGCAGCATTCGGGTGCGCTCGCGGGCTTCGCTGCCGCTGTCACCCAGATACAGCTGCAATTGTGGCACCAGTTCGTCCACTGCCACGATGGCCTCGGTCGCACCGCTGCCGGCTTCTTGTTCGTAGGCAATGAAATGCTGCCGCAGAATCGCCACCAGCAGGGTCTGTTCAAGATTCAGCCGCTGTTTGCGCACCAGGGGATGTGACCAGTCATCCTGTTCTGCTGCAGCGCCCTGCGGCGAGTCGGTGTCATGGCGTACTGCCAGAAACACCAGCCCGCGAATGTCGTCAACGCGCGCCAGCAGATCCAGCGGTTCAAGAATGGCGTTCAGTTGATCCAGTGCCACCAAGGCTGTGCGATACAGATTGGGCCGGTGGGTGTATTCCAGTAGCCCGAGACGCAGCAATTCCTGAGCCGCTTCGCGCAGAGCCCGGTCGGTGCGGTCGGCTTCAGCCAGAGAGGCGCCCGTCGTTTCACCGGGGTCAACATCGGTGTTGCTGTCCGCATCCTCCGGTTCAGCGCCGGCCGGTTGACCGGTAATCTGATCAAAAATTCCCGCCACTTAAAACTCCCATTCAATGCCGTCAAAGGCCTGTTCGCTCAGTGCCACCCTGGGCACCCGGAACAGCCACTCGCGCTGTTCTTTGTCGGTCAGTGTCAGTGTTTCGGTGTCCTGCGTGATGATGTCAATGCCGGCTTCGCGGGCCATGCCCAGCCACAGGGCCAGGGTTTCCAGGTCATGGGCTGGCGGTAAACGTTCGGCCAGCTCGGCCAGGGTCAAAGGTCTTTCTTCCTTCGACAGCACTGCCAGCGTGTCCTGTACCAGCGCCTCGCGGTCCAGCCCGTCGAGGGCGTCCCAGAATTCGTCTTCGATGCCGCTCAGATCAGCATCCTGCGGGGACAGGTCCAGTTCATTCTCTGCATCGCTCTCCAGTGCTTTAAAGCGTAATCGCTCCGCTACCGGCAGGTTGGTCAGCGCAAAGCCCAGCGGCGGCAGGGGCGAAGCGGCACGGCGGACTTTTTGCTGTTGCCAGTCCAGATCCTGGGCCACGTTGAGCACCTCATTGAGCAACTGGCCGACCCGGTGATGTTCAGCCGCGAGCCCGGTTTTGATAAAGGCCCTGACGTCTTTCTCGCTGCGTGCACGAGCCTGCAATACGGCCTGGCTTTCCAGCACCAGCCGCATGCGGAGGAGTTTCATATCCTGTCGCTGGGTGCGGGTGAGCGCTTTTTCCACCGCCGGGTGGGCCAGAATGCTGCGCAGTTGCTGGCGCATGTTGTCCAGCTCCACTTTCTGTCGCAACTGTTGCTGGAAACTGTCGAACACGCGCCCTTCGGCGGTATCCAGCAGGGCGGCCTGGCCATCCAGCAACCGGTCGACAATCTCGCCCCGGTGATAATGCTCGGACATGATCGACTGGCGCAGCGCACGGTCTGCCTCACGCCAGGAGTCTTCCACCCGGCGAAAGTCTGCCCGCAGCCCGGTCGCCAGTGTGTACACTTCGCGGATGCGCTCGACGGCTTCGGCCTCGGTCAGCACGGGGACATGGCCTGCTTCCACGTCGGCCAGTTCATTCTCCAGCAGCGAGATTTTCCGGCGGATAGCGGCCTTGCGGCTGGACGCGTCGGGGTTCAGCCCGACCTCCAGGTTTTCGATTTCCCGCTGCACCACCGACAGCCGGGAGGCAGTGGACGTCATGATGCGATTGTCCAGCGCCTCAACAAACTGGATCGCCGATGACAGCGCGTCGGTGCCGTAGATGCGCTGGCCACGCTCAATGACCAGCCCGCGCTTGATCCACTGCCGCAACTCACGGGCAGCCAGCAGGCGGGTATTGTCCGGGTCGATGTCGTATTCGTCCTGCGTTGCATAATTGGCCAGCATGTCCGACAGGGCCTGCAGGGCATCTGTCTCGGCAATACCGTCTTCGGCAAAGTCGAAGAGGGTGGTGAGGCACCCCAGCACCAGTGGCGCGCGGGGCGAGGCCAGCAGCAGCCAGGCCGGATGCTGGCGGCGGGCGGCAATGTACTTTCGGGTGCGGTGTTGAGGGCTGTTATCCATGACTTTCTGTCGCGAGAAGACGCCGTCCTGACTATCGCAGGTGCCATATTGGCATGGCATGACACCCTTCGTCATGTGAGCATGGCCCCAGGCAAGCCAGCACCCCGGAGAGTTACTCAGAGGTTCTCTTTAGTGGCATGATTGCGGAAAAACAATGCCGCTGTTGTATTAAGACAGCCACACGGGGGGAAACCATGCTACGCATCCTGCTGACCTGTCTCCTGCTTTGCCCGGTGCTCACCTGGGCAGAAGAAGGCGAAAGCTCCCTCTTTCAGCGCTTCAGCAGTGCCATGTCCGCGATGTCCGACATGCCGCGCAAGACGCTGTATGGCACGCTGTGTGATCAATTCACCGATGCCCCGGCCTGCTATGTGACGCCTTCGGGCAAAAAAGTCTGGGAACTGGACGAGCCGGAACGCAGCGGCTGGCTGGCCATTGCCCAGTCCGGCGCGGAGGGTGCGCCGGCTGCCGTGGAGGAAGCGGGGCAGGACGACTCGCCCATTGCCGCCACGCCGCAGGCCCTGACCGAGGAGGAGTGGGCGACGCTCCGCCAACAGGAAGCGGCGCTGTTCTGTGATTTCTGGCAGCAGCAGGGCGATTCCGAGCGCACCCGCGAGCAGGTGACCCGGTACTGCCAGTAGCGGTCCACAGAAGGCAGCACGCCACCGTAGGCCCGGTCCGGGTTTTCCCCTAAAATCCCGGCATCCCCTTGTTCAGGAGCAGCATTTTTATGGGTCGCGCCTACCAGAACCGCAAAGAGTCCATGGCGAAAACCTCGGACATGAAGGCCCGGGTCTACAGCCGCTATGGCCGGGAAATCTATGTATGCGCGAAATCCGGTGGTCCGGACCCTTCCGCCAATCTGGCGCTGCGTGGCCTGATTGACCGGGCCAAGAAGGATCAGGTGCCGTCGCATGTGATCGAGAAAGCGATCGACAAGGCCAAGGGCGGGGGTGGCGAAGACTACGCGCCGGCCCGTTATGAAGGGTATGGCCCCGGTGGCTGCATGGCGTTGATTGAATGCCTGACCGACAACCCTAACCGGACGTTCGGTGATGTGCGGCTGGCGTTCACCAAAGCCAAGTGCAAGATCGGCACGCAGGGCACCGTCAGCCACATGTTCGATCATGTGGCCATCTTTGTGTTCAGGCACGATGACGAAGACGCGGTGCTTGAAGCGTTGATGGAGGCAGACGTTGACGTGACGGATATCGAAAACGAAGGTGGTCTGCTGACCGTCTTTGCGCCGAACACCTCCTACGCGAAAGCGCGCCAGGCGCTGGTGGAGACTTTTCCCGGCATTGATTTTGACGTGGATGAAATCCAGTTTGTCCCGCAGAGCTTCACCGCGCTGGGCGAGGAAGACCGGGTGCTGTTCGACAAATTCATGGCCATGCTGAATGACCTGGACGATGTGCAGAACGTATATCACAACGTGGAGCTGGATTAAGCCGGTGAAACTGGCCGCTGCCCGGTGAGGCAGCGGCAGGCCATCAGTGCTCCTGCACGAACCGGATCACCTCGTCCACATCCCGCCGCGCCTCCGGCAACCAGGGCACCATGATCGGCCACACATGAAACAGCCCTTCGCGGGCAATCCAGGTCACATCCACCCCGGCCTGCCGGGCCTTGTCGCGCACCGCTTCGGCATCGCTGTACAGGCACTCGCTTTTATCCACCAGAATCAGCAGCGGCGGCATGCCGCGATAGTCACCCAGGCAAGGGGAGGCCAGCGGGTTGTCGCGGTGTTCGGCGCTGACGTACACATCGGCGGCGGTGCGGATCATGCTGGCGGAGAGCATGCAGTCTTCGTGGTCGTTGAGTTCCATGCTGGGGCCACGGCCGTGGGCATCGGTGGCGGGCGAGAAGACGAATGCACGCCCGGGTAACGGCAGGTCGCGTTCGCGGGCGCCAAGCAGAGTGGAAAGGGTCAGGCCGCCGCCGGCAGAGTCGCCGCCGATGCTGATACAGGCCGGATCGAAGCCCTCGTTCAGCAGCCAGGCATAGGCATCCAGGCACTGGTTTACCGCAGCCGGGAACGGGTGCTCGGGGGCAAACGGATAACTGGGCAGGTAGACAGCAGCATTCAGCTGTTTGGCCAGCCGGCCGGCCAGGTTGTGATAGGTGCGTGTCGTGCCCGCCATGTAGGCGCCGCCATGAATGTAGAGTATGGCGCGCTCAGGGGTAGCGGTGGCAATGCGGTCGCCAGTGAAGCCGCGTGTCTCGATGCGGCTCAGACGCACACCGCGCGGCAGCAGGGTCAGCCCCGGCGGGTGGTTGAAGGCCTTGCGCAAATGTTTCACCAGCGCCTGCTCGGACAGGTTGTGGCGTTTGATCATGCGGCGGGAAAACAGCTTGACCAGTCGGGCAGTAAGGCTGGGCACGGTCGGGCTCCTGAAAATGATCGTGCCCTACCTTAGCGGCAGGGCGCGGTACTGGCGACGACCGATCGGGCCAAAACAGTGAAAGCTCAAACGGCTGCCGCACGACGCGCTGTAGGGACGTGCTGATTCGCGCATGGCGTGCAGCGGCTTCCCTTGAAAAAAAGGGCCGCCTGCACGGAGTGCAGGGGCCCGGCGCTACAGCAAGAAGAATCTGGCTGGCGGGGGAGGCGGCGGCGTTCAGGCCGCCTTGTCTTCCTCGCGGGTGATCACTTCGAGGACGCTGTCCAGGCGTTCCAGGAACGCGCGGTTATCGTGGTCCCACGGATGGAAGCCGGGCTTGAACCAGTCGAACCAGTCGCCGACGGCCTGGCGCAGTGTGCCCGGGCGGCCCCACTGGTACTGGAAGGTTTTGACCCAGCCCTTGAGGTTGAACAGGCCACCCTTGCGGCGCACGTTCTCGATATAGAACGGGTACTGCAGGGCCATGAAGATGCTGGTGGCAAGTACCAGGGTGCTGGTGCGCAGCGCGTAGGAATACAGCGTCTTGCCCATCACGGTGGTGTAGACGTCGAACGCCACGGCTTTGTGTTCGGTTTCTTCCAGCGCGTGCCAGTTCCACAGGGCGACGAAGCGTTCGTCGGATTTGCCCAGGGTCTCCGGGTTGCGCAGCAGGGAGTCGGCCAGGATGGCCGTCAGGTGCTCCAGCGCCACGGTGGCGGCGAGCTGGAAGTGCTTCGGCGTGTATTTCTGTACGCCTTTCAGCAGGTTCAGCACGAATTTTTCCTGCGCCTTGGCGGGCACGCCGGCAGCGTCCAGCAGGTCGTTGAGCTCGTCATGCTCGCGGCCGTGCATGGCTTCCTGGCCGATAAAGGCGGTAACAGCCTTTTTGAGCTCAGGGTCGGTGACCTGGTCGCGGTAGTGGCGCACGGAATCGATAAAGAAACGCTCGCCGACCGGGAAGAACAGGCTCAGCGTATTGAAGAACTGGGCAACGTGCATGCCGGCTTCATGCCAGTCGGTGGCCTTGTCGGCAGGCAGGTTGAATTTCAGATCGCGGCGAATCGGGAGGATGGCCATGTTCATGACGGAGCTTCCTCTGGTTATTGTGACATTGCTCGATGGTATCGTCCGGAGTGGCGCAGTGCCAGCGTCCCGAGCAAGCGATAGGTCGGAAGGGTTGGCCGTGCTGACAATGGGCCGGGGCAGGCCTACCAATCGAGACGCCAGGGGCAGGCAGAATGCGGGTTGGCGCGGGGCGGCATGCTAGTCGGGAGATCGTCGGACAATCCGTCGGGGTGACGGTGCGAGGATTATTCTGTCAGCGCGCGGGCCGCTTCTTCCACCAGCATCGGGATGCGCTCGGCCTGCACGAAGCTGCGTTCGTGGTGGGCGCGGGAAAGGGCGTACAGCTCCAGGCTGATGGTGTCGTAGAGGGCACGGGCGGTCTGCGTGGCCGGGTCGAACAGCGGTGTCAGGCCGAACTGGTGGTAATCCAGCCGCTGGCTGCCGGCGGCCTTGAGCAGGTCGGGCACCCAGCCTTCCGGCGATAGCTCGGACTGGAAGCGCAGGTTCTGGTATTCCATCGCGGCGCGCAGCTGGCCGGCGTCAGTCACCAGAAAATAGTTGCCGACCACCAGCTTGAGCAGGCTGTCCAGCCGTTGCCAGACGATTGCTTTCTCGGCGTCGGTATAGGCGTTCCAGTTCACGACCTCGTGCGCGAAGCGCTTGCAACCACGGCATACCGTGTCGCCGAACACAGTGGAACAGACACCGATGCAGGGGGTGCTGACGCGTTTCAGGGTGGTGACGGGGATGTCGGAAGCCATGGCGGCAAGCCTAGCAAATGGCCCTGCCGGCTGCCAGCGGGATTGGCCGCAAGGCCCGCGCGGCGCGGGTTGCGCGGCTTGTGAGTGGCGTGCAAATCGGCGATAGTAGCGACGGTTTCGCGGCGCCCGTGTTCAGGCTGGCGCTCAAGCATAATGGAGAATAATAAGATGCGCGTAACCCTGATCGTGTTGCTGGCCTGGTGTGTCACCGGCTGCGGCACTGTGGCCATGCCACGCACCCCGGGGGCCTTCATTGAAGCGGCAGGCGGCGAGACGTTCGAACCGCTGGATACACTGGACCCGCGTAATGCCATGGTCTATCTCTATCGCCCAGGCAATCAATGGGGATACGAAGAAGTCCAGGCGCCCACCTTCTTTATCAACGAGCAGCAGCTTGCCGGTCTGAAAAGTGGTGCCTACACCTGGCTGGAACTGCACGGCGGTGAGTACGATCTGTATGCCCGCCGCCCGCTGAGCATTCTGTTCCTGAAGACCATCTTCGAATTGCCCCTGAAAGTGGAAGGCGGGCAGACCTATTACCTGCGTTACTCCGAGGACCAGCCGCTGGATTATGCGGCACGCGGGCTGGACCCGGCGCAGTTCATGCAGGCCGGCCCGCTGCAGCAGGTGCCGGAACCACTGGCGCTGGCAGAGATTCGCAATCTGCGTCTGGACGAGGCCGGTTATTACTACGGCGGTGACGCCTACAGTGAACCGCGCTGGGCACCGTTTTTCAGCTACGACGCACCGGAGCGCATGGCGCTGTTGCCGGCGGCAAAAAGCCGTTGGCAGCGCATGCAGGACTGGGTAGCGGGCTGGTTCTGAGTGAAGGCAGCGACGTGGCGGTAGGGTGGGTAGAGCCAAAGGCGAAACCCACCATGTCCATGCCCATTAATCACTCCCGCAAAATCATCGAAATCACCCGGCTTGGGTAGTGGGTAGTTTCGATAATTTTGTGCGAGCAGTGTGCGGTATGGGCCAGGTGGGTTTCGCCTTTGGCTCTA
>NZ_AQOR01000039.1 GCF_009846755.1 Alcanivorax sp. S71-1-4
CGGTGGGTTTCGCCTTTGGCTCTACCCACCCTACGGCGCTGTCGAATTTCACACCTCGTGCGCGACTGGCTGTGAAGGCTTTCTTTCATAGCAGGAGGCACCATGGCAGCCAGCAAACCGGTCAAAGGCCCGGCTTCTTACTTCCCTTCCATCGAGAAAACCTACGGCCAGCCGATCGCGCACTGGCTCACGCTGCTTGATGGCGTCAGGGACAAAAAACACATGGAACAGGTGGCGCTCCTCAAGACGATGCACAAGATGGGGCACGGGCATGCCAATGCGCTGGTTGCGTATCACCGTGCGCGCACGCAAACCTGACAGCCCGTCACTCCAGCCCTATCGTTTTGCGATGATGTACACTGCATGGATGACGCCGGGCAGATAGCCCAGCAGCGTCAGCAGGATGTTCAGCCAGAACGCACCGCCAATCCCCACTTTCAGGAACACGCCCAGCGGCGGCAGCAGTACCGAAATCAGAATGCGCAGAATATCCATGGCCTGTCTCCCTGACTGAAGTCAGTCTCCAGCCTGCCGAAGGCGGCGTGCAGGAACAAGCGGGACAACGTAAAAGGCGGGAAAACAGCGGGCGCCGCAGGCAGGGGTTTTTCAACCACCGGCCAGCGGGCGCCCGGTGCGGGCGTGTCAGTCGAACGGATGGCGCAGGACGATGGTTTCCACCCGGTCCGGCCCGGTGGAGATGATGTCCACCGGCGCACCGGTCACTTCCTCGATACGCTTGATGTAGGCCCGTGCGTTGGCAGGCAGTTCTGCCAGCGTCTTGGCACCCAGCGTGGATTCCTGCCAGCCCGGCAGCTCTTCATACACCGGCACCATGGTGGCGTAGGAGTCTGCATCCCAGCCGGCACAGGCTTCCAGCGATTCACCGGCGGCGTTGGTGTAGCCGACACAGACACGCACCACATCCAGGCCATCGAGCACGTCGAGCTTGGTCAGGCACAGGCCACTGATGGAGTTGATCTGGATCGCACGCTTGAGTGCCACAGCGTCGAACCAGCCACAGCGGCGCGGACGACCGGTCGTCGCGCCGAACTCGTGGCCCCGTTCCGCCAGGCGGCGGCCGGTGTCATCGAACAGCTCGGTCGGGAACGGACCGGAGCCGACGCGGGTGGTGTAGGCCTTGGTAATGCCCAGCACGTAGTCCAGGTACAGCGGACCGAAACCGGAACCGGTGGCAGTGCCGCCGGCCGTGGTGTTGGAAGAGGTTACGAACGGGTAGGTGCCGTGGTCGATATCCAGCAGCGTACCCTGCGCCCCTTCGAACATGATGCTCTCACCGGCCACGCGCTTGGCGTGCAGCACGGCGGTGACGTCGGTAACCATGTCGCGGACGTTGTCGGCCAGCGCGATGGTCTCATCCAGCGTCTGCTGGAAATCCACCGGCTCGGCATTGTAGTAATGCCGCAACACGAAATTGTGGTAGTCGAGCAGCTCGCCCAGCTTGGCGGCGAAGCGCTCGCGCTGGAACACATCCCCCAGGCGCACGCCACGGCGCGACACCTTGTCTTCATAGGCCGGGCCGATACCGCGTCCGGTGGTGCCGATCTTGGCCTCGCCCCGGGCGCGCTCGCGCGCCTGGTCCAGCGCCACGTGCACGGGCAGGATCAGCGGGCAGGAGGCGCTCAGGCGCAGGCGCTCGCGCACCGGCACGCCTTTTTCTTCCAGGCCGGTGATTTCCCGGAGCAGGGCGTCCAGGGCCAGCACCACCCCGTTGCCGATCAGGCACTGCACGCCTTCGCGCAGAATGCCGGAGGGAATCAGATGCAGCACCGTCTTCTTGCCGTCGATCACCAGCGTGTGGCCCGCATTGTGGCCACCCTGGAAGCGGGCCACACAAGCCACCTGATCGGTCAGCAGATCAACGATTTTGCCCTTGCCTTCGTCACCCCACTGGGTGCCCAGAATTACGACGTTCTTGCCCATGGCCTGCAATCACTGTTCCTGATTCAGAATGAGAGGGAATGGAGCTGCCAGCGTTGGTCAGCAAACACCAGTTCACGATCACAACGCAGTTCAGCCGGGTCGTTGTCTGCCCCCGGCAGCGCCTGCACAACACGCTCGCCCGCCGCACGCAGGCGGGCGATTTCCGCCAGCAGGGCGGCATCCGCCCCGGCTGGCGCCAGAATGCCGGCCGCCCGTACAGGCGCGCCCTGGCAATCGGCAAGCAGTTTCAGGTCGGCACTGAAGCCGGTGGCCGGCCGTGCGCGGCCGAACACTTCACCGATATGGTCGTAACGGCCACCCTTGGCCAGCGGCTCGCTGGCGCCGTCCAGATAGGCGGCAAACAGGCAGCCGGTGTGGTAGTGATACCCACGCAGCTCCCCCAGATCAATGTGCACGCGCACGTCCGGATGCGACGCCGTGATGCGCGCGGCCAGTTCGGCCACTTGCGCGAGTTCATCCAGTGCTGCGGTGCTGGCGGGCGCCAACAGCGCGCGGGCTTTTTCCAGCGCGCCCTCGCCCGCCAGCCACGGCAGTGCGGACAGGGCCGCCGCCAGCGGAGCCGGCAGCGCGCGCTCGTCAATAAAGGCGTCCAGCTCGGTGCGCGCCTTGCGCAGGTAGATGTCGGACAACGCCGCTTCGTCGGCGTCATTCAGCCCGGCACTGCGCACCAGTTCGCGGTAGATGCCGACATGGCCCAGGTCCAGCGTCACACCCCGGGCACCGGCCTCGGCCAGCGTCGCCAGCATCAGGCTGATCACTTCGGCGTCGCTGTCGACGCCTGCGTGACCAAACAGCTCGACGCCTACCTGGTAGGGGATGCGGGACGTGCCGGGCAACCCGATACGGGTGCGCAGCGCGGTACTGCAATAGCACAACCGGCTCGGCCCCTGGCGGCGCAGGCTGTGGGCGTCGATACGCGCCACCTGCGGGGTAATGTCGGCACGTACGCCCATCATGCGCCCGGTGAGCTGGTCGGTCAGCTTGAAGGTCTCGCGCTCCAGATCTCGGCCAGCGCCATTGAGCAACGATTCCAGGAATTCGATCAGGGGCGGGAAAACCAGTTCGTAACCCCAGCGGGTATAGAGATCCAGCAGGCGACGGCGCAATCCTTCGATCACGGCGGCCCGCTCAGGCAGTATTTCTTCTACCCCTTCGGGCAGCAGCCACTGTTCTTCGCGGTTCATACTCAACTTGCGTGTTTCAGCAGGATCAACAGCCCGGCTCCAGCCGCCATGGCCAGGAAACCGAGCGCGCGCAGGGTGCGGTCATCCATGCGGGACAGCATGGCCGCCGCCTCGCGCAAATGGCGCGGCGACAGGAACAGGGCGATACCTTCAAGCACCAGCACCAGGCACAGTGCGCTCAGCAGTAGCGTCCAGTCCATTCGACAGCCCGTCAGACAGCAAAACGCCGGACCCTGTCAGGGCCCGGCGGGCGCATGGTAGCACTTCATTCCAGCCCAGGCACCCATTGATCGGGTGCCGGCCGGGATCAATTGCCGCTGGCGCTCTTCAGGTAGCGGAAGAAGTCGCCGTCCGGCTCCAGCACCAGCACGTCCTGCCGGTCGCGGAAGGTTTCGCGATAGGCCTGCAGGCTGCGGTGGAAGCGGAAGAACTCCTGGTTGCGGTTATACATGCTGGCGTAGATGGCGGCCGCCTCGGCGTCGCCATCACCCCGGATCAGCTCTGCCTGCCGGTAGGCATCGGCCAGCAGCACGGTCCGTTCCCGCTCGGCGGCAGCGCGGATCTTCTCGGCCCCCTCGCGGCCTTCGGACCGGTGCCGGGCGGCGTCACGGGCACGCTCGGCGCTCATCCGGGCAAACACCCGCTCGCGCACCTCGTCCGGCCAGTCCACCTGCTTGACGCGGATGTCGACCACGTCGATGCCGAAGTCCTCCAGCACGTCGGTCTTGATCTCGGCCAGCACGTTGACCATCAACTGTTCACGGGCGTCTTCCGAGGGCGCCAGTTCACCCGCATCCTGGGCACTGATCACCGGCGGTGGCGGCGCATCACTGTCACCGTCTCCTACCTGCGGCGTGACGCTTTGCGGGTCGGTGGTGTCGGCGATCACTTCCTTGCGGCCTGCGACAACCTCCTGCACCGTGCGCTGCGCCACTTCGTTACGCAGCCGCTCAGCCACCCGCACGTTCAGACGCTGCTGGGCGATATCGCGCATGCGGTCGGAATTGTTCGCCGCACCGCCACCGATCACCGTGACGTAGCGCTGCACATCCTGCACCCGCCAGATCACGAACGAGCTGACATCGACCAGCTTGCGCTCGGAGGTCAGGTACGACTGTACCGGCAGCTCATAGGCCATGGCGCGCCCGTCGACCCGGACGACCTGATCAATGAACGGCACCTTGAAATGAATGCCCGGCTGGATATCGGTGCGCACGATTTCCTGGAAGCGCTTGAGCACCGCCCGCTCGGTTTCATTGATGATGAAATAGGAATCCAGTACCGCGATAACCAGAAACAGCGCCGCGACCAGACCCATCAGTCCTCTCTGTGACATCAGCGAAGCTCCCTGTTGCGGCCATACAGACTGGTACTGCTGCTGCGTGACGATTGCGTGCCGGCCGCGCCGTTGTCGGTGCTGCCACTGCTGGCGCTGCCCGTGCTGCCGGTGCGGTTGCTACCCGTACTGCTGGAGGGCACCTGGTGCTCCATCAGCTTGTCCAGCGGCAGATACAGCAGGCTGTCGCCGCCCTGCACATCCACCAGCACCTTGCTGGTGTTGCCGAGCACTTCTTCCATGGTTTCCAGATACAGGCGCTCGCGCGTCACCTGTGGCGCGCGGGTGTACTCGGTGAGCAGCTTGCCGAAACGCTCCGCTTCACCACGGGCGCGGTCGACGATCTCGGCCTTGTAGGCTTCCGATTCCTCGATCAGGCGCTGGGCGCGGCCACGGGCTTCCGGAATGATGCCATTGGCATAGGCCTCGGCTTCTTTCTTGAAGCGGTCTTCGTCTTCGCGGGCGCGGGCCACATCCTGGAACGCCTCGCGCACGGCAGCCGGCGCCTGGGTGCTGTCGAGCACGACCGCCAGCACCAGCAGGCCGGTGGAGTATTCATCCAGGTATTCCTGCAGGCGTGCCTGCACGGCGCCACGAACTTCCTCACGCTCCGAACTCAGCACGGCATTGATGGTCTTGCTGCCGACCACATGGCGCAGCGCACTGTCGGTGGCGTTGCGCAGTACGGTGTCGGAGTTCGCCACCTTGAGCAGATAAGCCGCCGGATCGAGGACCCGGTACTGCACTTCAAGGGTCACGCCGACGATGTTGGTATCGCCTGTCAGCATTTCTTCGCTCACCCGGTGGCTGTTGGCCTGGGTGACGTTGACCTTGTGGTATTCCTCGAACGGCGGCAGGTGCCAGTTCAGGCCCGGTTCCACCACACGGTGCAGCTTGCCAAAGCGCAGCACGACACCCTGCTCTGCGGAATCCACCTGGAACGAGGCCCAGACACCATAGATGACCACCAGCACCACGACGACAATGCCGATCAGGCCGGCGCCACCGCCATTGCCCTGGCTGCCGCCGCCACGCTTGCCGCCTCCAAAGGCGCCACCGAGCTTGTCCTTGAGGTTCTTGATGACGACATCCAGGTCAGGGGGGCCCTGATTATTGTTGCCACCACCGCCGCCCCCCCATGGGTCGCGCGGCTTCTGTCCGCCAGGTTCGTTCCAGGCCATCGGGTTCTCCGTTTACCAGGGTATGAAAAGCCCACGCAGGACTTTTTCAACCACAGTCATCAGCCACAGTTATCGTGGCGGGGCCGCTTGCGCGGCGTGAAATCTGTGCAATATCAATGAGAATGCGGGCGGCTTGGATTGTAGGAAGCGTCGCCGCCCCCTGCAACCGGCGCCACGGCCGCCACGTCGGTTTCAGTCAGCCCTTCCGAACGCAACAGCCGCTGGAAATGGATGCGGTTTACCCGTACGCGCAGCAGCATGCCGCCCCGCTCATCCGTTTCCTCGTTAAGCACTTCGCCGGCCTCGTGCAGCCGCGCTCGCAGGCGCCCGGCAAACGCCGGCAATCGTACCCACTGGTCCACCCAGCCGGTGGCCAGCCGCTCGGCCATCGCCTGGTGCAGCAGATCAAGGCCCGCCCCGGTCTGCGCCGACATCCACACGCGCCAGGGCCGCCCCTGCTCATCGCGTTCGATGCGCGGCGCCTCACCGAGCAGGTCCACCTTGTTGTACACATGCAGCACCGGCAGTTCGTCGGCGCTGATTTCCTCCAGCACTTCGTTCACCGCATCAACGTTGGCATCACGCTCGGCCGCCGAACCGTCGGTGACATGCAGCAGCAGGCTGGCACCGAGGGTTTCCTCCAGCGTGGCGCGAAAGGCGTCCACCAGCCGGTGCGGCAGATGCCGGATGAAGCCCACGGTATCCGCCAGAATGGCCGGGCCAACACCGGGCACCCGCACGCGCCGCAGCGTCGGGTCCAGGGTGGCGAACAGTTTGTCCGCCACGTAGACCTCTGCCTGCGTGAGCCGGTTGAACAATGTCGACTTGCCGGCGTTGGTGTAGCCCACCAGCGAGATCAGCGGTGTTTCCGAGCGCTCGCGGGCACGCCGGCCCTGGGCACGCTGGCTGCGCACCTTGAGCAACCGGCCTTCAATGCTGCGGATGCGTTCGCGCACCAGTCGGCGGTCGGTTTCGAGCTGGGTTTCCCCCGGGCCGCGCAGACCGATACCCCCCTTTTGCCGCTCCAGGTGAGTCCAGCCCCGCACCAGTCGCGTGGACAGGTGCCGCAGTTGTGCCAGTTCCACCTGCAGGCGCCCTTCGTGGGTGCGTGCACGCAAGGCAAAGATATCCAGGATCAGGCCGGTGCGATCCAGCACACGACATTTCAGGGCCCGCTCCAGGTTGCGCTCCTGCGCTGGCGACAAGGCATGATTGAACAGCACGACATCTGCTTCGTGCGCCTCAACCACATCGAGGATTTCCTGGACCTTGCCGCTGCCCACATACGTCGCCGGGTCGGGACGTTCGCGCCGGCCCAGCACTTCCGCTACCGGGCTCACGCCGCTGGAAACCACCAGGTGGTGGAACTCCTCCAGGTCGTCAACACCCAGGCTGTCGGGTAATTCAAGATGGACCAGCACCGCACGCTCTGCGGGACGGTCAGGGGTCGCGCCGGTTTTCGGCGCATCGGGACGTTCAAAAAATTCCATAGAGTACCGGCTGGCAACAGATCAGACAGGTCTTCCGCCGGTCAACGGACCGGGCCGGCCATGACGGCCGGCCCGTTGCAGGATCAGGCATTGCCTGCAAAGTCATCGCCTGGGCCAGGAGCACCCATGGCCGGGTTACCGCCACCCGGACCGGACGCACGCGGGTTACGTGCCGGCACAACCGTTGAAATCGCATGCTTATAGACCATCTGGCTGACTGCGTTCTTCAGCAGCACCACATACTGGTCGAAAGACTCGATCTGTCCCTGCAGCTTGATTCCGTTAACCAGGAAGATGGAAACAGGAATACGTTCCTTTCTCAGCGCGTTGAGAAAAGGGTCTTGTAGCGAGTGCCCTTTTGACATCGTTATCTCCTTGATTTCTCTCAATACAAAGCAGCGCCCCGAAGGAAACATCCAGAACAGGTTATGGGTCGGGTAATCCCCTTCCCCCTGCTGGACAAAGCATCCCCGGAGCAATCAGCGCAAAACACCGGGTTTCCCCGGACCTTTTTGTTTCAGATTGTTGAAATAGCGCGCCAAGGCTATTTTTCAACCCATGGCTGCCAATTTTTCTCTCAAAAGTGAGAGGCGAATTCGCAAACCATGTCATCGCCGGGCCGGCACACACAGCACCCGCACCAGCGGACGAGCCATCCCTGACCCGCCCCGGAAACCTGTACGAAACAACAGGTTGCCGCATGTTCGTCATTCGCGAGGGGAAAAAGTTTCCGGTCAGTTCCCGACCACCCCAAGCCATCAAGCTGCTGTAATCAAGGGCTACTAAACACCGATTCCGGCAGGCTTTCAAGCAGCGTCCGTGCCCGATCAGTCAGGTCCGGCGCATCGCTGTCGAGCCAGTGCAGCGCCGGCCAGCCACGCAGCCAGGTGAACTGTCGCTTGGCCAGTTGCCGGGTGGCGACCACGGCCCGACGCACCATCTCGTCATAGTCATAGTCGCCATCGAGATATCCCCACACCTGCCGGTAACCCACCGAGCGCATGGCCGGCAGGCCGGCATGCAGTGTCGGCTGCGCCCGCAATGCACGCACTTCCTCCACCAGCCCCCGGGCCAGCATGTCATGCAGGCGGGCCTCGATGCGCGCGTGCAGGACGGCGCGGTCATGCGGTGCCACCGCCAACTGCATCACAGTATAAGGAAAGGGGTTTTCCCCGGCAGCACCGCCCGGCGTCTGCCGGGCGTGGTGCACCGACATTGGCACGCCCGTCAGTTCATAGACTTCCAGCGCCCGCTGCAGCCGCTGGCGGTCATTCGGCTTCAAGCGCGCGGCGGTGTCCGGGTCCACCTCTGCCAGCCGGGCATGCAACGCCGGCCAGCCGAGCCGCCCGGCCTCTTCCGTCAGGCGTGCCCGCACCGTCTCGTCGGCCGGCGGCATGTCGGCCAGCCCGTCGCGCAGCGCACGGAAATAGAGCATGGTGCCCCCCACCAGCAACGGCACCCGCCCGGCGGCATGAATGTCGTTGATCTCGCGCAGGGCGTCGGCGCGAAACTCGGCGGCCGAGTAAGGCTCGGCCGGGTCACGGAACCCGAGCAACCGGTGCGGCGCCTTCGCCAGCACGTCCGGCTCCGGCTTCGCCGCACCGATCTCCAGCCCGCGATACACCAGCGCCGAATCCACATTGATGATCTCCAGCGGCAACCGCTGCACCAGCGCCACGGCCAGCGCCGTCTTGCCGGAACAGGTGGGGCCCATCAGGCATATCACGGGCGGCTGGGTGGGTACGGGCATGGCAAACATCGGCTCACGGAGACGGGGCGCATGATACACCAGCGCCTGATGGATGTACGGCAGGGAAAGAGCGCCTCTACGCCGGCTGCTCGGTGCTTTGGCGCCCACACTGGCCTGTTCTGACCCGCGGAGAGGGAAAACCGCCGGGTTATAGTCGATACCGGGAAGGGGAAACCCCGGTTCAGTTTCTGCAATGCCCGTCGTATCCAGCGTGACGGGCATGTGTTGCCGTGCCCCGCCCGCAAACATCATTCATCGACAAGGAGAACATCATGCAAGGATTCTTGCGTATTGCAGTGGTCGCGTCCGCGGCCATCGGGCTTTCAGCATGCAGCACGGTCAGGCTGCTGACGTTCAACGCCCACGAGCAAAGCAAACCAGTGGCAGGCAGTGCCGTCCTGGTCAGCGCTGAATGGATTTGCTCCGAAGAAGCCTTCACCGAGCAGGTTGCCCTGGCCACCCTGGCCTACAACCTGCTCAGCAGCGAGGTGACCGGTTGGGCCGAACGAAAGAAAGCCCAATTTACGAAGACTTACGGGGGCATGGTGAATATCCCACCATCAAGTTGTGCGGGTAATGAGCGGCTCGAGGTCACTATAGGTCGCAGCGTCGTTAATGAGCGACAGCTCTCAAGGCTGGTGTTCGTTGCGGAGCCATTCAACAGTGACCACAGTGCCTGGCAGCTAAGTGCACAGAGTGTCGACCTGAGGCATGCCGCAGCGCTGACCAGTCAAAAATCCGCCAGTGTGGATATGACCGTGACCATCTCGATCAGCACCGTCCAGCCCAATGACAAGAACGTGCCCACCTTTACCAAACTGACGGAGCAAAGCCTCAACCTGCCGGCGGTTGCCCTGCCCAGCAGCGGCGCCATCGAGCATGCACCGGTGTCACCCTTGTTTCCGCAATTGCCTGCCGACAAACCACTCAACATCACTGTGGCTGTCACGGAAACCGGAACCGGTGGCGAGGATTTTGGCCAGTTGGTCAAACACGTCGAGGCCAATTCAGATCTGATTCGGGGCTATCTGTCCGAAGCCATCAAGGACTGAACGAAACATGAGCGGGGCCTGCGCCCCGCTCACCGCCCGCGCAGGAACAGCCGGTCCAGTTCTTTCAGGCTGAGCTGCATCCAGGTGGGGCGGCCGTGGTTGCACTGGCCGCTGCGCTCGGTGGCTTCCATATCGCGCAGCAGGCCATTCATCTCGTCCACGCTCAGCCGGCGATTGGCCCGCACGCTGCCATGGCAGGCCATGCTGGAAAACAGTTCGTCCATCTGCCGCTCAATGCGTTCACTGCTGCCGTGCGTCACGATATCCGACAGCACATCACGCACCAGTGACTCCACATCGGCACCGCGCAACAGGGCAGGAATCTCCCGCACCACCAGCGTTTCCGGGCCGGCGCGTTCCACCGTGAACCCGAGCCGGTGAAACACCTGTGGCTCGCTCTCGGCAAAGTCTGCCTCGCGCGTGGAGACCGCCATCGACAACGGCACCAGCAAAGGCTGCGGCCGGACTTTTTCCTGCTCCCAGGCCAGCTTGAGCTGTTCGTAGGTGATGCGTTCGTGGGCGGCATGCATGTCCACCAGCACCAGCCCTTCCGCGTTCTGCGCGAGAATATAGATGCCATGCAATTGCCCGAGGGCGAAGCCAAGCGGCGGCATCCCGGAGGTGCGTTCCTCCGGCAATGGCGCCCCGGCTGGCTCGGCAATCTGCGGCGCGTCGCCGAACAAAGCCCCGTATCGCTCTGCCTGCGTCACGCCGTCGGTGCGCATCGGTGACGGGCTTTGCCACGCCTGCGGTGAGCGCGGCGGCACCAGCGTCATGCTGGCCTGTTCCGTCAGGCCGCCCGGCTCTGCGCCCGGCACGCGCTCCACTGCACGCACTTCCGGTGCCGGCGCCTGGCCGGGACGCAGCTCGGCCACGGCGCGATGCAGGGAACGGAACAGGAAATCATGCACCATGCGCTGTTCGCGGAAACGGACTTCGTGTTTGGTCGGGTGGACATTCACGTCCACCAGCGCCGGGTCCAGTTCCAGGAACAGCACATAGGCGGCGTGCCGTCCGTGGTACATCACATCGCTGTAGGCCTGGCGCACAGCATGGTTCACCACCTTGTCGCGGATCACCCGGCCATTGACGTAGAAATACTGCAGATCGGCCTGCGCCCGCGAAAAGGTCGGCAAACCGACCCAGCCGTGCAGGCGCAGCCCGGCGGCCTCGATATCGACGCTGACGGACTGCTCCATAAAGGCCACACCACACAGGCGGCCCACCCGTTGTGCACGGGCCGCCTCGTCGCGGGCAACAGGCAACTGGTGCACCACTTTCTGATTGTGCGAGAGCCGGAAGGCGGTATCGAACTCCGACAGCGCAATGCGCCGGAACACTTCTTCCAGATGGTTGAATTCGGTTTTTTCCGTGCGCAGGAAACGCCGCCGGGCCGGGGTATTGAAAAACAGGTCGCGCATTTCCACCGTGGTGCCCTGCGGGTGCGCCGCCGGACTCACCACCGGTGCCATGTCACGCCCTTCGACCAGCACCTGCCAGCCTTCCGCCTCGACGCCATCATTGCTGGTCAGCGTCAGCCGCGACACCGAGCTGATCGCCGCCAGGGCCTCGCCCCGGAAACCGAGGCTGCCGATGGCTTCCAGATCTTCCACCGCCGCAATCTTCGAGGTGGCGTGGCGGGACAGGGCCAGCGGCAGGTCATCACGCGAAATGCCGCTGCCATTGTCGCGCACGCGCACCAGGCGTACGCCGCCCTGCTCAACGTCCACATTGATCTGCGCGGCGCCCGCATCGAGCGCATTTTCCAGCAGTTCCTTGACCACCGAGGCGGGACGTTCGACCACTTCACCGGCGGCAATCTGGTTGGCCAGGCGGGGGTCGAGCAGTTGGATACGAGACATCAGGTTCCTGGAATCGTGAGCACCTGACCGACACGGATCAGGTCGCCGTTGAGGCTGTTGGCGCTGCGCAGCGCATCTTCCGAGACACTGTAGCGGCGCGCGATGGCGGACAGGGTTTCACCCGGCTGGATACGGTGGCTGGCGATGCTGCTGCCACCGCGACGGCGCTGCTCGGCGAACCAGCTTCCCGGCGCCGGATGATGTTCGAAATAGCGGCGCACGCCGTTGAGGATCGCACGCGCCACTTTTTCCTGGTGCTCGGCACTGCGCAATTTGCGCTCTTCGTCACGGTTGGAAATGAAACCGGTCTCCACCAGCACCGACACCATGCTCGGCTCGCGCAGCACGGCAAAATTGGCCTGCTCAACGGTGCGCCGGTCACCGTGCAGTTTGGTGATACCGCCCAGTTCATCAAGCATTTCACGGCCCATGAACAGGCTGTGCGCCATGGAGCCACTCATGGTCATGTCCGCCAGCACACCAAGCAGCCCGCTGTTGTCCTTTTCTTCCTCGTAAACACCGGCCACGCGGTCAGAGTCGTTCGCCATGCGCGCCAGATAACCGGCACGGGCGCTGGTGGCGCCATGGTTGGAGAGCGCAAACACCGAGGCGCCATGGGCGCGCGAATCGGTGAAGGCATCCGCGTGCAGGGAAATGAACACATCCGCGCCGTGCTGTTCGGCGGCGATGCGGCGGCGCTCGGCCAGCGGCACGTAATAATCGCCGTCGCGGATCATCACCGGCTCGATGCCCGGCGCGTCTTTCAGCA
Source organism: Alcanivorax sp. S71-1-4 (assembly GCF_009846755.1). Classification (GTDB taxonomy): domain Bacteria; phylum Pseudomonadota; class Gammaproteobacteria; order Pseudomonadales; family Alcanivoracaceae; genus Isoalcanivorax. Next base: position 12,587 of record NZ_AQOR01000039.1, read on the forward strand.
AGCGCTCCAGGCGTTTCGCAATCTGCAGCACGATGGTCTTTTCATACACGCCGCTGGGGCCGATGGCGCCAGGGTCTTCACCGCCGTGGCCGGCATCAATGGCGACGATCATGCTGCGCGGGCCAGCCTGCTGCTCGACGATCTGCTCCATGCTGCGCACCGGCTCGGGCTCGCTGTCGAACAGGTCGACCACCAGCCGCCAGCCATGCGGCTCGATCGGTTTCAGCAGGTTGGTACGCGGACGCACGGCGCTGTTGAGATCCAGCACCACGCGGGTCATGTCGTTGGCGTGGCGGCCAACGCGCACGCCACTGATCGGGCCGCCGGAGAGATCGAGGGCATTCATGTTGAAGTCGAGCTGGGTGTCATCCAGATCGATCACCAGCCGCTCAGGATTGCTGAGCCGGTCGACGCGATGCTCCACCGGCTGCTTGAGGTCGAACACGATACGGGTGTGGTCCGGGGCACGGTGCAGGCGTACGGATTCGATCACCTGTGAGGCCTGCGCAAACGGCGCGGCACACAGCGTCAGGAGAACAGCCAGCGCCGGCAGCAGTGCGCGGAGCCCATTAGTTTGTCGCTGGTGTCCGTATCGTGTCACACACGCTTCCTGTCGGTCTGACTGTCATGAATGCGGTCATGAGTGCGGTCGGCAAGGGCGCTACCCGAGAGCACGGCCTCTCGACCCGGCAATTTCGCACTGAGCAGAATGTGCAGGTCCGCCGCCGGCAACACACCGCTGCCCCGTTGCGGCCATTCCACCAGACACAGGCACCCGCTGGCAAAATAATCGCGAATTCCCATCAGCTCGAGTTCCTCGGCATCACCCAGCCGGTACAGATCAAAATGATATACATTGATCCCGTCCAGCTCATAGGGTTCCACAATCGTGTACGTCGGGCTTTTTACCGCGCCGGTGTGGCCCAGTGCGCGCAGCCAGCCACGCACCAGGGTGGTCTTGCCGGCCCCGAGGTCGCCTTCCAGATACACCACGCCACCATCGGGGAACCAACCCGACAGTTCCGCCCCAAGGGCTTCGGTAGCCTGCTCATCAACCAGATAACGCTGTGTCATGGGTTCAGAATCCGGGGCAGATGGGACAACAGGTCCGTGGCCAGCATACCGCGCTCCCCCTGGGCCACGGCCACACGGTCGCCGGCCAGCGCGTGCGCCAGCGCACCGCAGGTGGCCGCCGCAGAAGGCGGCAGGCCCTGCGCCAGCAGGCCGCCGATGATACCACTGAGCACATCGCCCATGCCGCCGGTGCCCATGCCGGGGTTGCCGTAGCTGATCAGGGCGGGGGGCTGGCCCTCGCTGCCGATCAGGGTGCCGACGCCCTTGAGCAATACCGTGCCGCCGGTTTCCGCCTGTAACGCGGCCAGCGCGGCAAAGCGATCCTGCTGCACGCTGGCGGTGGTGGTGTCCAGCAGACGGGCCGCTTCACCCGGATGCGGTGTGAGCACCCAGTTGGCGCGGGGCGTGTAATCCACGGCGTCACACAGCAGGTTCAGGGCGTCGGCATCCACCACCAGCGGCCGCTCACTGTCGAGCGCGGCGCGCAGCAGCGTGCGGCCCCACTTGTCCTGGCCGAGGCCGGGGCCGATCACCACCACGCTGGCGCGCGCCAGCAGCGGAGCCAGCTCTGCGGTGTCCTCGACGCCATGCACCATCACTTCCGGCTGCCGCATCAGCAGCGGCACACAATGCGCCGGCCGGGTCGCCACCGATACCAGCCCGGCACCACTGCGCCCGGCCGCCTGGGCCGCCATGATCACTGCGCCGCCGTAGCCGTGATCACCGCCGATCACCAGCACATGGCCGTAGCGGCCCTTGTGGCCACCGCGCTGCCGGCGGGGCAGCCAGTCACTCAGCAACGCCGGCGAAGGGCGGTAGCCGCTGGCCGGCACGGGGGCGTAGTCCTCCGGCAACACCTGCAGGTCATCGAACCAGAGCTGGCCGCAGTGGTCACGGCCTTCGCCGGTGAGCAGCCCCTGTTTGACGCAAATGAAGGTAATGGTGACGCTGGCACGCACGGCCAGCCCCATGACGGCACCGGTATCGGCATTCAGGCCGGAGGGAATATCCAGCGCCAGCACCGGGCGATTGCCCGCATTGAGGCTGCCGATCACGGTGGCCATATCCGCCCTGACCTGGCTGGCCAGGCCGGTACCCAGCAGCGCATCCACCACCAGATCCGTGTTATTCAGCGCCCCCGGCAGATCGGCCAGCGTGATACGCGGCACGCGCCCGGTCTGGGCCGCCATCATCGCCGCCTCACCCCTGAGCGCCGTTTCCGGCACGACCGACAGCAACACGGGCGAAAGCCCGGCTTCTGCCGCCAGCCGTGCCACCACGTACCCGTCACCGCCGTTATTGCCGCCGCCACAGCAGACCAGCAATCGCCTCGCGGACGGAAACTGTTGCCGCAGCAGCGCCAGCGCAGCGGCACCGGCGCGCTCCATCAGTGCGCCGTCGGGCAGGTCGTCCCGGGCGAGTGCCAGCCGGTCAATGGCGCGGCTGCCGTCTGTCGAGTAGAGCGATGTGGGCAATTCCAGTGTCGGCATGGCTTGTACTTCGTTTACGCGGCCGGAGAATGTCGTGATTATACGCCACTCACTTTTTCACTGCGCCGGATCATGGATCTCACAGAGCTTGCCACGTACATCAAGACCTGGGGCCGTGAACTCGGCTTCCAGCAGGTGGGTATTGCCGATACCGACCTGAGCGCGGCAGAAGCACAACTGAAAGCCTGGCTGGCCGCCGGCTATCACGGCGGCATGGACTGGATGCTCGCCCACGGTGACAAACGCAGCCGGCCGGCCGAACTGGAGCCGGGCACGCTGCGGGTGATTTCCGTGCGCATGGATTACCTGCCGCCGGACACCGCACCGGTGAAACGGCTCAAGCAGGGTGAAAAAGCCTATATTTCGCGCTATGCGCTCGGCCGCGACTACCACAAGCTGATTCGCAAACGGCTTGCGCGGCTGGCGGAGCAGATTCGAGAGGCCGCGTCAGACGCCGGCCTGGCCCGCGCCTTTGTCGACAGTGCGCCGGTGCTGGAAAAGCCGCTTGCCGCCAAAGCCGGCCTCGGCTGGCAGGGCAAGCACACCCTGCTGCTGAACCGGCAGGCCGGCAGCTGGTTTTTCCTCGGTGAAATCTACACCGACCTGCCCCTGCCGGTGGACGCCCCCGTCACGTCGCACTGCGGCTCGTGCAGCGCCTGTATCGACGTCTGCCCCACTGCGGCCATCGTGGCGCCGTATCAGCTCGACGCGCGGCGCTGCATTTCCTATCTCACCATTGAACACAAGGGCGACATCCCGGAGGCACTGCGCGCGCCCATCGGCAACCGGATCTTTGGCTGTGATGACTGCCAACTGGTGTGCCCCTGGAACCGCTATGCACAGCACACTGGCGAGACGGATTTTCATCCGCGCCACCAGCTGGACGACGTGGCACTGGTGACGCTGTTCAACTGGAGCGAGGAAGAATTCCTGCGTTACACGGAAGGGTCGGCGATCCGGCGCACCGGCTATGAGAACTGGCTGCGCAACATCGCCGTCGCGCTGGGCAACGGGCCGGCGTCGGAAGCGGCCATTGCCGCCCTCACCCACCGGCTCGACCACCCCTCGGCGATGGTGGTGCGCCATGTGCGCTGGGCACTGGCGCAGCTCACCTGACGGTTTATTTTTCCAGCGCCAGGGTGCCAATCATCTCGCGCACCAGTTCGATCTCCTCGTTACGGTCCTCGTCGGCGCAACTGTAGGTGATCACCAGTGCCAGGCGGTCTGCCGCCAGATACCAGAACTGCCAGAATTCCTCATCGCTGCGCTGCACGAAGGAGATGCCGCGAAAATCACCAACAATGACGCGCTCGGCCCGCAGGCCGGCCGCGAGTTGCTCCTCGGCCAGCATGTCCAGGTCTTCCGGCGTCACCGGCACATCCTTTTCCATGCCCGCCACCTGCAGCACACCCACGCCATCCGGGTTGGAGAACAGTGCCACATCATCCATGTCTTCCGCGTCCCAGCCTTCCGGGACATCCAGTGACCAGCCGATTTCATTGAAGTCCGACATACCAAGCGCCCGCAAATGACCACGATGGGCGCAGTGTACTACAGGCCCGCACCACGTCGCCCTCACAACGATCATGGCGGCGCCCGGAAATAAAAAAGGCCCGGTCACAACGTGACCGGGCCTGCGCCGAACGTCCCTGTTCTGCCCCCCGGCGGTTTACTCACTGACGACCAGACGACGACCCTCCATCGAGACCGGCTTGCTGGGCAGGGCGTAGCGCACAATGCGCCACACGACCTGGCCAAACTGCGCCCACAGCGAGCCGGTGTTGTAATAGATGCCGTAGCGTTCACAAATGGCACGCACTTCGTGCGACATGGCGGCATAGCGGCGTGCCGGAATATCCGGGAACAGATGGTGCTCGATCTGGTGGCTCAGATTGCCGCTGAGAATATGAAACAGCCGCCCGCCGCGCAGATTGGACGAGCCCCGCAGCTGGCGCAGATACCATTGCCCGCGTGTCTCGTTCTCCAGCACGCTCTTCGGAAACACCTCCGCATTGGCGGTGAAGTGGCCGCAGAAAATGATCATGAAGGTCCACAGGTTACGCAGGCCATTGGCGACCAGATTGCCAAGCAGCACGGGCAGGAAAAACGGCCCGGCAATGAGCGGAAAGAACACGTAATCCTTGAGCAGTTGCCGGCGCATTTTCCGGCCCACCGGGCGGAATTGCTCACGCAGCTCGGCGGCGCTCATGCGCCCGGCGAAATAGGCCCCAAGACGCAGATCCTGAATCGCCACGCCCCACTGGAACAACAGCGCGAAAATCACCGCGTACAGCGGCTGGCCGAGAAAGAACGGCCGCCAGCGCTGCTCGGGGAACAGCCGCAGCAGGCCATACCCCACATCATCATCCATCCCCTTGATATTGGTGTAGGTGTGATGCTTGAAGTTGTGGGTCTTGCGCCAGTTGTCGCTGGTGCCCACGATGTCCCACTCGTAGGTCTTGCCGTCGAAGCGCGGGTCGTTCATCCAGTCGTACTGGCCATGCATCACGTTATGGCCCAGTTCCATGTTCTCCAGAATTTTCGACACCCCCAGCAGCAAGGTGCCCAGCAGCCAGGCAGGCGGAAACAGGCCGAAGAACAGCAGGCCACGGCCAAGGATTTCGGTATAGCGCACAGCGGCATGGATGCGGCGGATATAGCGCGCATCGACGTCGCCGATGTCCGCCAGGGTGCGCTCGCGCAGGGCATCGATCTCGGCGCCGAAACGGGTGACTTCGTCGGCGCTCAACGGGCGCCGGGCAACGGCAGTGGTCATAGGTATCCTGTCCTGTTCACAAATCCAGCGTGATGTCGGTAAGTGCCGTGCTGACACACAGCTTCATGGCGCCCACCGGCTCATGGCTCAGCCCACCGCCCAGCAGATCCTCGGTGGTGCCGGCCAGCTTGCCGCAGACGCAGGTATTGCAGATGCCCATGCGGCAGCCGTGCGCAGGCCGCTCGCCGGCGGCCTCCAGTGCAGCCAGCAACGGCGCGCCGGCAGGCACACTCAACACACGGCCACTGCGGCCCAGCGTGACCTGCACCGGCGCCCCACTGAGGACGCTGGCGGCCGGCAACGAGAACGCCTCGGCCTCGAAGGCCGCCACCTGACCCGCCAGCAACGCACGCACGGCCGCGACAAAGCCGGCCGGGCCACAGGCATACACCTGCCGGGCGCCCAGATCAGGCACCAGCGCGCGCAGCAGCGTCTCGTCCGGGCGGCCACCGTGCTCCTCGGGTAACAGCGCGCTTTCACGCGTCAGTATCCGGTGCACGGTCAGCGACGGCAGCCGGCCGGCAAGCTGGTCCAGTTCGCGGAGAAAACACAGATCGGCGCGCGTGCGCGCCCAGTACAACAGGGTGATTGGCGGCAGCGAGGGCGGCTGCGTCGCCGCCTGGCGCAGCAGGCTCATCATCGGCGTAATGCCGGAACCTGCAGCAACCAGCAGCCAGGGCCTGTCCAGGGTCGGCTGTGTCATGTCACCGAAGGCCGGGCCGATCTCCAGCACATCGCCCACGCGGCAGTGCTCCGTGAGCCAGCCACTGACTTTGCCACCGGGGATCTTTTTGACCGTCACCGCCATGCGCCCCCGACCCAGCCAGCTCGGGCTGTAGCTGCGCGTTAGCCGCACGCCGTCCACCGACACGGTAACACTGACGTGCTGGCCCGGCGCAAAACCGCCCACATGACGGTTCGGCTTCAGTTCCAGCGTGACGGTATCGCGGGCCTCGACACGGCGCGCCAGCACCTTCGCCAGCGGCCGCTCCCAGCTCAGCGTGGGTGACAGATGGGACGCCCAGAAGTCGAACACCTGCGGGTTGACCAGTGGCGAGAGCATCCTTTTCAGTGGACCGGCGGTGGGCATGTCTGGGCTTTCCGTTGAATGACGGCGCGATAATATACATTTGTATATATAACTGTCCAGTCATGCCGCCGGTCATTCTGGGTTATTATTCCGCCTTTGCCGCACCCCCGTTCCACGGCACACAGAGCAGAAGACATGAGCAGTAGCACCACCAACGATACGCCCGCCCCACGCCCGCATCAGGGCCGCCGCGCGGTGATCTCGCGGGAAGACCTGATGGCCGCCGCGCTGAAACTGGTCGGCCCGCACCGCAGCGTCTCGACCCTGAGCCTGCGCGAAGTGGCCCGCGAGGCCGGCATCGCGCCGAACAGCTTCTATCGCCACTTCCGCGACGTGGATGAACTGGCCGTGACCCTGATCAACCAGGCCGGCAGCGCCCTGCGGCAGATCATCGGCGAGGCGCGCACACGCGCCACCTCCGAGCGCAGCGTGGTGCGCAGTTCGGTGGAAGCCTTTATGGAACAGCTCCGCGCTGACCAGAAATACCTGCACCTGCTGCTGCGCGAAGGCACCGTCGGCTCCGACGCCTTCAAGCAGGCGGTGGAAACCCAGCTCGGCTTTTTCGAGGAAGAACTCTGCCAGGACCTGATCAGGCTGGCCGCCCTCAAGCACACCGGCATTTACCAGCCACAACTGGTGGCGCGCGCCATCACCCGGCTGGTGTTCACCATGGGGGCAATGGCGATGGACATGCCTGAAGAGAAGCACCCCGCGCTGGTGGATCAGGTGGAGACGATGGTGCGGATGATCATTCTGGGGACGCAGAGCATGGCGCAGGCGGATTCGTCCCTCTGATCAGGAGGGCGCCCTGCCCCCCTGCGCCATCTCGGGAACGCCCGCGGCACGGCATGTGCCCACCGGCGCACCAACTCAGATCGAAAACACTGTCTTGCGGTAATACCGCAACTCTTCAATCGAATCGCGAATGTCATCCAGCGCCTGGTGCTTGCTGTCTTTTTTTACACCCGCCAGCAATGACGGCGCCCAGCAGCGGGTCAGTTCCTTGATGGTGGACACATCCAGATTGCGATAGTGGAAATAGGCTTCCAGCTGCGGCATGGCGCGCCACAAAAAGCGCCGGTCCTGGCAGATGCTGTTGCCACACATGGGCGATACGCCGCGCTCCACCCATTCTTCCAGAAAGGCCAGAGTCGCCGCCTCGGCCGCGCGTTCGTCCAGCTGACTTTCGCCAACGCGGTCGATCAGGCCAGAGTTGCCATGCGTGGTGGTGTTCCATTCGTCCATCAGCGCCAGGACTTCCGGCGGCTGATGCACCGCCAGCACCGGCCCTTCGGCCAGCACATTGAGCTCCTTGTCGGTGACGATGGTGGCGATCTCGATGATGCGGTCTTCGTCCGGGTTCAGCCCGGTCATTTCCAGGTCGATCCAGATCAGGTTCTGTTTGCGGTCGGTCATGCGCTCAGTTCCTTGTCGGAGAAAACAGGCAGCCCGGTGAGCTGCTCGGAAAGCGTCCACAGACGGGTCTGATCGGCCTTGTCGCGGGCACGGGCGGACGGCTGGCGCGGTTTGCAGCGCTCGAAATAACCGCCCCGGCTCTTGCCGCCCTCGACACCGGAGGCCAGCCAGATGCTGGTGCGCGCGCCTTTTTCCGGGCTGATCAGAAACAGCTTCAGCACGCGGGTAAAGGCACGTTCATACCAGCGGTTTTCCGGCCAGATACTGGTGGACACCGCGCCCGGATGCAGTGCGCTGACGGCGATGCCGGTGCCGGCAAGCTGGTCGGCCAGCTCGCGGGTGAACAGAATGTTGGCCAGCTTCGACTGGGCGTAGGCGCGCATCACCCAGTAGTTGTCGGTCAGTTGCAGGTCGTCCCAGTGCATGCGGCCCATGCGGTGCGCTTCCGAGGCAACATTGATGATGCGGCCCTCGGGCGCCATGGCCGGCAGCAGCAGGCGGGTGAACAGGAACGGGCCAAGGTGGTTGGTGGCGAAGGTCAGCTCGAAACCGTCCTGGCTGGTTTCCCGGCTGACATTGGCCAGGCCGGCGTTGTTCAGCAGCACGTCGATCACCGGGAAGCGTTCGCGTACCTCCCTGGCGGCACGTCGCACGCTCTCCAGCGACGCCAGATCCAGCGACACGGTCTCGACGCCTGCACCCGGATGCGCGGCGCGAATCTGCTGTGCCGCCACCTCGGCCGCCTGCGACCGCCGGCAGGCCAGCACCACGCGGGCGCCCATGCCGGCCAGCGCCGTCGCGGCCACCAGGCCGATACCGCTGTTGCCACCTGTAATCAGAACCGTCTTTCCCGCCATGGACGCTGCACTCATGCGTTGCTCCCTGCCTTGAATGGATCGCGGCTGTCAGGCCACGGACATGGCGGCTATAGTAGCAGCCCTGCCCCCCCCACCCGGATACCTGATGAGCAAACGTCAACTCAACCGCCGCCAGCGCTGGCGGATCGAGAAAGTCCAGAGCGAGCGCCTGGCTCGCGCACAGCGCAAGCAGGCGCAGCGGGACGATGACGTGGCCGATCAGCTCGGCGACGAACAGGCCGGGCTGATCACCGCGCACTATGGCAGCAAGGTCGAGGTGGAAAGCCTGCTCGACGGCAGCCGGCAGCGCTGCCATTTCCGTGCCAACCTGGCCCAGCTGGTGGTGGGCGACCGGGTGCTCTGGCAGCCGGCGCAGAGCAGCGGCGACGGCGTGGTAGTGGCCATCGACGAACGCACCAGCGTACTGTGCCGCCCTGACAACTACGGCAAGCTCAAGCCGGTGGCCGCCAACGTCGACCGCATGCTGATCGTGTTTGCGCCGGCCCCCGTGCCGTCCAGCCAGTTGCTGGACCGGTATCTGGTCGCCGCCGAACTGTCCGGCATCACGCCGGTGCTGGTACTGAACAAGGCGGACCTGATCGACGAGGTCCTGCGTCCGTACTTCGACGAACTCAGCGCCATCTATCACGACCTCGGCTACCCGCTGCTGGAAGCCTCCGCCGCCGATGCCCACGGCCTGAGTACCCTGCGCGAAGCCCTGGTGGGGCATACCTGCGTGTTTGTCGGCCAGTCCGGGGTGGGCAAATCATCGCTGGTCAATGTGCTGCTGCCGGATGCCGAGCTGGCCACCAACGTGCTCTCGGATGTGTCCGGCCTGGGGCAGCACACCACCACCACCGCCCGGCTGTTCCACTTGCCCGACGGCGGCAATCTGATCGATTCCCCGGGCATCCGCGAATTCGGCCTGTGGCATATCGACGAGGACGAACTGCTGCGCGGGTACCGTGAACTGGCTCCCCTGGCCGGTCATTGCCGCTTTCGCAATTGCTCGCACCTGCATGAGCCCGGCTGCGCCCTGACCGGTGCCGTCGAGGCAGGCGACATCAGCGCCGAGCGGCTGGAGAATTATTACCGCATCCGCGAAACGCTGGACGAGACGGCCCGCCAGCGCTACGACCGCAGCAACAACGACTGACCGTCGCCTGCATTTCCGCACGCGCTCCGGTAGAATCGAACGCCCCGTCCCGCTTTGACGGACGTCTCAAGGAAGCCCCCGATGGCCAGCGATCTGCCACTGCTTGTTTCGCCGCAACAGTTGTTGCCGCACCTGGGTGACGACGGCCTGCTGATCGTGGACCTGGGCAAACCCGTGGTGTACCAGCAGGCCCATGTGCCCGGCGCCCTGCACCTGGATTTCAAGCGGTTGCAGCGCAACACCCTGCCCGCCCCGGGCCTGTTGCCGGAAGACGACGACCTGGCCGCCCTGCTGTCGGACATTGGCCTGACACCCGACACCCACGTGGTTGCCTACGACGACGAAGGCGGCGGCTGGGCCGGACGTCTGCTGTGGCTGCTCGATGCGGTCGGCCACACGCGCTACAGCTACCTTGATGGCGGCATCCATGCCTGGCTGGCCGATGGCCTGCCCACCGAAGACACGCCCGTGACGGCACGCCCGAGCGACTACCGGTTGGGCGAGAAAAACCCGCGTACCGATGTGCCGTTCGAGGAAATGCTGGCCCGTTACAACGCCGACAACGTGGTGATCTGGGACGCACGCTCACGCGAGGAATTCGACGGCGTGCGTGCCTTCGCCCAGAAAGCCGGCCATATGCCCGGCGCCATCCATTACGAGTGGACCGAGCCGATGGACAAAACGCGCAACCTGCGCCTGCGCGACCTGGATACCCTGCGCACGGAACTGGCCGCGCGCGGCATCACACCGGACAAGGAAATCATTACCCATTGCCAGACGCATCACCGCTCCAGCTTCAGCTGGCTGGTCGGCAAGATACTCGGCTTTGACAATATCCGCGGTTATGCCGGCTCCTGGTCGGAGTGGGGCAATCACCCGGACACCCCCGTGGAAAAGGACCTGAAATAATGCAGAGCTCGTTTGTCGACCGGTTGTTTGTCCTGTTGCAGTATCTGGTGCCGCAACACCTGCTGTCGCGTCTGGTGGGCTGGTGTGCCCGCAGCGAAATCCCGTGGATCAAGACCACGTTCATCAACCAGTTCAGCAACCGTTTCGACATTGACCTCAGCGAGGCGGTGATCGAAGACCCGGATCAGTTTCCGAGCTTCAATGCGTTTTTCACCCGCGCGCTGAAAGACGGCGCACGCCCGATTGCGCCCGAAGCCGACGACATCGCCTGCCCCGCCGACGGCACCATCAGCCAGCTCGGCAAGCTGCGTGGCAGTGACGTATTGCAGGCCAAGGGCCAGTATTATTCCGTCTATGAACTGCTCGGCGGCGACAGCGCCCTGGCCAGCGAATTCAGCAACGGCCACTTCGCCACCGTATACCTGTCACCGCGCGATTATCACCGCGTGCACATGCCGGTCACCGGCACCCTGCGCGAAATGATCTATGTGCCGGGCAAACTGTTTTCGGTCAACGCCGTCACCACCCGCCAGGTGCCGCGCCTGTTTGCCCGAAACGAACGCGCCGTGTGCATCTTCGACACCGAACAGGGGCCGGTGGCCGTGATCCTGGTCGGCGCCATGATCGTGGCAGGCATCGAGACCGTCTTCGCCGGCCAGGTGACCCCGCAACCGACCGAGATCACCCGCACCCGCTATGACCGTGTCGAACCGATCGTGATTGAAAAGGGCGCTGAACTGGGCCGCTTCATGCTGGGCTCGACCGTGGTGATGCTGTTTCCGGAAGGCGCCTGCCAATGGGAAGCCGGCCTCGGTGCGGAAACCCCGGTGCGCATGGGGCAACCGCTCGGCAAGGTCATCGCATGATGTGCGGTAGGGTGGGTAGAGAAGGCGAAACCCACCGGGTCCATGTCGCACACTGCTCGCACAGAAACATCGAAACTACCTACCTCCCAAGCCGGGTGATTTCGATGGTTTTGCGGGAGTGAATAACAAGCATGGACACGGTGGGTTTCGCCTTTGGCTCTACCCACCCTACTGCCCCTCCAGCAGGGTGTCGGCGCCTATTGACGGCCCTCCCTGATCTGCTCAAGAATCCGCCGCATCGCCCCCCCCCTTCCGGACCTGTATGCGGCTGATCACCTTCGACCCTTTCCGCACCCTCGGTCTGCCGGGTGTGCGTTATATCAAACCGGAACTCATGCACCAGCACCTGGACGCCCTGCGCGACGCAGACTGGCTGCTGTTTCCCGGCTACTGGCAGCTCAACACACTGCACTACGCCCTGAAGAAAAAAGTCTTCCCCAGCCCGGTGAGCTATCACCTGGGTCATGACAAGGTAGAGATGACACGCGCCTTCCAGGCCGCCTGCCCGACGCATGTACCACGCACCGAAATCCTCGCCAGCACACCGGAAAATGTGCGCGATGTGCTGCGCCGCTGGCCACTGCCGTTCGTGGCCAAACAGATTCGCGCCAGCGAGGGGCTGGGCGTGTTCCTCATCGAAAGCGCTGAGCAGTTCGAACAATACGCCGCCGACAACGCGGTCTTGTATGTGCAGGAAAAACTGCCCATCGAACGCGATCTGCGCATCGTCGTGGTGGGACGGGAGCTGGTCGCCGCCTACTGGCGCGAAGGGACTGATTTTCACAACAACGTGGCGCGCGGCGGCCGCGTGCGGCATGACCTGCCCATACCGGAAGCCGCGACGGATTTCGTGCTGACATTGACGGGATATCTGAATATCGACCACGCCGGCTTCGACGTGGCAATGGTGAACGGACAACCGGTGCTGCTGGAATTCAACCGCCTGTTCGGGCACCAGGGCGTGCCCGGTTTGCAGCAGCGCGTCAACGATGCGATACGGCGTTATCTTTGTGGTGAGCCGACACCGGATTCCGGCGCACCGACAGCGAGTTGCATCGCCTGATCATTGATCTGCGCCTGATAACGCTGGGCCAGTTTTTCCAGCGGCTGCAGGCGCAGGTCGTCACCACCGGCACAATGCACCGTCAGCGCCTGTTCCGGGCGATACAGTGAGCGGGTATCCAGCGACAGCGCGAGCAGTTCGTTCTCCGGCACATGCAGCCTGCCCGGCACACCCGCTTCGCAACAGGCCAGGCTGCGCACCGGATCTGTGTCACCAGTCACCAGCAGTTTGAATTCCAGCGCCATCTGCCCGGCCTGTTTGCGTTGCTCGGCCAACTGGCGGCTGACTTTCAGAAACAGCATGCCCGCGCACACGCCCTTGAACGCAGCGTCCGCCGGCTCGCCCTGGAAGCCGATCAGCGCCCCCTCGTCGAGCCGCGCCTGCGTCGCGCCCCCATACAGCAGGGCCGCCTGTTCCAGCACCTGGTCATACGGCGCCAGCAATGACGCGAACAGGCTGTCGGTGTAGCGGCCACGCAGATGCGCCTCATTCACCAGCGCCAGACGCAGCACGGCGGTCACCGGCGCGGCCACGGCCGGCTCCGGTTTCTGCTCTGCCACCGGGGCCGGGGTGGCAGGCGGCAGGTGCCACAACGGCTCACCGCGCAGACGCCGCTCCAGCATCAGCAGCAATACACGCAACACCAGCAGGCACAGCACCAGCAGCACAAAACCGGCTTCGACTTTTTTGCGCGTCACCGTTTCCGCCGCCGGCCACAGCTTGACCACGCCGACGATGCCGCCGTCGGCCAGATGCATGGGCTGCTGCACCGGGATCCCCGCTGCGGCGTCGCCGCTGCTGGCCAGCACACGGCCCCCGGCGTCTTCCAGCGTCACCCGCGCCACCGGTGTCAGTTCGCCGGTGCGACGGGCAATCACGTTCAGGCTGACCAGATTGTTGGTGGCGGTGTATTCCACCGCGTTCTCGGCCACCTGGATCGCCAGCGCGCCGAGATAGTCGCGGCGGGCCTCGGCCAGCCGGCTGTCCAGGTGCTCGAGGAAATACAGGCCGATCAGCAGGCTCGCCAGCAACAGCACGGCCAGTTCACGCAGCAGCGGGCGTTCTCCGATGATCCACTGGCGCCAGCGCGCCATGTCCGCCTGAGGCATGGTCCATTCCTGGTGGGAGGGCAGATGCGGCGGAGTATATCGCACACGCCCGGTAAAGCACCCCGCCGGGGCGCATGCCGTCGCCGCACTTTGCTGCTAACCTATGCGGCGCCTTGGCCCTGCCCTTGTAATGAGGAACCTTTGAGTGCGCGACATTATCCTGATCCAGGTTTCCGGCGGCGACCGACCCGGTCTCACCGCAGCCTTTACCCGCATCCTGGCACAGTTTCGTCTCAACATTCTCGACATGGGTCAGGCCGTGATCCACGACACCCTGTCGCTGGGCATCCTGGTGGAAGTCCCCCCCACTGCCGAAGCAGCACCGATGCTCAAGGACCTGCTGTTCGAGGCGCACAAGCTGAATGTGTCAGTGCGCTTTCGTCCCATCGACCACGAGCGCTATGAAGAGTGGGTCGCCGGCCAGGGCAAGGACCGCTACATCATCACGCTGCTGGCGCGAAAGATCACCGCCGAGCAGCTCAGTGACGTCACCGCCGTGGTGGCGGCCAACGAACTGAATATCGACAGCATCAACCGGCTGTCCGGCCGGGTACACCTGGAAAGTGAAGGCGGAGAGGAGGCCGATACCGGCCAGCGTGCCTGCATCGAGATTTCCGTGCGCGGCGAGCCGAAAAACCCGGAAGCCATGCGCGCCGCGTTCCTGGATATCGCCAACGAGCGCAACGTGGACATCGGCTTCCAGAAAGACAGCGCTTTCCGCCGCAACCGCCGGCTGGTGGTGTTCGACATGGATTCCACCCTGATCCAGTCGGAAGTGATTGACGAGCTGGCCACCGAGGCCGGCGTCGGCGAGCAGGTGGCGGCCATCACCGAGCGCGCCATGCGCGGCGAACTGGATTTCAATGAAAGCTTCCGCGCCCGTGTGGCCCTGCTGAAGGGGTTGGACGCCGATGCACTGCACCGCGTGCAGCAACGCATCCGCCTGACTGAAGGTGCCGAACGCCTGATCGGTACGCTGAAAGCACTCGGCTACCGCACCGCGATTCTCAGCGGCGGTTTCACCTGGTTCGGGGAATACCTCAAGCAACGGCTGGGCATCAACCACGTCTACGCCAACGACCTGGAAATCGAGGACGGCAGGGTGACCGGCCGCGTCATCGGCCAGATCGTCAATGGGCAACGCAAGGCGGAATTGCTGAAAGCCATCGCCGAGCAGGAAGGCATCAGCCTGGAACAGGTGATCGCAGTGGGGGACGGTGCCAATGACCTGCCCATGCTCGGCATCGCCGGCCTCGGCATCGCCTTCCGTGCCAAACCGCTGGTGAAGGAAAGCGCCAAGCAGGCGATTTCCACGCTGGGGCTGGATGGCATCCTGTATCTGATCGGCGTGCGGGATAAAGATCAGGCGGAGTTGCTGTCCGCCGGCCTGGAAGCAAAAGAAACCCCGGAGTCCTGAAAACAGCCACTGTTGGTGGGCGGTAGGGTGGGTAGAGCC
>NZ_AQOR01000004.1 GCF_009846755.1 Alcanivorax sp. S71-1-4
GGCTCTACCCACCCTACGCGCAAAAAAGCGCAGGCCGGATCCGCCCCGCAGGGGGCGGTTGCGGCACGAATCCGGCCTGCGATTACCGGCGTCTTAATTATTACTGCGAAATAATAATTTCCACGCGACGGTTCTGCTGACGGCCCGCTGCGGTGCTGTTGTCCGCAATCGGGTAGTCTTTGCTTTTGCCGACAGCAGTGATGCGTGCACCACTGATGCCCTGACCCACGACATAGTTTTTCACCGAATCAGCCCGTTCCTGTGACAGACGGCGGTTGATCGCGTCGCTGCCGGTGCTGTCAGTGTGGCCTTCCACCTGTACGGTGCGTTCCGGATACTGCTGCATGAACTGCGCCAGTTTATCCAGGTTGTTGCGTGCACCGGGCTTCAGGTCGGCTTTGCCGGTTTCGAACAGCACGTCGCCCAGCGTCACGACCATGCCGCGATCCGTCTGCTTGGCGTTGAGCTCTTCGCGCAGCATCTGTGCTTCGCGGGTGCGTGCATCGAGAATGACGCGGTTGCGTTCCTCGCCCAGTTTTTTCACTTCATCTTCGGCCAGGCGTCGCTCGGCTTCGGCACGGGCCAGTTCGATACGGTTATTGGCCATGTAGAGCAAATGATCAATGTCGGCCTTGTCCGCTTTGCTTTCTACGGCGCCTTCCGCCGTGGTGACGGCGCGTTCGGCCTGCACGATGGCCACCGGGGCGCGTGAACTCAGTTGCGGGTCATTCTGCAACGCAGAGAGACGGTCACGGGTGGCGTCCAGTTCCGGGTTGCTTTCCGGTGTCGAGGCGCAGCCGGTGATGGCGACCGTGCCCACCATCAATGCAGTCAGTGCAGTTTTCTTTATGCTCATCATGATCAGCGGCCTCCTGCCCCATGGCGGATTTCATCCTGCAGCGTCTGGATGCTCTTTTGCATTTCCTCGGCTGCCTGTTTGGCTTTGCCCGTTTCGGCCTTGGCGATGGCCAGCTCGGCATCCGCACGTGATTCAGCCGCCAGTCTTGCCGCGCGTTCGTTGTCGTTGTCTTGCATGGCTTTTTGCGCGGCGGCGAGTTTTTCCCGGGCGCGGGTCAGGTCAACCTGGCCTTGCAGTGGGATATCGGTGCTCTGGGCACGGGATATGGCAAGCTCCGCAGCCTGGACCTGTTCTGTGGGGGCCGGCGCACTGGCACAGGCGGCCAGCAGCAGGGCTGCAGCCGACACGGTGGCAAAGCGCGCACATCTCACGTTCCTCATGGACATCTCCTTGTGTGCAGGTTTTGACGTAAAACAACACCGGGACAAGCAGTTTGCCGGCGTCAAATCAGGCGGCGGGGTCCAACCCGCCGTGACCTGTTGCATGCTGACCCGTGCCGTTGGCGCTACCCGGCGGCCTTCTGCCGGGGAGGGGGGCTGCGCTGAACCGACGAATCAGGGCCTGTGTTCCGGTGTGTGTGACGCGCCGAAACATCAGGACACAAATTCATCCTAAGCGATGGGTTGTACTGTAAACAGGTGCGCGCGGTTTATTTTACATGTTGCCGAATTATTAAATTTTCAGTGTTTTGAAGTAAAAAATTTGGGCTGTAAGTAATTCGTCCGCCGCGTGCAACATGTCCGTTCCCGACACACAATCCATGACCGCTCTGCAGAATGATTCACCGCACAGTGCGTCCGGCGATATCGTTCTTACGTGAAAGGATAAAAACAAAGGGCACGATATTTTTTCCGTCGGGCTATTCCGAACCGAAAAAGGGCAGGGTTTCCGGTTGTTTTGTACAGGTAACGTTATGTGGTTTTTACATTGACGAACCGTGTTCACGAAAATTCTGCCGGACAAGCGGGTGGTGGCCCTGGTAACCGGGCGTCATACAGGACGGTCGTGCCGGGCTGTCAGGCCGTTCTGCAGGCGGCCCGGCAGAGGACGGGATGGCCCGCTGCTGGTACGCTATGCCCACTGGTGTGGGGGTTGCGTCCGTGCGATCGGACACGGCACGCAAGATCGGGGCGTTTTTCAGAAGCGCCCTGGACAAGAACAAGCGGATGACGGTAACAGACCATGAGCGACAAGCGTTTCCATATCATCTTTCAGGGTCGCATAGATCAGGGTGCTTCCCCCGAGGCGGTGCGGGAAAACCTGGGCCGGCTGTTCCGCATGGACGCGGCCCGCGTGGAGGCCCTGTTCAGCGGCCAGCGTGTGGTCATCAAGCGCGACGCCGATCAGGCAACCATGATGAAGTTTCGCGCGGCGATGAAGCAGGCCGGTGCGCTGTGCGAGGTGGAGGAAGTGGGCGTACCCGAGCCGCCGGTGCCGGCGCAGGCTGCCGTGGCGTCAGGGGCTGCGGCGCCACCGCGCGGTGGCGACCTGGTGACGGTGGGCACGCTCCGCACGGGGGGCACCGGGTTCAGTGGGCCGTTCGATGTGGCGGAGGCAGGCAGCGTGTTATCCAGCGGTACCGCCGCACCCCCTGCGGCGGCGCCGGATATCAGCCACCTGAGCATGGCGCCCGCCGGCACTGACCTGGAAGAGTTGCCGCGCGCGGCGGCAGTGCCTGTGCCGGACCTCAGTCATCTGTCGGTGGCACCGGCCGGGGCTGATCTGTCAGGGAATGACTGATCCTCCTTAACGGCCTTTCAACAGCCCATCAACTGTCGTCGCGTTCGTCCGGTGCGTCCGGCGCGTGAAAATGCAGGAACAGTTCTTCCAGCAGCTCCGGCAGGCCCAGCGCCATCTGCCGGACCAGCTTGCTGTCCTGCCACAGCGCGTCCAGATCGGGGTCTTCGTCCAGCCCGGCGATCAGCACGAAAGGCAGCAGCAGGTTGGCCATCTGCTCTTCATCGATCTCGTACCAGGCTTCCTCCTGCATGAAGACACCGGCCATGAAGCCGGCGCACCAGCTAGCCAGATCGTTGCCTTCGTCGTCGGCATAGGGATCAAGCCGGCAGGGGAGCTGGATACGTTCACCCGCACCCAGGGTCGCGGCGACTCGATCGCGCAGGCTGGCCAGCGCGGCGGCCACGGCGGGTGGAATCGGGGCCTCACCGGCATGGCAGACCTGCTGCCACTGGTCCGGCAGTTGCGGGCCGACGGCGGCGGCACACAGCAGGCCATGGATTTCCACCCAGGTCAGCGCGTCCTCGCCGGCCTCGCGGATGAAGTCGTCGATCTGTTTGCGCAGGGCGGGGTTGTCGAGGCTGTCCATGAGTGTGTCCTGGTCGGCGGGAGAAAAAGAAGGTGAGTTGCCGGCGAGTATAACCGCGCGGGGACGTCAGTCCACCGCCACCAGCTGGTTGCGGCCATTATGTTTGGCACGGTAAAGGGCTTCGTCGGCGCGGTGGATCAGCGTGTCGGCGGTATCATTCTGATGCCAGCTTGCCACGCCAGCGGAAAGGGTCACGCTGAACGCCGGTGGGCCGTTGAAGCGGTGCCGGGAGAGTGCCTGGCGCAGGCGTTCGAGTACCTGACGGATATCCTCGGCCTCGCCATCGGTAAACAGCACGACGAATTCCTCGCCGCCGTAGCGTGCCAGCAGGTCTGAACGGCGCAATGCCTGGCGCGCGGTCTCGGCGAAGGTGCGCAGCACCTGGTCACCGGCCTGGTGGCCATGGCTGTCATTGATCTGCTTGAAATGATCCAGATCGATCAGCGCCAGATGCAGCGGGCGGCCGCTGCGTTCGGCGCGGGCGATTTCCTCGTCGATGCGCTCCATGAAATGACGCCGGTTGAACAGCCCGGTCAGCGCGTCGCGGATGGCCACGTCTTCCAGGCGCGCCATGGCGTCCTGCAACTGCACGTTGATCTGCTCCAGGTGGCGCTGCTGGGCGCGCAGCGAGGCGCGTTGCTGCTGGTTGCGCTGTTGCAGGTTGCGAATGTGGCCGCCGACGTACACGAACCACAACAGCCCCAGCAACAGGATGCTGGTATGCCCGAACGAGATGCTGAGGATCTTGGTCGCCGGGGCCTGCTGCCATTCCCAGGCTTCCAGCCCGCAGAAACACAGCAGCACAAAACCCGACATCAGGATCATGCGTTGCCGGCTGAGCGCGAACACACCGAAAGTCATGGCCATGAAATAGATGGCGATCATGGCGCCGCGCAGTTCGCGCGAGTAGTGCAGCAGGGCGGTGATCAGGATAATCCCCACCATCATCTGCGGAACGGTCAGGCTGGGGTCGGTCCAGCGCTCTGAGCGGCCACTGCGGATGATCAGGAAGAACACCAGATTGGCAGCCAGTGTCGCACCGAACAGCAGCCAGTGCGGGGTGTCGGGCTCGAAATAGCCGATCCGGATGCCGAGCAGCGTGGCGGCCCACACCATGAGATAGGAGTACACCGCCATCCGCTGGCGCCGTAGACGCAACACTCTGCGCTGGTGGTGGATGGTTGTCAGCGGAAACTCTCCCGTGTTTCTACCAGGCTCTTGTGCCGTGCGTCATCCTGCCGCATCGGGTCGGGTGCGTTTGGCCTGTCGTGTGTGTGCTGCTTCACAGTTTGCCCCTCACGCATAAGGTGCCTTCATTCGGTGGCGTGGTGCAATCCGTTTTCCGACCAGCCGGCTGAGCGGTCGCAGACGGGCGCGGCCGTCATGGTTCATGGCATAACGATATCATGGCACAGGCGGCGCACGGCGTGTATCCGCCGGACGTGGCAAGCATGCTTCGGAGGTGGTCGCAATGGCCATTTTGATCAGCCGGGCCGGGGGGATTGGCGGTTTCGGCGACTTGTGGGTCACAGAAGCGCTGTGTCAGCATGCTGTCTCTCAAACAAGCGTTTGAGGAACCTCTGAATAACTCCCCGGTGGTTCTGGCTTTCCGGGCGGTGTCTGATCAAGGCGCGGCTTCGAAGGCATAGCGGGCTACGTCGAGAAGGCGCTTTGCTCCGCAGGCGCCGCCCGGAAAGCCCCGCAGAACCACCGGGGAGTTATTCAGAGGTTCCTTAATTTGCCCAGAACAAGACGATCCAGGACCCGCAGGAGAGGTAGGCATGAGCCAGGCATTACCCTTTGACCTGTCGCTGACCGAGGAGCAGCGCATCACCCGGGAGAGCATGCGACGGTTTGCCGAGCAGCAGCTGCGCAGCATCGCCCGCCAGGCGGACGAAGCCGCGGCGACCCCGGAAGGTTTCCTAGAACGCACCATGGAGCTGGGGTTGGCACTGCTGCCGATACCCGAGGCGCTCGGCGGTGCCGGCATCGAACGCTCGCCCATGTCCAATGCGTTGAACGCGGAAGACCTGGGCGGCGGTGACATTTCTCTGGCCCTGGCCGCGCTGGCGCCCCAGGCCTTCATCAACGCGGTGCTGGATTTCGGTGACGCCGCGCAGCAGGAAGCGTTTCTGCCCCGTCTGGCGCAGGAGCACTTCGTGCCCGCGACCATTGCGCTGATGGAAGGCCGGGCCACGTTCGAGCCTTCTGAACTGAACACGACCGCCCGCGCGGACGGAGACGGTTATCGGCTCAACGGCGAGAAACGGCTGGTCATCCTGGGCAACAGTGCCGAGCTGATGCTGGTCGTTGCGGCGCTGGAGGGTGTGCCGGCGGCCTTTGTGGTCGAGCGCGACAGCCCGGGCGTGAGCAGCCAGGCGCAGGAATATATGGGGCTGCGTGCGGTGGATACCGCCACCGTCACTTTCAGTGATGTGCAGGTTCCGGCGGCCAACCGGCTGGTCAACTTTGACCTGCAACGGCTGGTGGACCTGTCGCGCATCGGTATCGCGGCACTGGCCGTGGGCTGCTGTCAGGCAGTGGTGGATTACTGCATACCGTACGTGAAAGAACGCAAGGCGTTTGGTGAGCCGATTGCCTGGCGCCAGTCCGTGGCGTTCATGATGGCGGATATGGCGATTGAGCTGGAAGGCATGCGGCTGCTGGTGTGGCGTGCAGCCAGTCGCGCAGAACAGGGCCTGCCGTTTCATCGGGAAGCCTATCTGGCCCGCGTGGCCTGTGCAGAGCGTGCCATGCAGATTGGCACTAACGGTGTGCAGCTGTTCGGCGGCGCCGGGTTTATCCGCGATTACCCGCTTGAAATGTGGTATCGCAACCTGCGCGCCATCGGCGTGCTCGAAGGCGCGGCAATGGTGTAAGGAGAAACGACGATGATTAATTTCGAACTGCCAGAGAAACTCCTGAACCTGCAGACAATGAGCCACCAGGTGGCTGCGGGTGTGTTCCGCCCGATCTCGCGCAAGTACGACAGGATCGAACACGGCCCGACGCCGGAAGAACTGAAACCACTGGCCCAGATGCGTGCCGCCATGCGCGAAGGCGGCGACAAAAGCAAGGTGGCCGCCGAGGCCGCCAGCGGCAGCCGTAACGGCGCCAACCTGTCCGGCATCGTGGCTGGCGAGGAACTGTGCTGGGGTGACGTAGGCCTGCTGCTGTCGATTCCCGGCTCCGGGTTGGGCAATGCCGCGATCCTGGCCGTGGGCACGCCGGAGCAGAAAGAGAAATTCGGCAAGCTGTATTGCGCCATGGCGATCACCGAGCCGGGCGCCGGCTCGGATTCGGCGGCGGTCTCCACCACGGCGGTACTGGACGGCGATGAGTGGGTGCTCAATGGCGAGAAAATCTACTGCACCGCCGGGCAGCGTGGTGACGCCATTGTTGTCTGGGCGACGCTGGACAAATCGAAAGGCAAGGCGGCGATCAAGTCGTTCATCGTGCCCCAGGGCGCGCCCGGCCTGTCGCTGGTGCGCGTGGAAGAGAAGATGGGCCTGCGCATTTCCGATACCGCCGCGCTGTCGCTGAACAACTGCCGCATTCCAAAGGAAAACATTCTCGGTTCGCCGGAAGTGGCCGATACCGAGGCGGCACGCAAGAAGGCCTTCGGCGGCGTGATGCAGACCTTCGACAGCACGCGCCCGGCGGTAGCAGCGATGGCACTGGGCCTGGCCCGCGCGGCACTGGAAATCACCCGCGAGTTGCTGGAGAAGGAAGGCGTCAAGGCGGATTACAGCAAAACGCTGTACAACAGCACGGCCGTTGAAGCCGAGCTGTATCGCATGGAGGCTGACCTGGAAGCCGCGCGCCTGATGACCTACAAGGCCGCCTGGATGGCAGACAATGGCCAGGCCAACTCGAAAGAGGCGTCCATGTGCAAGGCGAAAGCCGGCCGCATGGGCAACACCGTCACGCTCAAGTGCGTGGAGCTGTGCGGTGAGCTGGGCTACAGCGAGAACCTGTTGCTGGAGAAGTTTGCCCGTGACTCGAAAATCATCGACATCTTCGAGGGCACGCAGCAGATCCAGCAACTGATCGTGGCGCGCCACCTGCTCGGCTTGTCCTCCCGCGAACTGAAGTAATGCCCGCCCGACACGGCGGCCTCTGGCCGCCGCTGTCTTCCCTGCCTGCGCTGTCTCGTCTATGTTGACCGGGGTTGTTTTCCCGAGGGGCAGATGTCATGAGCAATGAACACGTTTTTTCCGGCAAGACGGTCTGGATCACCGGTGCCTCCAGCGGCATTGGTGAAGGGCTGGCGCGGGCGTTCAGTCGCCAGGGCGCACGGGTAGTGCTGTCCGCGCGCCGGCGCGAGGAACTGGAGCGGGTGCGCGAGAGCCTGGACGCGCCAGACCGGCATATCACCGTGCCGCTGGACCTGGCCGACGGCGACAGCCTGCCGGCGGCGGTCGAGGGCGTGCTGGCCACCTGTGGCCGGGTGGATGTACTGGTCAACAACGGCGGCATCAGCCAGCGTTCGCGCATCGCCGACACCGACCTGTCGGTGGACCGCCGGGTGATGGAAGTGAATTTCTTCGGGGCCGTGGCGCTGACCAAGCTGCTGTTGCCGTCCATGCGGGCGGCCGGTGGCGGCTCGGTGGTGGTGGTATCGAGCCTGGTGGGTGAGTTGCCGACGCCGCTGCGTTCGGCCTATTGCGCCAGCAAGCATGCGCTGCATGGCTGGTTCGAGGCGCTCAGGGCGGAAGAATACGACAGTGGCATCCGTGTCCTGATGGTGATGCCGGGCTTTATCCGGACCAACGTCTCCATCAACGCGGTCACGGGGGACGGTTCCTCCCACGGCCGCATGGACGACTATCAGGCCGCCGGGCTGCCGGTGGAGGTCTGCGCCGGGCGGATCATCCGCGCCGTGCAGCGCGGCCGCGAGCAGGTTATCATTGGCGGCCGCGAAACGGCCGGGATCTACCTCAAACGCTGGTTCCCGTCGCTGTACCGCAAGGTGATCCGCCGTGTGAAGGTCACCTGATCCCGTTCACCAGCCCGCAGATGTGCCATGGCCGCCGAAGATAACCTGTTGCCGAAAGACCGTACCCGCTTCAACAAGCTGCAGAAAAAACTGCGGCGCGAGACCGGGCGCGCGATCGCCGATTTCAACATGATCCAGGACGGCGACAAGATCATGGTGTGCCTGTCCGGGGGCAAGGACTCGTACACCATGCTGGACATCCTGCGCAGTTTGCAGCTGTCCGCGCCGGTGCAGTTCGAACTGGTGGCGGTGAACCTGGACCAGAAGCAGCCGGGGTTCCCCGAGCATGTGCTGCCCGAGTACCTTGAAAAAGAAGGCGTGGCCTACCATATCCTCGAGCGCGACACCTATTCCATCGTGCGTGAGAAAACGCCGGAGGGGAAAACCACCTGCGCGCTCTGCTCGCGGCTGCGGCGAGG
Organism: Alcanivorax sp. S71-1-4; assembly: GCF_009846755.1. GTDB lineage: Bacteria > Pseudomonadota > Gammaproteobacteria > Pseudomonadales > Alcanivoracaceae > Isoalcanivorax. Next base: position 8,604 of record NZ_AQOR01000004.1, read on the forward strand.
CAACCTGTACGGCTTCGCCGAGGAAATCGGTGCCACCAAGATTGCCCTGGGACACCACCGCGACGACATCGTCGAAACGCTGTTTCTGAACATGTTCTACAACGGCAAGATGAAAGCCATGCCGCCCAAGCTGCGCAGCGACGATGGCCGTAATGTGGTGATCCGTCCGCTGGCCTATTGCCGTGAGAAGGACATCGAGAAGTTTGCCGAATACCGTCAGTTTCCGATCATTCCCTGCAATCTGTGCGGGTCGCAGGAAAACCTGCAGCGGCAGGCGGTGAAGGGCCTGCTGCAACAGTGGGACCGGCAGCACCCGGGCCGGATCGAAAGTATCTTCGCGGCGGCCCAGAATATCGCCCCGTCGCAACTGGCCGACACCCGGCTGTTCGATTTCGCCGGCCTGGAAGAGGGCGTCAGCCGCGCCGGCGGCAGCGCACCGCACCGGCTCGAAGTGGTCAATCTGTTCCATTGACCGGCGGCGCCGGGCCTGCTGACCGACAGGTCAGGGCAGGCAATGAATTGCCCGCCGGTTTTCGCTAGAATCGCCGCTTTCCACGCGCCCGGAGTCCCGTTCCGGGCTGTTTTGTCGTTCTGCATCAATGACCGAAAGGGTAGTCACACTATGACCGATCGCATCACGAAGGGCTCACTGGAGATCGCGCCTGTTCTCCACGACCTGGTCGTCAACGAGATCATCCCCGGCACCGGCGTGGACCCGGAGCACTTCTGGGCTGAGCTTGAAAACATCCTGGCCGACCTGGCGCCGAAGAATAAGGCGCTGCTGGCCAAGCGTGACGAGATCCAGACCCGCATCGACGCCTGGCACCAGGCGCGCAAGGGTCAGGCGATCGACATGGCAGAGTACAAGACGTTCCTGACCGAGATCGGCTACCTGCTGCCGGAAGGCGATGACTTCCAGGTGACCACCGAGAACGTGGACCCGGAAATCGCCACCGTGGCGGGCCCGCAACTCGTGGTGCCGGTGATGAATGCCCGCTATGCGCTGAACGCGGCCAACGCCCGCTGGGGCAGCCTGTATGACGCCCTGTACGGCGGCGACGTCATTTCCGACGAAGGCGGCGCCGAGCGTGGCGGTGCCTATAACCCGAAACGTGGCGCGAAAGTGATCGAATACGCGCGCAACTTCCTGGATCAGGCGGCTCCGCTGGCGACCGGTTCGCACAAGGGCTCGACCGGCTACATCGTGCGTGACGGCCAACTGGTCGTGAAAACGGCTGACGGTGAAGTGTCCCTGAAAGACCCGGCCCAGTTCGTCGGCTACCGTGGCGACGCGGCGGCGCCGGAAGGCCTGTTGCTGCGCCACAACAACCTGCATGTGGAAATCCAGATCGACGCCAGCCACCCGATCGGCGCCGAAGACACTGCCCATGTGAAGGACCTGCTGCTGGAATCCGCGATCACCGCGATCCAGGACTGCGAGGATTCCGTGGCGGCCGTGGACGCCGAGGACAAGGCAGTGGCCTATGGCAACTGGCTGGGCCTGATGAAAGGCGACCTCAAAGAGTCGTTCGAGAAAGGGGGCCGCACCCTGACCCGTGCGCTGAACCCGGACCGTGAATACACCGCTGCCGACGGCGGCAAGCTGGTGCTGCCGGGCCGTTCGCTGCTGCTGGTGCGCAACGTGGGTCACCTGATGACCAACAACGCGGTGCTGTACAAAGGCCAGGAAGTACCGGAAGGGATTCTCGACGGCATGGTCACCGTGCTGGCCGCCATGCACGACCTGAAAAAGCAGGACGGTGCCCGCAACAGTCGTGCCGGTTCGGTCTATATCGTGAAGCCGAAAATGCATGGCCCGGAAGAAGTGGCTTTTGCGGTGGAGCTGTTCGGCCGCGTGGAAGATGCGCTGGGCCTGGCCCGCAATACGCTGAAGATCGGCATCATGGACGAGGAGCGCCGCACCACCGTGAACCTGAAGGAGTGCATCCGCCAGGCGAAAGAGCGCGTGATCTTCATCAACACCGGTTTCCTCGACCGCACCGGCGACGAAATCCACACCTCCATGGAAGCCGGCGCCGTGGTGCGCAAGGCAGCCATGAAGCAACAGCCGTGGATCAACGCCTACGAAGACTGGAACGTGGACATCGGCCTGGAAGCCGGCCTGAAAGGCCACGCCCAGATCGGCAAGGGCATGTGGGCCATGCCGGATGAAATGAAGGCGATGATGGAGGCCAAGATCGGCCACCCGAAAGCCGGCGCAAGCTGCGCCTGGGTGCCGTCACCGACCGCCGCCACGCTGCACGTGATGCATTACCATCAGGTCAGCGTTGCCGACGTGCAGGAACAGTTGAAAAACCGTGCGCGTGCCTCACTGGATGCGATCCTGACGATTCCGCTGGCACCGGAGACCAACTGGTCCGCCGAGGAAATCAAACAGGAACTGGACAACAACTGCCAGGGCATCCTCGGCTATGTGGTGCGCTGGATCGACCACGGCGTCGGTTGCTCCAAAGTGCCGGACATCAACGGCATCGGCCTGATGGAAGACCGCGCGACACTGCGGATTTCCAGCCAGCACATCGCCAACTGGCTGCATCATGGCGTCTGCACGGAAGAGCAGGTGATGGAAGCCATGAAGCGCATGGCCAAGGTGGTGGACGAGCAGAACGCGGCGGATCCTCACTACCGCAACATGGCGCCGGATTTCGAAGGCAATGTCGCCTTTGAAGCGGCCTGTGAACTGGTATTCCAGGGCCGTGCGCAGCCGAACGGCTACACCGAGCCGGTCCTGCACCGCCGCCGCCTGGAGGCGAAAGCCAAGTACGGTTGCTGAAAAAAGTACGGTTGCTGAAACAAGTGCCGCCATAAGAAACCCCGCTCCGGCGGGGTTTTTTATGGGTAGGGTGGGAAGAGCCAAAGGCGAAACCCACCGGGTCCAAGCTGCACACTGCTCGCACAAAACCAGCGGAACTGCCTGCCACCCAAGCGGGGTGATTTCGATGGTTTTCACAAAACCAGCGAAACTACCTGCCACCCAAGCCAGGTGATTTCGATGGTTTTGCGGGAGTGATTAACGGGCATGGACGCGGTGGGTTTCGCCGTTGGCTCTTCCCACCCTACGGCCGCACTACATCTACTCTGATCTGCAGCGGCACGCTCTGTTCGCTGCTTTGCTGGCTGACGCCGCTCAATCCCTGCTGCTGGCGTTGCTCGGTGCCGCCAAGCTGGCCGATGCTGCGCCATTGGCCGGGGGGAATCACCAGCGTGGTGGCGCTGCGCTGGGTGGTGAGCTGGCCATCGCGCTGGCGCTCGTCGAAGCGTTGCTGCAATGACAACCGCACCTCGCCGGTGGGCAGCAATATCGGCGTTACTTCCAGACCCTGAAGCAGTGGCAGCACGGTGGTGCTGGCCGGCCAGCCGCCGGTGATGGCGAGCAGGCTGCCGCGATCAATGAAGGCTTCGTGGCCGGACAGGGTGCTGATGCTGTAGTCCTGCTGGCCGCTGAGGACTTCGTGTTCACGGATGATGGTGACATTGCCTTCCAGCCCGCCGGGGTAGCGCACGCCGCCGCTGCCGCGCACGGCGCTGTCGCTGCGCTGGCTGTCCTCGCGCCGGCGCAGGCTGATACGCAGGGTGCTCGGGAGGGTATCGACCTGTTCCAGCACCTGGCGGATCTCGGCGTAGTTTTCCGGCGTGGTACGCAGCACCAGCTTGCCCTGATAGTGCACCGCCGATCCGCCGGCCGGCAGCATCGGACGGACCACCTCGACCACGCTTTCGCCATTCATGGTTTCCACGACATAGGTACGCAGTTCGGCCTGGGCGTTGAGGCTCAGCAGCAGAAGCAGAGCGAGGAGCAGGGGGCGCATGGGAATCTCCTTTCGTGGCATATCGGGTATCATGCCGGGCCTTGTGGATCGGAGCGAGTCAGTGTTCGGAAACAGTCATCAGGTGGCCAGCAATCAGGACGGTCCGCACGAGCAACTGGCGGCGGTGGTGGCGCGTCATCTGGCCCATCCCTGGCGGGCACCGGTGGCCGCGCACACCCGCACGGCCTTTGCTGACGCGGCGGACTGGCGCGCCGCACAGGGTGCGCAGCGGCCGCTGGTGCTCGACAGCGGCTGCGGCACCGGGCGCTCTTCGGTGTGGCTGGCCGGCCAGCACCCGGAGGCGCTGGTGATCGGGCTGGATCAGTCCGGCGAGCGTCTGCGCCGCGGGCATCTTCGCTTCGACCCGCTGCCGTCGAATCTGTTGCTGCTGCGCGCCGAGGCGGCGGATTTCTGGCGGCTGGCGGTCGAGGCGGGCTGGCGGGTGCAGGAACATTGCCTGTTCTATCCCAATCCCTGGCCAAAAAGCGCGCACCTGCGTCGACGCTGGCACGGTCACCCGGTGTTCCCGGTGTTGCTGCAACTGGGCGGGCAGTTGCGATTGCGCAGCAACTGGCCTGTCTATCTGGAGGAAATGCGGCGGGCGCTGGTGCTGGCCGGTGCGACCGCGCAGGTCAGTGCGCTGCCGGGCGCGATGACGCCGGTGACGGATTTCGAGGAGAAATATCACGCCAGCGCGCACCCGCTGGGGGAGTTGCTCGGCAATCTGGAGCCCGCTCGGGCGCTTTAGAGAAAGAGCTGCCGCAGGCGCGGGTCCGGCCGGGCCCGTGCCCAGCGGTCCTCGAAATCCCGCAGCAGCCCTCGGGCAGCCAGTGGCGCGGCGGCACAGGCGTAACCCTCAGCGTAACGATCGTGCGGGCGCCAGATCAGGGCCCGCGCGTCCGCGATCAGCCAGGCGGCGCGCTGGCGGTCGTCCGGCTGGGCCTGCAACAGAGTGATGTAGCTGGGAAAGCGGCGTGCCAGGGTGATCAGGCGGTGGCTGCCCGCGAGCGCGCTGTCGGCGTCGTTGAACAGTACCTGCACGCGGCAGAAGCGGCTCTGGCGGATGAAACGTCCGATCAGGTCGCCGATGTCGGTGCTGCCGAGCAACGCGGTATCCAGCGTGGGGGCCTGGACCACGAGATGGCGGCGAGTGCGTGGGATCAGTCGCTGGAGCGCGCCGAGAAAGTCGTCAGCATGCTCCAGCGGATGACGCTGGCTGTCCTGTTCGGTCGGCCAGTCGGCGGGCAGGGCCACGGCTCAGTTCAGGACCTTGAACATCTGCCGGTGCGGAATATCCGCTTCCAGGAAGATACCTCCGGTGACGGAGAAACCGGCCGCTTCGTAGAAGCTGGTGGCGTGGGTCTGGGCATGCAGGAATATTTCGTCGCGGCCCTGGCCACGGGCTTCTTCCTCGGCCGCGATCAGCAGCGCCTTGCCGATACCCTGGTTGCGGTGTTCGCTGAGCACGGACAGGCGGCTCATCTGGCCATTGGGCAGCAGGCGGATGCAGCCGATCGGCGCCCCGGCACCATCCAGCGCGAGGAAGTGTACGGAGGCTTCGTCCTGGTCATCCCATTCCAGCGCGTCGGGCACACGTTGTTCGCGGATAAACACCTGGCCGCGAATCACGCGCAAGGCGGCTTCGTGTTCGGCCCAGGTGGTCTTGATCACGGTAAATGCCATAACTGCCTCATTGGCCGTCAAAGGGCTCGTGCAGTGCGACGAAATAGCCCTGTTCAATCCATTCATTGATTAACGTCCGTCCGTTGGTATTGAGGAGCGGGTACAGTGCGTCGGCACTATAGAGACGCCGGCTGGCCAGGTAAGTGCCCAGTGGCTTTGTTTCATCCGGTAACGGCCAGTGCTCACCGTTGAGCCACAGGCCTTCTGCGTCGGCCACCAGCCGGGTGCTGCCGTGGCGTACCAGCACCGCGTCCGGCGCTGCGGCGCGAATGTGCCCGCTATCGACCTCGAAATCAAGGCCCGGGTGTCGGGGCTCGCTCAGGAGCTGCGCCAGTGCGCGCTGTGCCAGCGCCGGGGAGATCAGGCTCAGTGCCTGCTCTGCCAGGGCAGCGGCATCGGCCTCGCTGAGCAGGCCCGGCGAGCCGGGCAGGGTGCGGCCGGTATCGCTGAACAGCCTGTCCGGGGTGTCCGCCAGCGCCTCGTCAGTGATGCGGGCCAGCAGGTCTGCCAGGCGTGGCGCGCGAAAGCCCACCGACCAGGTGACGCAGTCGTCGTCCTCGGCCACGCCATGATGGGCCACGCCCGGCGGCAGGTAGAGCACGTCGCCGGGGCCGAGCAGGTGTTCTTCCAGCACCGGCATGTCGGCCAGCAGCTTCAGGCTGTCGTGGGGCAGGCGCGGGGTGTCGGCATCGCAGACCGGGCCGATCTGCCAGCGGCGGTGGCCGCTGGCCTGGATCAGGAACACATCGTACTGATCAAAATGCGGCCCGACGCTGCCGCCGCGTACCGCGTAGCTGACCATGATGTCCTCAATGCGCCAGCCGGGCAGGAAATCGAAGCAATCCAGCAGCAGCGACACATCCGTCAGACAGTGATCCACGGACTGCACCAGCAGCGTCCAGTCGCGCTCGGGCAGCGTCTGGAAATCCTGCTCGGAGAAGGGGCCATGGCGCAGCGACCAGGGGCCGTTGCCGGCGCCCTGGATCAGGCGGGATTCGACGCCTTCTTCCAGTGACAGGCCAGCCAGCGTGTCCGGGTCGAGCTGGTCGAGGCCCGTGGCGGCGCTGCGGGCCACCAGCGGCTTGCGCTGCCAGTGGTCACGCAGGAAATCCGCCGCCGGCAACGGCAGGGTAAAGCGCGGCAGTGCGGCCATGCTCAGACGTTCCGCGCCTGGCTCGGTGCGTTACCGATATAGCTTGCCGGGGTCATGGCTTTCAGGCGCTCTTTGGCATCGTCCGGGATGGCCAGGCCGTCGATGAACTCGGCCAGTGTCTCGCGGGTGATCGCCTTGCCACGGGTCAGGGCCTTGAGCTTTTCGTAGGGCTGCTCGATGCCATAGCGGCGCATGACGGTCTGGATCGGTTCGGCCAGCACTTCCCAGGCGTTGTCCAGGTCTTCGTTCAGGCGCTGGCTGTTCACTTCCAGCTTGCCGATACCTTTCAGGGTGGATTCATAGGCGATCAGGCTGTGTGCCAGGCCAACGCCGACATTGCGCAGCACGGTGGAGTCGGTCAGGTCGCGCTGCCAGCGGGAGATCGGCAGCTTGCCCGCCAGGTGATCCATGATGGCGTTGGCCAGGCCCAGATTGCCTTCGGAGTTCTCGAAGTCGATCGGGTTGACCTTGTGCGGCATGGTGGAGGAGCCGACTTCGCCTTCCACGGTGCGCTGCTTGAAGTAGCCCAGTGAGATGTAGCCCCAGACGTCACGGTTGAAGTCCAGCAGCACGGTGTTGAAGCGCATCAGGGCGTGGAAGTACTCGGCCAGGCAGTCGTGCGGCTCGATCTGGGTGGTGTAGGGGTTGAAGGTCAGCTCCAGGCCCTCGACAAACTGCTGTGCGAAGGCTTGCCAGTCGACTTCCGGGTAGGCGGCCAGGTGAGCGTTGTAGTTGCCGACAGCGCCGTTGACTTTGCCCATCAGGGCGACCCCGGCGAACTGCTCGCGCTGGCGGCGCAGGCGTGCCACCACATTGGCCAGTTCCTTGCCGAGCGTGGTCGGGGAGGCGGTCTGACCATGAGTGCGGGACAGTTGCGGCTGGTCGGCATACTGGTGCGCGGTGCGGCGCAGTTGCTCGATGATCCGGTCCATCACCGGCAGCAGCACGTCGCGGGCGTTGGCAAGCATGAGCGAGTAGGCGAGGTTGTTGATGTCCTCGGAGGTGCAGGCAAAGTGCACGAATTCGCTGAGGGTGGCCAGCTCGGGCACTTCCGCCAGCCGCTCCTTGATGTAGTACTCCACCGCCTTGACGTCGTGGTTGGTGGTGCGCTCGATCTCTTTGACGCGCTGGGCGGCGGCCATATCGAATTTGTTGGCGACCTGACGCAGGAGATAGGCGGCATCGGCGCTGATCAGCGGCACCTCGGCGATGTCGCGGGTCTTCACCAGCGTTTCCAGCCAGCGGATTTCAACCATGACGCGGTAACGGATCAGGCCATATTCGCTGGTGATCTGGCGCAGCGCATCGCACTTGGCGGCATAGCGGCCATCGACCGGGGACAGCGCGGTCAGCGTATCGAGGGTGGACATGGGGTCTCCTGCACAAGTCGGGGCGAAATCAGGCGCGCATGATACATGATTCCCACCATGAAGTCGGCGCCGTCGCATTGCCGTGAAACTACTTTAATAAAGCAGATTAACTAATTGATATTAATGAGCTGCTCGGCAGCAGAGAGCAGCCGTCGCCGACGCAACAGCAGGTGCCAGCGGCGCCCGCCGGCCTGGTGCCAGAGAAACGCCGCGCGCACGCCGGCCAGGAACAGCGCACGAATGCGCGCGGCGTTGTCCTCGTTGCGCAGGTGGGCCGGCTCGCCCTGTACCTTGATACGAAATTTCAGCGTGCCCAGGGTATCCACGTAGATGCCGGCCAGGCGGTGGCTGAACTCGGTGCTGGCCAGGTCGCCGAAATGGCCGCGCTGGGCGTCCAGCGCCTCCAGCCGGTTGCGCAGCACACTCATCAGGCTGCTGTCCCGGCGCAACCGGCCGGCCAGGTGCATCAGTGCCAGCGCATAGCCCACGGTGCGCGCATTGGCGGGGGTCTTCTCCTGGTTGCCGGACAGCGCATCACGCAGCAGCACGAGGCCAGGCCGCAAGTCGCCGGCGGACGGGAACACGTCCGCGTAGGAGGCCGGCGCCAGATTCATGGCGCCTTCGATCAGCACGCGTGCCTGGCCTTCCGGGCACTGTCCGGTGCTGGCGACGCGGTCGGCCAGGGTGGCGGACTGGAAGATGGCGCCCAGCGCCATGACTTGATGCAGGTCGGCGTCAGAATGGCTCATGCGGTCGTCTCGATCACGGCGCCGCCCAGGCAGCGCGGTCCGTCATAAAAGACCACGGACTGCCCCGGTGTCACGGCGCGTTGCGGCGTTTCGAAATGCACCCGGACCCGGCCGTCTGCCAGCGCTTCCAGCGTGCAGCCCTGGTCCGGCTGGCGGTAGCGGGTCTTGGCGGTCAGGGCCACCGGCATGGCCGGCGGTGCGCCACTGATCCAGTGTACCGGGCCGCTGTCCAGGCTGTGACTGTGCAGCAGTGGATGGTCGTGACCCTGGACGGCGATCAGCACGTTGCGGCTCAGGTCCTTGGCCGCCACATACCAGGGCGATTCGTCGGCGTCGGCGCGGCCGCCGATGCCCAGTCCCTGGCGCTGGCCGAGGGTGTAGTACATCAGGCCGCTGTGCTCGCCAATGCGGTGCCCATGGTCGTCCTCGATCACGCCCGGCTGCGCCGGCAGATAGCGTTGCAGGAAGTCCTTGAAGCGGCGCTCGCCGATAAAGCAAATGCCGGTGGAGTCTTTTTTCTTGTGGTTGGCAAAGCCGCAGTCGGCGGCGATACGGCGCACTTCAGGCTTGGCGATACTGCCGAGCGGGAACAGGGTGCGGCTGAATTGCTCGCCGCCGACAGCATGCAGGAAGTAGGTCTGGTCTTTATTGGTGTCGGCGGCGCGCAGCAGCTCCGCCGGTGCCACGCTGTGGTTCGCCTGGGCATAGTGGCCGGTGGCGATGCCGTCGGCACCGAGCGTCAGGGCGTGATCCAGGAAGGCGCGGAACTTCACTTCCTTATTACAGAGGATATCCGGGTTCGGCGTGCGGCCGGCGCGGTATTCGGCCAGGAAATGCTCGAACACCCGGTCCCAGTACTCGCTGGCAAAGTTGGCGGTGTGCAGCTCGATGTCGAGCACGCCGGCCACCTGCATGGCATCCAGCAGATCCTCGCGCGCGGTGCAGTATTCGGTGCCGTCGTCCTCGTTCCAGTTCTTCATGAACAGGCCCTCCACCTGGTAACCGGCCTGCTTGAGCAGGTACGCGGCCACGGAGGAATCCACGCCACCGGACATGCCGACGATGATGCGGGTTTCCTCAGGGGGCTTGTTCAGGGGCAGCGTCATGCGCGGGTCAGCTCTCTGTGGTGGTGAGGTAAAAGGTGGGGGCGGCTCAGCCCTTTTGCAACGGCCAGGGATGTTCGTAGATGGCGTCCAGCGGTAGCCGGCGGCCGCTGAGATAATCCTCTACGCAGCGCTGTACCAGCGGGCTGCGGTGCTCCGCCCGGCAGGCGTTCAACTGTTCCCGCGTCAGCCAGACGGCTTCCTCGATGCCGGTGTCCAGCTTCTGGCCCGGATCGTGCTTCAGTGGGTCGGCGATGAAACAGTATCGGTGGTAGACCCCCGCGCCACGGTAGGGCTGGTACACGTACATCCCGAGCAGGCCGGTGATGCGGACCTGCCAGGCGGTTTCTTCCAGGGTCTCGCGAAAGGCGGCCTGCACCAGCTGCTCGCCGGCCTCGACGTGCCCGGCGGGCTGGTTCAGCACGCTGCGCCCCTCGGCCTGTTCGCGTACCAGCAGGAAGCGGCCATCCTGTTCCACCAGCGTGGCCACGGTAATATGTGGCTGGAAACTGTTCATGCTCTTATCCGTGCGGTCGGCAAGGCGCGCATGGTACAACAGCCACCCGTTTTCCAACAGTTTGCCGCCGGAGGCCCCGTGTCCGATCCCGCTGATTCTCCACGCCTGAGCCATCTCGATGATCAGGGGCGCGCCGCCATGGTGGACGTCACCGACAAGCCGGACACGGACCGCGCTGCGGTGGCCCAGGCGCGGGTGCGGATGCAGCCGTCGACACTGGCGATGATCCTCGCCGGCGGCCACCCGAAAGGGGATGTGTTTGCTGTGGCGAGGCTGGCAGGCATCCAGGCGGCCAAGAAAACCTGGGACCTGATCCCGCTGTGCCATCCGCTGCTGCTGACGTCGGTGAAGGTGACGCTGAGTGCGCCGGCGGAGGACTACGTCGACATCGAGGCGCGTTGCCGGGTAAGAGGCCCCACCGGGGTGGAGATGGAGGCATTGACCGCTGCGTCCGTGGCGGCACTGACTCTCTATGATATGTGCAAGGCCGTGGACCGGGGCATGGTGATCGAGTCGGTCTGCCTGAAGGAAAAGGCCGGCGGCCGCAGTGGCCACTACCGGCGCGAGGAAGGAGAGCAGGGGAGATGATCACAGTGCGCTTTTTCGCCGGTGTGCGCGAGGCGTTGCAGACCGATGCGCTGCAACTGCCGCACCGGCCTGACCTGACAGTGGCGGCGCTGCGCACCCAGCTGGCCGACCGCGACCCGCTCTGGTCAGCGCAGCTTGGCAGCTCACGATTGCTGATGTGCGCAGTGAATGAAGTGATGGCCTCGCCGGATACCGCGCTGAACGACGGCGATGTGGTGGCGTTCTTCCCGCCGGTTACCGGGGGATGAGCAGGTTCTCCGTGTGTATTCAACCGTCGCCACTGGAGGCGGCGGCGGCCCAGGCATGGCTGGCGGACGCGCCGGGTGCCGGTGCGGTGGTGCTGTTCTCCGGGCTGGTGCGAGATGAAGGGGATCAGGTGCGGACGCTGACGCTGGAGCACTATCCCGGCATGAGCGAGCGTATGCTCGGCGAGCTGTGTGAGCAGGTGGCTGCCCGCTGGCCAGTGTCCCGGGTGCTGGCCTGGCACCGTGTCGGCGCGATGACGCCGGCCGACACCATCGTGCTGGTGGGGGTGGCGGCCGCCCATCGCCGCGAGGCCTTCGAAGCGTGCGACTGCCTGATGGACCGTGTGAAGACGGAAGTGCCCTTGTGGAAAAAACTCAGCGGCCCCGGCGGGGACGGCTGGGTCGAGGCGCGCGACCGGGACGCCGAGGCCGCTGCGCGCTGGCATCCGCCCGAGGAACATAAACGCTGAGTTCGCGCCATTGCCCCGGGGCCAGCCCCTCCAGCGTCCAGTCACCGATTTGCCAGCGCACCAGGCGCAGGGTGGGGTGGCCGACCGCCGCCGTCATCCGCCGCACCTGCCGGTTGCGCCCCTCGGTGATCACCAGCTTCAGCCAGCAGTCCGGTATGTGCCGGCGCTCGCGCACCGGCGGATGGCGTGGCCACAGTGGCGGGGGCTCGATCAATGTGGCCAGGGCGGGCCGCGTTCGACCATCGTTCAATTGAACACCCTCGCGCAGTTGCTGAAGCTTCGCCTCGTCCGGAATGCCCTCCACCTGCACCAGATAGGTCTTCGGCAAGTGGAACCGGGGCGAGCTGATCCGCGCCTGCAGGCTGCCGTCATCGGTGAGTAACAGCAGCCCTTCAGAGTCCCAGTCCAGTCGCCCAGCAGGGTACACCCCGGCCACCGGGACATGGTCCGCCAGCGTGTTGCGGCCAGCGTCATCGGTGAACTGCGAAAGGACCCGATACGGTTTGTTCAGGAGTAGCAGGCGCGCCATGGGAGCCTCGTTGCGTTGCCATGCTGGTCGTCGCGCCCACCGGAGGGATAGGCAAAGCCTTTTGTTACGACGGCCATTGAAAAGGTCAGGAAACTGTGCCGCGCCGATGCTATAATCGCGCCACCCAAGAAATTGTACGGTTTTTTCCAGAGGGAGTAGTTAGATGGGATACCAAAAGATCGTGGTTCCCGCAGACGGCGACAAAATCACCGTAAATGCGGACCTATCCCTTAATGTCCCCAACCATCCCGTCATTCCTTATATCGAGGGCGACGGTATTGGTGTGGACATCACGCCGGTCATGATCGACGTGGTCAATGCAGCAGTAGAAAAAGCTTACGGCACCAAACGCGCTATCACCTGGATGGAGATCTATGCCGGCGAAAAAGCCACCCGTGTCTACGGACCGGATGTGTGGTTGCCGGAAGAAACCCTTGAAGCCATGCGGGAATTCACCGTCGGCATCAAAGGGCCGCTGACCACCCCCGTCGGTGGCGGCATCCGTTCCCTCAACGTGGCCCTGCGCCAGGAACTCGACCTTTACACCTGTATGCGCCCGGTGCGCTGGTTCCCAGGTGTACCCAGCCCGGTTACCCACCCCGAACTCACCGACATGATCATCTTCCGGGAGAACTCCGAGGATATCTATGCCGGTATCGAATGGGCCGCTGACAGCCCGGAAGCGACCAAGCTGATCCGCTTCCTGCGTGAAGAAATGGGCGTCACCCAGATCCGCTTCCCGGAAGGTTGCGGTATCGGCATCAAGCCGGTGTCCCGCGAGGGGACCCAGCGTCTGGTGCGCAAGGCGATCCAGTACGCGATCGACAACGACAAGGATTCCGTCACCCTGGTGCACAAAGGCAACATCATGAAGTACACCGAGGGTGCCTTCAAAGACTGGGGTTATGAACTGGCCCGCGAGCGCTTCGGTGCCGAACTGCTCGATGGCGGCCCCTGGCTGACCATGAAGAACCCGCGTACCGGCCGGGAGATCGTCATCAAGGACGTGATTGCCGACGCCTTCTTGCAGCAGATCCTGATGCGACCTGCCGAGTACAGCGTGATCGCCACGCTGAACCTCAACGGTGACTACATCTCCGACGCGCTGGCGGCGGAAGTGGGCGGCATCGGTATTGCTCCCGGCGCCAACATCGGCGGCTCCGTGGCGTTGTTCGAGGCCACCCATGGCACGGCGCCAAAGTACGCCGGCCAGGACAAGGTGAACCCGGGCTCGCTGATCCTGTCTGCCGAGATGATGCTGCGTCACCTGAAATGGGACGAAGCGGCGGACCTGATCATCAAGGGCATGGAAGGCGCCATCGCCGCGAAGACCGTGACCTACGACTTCGAGCGACTGATGCCGGATGCCAAGCTGCTCAAGTGCTCCCAGTTCGGTCAGGCTGTCGTCAGCCACATGGAGCGTTGATACGCCCCTGACCCGGCTGTCAGGCCGGGTCGACCCCGGGCGGCGTTGCCGCCCCGCAATGGATGCAGGCAAGCACAGTGAGAGACGCCCCCGGCCGGGCCGGCGGGCGTTGTCTCATGTCATGGATTGTTCACAGCTGCACATAACAAAACAGCCCGTCAGGGCTGTCGTGTCATCAGAGGATCAATGCTCGGTGACAGGGCTGCGCGCCCTGGCCATTGCATCCACCATCCCGTCTTCTGCCTCGCCGTTGCCAGCGGGGCGCAAGTTCACGGCGTGATAGCCCTTGTTGGCCTGTTGCAGCTCATACTCCACCGGCTGGCCGGCTTTCAGGCTGCGGTAACCATCCATCTGAATGTAGGAATAGTGAACGAACAGGTCCTCGCCACCAGCGTCCGGCCGAATGAAACCGTAGCCCTTGGCGTTGTTGAACCACTTGACCTTTCCCGTAGCCATGGTGCTTCCCTCATGCCTTTCCGATGGCTGAATTGCTTGTTGTTATGATCCCGACCAGCGCGTGTGTGGGGTAGAATGAACCCCGTGTCCCGGCTGGTGTCGTACAACTTTTAATCAAGCCCTGCGGAGTGTCAAGCCCTGCCTGGGTCGAGTCCCGGTGTGCCATCGCCATGATGTTGCGGCGTGCCGGATCGCATCACGCCGGATCACATCGCGTCCCCGGTCTGTGCAGGTATCTGTTTTGCCTGCAAGGATTGAAAAAGCCCCGGTGATTCACCATATCTTGATTGCCTGTGGTGCATCACAGGTATACAAACGATCAGAGAACAGCATGAATTTGCACATTACCCGTCAGTCTGGATCGTCACCGAAGGAGCCGCCCGGCGTGCCTTCGCAACCGGATCGCCATGGCGATCTGGCGGTGGAAGAAGCGAAGCCGAAGCTGAAACCACCGGCGATGTACAAGGTGTTGATGCTCAACGATGACTACACGCCGATGGATTTTGTGGTAGAGGTACTGGAGGTCTTTTTTGCCATGGACCGCGAAAAGGCCACACGCATCATGCTGACCGTCCACACCGAGGGCCGGGCAGTCTGCGGGGTCTTCACCCGCGATGTCGCTGAAACCAAGGCAGCTCAGGTGGTGGACTACGCCCGGGAGAACCAGCACCCGCTGATGTGCCAGGTTGAACAGGCGTAAGCTGAAAAGGTCCAATGTCCGTGAGGAGCGGGCCGGGCAGGTCGCGACAGGGGGAGCACGGAACATATCCTTGAATGACCCGTCCCGGTACGCATCGCACGTTGCCAAGTGAGGTGAGCCATGCTCAGCAGAGAACTGGAACTGACCCTGAACGAAGCGTTCCGTCACGCCCGCACCCACCGTCATGAATTCATGACCGTGGAGCACTTGCTGCTGGCGTTGCTGGATAACCAGGCTGCTGTCGAAGTGCTCGAATCCTGTGGCGCCGATCTGGTCGAGTTGCGTGAAGCACTTGACCGTTTCATCGACGACACCACGCCGCTGATTCCCGACGATGACCCGGAACGTGACACCCAGCCGACGCTGGGCTTCCAGCGTGTGCTGCAACGCGCCGTGTTCCATGTGCAATCCTCCGGCAAGCGTGAGGTGACCGGCGCCAACGTGCTGGTGGCCATCTTCAGCGAGCAGGAAAGCCAGGCGGTGTACCTGCTGCGCGCACAGAACATCAACCGTGTCGATGTGGTGAACTTCATCAGCCACGGTATTTCCCGCATTCATGAAGGCGAGGAAAACGAGCGTCCACAGGAAACCCAGGAAGAAGGTGCGGAAGCGACCGGTGGCAGTGCGCTGGATAACTACACCACGAACCTGAACGAGCTGGCGCGCCAGGATCGTATTGACCCGCTGGTAGGGCGTGCCTTCGAGATCGAGCGCGCCGCGCAGATTCTCTGCCGTCGCCGCAAGAACAATCCGCTTTTGGTGGGGGAGCCCGGCGTGGGCAAGACAGCCATCGCTGAAGGTCTGGCGTGGATGATCGAAGAAGGCAGGGTGCCTGAGCCCCTGGCTGACGCGGTGGTGTATTCGCTCGACATGGGCGCGCTGCTGGCCGGCACCAAGTACCGCGGCGACTTCGAGAAGCGCTTCAAGGCGTTGCTCAACGAACTGAAAAAGCAGCCGGACGCCATCCTGTTCATCGATGAAATCCATACCATCATCGGTGCCGGCGCGGCGTCAGGCGGTGTCATGGACGCCTCGAACCTGCTCAAGCCCGCGCTGGCGTCTGGCGACATCAAGTGCATGGGCTCGACCACTTTCCAGGAGTACCGCGGCATCTTCGAGAAAGACCGCGCCCTGTCGCGTCGCTTCCAGAAAATCGACGTGGTGGAACCGACGGTCGACGAAACTGTGGGCATTCTGCGCGGCCTGAAAAAACGCTTCGAATCGCACCACGATGTGGAATACACCGACGAGGCGCTGCGCAGCGCGGCGGAACTGGCGGCACGCTACATCAACGACCGCCACTTGCCAGACAAGGCCATCGACGTGATCGACGAGGTCGGTGCCTGGCAGCGGCTGCGCCCGGAAGCCGAGCGCAGCAAAGTGATCGAAGTCGGTGACATCGAGGCGATGGTGGCCAAGATCGCGCGCATTCCACCGAAATCAGTCTCGCAGTCGGATAAAGAACTGCTGCGTAACCTGGAACGCGACCTGAAGATGACCGTGTTTGGTCAGGATCAGGCGATCGAAGCGCTGTCGGCGGCCATCAAGCTGTCGCGCGCCGGTCTGAAGTCGGCCGACAAGCCGGTAGGCAGCTTCATGTTTGCCGGGCCGACCGGCGTCGGCAAGACCGAGGTGAGCCGGCAACTGGCGCGTGCGCTCGGCGTGGAGCTGGTGCGTTTCGATATGTCCGAGTACATGGAGCGGCATACGGTGAGCCGTCTGATCGGTGCACCGCCGGGCTACGTCGGTTTTGACCAGGGTGGCCTGCTGACGGAAGCGATCACCAAGTCACCGCACTGCGTGCTGCTGCTGGATGAAATTGAGAAGGCACACCCGGAAGTCTTCAACCTGCTGTTGCAGGTGATGGACCACGCCACACTGACCGACAACAACGGCCGCAAGGCGGACTTCCGTAACGTGATCCTGATCATGACCACCAACGCCGGTGCGGAACTGCTGAACCGGGCGTCGATCGGTTTCACCAAACAGGACCACACCACAGATGGAATGGAGGCGCTGAAGAAAATGTTCACGCCGGAGTTCCGCAACCGGCTGGATGCCATTATCCAGTTTGGTCCGCTGGACCCGCAGACCATTCTTGGCGTGGTGGACAAGTTCCTCACCGAACTGCAGGCGCAACTGGATGACCGTGGTGTCACCATCCAGGTGGACGATGCCGCCCGGGCCTGGTTGGCCGAGCGGGGCTACGATCGTGACATGGGCGCCCGCCCGATGGCGCGCTTGATTCAGGACCAGCTGAAGAAACCGCTGGCCGAGAAGCTGCTGTTCGGCGAACTGGCCGAGCATGGAGGCCGCGTGCTGGTGTCGGTCAGGGAAGGCATGCTGTCCCTGGCGGTCGAGGAAGCCGAGGCGGAAGCTGCGACCTGATGTAGTGGTGCATACGAACAAGGGACCCTCGGGCTCCCTTGTTTGTGTCCGCCAGTCTGGCGCCCAAACGGTTCAAGGTTCCGTAGGGTGGGAAGAGCGCAGCGAATCCCACCACACCCAACCCCAACAACGCACCCGACCTCCTACAAGGCACAACCCAACCTCCAGACGCAACCACACGCCACCCAAGCCAGCGCCGGGCAAAAGGAAGGAGTCAGTAAGGTGAATACCACCCAAGGCACGAAACGTGCCCCGGGCAGGAAGGAATTATTTCATGCGGAAGGTAATGCGACCTTTGCTGAGGTCGTAAGGTGACATTTCCACCTTGACCCGGTCGCCGGTGAGGATGCGGATGTAATGCTTGCGCATCTTGCCCGAGATGTGGGCGATAATCTCGTGACCATTATCCAGCTTCACGCGGAACATGGTATTGGGCAGGGTGTCGATCACCACGCCTTCGAGTTCAATCTGCTCTTCTTTCGCCATGCAATCAGTAGCCCAGAGGGTGCTCAGCTTCAAGGAAGGCGCAATTGTGCCGGAAACCGGCGGGGGCTGCAAAGCCTTTCCCCGCAGTGAGGCCAGGGGGGAAATGTGCATCGGGGTCTGCCCACGGCATCAATCCGGCGGGCAGTCCTGCCATTGCTCATCCAGCAGCAATTCCAGCGGCTGAAAGTCCTGCTTGTAACGCATCTTCCGGCAACGCCGGATCCAGTAACCCAGGTAGACGTAGGGCAGGCCGCGCTCACGGCAGAACTCGATCTGCCAGAGGACTGCCAGCGAGCCGGGGCTGAGATCGATGCGGGCCGGATCATAGAAGGTATAGACGGCCGAGAGGCCGTCCGAGAGCAGGTCGACCACCGCCACCGCCAGCAACTGGCCGAGGGGGTCGCGGAAGCAGCAGAAACGGGTGTCGCTCCAGCTCGACATCAGGAAGCTGGCGAACTGCTCCTGGGTTGGCGGGAACATGTCACCGTCACCGTGACGGCGCTCGATATACCGGCTGTACAACTGATACAGCTCATTCGTGAACAATGGCCGGATCATTTCCACGCGCACGGAAGCGTTACGGGCCAGCACCCGACGCTGACTGCGGCGCGGAGTGAAATCGGCCACGCGCACGCGGGCCGGAATGCAGGCGTTGCAGGCATTGCAGTGCGGACGATAGAGATAGTCGCCGCTGCGACGAAAGCCGATGCGGGTCAGGTCGCCGTACAGCTCCGGGGTGATGCGGGCTTTCGGGTCGACAAACAGCGTGGTCGCCTGATGTTCCTCCAGGTAGCTGCAGGCGTGGGCCGGCGTGCTGAAGAAGCGGAGTGTGGCGAGGTTGCTCATAGGTCCCGTGGATGGTTGGGTCAGAAGAATCAGTCTGGACCGGTGTGCGCAGTGGGGTGCAGAACGCGCTGCCCGGCCAACGTTGATTCCAGTCTATAACGTCGCGCGTATTCCGCAAGAGCCGCCGGGGCGTGCGGCCAGGACCAGTCGTTCGGGGCGCCGACACGTTCACGCAGCGCCTGTTCGAACCGGGCGCGCGGGACACTGTGGGCGCCCAGTGACATCAGGTGCGAGGTTTCCATCTGGCAATCGATCAGATCAATGCCGTGCGCCGGTTGCAACAGGCACAGCAGGGCCAGCGCCGCTTTGGAGGCATTCGCCGCGAGGCTGAACATGGACTCGCCGAAGAACATGCGTCCGATATGAATGCCGTACAGGCCGCCCACCAGTTCATCCGCGTGCCACACCTCGATACTGTGGGCATGGCCCAGCCGGTGCAATTGCGCGTAGGCGACCCGCATGTCGTCGGTGATCCAGGTGCCGGCCTGGCCATCACGCGGCACCAGGGCGCAGGCCTGGACCACTTTCGTAAAGGCCTGGTCGATGGAGAAACGGAAGTGGTCGCGGCGCAGCAATTTGCGCAGGCTGGTGCTGTAGTGAAAGTCGGCAGGCGCGAGGATCAGCCGGGGGCTGGGTGACCACCACAGGATCGGCTGGTCATCGCTGAACCAGGGAAAAATGCCGGCACGGTAGGCCCTGAGCAGGGTCGCGGGGCGCAGGTCGGAGCCGATGGCCAGCAGGCCGTTCGGATCATCCAGTGCGTGCCGCGTATCCGGGAAGGGCGCCCCCGGCGCAAGCCAGGGGAGCGCTCCGACATCGTTCTTCAAGTGGCCTCAGAGGTCGTCGAGGTATTTTTCTGCATCCAGCGCTGCCATGCAGCCGGCGCCAGCGGAGGTGATGGCCTGGCGGTAAATATGGTCTGCCACATCCCCGGCAGCGAAGACACCGGGGACGCTGGTGGCGGTGGCGTTGCCTTCGGTGCCGCTCCTGATGCGGATGTAGCCATCGTGCATGTCGAGCTGGCCTTCGAAGATCTGCGTGTTCGGCTGGTGGCCGATGGCGATGAAGACGCCCTGCACGTCAAGATCCTGGGTGGACTGGTCATCGCCGGTGGCGCGCAGCCGGGCGCCGGTGACGCCGGAATCATCGCCGAGCACCTCATCCAGTGTGTGGTGCCAGATAGGCGTGATGTTGTCCTTGGCCAGCAGCTTGTCCTGCAGGATTTTCTCTGCGCGCAGGGTGTCGCGGCGGTGCACCAGATACACATGGCTGGCAATGTTGGAGAGATACAGCGCCTCTTCCACCGCCGTGTTGCCGCCACCGATCACG
Source organism: Alcanivorax sp. S71-1-4 (assembly GCF_009846755.1). Classification (GTDB taxonomy): domain Bacteria; phylum Pseudomonadota; class Gammaproteobacteria; order Pseudomonadales; family Alcanivoracaceae; genus Isoalcanivorax. The sequence continues at coordinate 28,472 of NZ_AQOR01000004.1, forward strand.
GCCACTTTCTGGCCACGGTAGAAGAAGCCGTCGCAGGTTGCGCAGGCGGACACGCCCTTGCCCTTGAACGCTTCCTCGGAGTCCAGGCCGAGGTAGCGGGCAGAGGCGCCTGTGGCGATGATCAGCGCGTCGCAGGTATAGGTGGCGTTGTCACCCTTGAGCGTGAACGGGCGCTGGCGCAGGTCCGCTTCATTGATGTGGTCGTAGATCATCTGCGTATTGAAACGCTCCGCATGTTGCTGCATGCGCACCATCAGGTCCGGGCCTTGCAGGCCTTCGACGTCGCCGGGCCAGTTATCGACCTCGGTGGTGGTGGTGAGCTGCCCGCCGGGCTGGATGCCGGTAATCACGACCGGAGCCAGATTGGCGCGGGCGGCGTACACCGCAGCGGTATAGCCCGCCGGGCCCGAGCCAAGGATGATCAGGCGGTGATGCTGGGCAGTGCTCATGAATTCCTCCACAACAACAAACGTAAAGTCAGCGCAAAAATGGGGGTGTGGTCTGATACTTCAAGCAGCGAGGAAGCTACACTAATTCCCCGGTGCGTTGAAGCGCGATGGGCCGGTTCCCGGGGGCCGGAGCCTGTTGCAGGGGCTGCAACGCACGGATTTCGGCCTGTCCGGCTGGCCAGTGCTTTTTCCGATCAATATCATAGGGGCTGCCCCGGCGCCGGTGTTCGTCTCAGGCCAGACCGCCCGGGAGTGGAGTCGCGGGCTCAATAAGCGTAAGATCCCTGAAAATTCATTGTGTTAGCGCCGGTTTTTTAAGTTGCTTCTTTGTTTGCCGGCAAGGACGTCACGCAACGGCAGGATGAGATACCCCACGTGAGCAATTCCAAGGTTCAGACAGAAACGCCCGGCTGGGCACGCCATCTGCGGCGCGGGCTGCTGGAAGGCATGATCATCAGCCTGCTGGCGCTGTCACTGTATCTGCTGCTGGCCCTGGTGACCTACAACCCGGCTGATCCGGGCTGGTCCTATGTGTCGGATGCGCGGCAGGTCAGTAATGCCGGCGGCCGCTTCGGGGCCTTCGCGGCTGATCTGCTGTTTTTCCTGTTTGGCTATCTGGCGTTCCTGTTCCCGGTGCTGGTGGCCTTCTGGGGTATCCGCGTGCTGCGGGAACGCCATGCCGGGCTGGCCGGTAACTGGCCGATGTTCAGCCTGCGTCTGGTGGGTTTCATCCTGACCATGATGGCGGGCACCGGGCTGGCGTACATGCATTTCGCCGGCAATGGCAGCACGCTGCCGGAGGACACCGGCGGCATTCTCGGCCAGGTGGTCGGCACCGGCTCGCTGCACGCGTTCAACTACACCGGCGGCAACCTGGTGCTGATCACCTTGTTCCTGATCGGCATGACCATCTTTACCGACCTGTCCTGGATACGCCTGGCCGAGCGCCTGGGCGCCGGTGTGATGGCGCTGATGCAGAAAGTGCCAAAGTGGTTCGCGGCAGTGCGTGAGCGTCGTGATGACCAGCGCCACGCGAAAGCAGTGGTGGCGCAACGCCGCGAAGTGGTGGAAGTGGCCAAGCAGAAAGCCGCGACCCGGGTGCCGCCCAAGATTGCGGCGCCGGTCAAGAAAGTCGAGACCAGCGCCCGCGCCGAGAAGGAAAAGCAGCAGCCACTGTTCACCACCCAGGTGAGCGGCACGCTGCCGGCGATCGGCCTGCTGGACATGGTGGATGAGAACGGCCGTGGCGGTTTTTCCGACGAGGCACTGGATGCCATGTCGCGGCTGCTGGAAATCAAGCTGCGTGACTTCAACATCGAAGCCGAGGTGGTGGCGGTCCAGCCGGGCCCGGTGATCACCCGCTTTGAAATCCAGCCTGCGGCGGGCATCAAGGTCAGCCGCATTACCAACCTGGCGAAGGATCTGGCACGGTCGCTGGCGGTGATTTCCGTGCGCGTGGTGGAAGTGATTCCGGGCAAGACCACGGTCGGCATCGAGATCCCGAATGAAGAACGGGAAATGATCCGCTTTACCGAGGCGGTGGCCAGCAAGGCGTTTGACGACTCGCCGTCACCCTTGACGCTGGCCCTGGGCAAGGACATCAGTGGCCGTCCGGTGGTGGCGGACCTGGCACGGATGCCGCACCTGCTGGTGGCAGGTACAACCGGGTCCGGTAAATCGGTGGGGCTGAACGCCATGTTGCTGTCGATCCTGTTCAAGTCCGCGCCGGATGACGTGCGGCTGATCATGATCGACCCGAAAATGCTGGAACTGGCGGTATACGACGGCATCCCGCATCTGCTGACACCGGTGGTGACAGATATGAAAGAAGCCGCCAGCGCGCTGCGCTGGGGCGTGGCCGAAATGGAGCGCCGCTATCGCCTGATGGCGTCCCTGGGCGTGCGTAACCTGGCCGGTTTCAATCGCAAGGTGCTGGACGCGGAGAAGCAGGGCAAGCCGCTCAAAGACCCGCTGTGGAAACCGAACGACCCGATGGACCTGACGGAAGAGGCACCGCTGCTGGAAAAGCTGCCGTATATCGTCATTGTGGTGGATGAATTTGCCGACATGATGATGATCGTCGGCAAAAAAGTGGAAGAGCTGATCGCCCGTATCGCGCAGAAGGCCCGAGCCGCCGGCATCCACCTGATCCTGGCCACGCAGCGCCCCTCGGTGGACGTGATCACAGGCCTGATCAAGGCCAACGTGCCGTCCCGGATGGCCTTCCAGGTATCCTCGAAAATCGATTCCCGCACCGTCCTCGACCAGGGCGGCGCCGAGCAGTTGCTCGGCCATGGCGACATGCTTTATCTCCCGGTGGGCGTGAGCGTGCCGGAACGTGTGCACGGCGCGTTTGTCTCAGATGAGGAAGTGCACCGTGTCTGCGATGACTGGCGCAAGCGCGGTGAGCCGAACTACCTGCCGGAGATTCTTGAAGGCGGCGAGGGCGGTGGTGCGTTCGGTGGCATGGACGGCGGCGGTGACGACGACGCCGAACAGGATCCGCTTTACGACGAGGCCGTGGCCCATGTGATCGAAAGCCGGCGTGCGTCCATTTCTGCCGTGCAGCGCAAGCTGAAGATTGGCTACAACCGCGCCGCCCGCCTGGTGGAAGCGATGGAAATGGCCGGTGTGGTCAGCGCGGCGGGGCATAACGGCCAGCGAGAAGTGATCGTACCCGGCGGGTCAGACTGAGGCCGCCGGATTCTGCAAGCAGGAGCTGCAATGAAGAAATGGTATCTGTTAGTGGTGCTGGCGCTGTCGCCGGCCGCCTGGGCCGGCGCGACGGAAGAGCTGGTGGCGCGGCTGGCCGGCGTCCGTTCCATGAGTTGTGACTTCGAGCAGCTGGTGCTGGACCGCGGTGGCTCCCGGCTGCAGGAAGCGAAAGGGGAAATGCACGTGTCGCGCCCGCGCCAGTTTCGCTGGCATGCGGATTCCCCCTATGAACAGCTGGTGGTGTCCAATGGTGACGTGGTCTGGATTTACGACATCGATCTGGATCAGGTGATCGAGCGGGCGCTGGGTGACCAGGTGGGCAACACACCCGCGCTGCTGTTCAGCGGCAACCCGGAAGAAGTGGCGAATGAGTTCACCATCGAGGAAGCCGATCGCCACCGTGGCCGGGTGACCTATCGTCTGTATCCGAAAGGCGAAGAACCGTTGTTCAACCTGCTGGAAGTCACCTTCGAGGGCGACACGCCACGCGGCATGCGTCTGGAGGACGCCCTGGGACAGCAAACCACCATCGACTTCAGCAACGTGCGCATGAACACAGCGCTGGACAGCAGCCTGTTCGAGTTCGAGCCGCCGGAAGGGGCCGATGTTGTCAGCGAACTATGACTGACCTGTTCAGCGGTCCGGGGCAGGACAGCCGCCATCAACCGCTTGCGGCCCGCCTGCGGCCGGCCACGCTGGACGACTATGTGGGCCAGCAGCACCTGGTGGGCCCCGGCAAGCCGCTGCGCCGGGCGCTGGACCAGGGCCAGCTGCATTCGATGATCCTCTGGGGCCCGCCCGGCACCGGCAAGACCACGCTGGCGCTGATCCTGGCGCACCACGTTCAGGCTACCTTTGTCACCATGTCCGCCGTGCTGGCCGGGGTAAAGGATATCCGCGCCGAGGTAGAACGTGCCCGCGAACGGCTGGCAATGGGGCGGCGCACCGTGCTGTTCGTGGATGAGGTGCACCGCTTCAACAAGTCCCAGCAGGACGCGTTTCTGCCCCATGTGGAGGACGGCACGCTCATATTCATCGGTGCCACCACTGAAAACCCCTCGTTTGAACTGAACAATGCGTTGCTGTCGCGGGCACGGGTCTATCGTCTGCAATCGTTGCAACGTGCTGATCTGGCGCAGTTGCTGGACCGGGCCCTGGCCACCGACCCTCTCGACGGGCTGCGGATGGGCGAGGGCGCCCGCACATTGCTGCTGGACCAGGTCGATGGCGACGCCCGCCGCCTGCTGAATTTGCTGGAAATCGCGGCCGATCTGGCACGCGGTGAAGACAGTGAGATCACGGAGCCGCTGCTCAGGGAGTTGTTCCGTGACAGCCTGCGCCGTTTCGACAAGGGCGGCGATATCTTCTACGACCAGATCAGCGCGCTGCACAAATCCGTGCGGGGTTCCGACCCGGACGCGGCGCTGTACTGGTTTGCCCGCATGCTCGACGGCGGCGCCGATCCGCTGTACATCGCCCGGCGCGTGGTGCGCATGGCCAGTGAGGATATCGGCAATGCCGACCCGCGTGCGCTGCGGCTGGCGCTGGACGCCTGGGAGGTCCAGGAGCGGCTCGGTTCGCCGGAAGGTGAGCTGGCCATCGCCCAGGCGCTGGTTTACCTGGCGGTGGCCGCCAAAAGCAACGCCGTCTACACCGCCTACAATCAGGCGCGCCGCTTCGTCGCCGAACATCCCACCGACGAAGTGCCGCTGCACCTGCGCAACGCCCCGACCAAGCTGATGAAAGCGGAGGGCTATGGCGACGACTACCGCTATGCCCACGATTTTCCCGATGCCTATGTCCCAGGCGAAAGCTACTTCCCGACCTCCATTCCGCGCCCGGCGTTCTACCAGCCGGTGGCGCGTGGCCTGGAAATCCGCATGGCCGAAAAACTGGCCAGCCTGCGCGAGAAGGACCGCCAGAGCGACTGGCAGCGCGAGGACTGAGTGCCAGCACTCGCATCCCGGCGCCGAGTTCCCGATAATGACCGCCTTTCACTTACCACCGATCTGGATTCAGACACATGCTGGACATTCGCGAGCTGCGCAAAGCAGGGGAAGAGATCAGTGCCAGGCTGGCGCTGCGGGGATACACACTGGATCTGGCCGCCTTCGAGGCGCTGGATGCCGAGCGCAAGGACGCCGACATGCGTTCCCAGGCCCTGCAGGCGGACCGCAAAAAAGCCTCAAAGCAGGTGGGTGACCTGATCCAGTCCGGCATGTCGGTGGACGCCGCCAAGGCCCAGGTCGCCGGGACGCTGGCGCAGATCGACGCTGAAATGGATCGGGAAGTGCAGCGCGCCCAGGCGATTCAGGAGCAGATTCGTGAGTTCCTGATGGGCGTGCCGAACGTGCCCCACGAAGACGTGCCGCCGGGCCGCAGTGAAGAGGACAACGTGGAAGTGCGCCGCTGGGGCACACCGCGTGCGTTTGATTTCGAGCCCCGGGACCATGTCGATCTGGGCGAGGCGCTCCAGGGCGGGATCGATTTCGAGCGGGCTGCGAAGCTCTCTGGCGCCCGTTTTGCGGTCATGAGCGGCAGCATCGCACGGCTGCACCGCGCGCTGATCGATTTCATGCTCGACATGCATACCGGCCAGCACGGTTACACCGAAACCTATGTGCCGTATCTGGTTGGCCCGGATGCACTGCGTGGCACCGGCCAGTTGCCCAAATTTGCGGAAGACCTGTTCCGGGTCGAAGGTGAGCGCGAGCTGTACCTGATTCCCACCGCCGAAGTGCCGGTCACCAACCTGTACGCGGACGAGATTCTGGACGCCGCCGAACTGCCGCAGAAGCGTGTGTGCCACACCCCCTGTTTCCGCAGCGAGGCGGGCAGCCATGGCCGTGACACCCGGGGCATGATTCGCCAGCATCAGTTTGAAAAAGTGGAGCTGGTGCAACTGGTGCGCCCGGAAGAATCCGACGCTGCGCTGGAAGCCCTGACGGGGCACGCGGAAGCCATTCTGCAGGCGCTGGAATTGCCGTATCGCGTGGTCACGCTGTGTGGGGGCGACATCGGCTTTTCCGCCGCCAAGACCTACGACATTGAAGTGTGGTTGCCGACACAGAACACGTACCGCGAAATTTCTTCCTGCTCCAACTTCCGCGATTACCAGGCGCGACGCATGCAGGCGCGCTGGCGCAATCCGGAGACCGGCAAACCGGAGCTGGTGCACACCCTGAACGGTTCTGGCCTGGCCGTCGGCCGGACCCTGGTGGCGCTGCTGGAGAATGGCCAGAATGCGGACGGCAGCATCAATATTCCGGCTGCGTTGCGCCCGTACCTGCGCGGGGCGGAGCGTCTCGGAGGCTGACTATGCAGTATCTGCCGGTTTCCTGGCGGGTCGACGGACAGTGGGTGCTGCTGGTGGGCGGCGGTGAGATAGCGCTGCGCAAGGCGCGCCTGCTGACCCGCGCCGGCGCACGGTTGCGCGTCGTCGCGCCGGAGATCGAGCCGGCTTTGCTGGCGCTGGCGGAACAGACTGGCGGCCGGCATCTGGATGCAGTGTTCGATGCCGCGCAACTCGATGGTGTACAGCTGGCGCTGGCCGCCACCGACGATGATACGGTTAATCTTGCCGTTTCCGAGGCGGCCAGGGCGCGCGGTATTCCGGTCAACGTGGTCGACAATCCTTCGCTCTGTACCTTCATTTTCCCGGCTATCGTCGACCGTGATCCGCTGCTGGTCAGTATCAGTTCCGGTGGTGCCTCGCCGGTGCTGGCGCGCTGGCTGCGCAGCCGCATCGAATCCTGGCTGCCGGCCCGCTGGGGTGAACTGGCCAGCCTGATGGGCAGCCGTCGCAAGGCGCTGGCAGAAAAACTGCCGGCGGTGTCCGCACGCAGGCTGTTCTGGGAAAAAGTGCTGGATGGCCCGGTAGTGGAACAAAGCCTTGCCGGGCGGGCGCAAGAGGCCGGAGCGCTGCTGGACAAGGCCATTGAGCAGGCTGACGCCGCCACACTGTCCGAGGGCGAGGTCTATCTGGTGGGCGCCGGCCCCGGTGACCCGGACCTGCTGACATTCAGGGCGCTGCGCCTGCTGCAGAAAGCCGACGTGGTGCTCTACGACCGGCTGGTGTCGCCGGGCGTGCTGGAATTGGCGCGCCGAGATGCCGAGCTGGTGTACGTGGGCAAAAAGCGTTCCGAGCATGTGATTCCCCAGAACGAGATCAACGAACTGCTGGTGGATTACGCCCGCCAGGGCAAGAAAGTCTGCCGGTTGAAAGGCGGTGACCCGTTCATCTTTGGTCGTGGTGGCGAGGAAATCGAACGGGTGGTCGCCGAGGGCATCCGCTTTCAGGTGGTGCCCGGCATTACGGCTGCTTCCGGATGTGCCGCGTACGCCGGTATTCCGCTGACTCATCGGGACCACGCCCAGTCGGTGCGTTTCGTCACCGGGCACCGCAAGGAAAACGGTGAGCTGAACCTGCCGTGGGCAGCACTGACCACGCCGAACGAAACCCTGGTGTTCTACATGGGGCTGGTAAGCCTGCCGGATATCAGCCGGGGCCTGATTGCCGCCGGCAAATCACCGCAGACGCCGGCAGCACTGGTATCCCAGGGCACCGCGGCAGATCAGCAGGTGGTGACGGGCACGCTGGAAAACCTGCCCGCGCTTGCGGCGCAGGCGCAACTGCCAGCGCCGACCTTGTTGATCATCGGTGATGTGGTCGCGCTGCATGCGCAACTGAACTGGTTTGGCTGACCGGCGTTACGGCCACCAACTCAGGCAGCGTGGATGGGATTCGGTCAGCGCAATCAGTGCGGCCCAGTCGATGGCAACCATGCCCTCTGCCAGATGTGCGTGCTCATCCTGCAGCACGTAACACCGGGCACCGGCGAATGTGGCGCAGGCGGCGGCATCACTGGCGATGAACACGCCAGCTTCGAGCAGCACCACTTCATCTTGCTCCCCCAGGCACGCGGACACCTGCGCAAGCAAGTCTGTACGCGAGGGTGGGAAGGCCACCAGATGCAACGTGGTCATGCTCACCACCCCCAGGCGTGGCTGGCCTGCGCCAGCAGCGCAGGCAGGGCATCGTCGTTCACTGCCGTGACGGGCACGGACGGTGCCCACTCCGTTTCCAGCCCGCTGCGTGGCGCCGCGCAGGTGATGCCATAATCGGACAACGCGTTCAGCAACTCGGTGGTATCACGGCGTCCGGTCGCCGGCCCGTGGTCGTTCAGATGCTGGACGGCCTCACCCAGAAACAGCAACGTCACCGATTGCCCGAAGGCCGCCAGCGTCAGTGCCATGTCCAGCAGTTCGGCCAGGCTGTCGTCCTGACCCGGCGGTGTGCGGCAAATCAGCAGGGGAGACATGTCAGCGTCCGAAACTCATGACCCGGTCGCTCACGGCCACCGCTTCGGCCCACTGGCCCAGACCGGAGAGAACGAATTCGCTGGCCAGATTGTCGCCATCCAGTTCAAGCCGGGCAGCTTCGGTGGCATCCACGATACCGCGCCGCAAGGCGGCGCCGATGCAAACCACGGCGTCAAGGTGATGATCATGGATAAAGGCACGCCACTGGGCACAGATATCCGTTTCGCCGGCGCTTACGCTGGTGAACCGGTTGGCGATCAGCACGCCCTGGCGATAGAAGAAAATGCGGAAGAGGGTATGGCCCCGCGCCAGCACCGCCTCGGCGGCGCGTAGCGCGGTGGTGGCCGCCTGGCTGTCAGGCCCGGCGGTCACCAGCAGGCTGTACTGCATCAGTCATCGCCACCCAGGGCGGTGAGCAGGTGCAGCAGGCTGAGGAACAGGTTGTACAGCGAGATAAACAGCGTCACGGTGGCGCGGATGTAGTTGGTCTCGCCGCCGTGGATGATGGCGCTGGTCTGCCAGAGGATCACCAGCGACGACAGCAGGGCGAACATGCCAGACACCGCCAGCGACAGCGTCGGCAGGTTGAAGAACAGACCGACCAGCCCGCAGAGGAAGGCCACGATCAGGCCCACCATCAGGAAGCTGCCCATGAAGGAGAAATCCTTGCGGGTCACCAGTGCGATGGCGGACATCACGATGAACACCGTCGCGGTCATGCCGAGCGCCAGGGTCACGGTTTCCATGCCGCCGGGCAGGCCGGCGTAGGCATTGATGATCGGGCCAGTGGTAAAACCCAGCCAGCCGGTAATGCCGAACACGGTGAGAATGCCCCAGCCGCTGTTCTGCAGCTTGGCGTTGGCGAACAGCAGTACGAAGTACACGCCGATCACGATAAACGGGTTGATGAAACCGATATTGGACGCCATGGCGAACCAGGCCGCCGCAGCGGACACTGCCAGCGACATGGCCAGCAGGCCGTAGGTGTTGCGCAGTACGCTGGCAGCCTGCTCGCCACCGACCATCGGGCCGGCAGTCGTGGAGGTGGGCGCAGCGTAACGGTAATCCTTATCCATAGGTCGGGTTCCCCAAATAATGCACATCAGTCCCCGGATAATAGAAGCGGAGGCCACAAAATCCAAGGCATTCCGGTATCATAGCGTCAGAATGTGACACTGGGTGTCGCCCGGCGGCTGAAACAGGCCCGCCGCGATATCATTGGCAGCGCCGGCGATAGTGACAGCCTTTTTCCAGTTGACTGCGCTGCCGACCTGTTTATCATGCCAGCTCTCGTTCACGCACCGCAGTGACGCTTTCCCGGAGAGGTGGCAGAGCGGTTGAATGCAACGGTCTTGAAAACCGTCGAGGATTAACGTCCTCCGTGGGTTCGAATCCCACCCTCTCCGCCATCTCAAACCCAGTAACCATGCGGCTTTTAGCCTTTCGCGCCCTCGCCTGGGAACGATTTTGGGAACATTTGGGAACATTCCTGGGAACATTTTGAAAACCCGGCCGCTGTCAACAGGGCCTGGCAGGGAATGGAAAGAGGGGATTTCTGGCGGGTCTGTCAGACCCCTTCGGGAAGGAATACCCGCAGCGTGCGCGGCGGGTATTTGGTCAGGAAAGGCTCAGTTTGGCATTGATCATACCGGCCACGTCCGGGGCGTCCTCCCGGATCCATTTCGCATATCTTCGATAGATCATTTCTGTGTTGACGTGGCCCATGTGTTCAACCAGCCACGGGATCGGCACTATCCCGCTACTAAGCATCTGACTGGCGAACGTGTGCCGGCATTGCCCTGGGCCTCTGTAAGGAACGCCTGCTGCCTTCAGGTGGGGTTTGAAGAACGAATCGCGCAAATAGTCGTCGCTCACCATCGGCGTGCCTGCGCGCGTATTCATCCACACAAAGCGCACCTTCTGCTTCCTGAGTGTTCGATTGTCGCGGTCAAGCACCTCGATTGGCGTCGGGCGCAGGCGGCCAGTTATTTCATACTGTTCCCGCAACGCCCGTAAAGCCGGCGCTAGGAGCTTGTGTGTCCTCTTGGATCGCCGCGTTTTGGTGACCCGGTATTGGTTCATGACCCGGCTGCGTCTGTAGGTGATTTCACCCGTTGTCAGGTCGATATCCTCCCAGGCAAGTGCAATGGCTTCGCTGACTCGGGGGCCATCCCAGATCATGTACTCGATCATTGCCCGTTCAGACGGGCGGTCTGTGTCCTGGCTCAGGATGGCTTGGATCTCTGCTCGAGTGAACGGGTCAGGATCCTCTGGATCCGGTAGCGCGATGGTTATGCCCGTCGTTGGGTCGCGGGCATCGGGGTTGCGCCGCCGGAACAGGGCGATCACCTGCCGGATGATGCTCAATACTTCCCGCAAGGTCTTGTTTTTGAGCGGTAGCGAGTTAAGCCAAATTTCCAGGTCAATCGGGTCTATCATGTCAGCTTGAATTTTCCCCCAGCGGGGTCTGATGTGAACCTCTGCACGGCTTCGATAACCATGCATTGTGCCTGGTGCGATTTTTTGCTGTTTCAGATCGAGCCAGGTATCCAGGTAACGGCCGAAGCTGTTCCCCTCGAGCGAGGATGATTCGGGAAAATACTTGGCATAGTTAAATGTACCGTTCCGGATCTCGTGCCGAATCATCTGTGCTATGGCATGGGCATGCTCGACCGCTCTCTTGTTCGCCGGGCCTGGGATTGTTTCCCGGCACAAACGGCCGTTATATCTGAAATGCACGCGCACAGCGCCGCCGCGCACTTCTACGCCTTTTAAGCCTTTCATGTTGATCCCCTAGAAACGCTGCCGTCTATCCGCAAAAGGCAACGTTATTCTGATTTTTATTCGTCTAAGGTCTGTGCCTGGATGAAGTGAGTCAGGATGATTTCCTGAATCGTCCGGGCTGTGTGCCGCGCATCGGCAGCGAGGGAGTCGGCCAGTTCGCTCAACCGTTGGAGATCATCCGGATCGGATGTTCTTTGGTCGCGGAAGGCATCTGCTTTTTCATAGAGGTGCTCGGTGGCAGCTTGAATCCTGATCAGATCTTTAGTGGTGACACCGAAACTGGAAAGCGGCTGTTGATAGGTATCTGGCATTGGGGGTTCCTCCGTGAAGTCAAGCACCCCGCATTTGCTGTCAATCAAATGGAGGCACGCCGAGCAGGGTTGACAGACCGGCACGAAGACCCCGGCAGCCCCGAGGGGCTCCCCACTCGACGCGCCAAGGCGTGGCCACGAACGACAGGCAGTGCCTGCCGCAGTGGCGCATCGAGTCTTCGTGTTCGGGCTGTCAAACCCGGCGCCGGAAGTTCCGGCGCGTGCACAGAGTAACGGGCGTCCCGTGGTGGGGGCAATCTGGTGGCAATTTGTCATCACGCCTCGCCCTCCCAATTCAGAATCAGCAATTCCCTGGCCTGGCTGGCTTTTTTCCCCACGGTGTATGTCGTAGAAACCTCACGCATGGGCAGCCCTGCGAATGCCTGGCGGATATCGGGGTGGTCATTGATGCTGATGATCATCTTCCCCTGCACCTGGCGGGCCAGCTCGGCCATAAGGTGGTACTGCTCAGGTGGGAAAGGGCAGCCGTAGCCTGTGACCTGGTGGTAAGGCGGGTCCAGGTAAAACAGCGTGTAGGGGCGGTCGTAGCGTTTCACCACATCCTGCCAGTCCAGCCGCTCGATGTAGGCCCGCGACAACCGCAGGTGCGCCTGGCTCAGGTCCTCCTCGATGCGCAGCAGGTTCAATTTCGGCGGGGCGCTCGGCGCTGTGCCGAACGTCTGGCTTGTCGGCCTGGCACCGAAGGCAGTCTTCTGCAGGAAGTAAAACCTTGCCGCGCGTTGGATATCGGTGAGCGGTTCGGTGGGGGACATCTTGAGCCATTCGAACATCTGCCGGCTGACCAGCGACCAGCGGAAATGCCGGATGAATTCGTCCAGGTGGTGCTGGGTGATCCGGTACAGATTGACCAGTTCGCCGTGCACGTCGTTCAGCACCTCGGTTTTGGCCGGGGGCTTCATGAAGAACAGCGCGGCGCTGCCGGCGAAGGCTTCAACGTAGCAGTCGTGTTCAGGGAATAACGGCAGGATGTGCTTGGCCAGGCGGCGCTTGCCGCCCATCCAGGGTAGGATAGGTTTTGCCATGAGCCTGTTTCCTATGGGGCATCTCGGATACACTCCCGCGCGCTGCGTCGACGCGGCGGCGGGTCTTGGCTGGCTCATGTGGGTGTTTCACATGGTGCCGGGGCTGACAGGTGTTGGCGCACCTGTCAGTCGCCCGTCTCTCACTTGCCCGGCCCATTCTGGTTATCCCGCCCTGAACCTCCAGCGGTCGCGTTTGTGGTTGTGACAAACACAAACACAGCCGTTCCGGGTATTGCTTTCCCCCGTCCTAATCCCTACCATCTGTATCATTCGTGATATATCAAGAATGGACGAGATGAACGGAAAGCAGGTCATTAAGGCACTCAAGGCAGAAGGATTCGAAGTGCTCCGGGTGCGCGGCAGCCACCACATCCTGGGCAACGGCGAGTGCAAGGTCACCGTGCCAGTACATGGGACCACCGACCTGAAACCGGGCACTTTGAGCAGTATCGAGAAACAATCTGGAGTGAAACTGAAATGAAAGGTCTGGCGATCCAATATCCGGCCGTGCTGGAAAAGGATGGTGAAGGCTATACGGTGACGTTCCCGGATCTGCCCGAGGCTATCACCGAGGGTGACGATCTGGAGATGGCGCTGTTCAACGCCGCCGAGGCACTGACATTGGCCCTGGAACAGCGGATCAATGACGGTGACCCGATTCCCGCGCCGAGCAAGGTGGCCCGGGCGCGGATGGTGGAGCCGGATGTTGCCATCCAGGTGGCGCTGTTGCTGCGCCTCGAGCGAGAGCGTCAACAGAAAAGCGTGACGGATATCGCGCGCGCCCTGGATACGTCCTGGGCGTCAGCGCAGCGCCTGGAGCGTGCCCGTGGCAATCCGACGCTGCGCCAGCTCGAGCGGGCGGCAGCGGCCCTGGGCAAGCGCCTGCACTTCGAACTGGTGTAAATCACCACAGGGCTACCCACTGGCGCACGGTCGTGGCAGCGGTGGGGCTGCGGGATCTGTCCGCGATCCGGAGCACCGCCCTGGTGTTGAGGATGATGCCCTCCTGCCGACCACCTGGGGTTTCCAGCTCCCAGGTGTCCACCCAAGCGGCCGGCAGCCCTCGCAGGCTGCCGGACCATCCCTTCCAACTGATTCCGAGCTGACTGTGTACGTCGCGGGCGCAGTACCAGCGCTCGTCGCGGCGTTGCACAGTGCGGATCCCGGTGCGCTGGCTCCAGGTGGTTAGACCCCGCTCACATCGCACCAGGTGCAGGGATTCACCCCGCAGCAGCACAAGGACATAAGGCGCGCTATCAGGCGCGTTAGCTGGATCCACGCCCACCCACAGAGGACTGCTGCCTGATTGCTTCATCGGCCAGCTCCTGGTGGCATAGCGCGCCACCACCAGTGAATCAGAAAGCCTTTCCACCAGGCGGCGGTATAGATAACCGACAACACCAGCATGCCCCACAACTCGGCCTGGGCCGTGGAGTAGATCCAGAGAGGTTGCCCGGCCAGGCCGAACAGGCAGGCATACCGGCGAGGCTGTTCCCGATGGTCCTGACTCAGCCAGACCGCGATGGCGCCGGTGATAAGGATCAGGGCCTGAACAATCAATGTGGCCTCCCGATCTGCCGCACCTTGCCGCGCGCCTGGTCGATGACCAGATCCTTGTGTTCGCCGTTTCCGTTCTCGGAGAACGCCTCACAGACGCTGTCTGACCATTGGTCGTTGTTACGCAGGTACAGGTAGCGCTCCGCGTTTTCGTCCACCCCAGAAAGGCTGTCAGCGAGCGAGAGCGTGCGACTACGGGCAGGCTCGACCATCCTCTGCCCCCAGGTCCGCAGCAGCGCCTGGGCCTGCTGAACGGGCCGGGCGGGGTGACGCCTAGCGGAACGCTCGAGGCGCATGGAAAATCCTGATTGCTCCCGGCAGGTGTTACTTCTGGCCAGGATGACGCCGTCCGTGTCCAGGACATATTGATATCCATCGCTGGGACCGGCATCGACAAAGGTGGCGCGCGCCCGTTCCTGCTGGGCAAGAGAAAGCTCAGAAAATGGGTGATAGGTCGTCATGCTGCCTCCCTGATCGCGTTAAGTAATCGGCGTGCTGCTTCCGGGCATACAGAGTTGCCCAGCAAATGAACCGCAAGCCGGTGATCGTCTGGAATGTGGTGGTTTTGGGGGAAACTCATCCCGTCTCGGCATTCGAAACGGTTGATCATGCGCATCTTATCGCCGTGCACGATGGCCCAGCGGTCGCGTGTCGGGATGGTGCCGATAGGGCGGTCGAGACTGCGTCCTGTCAGTCCGGAACCGCTGCTGTAGAAGGGCATGATGAACGTGTCCCCGAAGCGTTTCCGACCGTTTCTGACGCGCCGCAGTGTCGCGGGGCTTCGTCCTGGTTTATCGATTGGTTGCCACCGTCCTTCCTGCAGATCGATAAAAGAACGGGCGGGAATATGAGGTTCCGGTTCCAGATGTAGGAACAGTGGATGCCGGCCACGGGTAGCGACGATGAATAGGCGCTTGCGGTGTTGTGGCACTCCATAGTCGGCGGCATCGAGAATGTGCGGGGCGAGTTGGTAGCCCAAGTCTGCCATCGCTTGATGCCATGCCGGATAAAGGGACCACCTTATAAAGCCGGGCACGTTTTCAACAACCACTATGTCGTGGCGATGATATTCGACAGCGGAAACCACTGCCCAGGCGGTGGAGCGGCTGACATCGTGGTGGGGCCTGTCTTTGCCGCGTGCCGGGGTATGACCATGGCAACATGGAGCTGCCAGCAGCATGCTGGTGCGAGGCACCTGCGACCAGTCAGCTTGCTGTAAATCCTGGCAATTGTGCTTTGTCTCCGGATGGTTCCTGCGATGCCATGCGACGGCATCTTGCCAGTGGTTTGCGGCCCACTTCACGGTAATTCCCGCGAGCGTTGCCCCGGTGGAGAACCCGCCGAGACCTGCAAAAAGATCGATAGCATCCATTTCTATTCAAGCTCCTATCGCCCGGAACCCAGGCTGATTCCGCTGGCCCAGCCATTGGACGTACCGGCACAGCGCCGTAATGGCTTCGTCCTCAGTGCTTGCTTCTGGTACGCCGGGCACCAGGAAAGTCTTGTTATCGTAGGCCAGCCGGGCGGTGCCCTGGATCTGCTGCCGGACCATGTCTTCCTGTCCGCTGGCAATGTGGTTTGCGCCCTCGGGCACGCGGTCACCAATTTCAATCCGCCCACTGCGCCAGCAGTAGGCGTGCACCCTCCGTTTCGTGGTCATGCTGTTCTCCGGTTGCTTTGTGGATTGCTGAACACCCAGCAGCGGACAGTGCGCCCGGTGCCGGTTTCATTCTTGAAGACCTTTGATGTCACCGCGCGATTCGATTCGATGAATCGGCGTGTCCGGCTGCTTTTCAGGTGACGGCGTAACGCGGCCATCTCGGGCAATTGCTGCTTCGCGGTGGCGGCGACCTGATAGAAGTGGTTGAGGTTGATGGCGATGACGCCGGCATCGCTGGCATGGTTCACGACCGGGTCTGCATCCACGCTGTTCAGG
The DNA here is from genome assembly GCF_009846755.1 of Alcanivorax sp. S71-1-4. Classification (GTDB taxonomy): domain Bacteria; phylum Pseudomonadota; class Gammaproteobacteria; order Pseudomonadales; family Alcanivoracaceae; genus Isoalcanivorax. The sequence goes on from NZ_AQOR01000004.1 coordinate 44,589, forward strand.
TAGTCGTAGATATCCCAGAACTGCTGAACCACGGGGTGATCGGCGCTGAGGTCACGTTGCCGCTGTCCGGCCATGTCGCCAATGTGCTGCCGTAGTGATTCGAGCAGTTGCGCCGGCAGATTGAGCAGTACACCGAGGGCATCCCCCATGGCCATCATCTGCGCATGGTTCAAGGCGATCCGGGGGATGCTCACGTCCGGCCGGGCCATCACCAGGCGTTCGTACTCCGGCACGCGCTGCCAGAAGGTGTCCAGAATCGTGCGTTCCTTGAGGACGGCGTTCAGCATGAAATGAGACACCGTCTCGATGCTGGCCTGGGCGAGCCGGTCGGCGGCGGCTTTGGTTTCTGCTGTCTGTTTATCCCGAGCGAAATACAGATGCACGATCCGTTGCATGATCGCTTCGCTGGCGTCCACGGCGGCGTTTTGGCTGATGACAATGGCGCCCCGGAAGGGTGGCTCGTAGGTTTCATTGCCACCGTTCTTGATGCCCCTGGCACGCACGGAACGGCCGTTATAGGCGGTTTTCAGCTCGTCCCAATCGAATTGTTTGGTCTTGGCTGAATCGTCCTCCCGGTCCCCCTCAATCAGCCCCACGGGCAGGTTGGACACCTGGGAGAATATCCGGGCGCGGGCGGCGGTGGTGGCCTTGCTGGGGTCGGTGCCCTCATGGTCCCGCCCGACCAGCTTCCACAGGAATTCCAGCAGCGTGGTTTTACCCGCGCCGGCTTCGCCGACGATTTCCAAAAACGGGTAGGATTTTTGGCGCTGCCGGATCTGCTCGGCAAACAGGCTACCGAGCCACCAGGCTACGGCGGCCAGGCCGTTCAGCCCGAATGCGGTGTGCACGTCCTGGATCCAGCGCGTGTCGTAGCCGTCGCCGGTCAGGTTGACGTGCAGATGCACCGAACTGCTCAACGACTTGATGCTGAGTTTGCCGGCCTGGAAATAGTCCTCGTCGTTCATTTCCAGCAGCCGGCCATCCTTGACGGCAAATTCCCCATAGACATAGGCACCGTGCTCTTTGCTGTAGCCGGTGTAATCGACGGTTTCCACCGTCTTGATGCCTTCGAGCTGGTCGCGCAGGATCCGGTCAAGTTGCGGCAGGTTGCCCGTAAACATGGCTCCGGGGGCGATGTGGATCAGGCGCTTTTTGAATTCCCCTGGGCCGGATAGCTGGCCGCTGGTGAAGGTGCTTTTTACTTCACGGCCATCTGGCAGGCGGACGCGGAAGTAATACCAGGCTTCATCGGTGACTTGGTTGGCGATGTAGTAGAGTGCCTGGGCGGTGCAGCTTGCGATTTCCTGGCATTTGATGGCGGCCACACATGCCTGCCATTCCATGTCCTTTTTCTTCGCCTCTTTCTTTTCACCGTCCAGGTCGGCGATGTTCGTCTCGATCTGCTTGATTTCCTGTTTATAGTTTTCCTCGTCCAGCTTGGCCCAATAGGTGCGGTTCCTGAATTCCAGCGTGAACCCGCTCTCCCGGCGGCGGTTATACATCAGGCAGGCTTTTTCCTTGACGGTCTTGGCCAGCAGCAGGTCGCCATGGTGGCGGTAGTCTTCGAGGTGCTTCTCACCGAGCAGCCCGAGCTGATGCAGGTCATTCCAGTCCCGCTTTTTTGTACCTCGCTGCGGGATCTGTGCGGCCACCACGTCCCACCCTTCCTTGATGGCCCGGTCCCGGTGGGCAAGGGTCCATTTCTGGCCGGCCTTGTCGCCGTCCAGTGCCCACACCAGCCGAGGCCGGGGGCGGTCTTCCTGGACACATTGCTCGGCCAATTGCTTCAACGCGATGTGGGGGTAGGTGTTACAACTGAACGCTGCCACGGCCGCTATGCCGTGGTGGGTGAGGGCAATGGCGTCAAATATGCCTTCAACGATCCACAGGTCAGCCGCAGTGGCTGGCGTCAAGGACGGCAGATGCCACCACATGCCCTGCCAGTTGCTGCCATAGTTGAAGTGCGCCTTTTTCTTGCCGAAGCGGTCCGCGCGGTCGATCAGACGCTCCCAATAAATGCCGGGAGCAATGTCGAAGCGAACCGTTGCAGAGCCGATGCCCAGCTTGGTGCTGTGGTAGTAGCTCTGGTGGTAACAGCCTTTTATCAGGGCGAGGTCAAAGCCGCGTTGCAGCGTCAGGTAGGCATCAGCGCCGGCATTCGGATCCGTGTCGCTCTGCGGGAAACGGCGCCCCCAATCCTCGAACAGGTCAGGGAAAATTTCGCGGATGTGCTCATGATAGCCGCACTTGTTTTCACGGCCGCACCGGATCACCCAGGGTGCGTCAGCACGGGTATAGAGTTCTTTCTTGTCACACTCCGGGCACCGGCCTTTTTGGAGCCAGGCGCCTTTGCTGTCCTGGAACTCATAATCGTTAATCAGGCGTCTGCGCGCCTCATCCAGCAACTGCGGATTCATGGGGTTCCTTTCTGGTAAATCTGCTGGGAGAGGTAATCCAGCCCGGCGGGTGTGACTTTCACCTTGGCGCTGTGCCGATACGCACCGATGCCTGCGTGCCAGTACATGCGGGCGTCGGTGGTGACATAGCGCTCCCAGCCGGGCATGGCTTCGTAGCCGAATTCGGTTTTCTTAATGGCCCCCAGGCCCACCAGCACTGCCGTCAGCTTGCGTGGCCCGATATGTAGATCCAGGGCAGCATTACGCAGGCTGACGGGGTAGTGGTGGTGGCTCATGGTCAATCCTGCTGTTCGAGCAGGTGAGGGCGTCGGTAGTGGATCAGGGCCTCAAACCGCGTGGAGTAGCCGAGCGAGTCGGGATACATGCGGTAATTGACGATGCCCTGCATGATCACGAACATCCGCCGGGCAATATCAAGGTCAACGGCCCAGAGGTCGGTGAGGTCAAACCCGCCGCATGTTTGAGCGTTCCACCAGGCGAGCAGGAAGTTGGCCACATGCAGGCCCTGCCCGGTGTCGCTTTCTGCGATGTCGAGCAGCTTATCGAGGGCTTCAAAGAAATCTTGTGTCTGTTTCCCAGGGCGCCGGGCGATCAGAGCATTATCCACGGGCGCCCTCCAGGCCATCCAAGGCGGTATCGAGGTCGCGGATCAGGGCTTGCAAATGGATATCTGACAGGGGCGATTTCGCGTGTGCACGGGCCAGCATCAGTGCGTCGGCGATCTGGATCAGCTTGCGCCGAGACAAAAAGGCAACGGTGTCCCGTTCCGTGCCGAGCAGTGTCAGCATGCGTTGCTGTTGCAGCAATGCGAGCACCCAGCGGCGGCGCAGTCCCCGGTATTCAAGATGAAAGGCGACCTCTGCATCCTCATGTGAGAGCTGCGCAATAGCCTCGCGGATCTCGATCATCGGCATGGACAACATGGCGATCATGAACCGCTGTTGATTGGTGAGTACCGGGCCACCTTGCGATAGTTCTCCCGCAAGTGCCGGCGCATCGATGCGCCGAACGAGGGCGTCTTGTCTGCTAGCCATTGTTGAATTTCCTCCGTAGTTTTTTCTTGCAAAAGCCAGCGAGCGAGGCACGCGCGCCGGTGTTCCTCAATGGCCTGCCGCTGTTCAGGCGCCAGGTCCGTCAAAGATCGATATCTGGTTTTCATCGGAAGTGATCGGGATATCGCCGGGCCGCCATGGGCTGACCGGCAGGTTGACGGCAGGGTTTGGCATGCCGCTGGGGCTGAGTCCCCGCACGGCCTCCACCTGGGCCACCCAGGCAAAGCTGCACGCCGGGTTCTTACATTGGTAATACACCTCTTTGAGCAGCCGGCTCAGTTGCCTGCTGGAACGGGCTGCCGCGCCGCTGGTGCAGTGCGGGCACCGCATTCCGGGGTTGGCTGAAACGCGAGGCGAGGCCATGACTCACGCCTCGCTGGTGGCTTTCTGATAGGCGCGCAGGCCGTCCAGAAACAGCATCCGGGCGGTGGCGCTCAGGCTGCGCATTTCCAGCCCGGCGACCTGTTCCAGGGTGGCTCTTTCCTCGGCGGTGAGGCCCATCAGTACCTGGGCGGACAGGCCGGTCCGCATGGAAGGGGCGCGACGGCCCCGGCAGGGGGTAGTCCGGTTATCTTTCATTCCCTTAGACTCTCTGTGACTTGCTGTGACAGGCTTAGATTGCGTTCAAATGAACGCATTGTCAATAAGGATGCGCACAAATGGATTCATTGGGGAAGCGATTACAGGCTGAAAGGAAGCGCCTTGGGTTGGGGCAGGAGGAGTTCGCCGGGCTGGCCGGACTCACCAGAACAGCCCAGAGCCTGTATGAAAGGGATCAACGCCACCCGGACACTGCCTACCTGCAGGCCATCGCGGCGGCGGGTGTGGATATTCAGTACGTGGTGACAGGCATGCGGGCTTCGCCAGCGGCGGCCCTGTCCGCAGAGGAAGCGGCATTATTGGATAATTACCGGAATGCAGATAAGCAGGGTCGAGAAAGCCTTGATAATGTGAGTAAAGCTCTGGCGGAAGTAAAAGCAAAAGAAACATCAAGGGATAAAAAAAGGGGATGATTGGTTGTGAAAGCCAAAATATTAAATATTTCCCATTGCTAGGGAGAGTGACATGGAGGGTGCACTTATTGCTATCGGTGGTGTCATCGTAGGTGCCGTTGCGGCCGGTATTAAAGATTTGTTTTTCCTGTGGACCAAGAACAAAAAGGAAAGGGATTACTCTGCAATTCGCTTGGCCGCGGCGCTAGATGGTTTTTACTTCAGATGTATAGATATATCTTATGATGTGGCTTACTGGACCGAGGCATCTTCTACTAAGGATCTTGGGCAATTTACCTTGCCAGTATTTATGGTTGATGACCTTGGTGTGAATTGGAAGAGTTTGCCCAATGATGTTGCTTACGAAGTGTTGAATTTCAGCAACAAAATATATGCTTCTAACTATACAATTGACTGTGCTTTTTTTCATTTGCATGACCCTCCGGATTTTCCTGAGGCATTTGAAATAAGGCAATATGAGTATGCAAAGCTTGGACTTTTTGCTCATGAACTTGCGTCGAGAATTAGGGAGATGGCTGGGCTGCCGGAGCGAGATAATAGTGAAAAATTCCATCCGGCTCATGAGCTTCAGATCACTATAGAGCGCATAGAGAAAAGGAGGGAGGAAAGGATAGAAAGAAATAGGAAACATATCCCATCCTAATCGTTGTCTCTGGCAAGAGATAATTGGGTGACCGAAAAAACGAAGAAAAAGTAAATAAAAAAAGAGGATAACAGTGCATGATGAAAAAGATTCCGGCGCGCGTGGGCCGGGATGTCGTCTTTTCGTCGAGCGAGTAAGGTTAGGGTTTTCCGGGGGAACAGGGCGGGCGGATTTTTCCATCAGAACGGGCATCGAACAGTCCCGCCTCGATTTTTTAGAATCATCAGAAACCGAATTGCCGTCAGTATCGGAACTGGCGGCGTTGGGTATTGCGGGCGTCGATCTCCGTTTTATTTTAACGGGGATATATGAAATATCCCCCGATGAAAGCGCATTTATCGAGCGTTACCGTTCAGCCAGTAGTGAAGACCGGGGGCGTCAGAAGGCTGGCGCTACGGCTTCGGAACCGTCGATGAGGTATCTGGATTGTGGTCTGTTCGGGGTCGTCAGGTTTCGTTGTCCCGTGGTTCCAGCTCCACGGAGGTGATAAAGCCATTCGCATTGAGGGAGTGAGAGACTTTCTTGGCCACCCATGCGACGGCATCAATCTGCTGCTTGAACCCGACTGCTGACACCGGCACCTCGGGGATCAATTCCGCCGCGCCGAGGGCAAGCGTGGCGTGTAGCTCTCCCCCACGCGAAAGGCGTTTCAGTTCCGCCAGGGCTGCCTGCCGCGCGGCATCTTCACTCGGGTAGGTGGTGCGCAATACCTGCCGGTCGCCATCGTCCAATCCCACCGTCACGCTGCGGCGCTGACCGCTTTCGATGTCGTGCCAGTGGGCGCGCACGCAGGTCTTCCGGTCCCGCTTCGGGGCCTGCCAGCGCCAGGTGCTGCACTTCGATTCGGTCAGCACAAAAGAGGGCAGTTCCAGCCCACTGGTGGCCACGCAGGTGGCGGCAGGCGTCAACAGCAAATAGCCGGATTTTACGGTACAGATCGCGTCGTAGTATTCCAGCGCCAGCCGGGTCATAAACGAGATATCGCTCTCGCCCGTCTGATCGATGTGTGCCACGTTGGCGTCGGCTACCACATCGCTGATCCGCAAGGTCAGGCCGTGTTGTTCAGCGATGGAGGCCGCGACGCTGCGCAGGTCCACATCGTGCCAGGAACGGTCGCGCTTTTCCCCCAGGGAGCCGCTGACGTCCGCCGCGCGGGCCGTCAGCCGCAAGCGGCGTGGCGGACTGGAATAGTCCGGTTCGTCGACGGTGTAGATGCCCTTGTGAATCAGGGGCTGCCCGTGCCAGCCGATGCTGACGCTCAGGCGGGCGCCAGTGGGCGGGATCTCGAGCAGGTTGTCGGCGTCGTCCAGCTCGATCTGCACATCGTCGGATTCGATGCCGCGTTCGTCGTTGAGGGTCAGGCTGACCAGGCGCGGGCTGATATTCGCGGTGATGTCCCGCTCGCCGGTGTCGTTGAGCAGCGCCACGCGCCAGGCTGGCCGGATTAATTCCTCGCGGCGCTCGCTCATGACAGCCGCCCGTTATGGGTTTCGGCCAGGTTGCCCAGGTTATCGACGATGCCGGCATCGCTGCGGCGCAGCGCCAGGGAAAACCGGATCGCCCTGGGCGTACCGTCCTCGAAAAATTCCCGCTGCGTTTCACTGAGGCTGTCGACCTCATACAGCCCATAAAGGCGTCCGGTGCCATCGATCAGAACGTAAGCCTTTCCGGTGTCGCCCATGGCACGCAGGGCATCCAGCGACATAGATCCTCCGGTGATTTCCGGGCGTAACTCGCCGGAGAGCGTGATGTTGTCATCGCCTGGGCCGATGTACTGGCGCACCGGCCGGGCACCCAGCCGGGCATTGCTGGCGTGCCGCCAGTCCGTTTGCCGGTTCAGTTCCTGGTAGGGCACGCTGCTGCGTTGGAAGACAAACATGCCGAGGGTCATCATCGTCATGGCGTTAATCCTGGTCCCGTAGCGATGACCGCGCGCGGACGGCCTTCATCCGTTCGTGCGCCTCGATCTGCTCGCGCACCAGCAGCGCGAGCCGTTCTTCATTCATGCCCGGCGCGGCGTGAATGTGAATCTCGTAGTAGGCGGGTGCGCTTGAGGTGGCGGGCAGACCGCCGGGGCTGGCCGCTGCCACGCCGCTGGCCGCGCCAGCCGCCAGGCCGAGCATGATGCCCCGGCCGGCGTCCTGGATGCGGCCGGACAACGCCCGCAGCCGCGACAACGGGGTGTCGCCGCTGTTCTCCAGGCCCTGAGCCAGCCCGGCCATGGTGTCCACGCCGATGGCAGCGAACACGCGCGACGGTGACTGGATCCCGAGCGCGCCTTTCAGCCATCCGGGCATCATGTCGCCCAGCGACAGCATCCAGTCGCGCAGGCGCGGGAACTGGTTTGTCAGGCCGCGCCAGAGGCCGTCGATGATCATCGCGCCGAAGCCTGAAAAGGTGTCCGGCAGCTCGATGCCGAACCAGCGCAGCACCCCGGAAAACGCCTTGTACAGCCAGCCCAGCGGTGACCAGTCCATCAGCAGCCCACCGATACCGCGCAGGCCGCCGGCAAACGCCGTCTGGATCCGCGACCAGATATCCAGGAAGAACGCCTTGATCGGTTCCCAATTCCGATACACCAGGAAGGCCAGGAACGCGATCAGGCGAATCAGCCAGACGATGGGGCCGCCGGCAATCAGCAGAAAGCGCAGTGCCACACCGACCACACGAATGGCCGTGGCCAGCCCGCCCAGGATTTTCATGAAACCCAGCCCCTGAATACCCAGCATGCCGAGCATAAAGCGGGTGAGCATCAGCGGGGCCAGCACCCCGGCCACCGCGATCATCAGGCCACCGACAGCGGTGATCAGTGCCAGCAGCGCGGCAATGCTCAGGAACAGCCATTTTGTCAGGGTGGGGTGCTCGGCCAGCCAGGCGCCGATGCCGCGCACCATGCCCGTGAGTTGTTGCGTCAGCGTGCGCAGGGTAGGGGTGACGGCATCGCTGATTGTGATGCCGACATCGGCCCAGGCAGAACGGAGCTGCTCCACGTCGCCCACCATGTTGTCGGCGCGAATGTCGGCGGTCTGTTGTGCGGCGCCGGCATTGTCCTGGACGATGGCCAGGTATTCGCGCAGGCGGCCCGCGCCGGAATCCCTGATGAGTTGCGCCATCCCGGCGGCAGGTTCCTCGCCGAAAATCCGCTTGAGGTATTGAAGCTGTTCACCCGTGCCCAGCCCGGCCGTGGCCTCGGCCACTTCCGACAGCAGCGTCGGCAGGCTGCGCACGTTGCCGCTTAGGTCCGTGACTTCGATTCTCAATTCACGCAGGGCGGCCTTGGCCCCGGTGACGGGCGAACTGAGCCGCAACAGCATAGCGCGCAGCGTGGTGCCGGCCTTGTTGGCCTGGATGCCGGCATTGCCCAGCAGCCCCGCCATGGCCACGCTTTCTTCCAGGCTCATGCCGGCGGCGCGGGCAACCGGGCCGACATACTCCATGGTTTGCCCGAGCATCTCGAGGTTGGTGTTCGCGGTGGTAAAGCCTTTCGTCAGCACATCGGCAACGCGCGGCATCTGCGAAGGGTCAATGTCGAAGCCGCCGAGGATATTACTGGCGATATCCGCCGTGCGCGCCAGATCCGTATTGCCGGCAAAGGCCATCGAGAGCAGCCCCGGCATCGCGGCTTGAATGGAGTTCGGTGTAAAACCCGCCATGGCCAGAAATGCCTGGCCACCCGCGACATCGGTCGCGGTGTACATCGTGGAGGCGCCCAGCGAACGTGCCTGGCCGCGCAGCGCTGCCAGTGCGGCAGAATTTCGGTCAAGGCGTGATAACGCCTGCACCTCGCTCATGGCGAAGTTGAAATCATTCCCCGGCGAGATCAGCCCCCACATGCCTGACAGGCCGCGCCGGCCTGCCGCGACGCCGGCATAACCCGCACCGCCGATCATGCCCACGCGCATCATGTCGCGGCCGTGTTGTTCCCGCAGGCGTTGCAGGTTCTGCTGTTTCGACGTCAGCCGGTCCAGTTCGGTTTGCTGCGTGCGTAGCCTGGCATTGACCTGGCTGATGTTATCGGCGAGCCGGCGCTCATAGGCGCCAAGGTTCGAGGTCGATATCCCCGCCGCCTCCATCTTTTGCCGCATGGCTGTTAGCGCTTGGGTCTTCTTATTCTGGGCGGTAACCAGCCCGCCCAGCTCGCGCCGCACCTGCGTGTAGGAATCTTTCAGGGCCTGCGTCGGTTTCTGTGATGAAACCAACTGCTGTTGAAGCTGCCGGGCTTTCTGGCGCACTTGCTCCAGGCGTTCGCCAGTTTGTGTCAGCCCGGCCTGCATCTCCCGGTAGGTGTTCAGTTTTCGCTGTGTTTGCTCCAGCTCGCGCAGTTCGTTGCGTGTCCGCTTGACCTGGGAGGTGACCTGTTTCAGCGGACCTGTGAGTTGATCCATCCCCCGGAACAGCACGCGAAGCTGCAAGGCGTGATCGCTCATACCGGGCGCTCCCGGTGGGCGTCAGCATGCGCCGGGCGCAGCCGGCCAACAGCAGGGGAATAGAGGCTTAGGCGTCGGGCCGTGTGGTGCGCTGTACGGCGCGTGTCAGCGTTGGGCAGTGCTTCGCCCAGGCTTTGGCGTCGCGGGCCTTCTGGCGCTGCACAGCGGCGCTCAGGCGCCGGTGCAGGTGCGCGTAGGCGTCCGTGCGGCGGGCGGCGAAAGTGGCGGGGGCGTTGCCCTCGGGCCAGATGCGTTGATGCAGCACTGTCATGACCAGGGCTTCGATGCCGAGCACCAGCATGATCAGAAGCCCCAGCACAACGCCAGTGATGAAGGCGATGCCCAGAATCGTCAGCATGCAGGTGCTCCGTGAAAGGGTGGATCCCGAACATAGCAAACATCACTTGTCGCTGCCACTTCGTCGCCGGGCTTCCTCCTGCCATGCCATCAGTTCCGTCACGCTCATGACGTCCATGACAGGCGGCGGCCAGTGGAAGATCGCGGCGATGTTCGCCATGACGGGTTCTACGCGCTCTGGTAGGCCGCCTTGGCTTCCTTCGTCGCCAAAAAACTGGCCACCTGCGCGCCGACCTGCATCAAGTCGGCGACGTCCATCCGGGCCACTTCCTCTTTATGGATCATCGGCGTGGTGACACGGGGGATGACGGTAATCAGCGCGTTGACATCGAGGTTTGCCAGGTCCATCAACGACACACCGCGCAGCTCGCCGGATTGCGGCTTGCGCACCAGTACGCGGGAAATGGTTTGCCCGGCGCGCTTGATGGGGTCGTCCAGGGTGACGTATTTCTGCGTGTCGGATTCCTGCTGGACGTGGCTGGTCTGGTCTGTGACCTGCGCAGCGTCATCGGTTGCGTTGGTATCAGCGGGCTTTGTTGCCATGGGGTTGCCTCCGTTACGGTGAGATAGGGCGGCGCACCGTTGCGCGCCGCCGATGGAAATCAGCGGCCTATTGCCCGGCGCTGTTCGGCCAGCAGGTCAACGCCGTCGATGATGTGGATCATGTTGGGCACGTCGATCTCGGCCAGCGTGGCGCCGTTGAGCACTTCCTTGTAATAAACACAGTGGGTGATGATCTTGGTGCTGTTGCGCTCGCCGACCTTCATTTCGCCCCGGTCGATCTCCTGGTGGCGGCCACGCAGGACTATTTCCACCGCATCGATCTGCTCGCTGTCATCACGCTGGAAGGCGCCGGCAAAGCGCAGCAGTACGCCGTCGACACCGATGGCACCGAACTGCCGCAGGATCTGGGTGGGGTAGCCGCCAATGGTCCACTCAGCCTTGAGGGCGTCGTCGTCCAGGCCGAGATCCACATGCACCGCGCCCCCCAGGCCGCCGCCGCGCCAGGCTTCGGTTTTGCGGGTCAGCTTCGGCAGTGTCATGGCCTCGCTCTCGCCTGCGAAGCTGTTGCCATCGGCGAAGATGGCCATGTTTTTCAGAATGCGGGGCAGTCCCATGTCGTTCTCCGGGTCGGGTCAGGATCAGCCGTTGACGGCCGCAGCAAAGTCAATCAGGTAGCGGTCGGTGATCCGCTGCCGGAACATCAGGTTTTCAAGCGGGGGCACGGGCGTGTAGTCGTAGTCGATCCACAGCTTGCCGTCTTTCAGCGTGCTGGGCGTGTTGACGGTGTCGTCGTACCAGGCGCTGCCACCGAGCAGGTAGCCATTGCTGGTCAGCGACGACATCTTGCGGTTCACGCCTTCGAGGATGTCTTTCACCAGCGACGGGTGCAGGTCTTTATCGACCGCCCACATATGGGCGTCAGCCATGGTATCGGCGAGCACCTGCGCGGTGCGGGTGTAGCTCTCGAACGCGAACAGCGGATCATCCGAGCAGGTACGGCTGCCCCAGAAACGGAACCCGTTGTGGCGGATCAGTGTGGTGACGTCGCCGGCATTCAGCAGGCCGGCATCGGTGTTCGGATCCTGAAGATCCCAGAACACGTCCTTGCTCAATCCGGTGACGCCATTCACGGGCACGTTCGACAAGGTCTTGTGCCAGCCCGTGTCCTGGTCGATCTTGGCGCGCAGTCCCAATGCCCGTGCCACCGCCCAGGCTTGGGCGTCCGCGTTGGCCTGAGTGTCCCAGCTCATGAAGTCCGGCCAGATCAGCATCACCTCGCGGGCGGCGAAGTTTGCACGATAGGTCAGCACTTCGCTGACGCCCGCACCGATGGCGCTGACGTAGACGAATCCCCGCAGTGACTGTGCGATCTCCACCATGGCGGTGGTCACTGCCTGGTTATCCAGACCCGGCGCGCCGAGGATGCGCGGCTTTACCCCAAGCTGTGCCTGCGCACTCAGAAGCGCTTTCATGCCGGTGTACTGGCCATCGGTCACATCGCCGATCACATTCGACGTGGTGGCCGCGTCGTCTTCGCCTTCCGGTACACGCACCACCACCATGATCGGGTTGGTTTGCTCGGAAATGGCGGTCAGCGCTTTTCTCAGCGTGCCCTCGGTGCCGGCGCCGGACAGCGCTGCGCGGATATTGGAAACCAGCACAGCCTTGTTCAGCGGGAAAAGCGTGGCATCGGCGTCGGACGCGGTGGCGACCAGACCAATGATGGCAGTGGCCACCGTGCGGATGGGGCGCGCGCCTTCATTGATTTCGATGACGCGGACGCCGTGGTGATATTGATCGGGCATTTGGGCCTCGCAGGTCGGGGACACTTTGAGGCCATGTTGCACACGTTGCCGGGGGCGAACATCAAAGCCTGTTTGTATTTGCAACAAATACAAACAGGCGGAGGAGGAAAGTTATGGCGTGCGCGGGGTATTTGGTGTGCGGATTTTTCAGCGGCCGACATGCGCCCAGGTAAGCACGCCAGGCTGGCCGCCGAGGTCTGTCAGCACCGGGAAGGTGGGATCCTGCACATCAATAATATGCGAGCCACCCACCGCGAGATATTGTCCATCCGGCGACGCGCGGAGCAGTGTCTCGTTCCCAGCAATGCCTGGCGTGACGTCGACTGCGATAGAGCCAAGTTCGGTGCCGGATTCCACATCGTACATTTTCACCACCACGCCCTCCGGCGAGACCGTGTTGCTGTAGGCGATAGCAATAACATGGTCCGTGTTGCCGAGGTAAGTCTTGTCAGGGATAAAGGCAATCCCTTCGACCAGGTGCTCAGTGCCCAGCGTAAAACTTCTGACCACCGCGCCCTCGGTCAGCCCGTACAGAAATGCAGACGAATCGTAGTAGCGCGTTGCGCTGGCGACGTAATAGTCGCTGCCGATCTGGTAAGCATCGAAGATGCCAGGGCCGTACCATCCTGGCTCGGCAATCAACGCATGGTGTGCAAAGGTGTCCAGATCCACCACATAGATGGCATTGCCAGCACCCGGCGAGGCGGATGACGGGGCGCCGCCACCGGCAAACAGATATTTCCCGTCCGGGGAGAACGCGCCTTGTCCCATCGCAGGGTAGGCTGGGTCGGCCGGATATGCCGGGTACAGGGTGCCGCCACCCCCGCCGATCTTCCACACACGGTTGATGCCACCGCTGACGACATACAGTTCCTCCCTGGTAGGATGCCAACCACACCAGCGAAATTGACCGTTGGCGACATTCGCGCCGGTGAGGGTGCCGGCATCCAGGTCGAGTGTTTTTACCTGTGTGCCCGCCCCCCATGAAAGCCGGCGCCCTGACCGAGAAAAGGACAGCGGTGTGTAGATGACACCCCCGCCAATGGCAGATTGAATGCCGCCCAGGCGGCGTGACAGGGAGCTGTTGAACGCAACGATTTTGCCACCGGCATCCGAGACAACTACGCACCCGCCGCGCAGCGTGTCGCGCAGGTTCGACTTCACCACTGTGAGTTCGGCGTTTCCGGCTTCGCTCAGAATATGGTCGCGGAGTTCTGTCGAAACGCTCCATCCTGATCCCGTGATGACATCGGCGAGCGAATACAGCAGCGGGTCGCCAATGGCATCCAGGATCGGCGCATTGCGCTCTGCATGGACGTGCGGATAGGCCGACAGATTCTGCAACACTACCGGCGCAACGATAGACCCGCCACCCTCCATCTTTCTGGACAACTCGACCACCACCTTTTGCTCGGGCGGCATGGGCACCTTTTCTACCGCTTCGCCAACCCTGCGGACGACGTCGCCAGGTTCAAGTTCGATATTGATGGCCCAGGAAGGCAAGGGGACATTGAATGCAGAGGGCAGGAACAGGTTCAGCGAATCACGGCCAATGTTGATTTCCTGCGGTGGGATCCCTGACCACACATAGTCTATTTTCAGAACGCCCATGTCCGGCGGCGAGGATTGCGGTTCCTCGGGAACATCGTCGCTGGTGCCACCCGTGAGCTTCGCCAGCTTGCCGCCGGTCAGGTCCAACACCATGGCCACATCGTCAACGGCATACGCGGCGCCCTGATACTGGCCCGGTGCAGTGATGGCCAACAGGTCGCCCTCGGACACATCTTCGGGCAGATAGGTGGACACGGTTTGCATGGGCTGGCTGCCCTCGCTGGGCGAGTACGCGGCCAGTTCAGCAGGATCCACGGAAACTGATAGGGCGACATCTTCCGTCCATTGCCCTATGCCCGTGATGCCGTAAAGGGCGTCGGCAAGCGGGAAAGGCAGCACAGTGGTCTGGTCGTAGCTGATCGAAGCCACGGCCACGCGCAGGGTATTGGCCGTGAAATCCACCTCGAAAAAAATCGTGTTGTCCGAGATCGGCGTCATGGCGCCCAGCGCTTCGCTGGTCACCTGCACATTGCCGGCCAGGGCATAAACCATGATGCCGTCATTGTCGGCCAGATCAGACGCTGAAATGCCGGCCTGCACCTGGGCTTGTGAAATGGATTCCGATGCCAGGGCGGAAATATCCAACAGCCACCAGTAGATCCCGGACATCGGCGGGGCGCCGTCGAACACAACACCCAGCACGCTGCCTGGTGGTGGAGAGGTGACGGTCAGGCCATCAATGCTTTGCACCGGCGGTGTGGGCAGCAGGGCCGGATCCATTGCGGTCAAGGCGGACAATGCGGTGAGCTGCTGATGCGCAGGAATATCCCACGGCACCAGCTTGTTGCCCTGGCTGGGCAGGGCAAGCAGATCCTGTTTGGTGGCGAAGTTGTTGAGCACCCATGCCTGGGTCGCGTCACCGGCCACGATCTCGATCACCACCGCCGCATCGTCCACGCCCAGGATCCGCACCACCGCGCTGATGGAGGACACGATAGTGCTGCCGGTGCCCAGCATTGGCAAGGGCATGGGCGGGGTGTTCCCCACCGCCACCAGGGTGGCGCCAGCGAACAAGCCCAGCGCGCGGCAGGTAAAGCCACCTTTGTCACCGGGCACCATCATTTCTGCGTGAATCAGATTGGCTGCACCAGGCACGCTCGCCACCATGGCGACCTCGCCCCGGTAACGCTCATTGATCAGGTGTTCCATCTCCCTGCTGGGTTCATAAGGCACGCCACCACCATCGCACAGCGCCATATGCGTGATCTGCAAACGTGTTTCCGTGCGGGTGGCTTCCTCGATCAGCGCTTCACCAGCAGCGGTCAGACGGGTGAAATACAGGGCCATGCTCAAACCTCCAGGAAGTGCAGGGGGACCACGTCAGGCCCGACCAGGCTATTGGCGTCGTAGGCTTCAACGCGGATGGCGGCGTACATGCTGGAAATCGGCGGATCGATGCCGCCGTCCAGGTTGCAGGTCGGTGAATGGCTCGAGTTGTACATCCACATGCCCCCGCCCATCAGGTACTGGCGCTTGCTGGCTGACAGCGCGTCCGGGATGAAATTGACCGTGGCCCGCCCGATCTGGTCACCGGCCTCCCGGATAACGCCAGCGACGTTTTTCCCTTTGATAACCGGGTGAAGCTGGATCCGAACCGAGCCGTACCTTGCGTTTGGAACGGGCGCGACGTTGATGTTGAAACCGAACGACTCCGGTATGGATTCTGCCCAATGGCTGGTGACGATCGCGGTCCCTGACGCGGGCAGGTTGCCGCTCACGGCGGTGAAGGAGATGCGGTTGCCGGCGTAAAAGCGGATGGCCTGGGTTTTCAGTGGGTCGTCATCGCCTGGCAACGGCAGCCCGCCTATCGGCGTCACCCACTGGATCCGCATGATGGAACTGTTGGCCGGAATGGAGACGGTGTAGTAGGCGTGGCGCACGTCAGCCTGCGCCAGAGAGGTGATGCACATCGCCTTCGGAATGTAGTCATAGATGCCCAGATTGATCTGGGCTTCCTTCGCGCTGTCCAGGTCGGAGAGGTTATTGCCGCGGCGCGCAAACCCACGTTCGGCCAGAACGACATCCAGCGTTTTCGGTGACAGGGCAAGATCACGGCTGATTCCTTCCTTCGCGGCATCGTCCCCGGCGAATTTGGTCAGGCCATACACTTCCTCCGAGGCATGGTTGATGCCGGAGGTCTGGTCATTCTGCACACCATAGATCAGCGTACCGGCGTCGCGTGCTTCCGCGAGTGTGATCTGCGCGTCGCCGGTGATGGTGTAATCCACCTCACGAATCAGACGGGCGCCATTGATGTAATAGCCGGCATTGCTGGTGCCGATGTCGGCCCAATTCACGACGGTTTGAGCCTCTGCCAGTTCCTGCAGTTCGTCGCGCGTGTCGAACTGGATACTCAGCCCCTCGATGTCGAGGTCGAACCATTCGACATCATGATCGGAATTCGAGCGTTTGCGCAGCACCTGCCAGGTGGTGCCACCGGGTGCGGAAAGAAAATTGCTCAACACCCATGCGCGGCTGGCCACCACCACAGCGGGGTTGATCTGCATGCTGATGGCGCTGGTGGACGCGACCACCACTAGCATGCGCACGATCAGATCCTGGGTGGCCCCTTGTTCGACCGTGGCTTTTTCGGTGGCGGGGAAATTGCAAATGGCAATCAGGTCGCCGTCGCGGTCTTTCACGCCTGCCTCGCGCACCACAAAGCCACCCACGGTAGGCGGAATGATCGCCTCCGCGATAAACGCGGTTTCGCTGCCGCCCACCGGGTAGACCCGGTTCAGACGCACCTCATGCACCTGGCGCACCAGCGTGCTGCGTTGGTCATCGGGCGTGACCGGCACGCCCTGGCCATCCCCAAAGACCATCGTGTCCAGATTCAGCGGCGAGTTCGTTGCCAGTGCCTGGGCAATTCTGGCGCGGCCCAGGGCGGTGGGAAGACCGTAGTAGATTCTCGGCATGCTCACTCCGGGAAGACCGTTACATTGACTGACATGGCGATGCCCACGGCGACGTTCAGGCTGCCGTAGCTGTCGATGTGCTGTTGATCGAAGGCGCCAATCTCCACCTCGTTGCCGGAGATCACTTCCACGCCGAGGAACAGATCGACCTCCGTGACGCCCACCAGGGTGACGCCGGTCAGGTGGCTGCGGACGTTCTTGGCGTCATTGATCAGTTGTTCCAGTTGGCGGTACAGCGGCAGCTCGACACCGCTGTCAGCAATGCGCACTTCCGCCCGGAACGTGAACGGATCGCGGCGGGGCGATTCTTCAAACCACTCCCGGATGGTGATGTCGTAACCGAGCGAGGCGATAGCGCGCTTCACCGCACCGAGCGTGCCCCGGTATCGGTGGATGGCGATGGCGTTCCCGACCACGGCCCGCTTTTGCGCGTCGCTCCAGCGGCTGTCCCATTGATCCACGGCAAAGGCCCAGGCCAGCCAGGGCAACAGCGCCACCGGGCACGTTTCCGGATCCCACACGGTTTTGACGGGCACCGGCACGTCGAACGCGCGGCGGGTGGCCACCTCGAGGGCGCGCTCCAGGGGCGTGGCGTTCGGCGGCAGCAGGGACAGGTCACTCATCACGGCCCCCGATCACCAGCGTGATGCTGGTGCAATAGGTGGCCTCGTGATCGGCGGCGGTAATGTCCGCACCGGGCAGATCGATATGCACGTTCTGGACGCCTTCGACATGCAGCGCGGCGTAGATCCCGGACAGGGTCACATCCAGCCCCAGAGCGTGAGTGCGATCCGCATACTGCTGGGCACGTCGCCGCGCTTCTTCCAGCACCACATTTTCATCGGGGCCGGGGTAGAGGATCAGGGTGGCCTGCACCGCGTACTCGATAATGCCACCGCTTTGGACAAGCACTTCGTCGGTCAGTGGCCGAGTGTTGTCTTCCGTCAATGCGCCCGCCACGGCGTCGAGCACTTGTTGTGTCGGTGCGCCGGATCCGTGCCGGGACAGCACAGCGAGAATGACCTGCCCTGGCAGAACGCTGTATGGCTTGGCATCCAGTACATCGGGATGCGCGCCCAGCGCGTGGAAGATATAACTCTCGATGCTGCCGGCGGTGCTGTATCGAGACGGCGCGAGCTGCGCGCGGCGGCGCAGCGCTTCATCGCTTTCATACACGGCGGGGATCGGTGGGATAGCGGTCGGGGCACCCTCGCTGAGGGTCAGCCGTGTGATGTTGTAGGGTTCTTTTGCCACGATGTTATCCAGGTCGGCGCCCGTGGCGGTGGCCAGCATGACAGCGCGCGCGCTGGCGTTAATACGGGCGCGCAGCCGCATCTCGCGATAGGCGCACACCTGCAGGATCTTGTAGGCCGGGTCGGCATCGGTCAGATCCTCGAACTGGCCGTCGGGATCCAGACCAGCCAGGTCGGCGATCATGTCGGCGAGGATTTGTTCATAGTCGAGCGTCTCGACCACATCAGGCGTTGGCAGCCGGCTCAGATCCACCACGGAATAACTGCTCATGACTACACCGCTCCTTTCAGGCCCAGCGGCACCTGCAACTGCCCTACGGTGCCGTTCTCGACGGTTTCGATATCCACCACCAGGCCACCTTCGCTGACGATCAGCAGCACTCTCTGGATCTGTACGCTTGGCACCCAGGTCATGATGGCCGTGGCGGTGGCCGCGTAAGAGCGCAACAGCGTTGCGCCGTGCAGGGGCTGGTCGATCAGTTCCGGCAGCAGGGAACCGTAGGCGCGGCGCATGACGCGGCTACCGATGGGCGTGGTGAGGACGTCGCGGATGCACTGCTGAAGATAGTCCCGGCGCGGCATGGTCTTGCCGGTGTAGGCATTCATGCCGGTCATACCGGATTCTCCGATGTGCCCGAGCCAGGTGTTACGCCGCCCACCCGCAGCGTGCTGCCCACCGCAACGCCGTTGTTCGTCATTGAACCGATGACGTCGAGATTCCCCTCGATGGAGAAATTGCCCTGTAGCGTGGCGCCGCCGCCGGCCGCACCGGGGGCGGCGGACAGCGGGCCGGCGAGTGTCAGTGGGCCGTTGACCTTCACCGCACCGTTGAACGTAATGGTGGCCGCATCGACCTGCACCACGGGGGCGAGCGCCACCACCCGGCCGGCGGCCTCGGCCTGGATATCTCCCGCAGCCGAGGCGGCGATACTACCGCCGGCCGTGGCCTCGATATTGCCGGTGGCGCGGACATCGATGTCGCCCTGGACATTGGCCACCAACCGATGGGTGGTTTTGTTGTAGCGCAGCACCGTGCCGTCCGCGAAGGCGATCTCGCGGCTGGCCTGGTCAGTGGTGGACGGCGGGTGCGCATCGGAATACAGCCCCACCAGCACCAGCCCCTGGGCCAGATCGCCGCTCGGGCTGAACACGGTCACCTGTTCACCGACCGAAGGCGGCCACCAGCTTGTATCGTCGCCGGCGCGGGCCGCAAACCAGGGCAGCCAGGTGGTCAGCAGGTCGCCACTTTCCACGCGGCACCGACGGCCCTCGACGCTGTGAATGGTGCCCAGGCGGATCATGTTTTCCAGGCGGCGCGCCAGCTCGGCCAGGTTCACGCATCACCCCCTGCCAGATGGCGCAGCAAGGCATCGCGCACGAACGCGCTGTCGCCAGGGGAAAAGCCCACCAGGCGCCGGGTCGGATAGCGCACGCGCGGGCCACCCGGCGCGACCTGATCTTGCAGGCCGTACTGGTGAACGCGGGCAATGCGGGCAACGCGCCCGAAAAATCCCACTGCCACGGCGTCAGCGAGTGTCCTGACGCGCAGGAACCGGGCGGTGGCGAGTTTCTGGAACATGGCCCGCCGGCGGATCGCGCCGCGTTTGCCACGCAGCCGTTGCTTGCGCGCTTCGAATGGCGAGCCATCGGGATTCCGCTGGGCGCGGATGCGCTGTTGCTGCCGGCGGCGCAGGCCCATGCCGATATCGCGGGCAATGCGGCGGCGCGCAGCGGGATCCAGCCGTGCCAGTAGGGCGCCGGCCCAGGCTTCGAATGCCGTCAGATCATCAGAAGCCATGTGTCAGCTCCCATTCTTTCAGGCTGTCCGGCTGCGTTTCATCGCCCACATACACCGGCTCACCGATGTGTTCAGCGGTGACCGTGCCATCGCCGTTCACGGTGACGACAACGCTTTCCGTCAACGGGATGCGGATCTCAAGATCCACGCTGTCGTTGTCGAGAATCTCCGCCTCGTACTGCAACGCCTCAAGATTGGCGCGGTCGGGCTGATTGGTTTCCAGCCACGCCAGGACTGGAACGGTCACGGCATCCAGCGGTCCGGAAAAATCCGTCAGCACCAGCGTGGCGATATAGTCCTGGCGGTGCGTCAGGCTCGACTTGCGCGGCGTGTGCAGCACCGTGCCTTCCTGGACGAACGTCAGCAGCTTGTCCGGGTCACGTTTGAGATCCGGGCAGGCGTCCAGCAAATGCTGGCGTAACGACCGGAGCTTATTCACAGCGGGGATCCTCCGGCGCCTGGCCGCAATACCAGGCGCGCCAGCCACGGGCCTTCACCAGTTGCTGGTGACACGTCTGGTAATTGGCCGTGACGACTTTCAGTGCATCGGCATCGGTCAGCGGCGGAGCGTTTCCAGGGAGGCCGGCACTGGCGCCATCAGCATGTCCGGCGGTGACGACAGTGCCGGGCAGTCCGGCAGCGTTGTCATGGATTTGCACCCACTGCTCAGGCAAAGCACAGCGGCCAGCATCAGGGCTTTCGACATAGCGGATAACCTCTCGGGTGACGATCTGCGAGCGCGCAGCTTCCGCGTCCATTTCCGCCAGGATCTCGCGGGCGACACTGCCGCTCAGTTGACGGCGCAACCGTTCGATTTCCAGCGTTGCCGTGAGCCGGGCATTGTTGGCGGTGGCGATCCGTTCGCCATAGACCCGGCCGGCAAACCAGTAGCCGAGCAGGAAGGTGCTGCCCAGCACCACCAGGACAAAGACCACGCGGGCCTGCAAGGTCACAGCACCACCCGGTTTGCCAGCCAGCCGAAAATAAAGGCTTCCTGGCTTGCGTCGCGGCGCACGATGTCGATATAGCGCGCGCCCTGCTGGCAATTCAGTGCGGTCAGCATGACCTGTTCGCCAAGGCGGCCGCGCTTGTCCAGGAAGGCTTGCAGGGTGCGCAGGGTGACCGGCCCGAGCTGGCCGTCCTCCTCGATGTCCGGGTAGTCCTGCTGGTCGCGGTTCAGCGCGTTCAGCGCCACCTGCAAGAACCGGGTGGCCACCGGCGGCCCCATATTGACCCCGGTGTCTGTCAGTTCCTCGGCAATTTCCCGGCTGATTTCGGCGGCGGCCTCAAAGCCTGGTTCAATGAAATAGCGCTTTTTCAGCAGTTGATGCGCAAAGGCCCGAGGCAGGTTCTGCATGGCACCCCTGTAGCCGTTGGCCCGTGCCACGGCTTCGGTGATCCCGTAGCGTGTTGGGCCACCGCGATCCGCCGGGTGATTCACATAGCCGGCCTCGATCTGGATCACTTCGTTGATGATGTCATCGACGCGCTTTGTCATTGATCAATCCCCGCGCGTTTGCGCACCAGTTTTTTCAACAGTTCGGTACTGGCCTGCACACCGATACAGCCCACCGCGCAGCCCACGAAACTAGCCACGTCTTGAGGCAGGCCCACGGCGCGAAGGCCGTAGGAAAACGTCAGCCCGATAAAGCCGCACATCAGCCCTTCCAGCAGCCAGCGTTTCCAGTCGAAGGGGACATCGGCGCCATAGTGGTGATAGATGTAGCTCATCAAACCTCCCAGGGTTGCCAGTGCAGCCACCCAGCCATGCCCGGCGTGTATTTGGAATTTTTGCCAGAGTTCGCCCATCTCAATCCCACAGTTGGATGCCTTTTTTAACTGGTGCCGGTGCCTGCTCGGGCAATCGAACCAGCGTCCCCCTTGGCAACACCGGGCCAACATCGGCAAGGCCCGGATTGCTGTCATAAACAGCCTCGGTAACACCTGCCGTGCGGCCATAGTGCCGCCAACAGATCAGGTCCACGGTGTCGCCCTCAACCGCGCGCACCTCGGTCATATCAGCTCCACCTTGATCCTGGGCGTGCCCAGCAGGTCGCTGATGGCCCAGCGCAGGTTGCGGCGTTGGTCGTCTGCCGTGTCTTGCTTTTGCTCACCCCGTCCCTGGGCACTGTTGGTGCTGTCGTAATCGACGTAACGCTCCAGCAGTTCAGCCTTGGCGTGCGCGTACACAGCGCGGCGGTAGCGGTGCAGCATCACGCTTTCGCCGTTGATGTGCGGTGCATCGATATCGGCCAGCGTCTGGGCACCGGGGTGGCGTGTGCGCAGCGGTGCCAGCTCCCGGTTCACGCTGATCATGGCCTCGATCAGCACCGCCGCCAGGCGTTCGTTGGGGACCGTTTTGTCCTCACGCATCGCCGCGCGAAAATCCTCCGGCTCGATGGCGGGGAAAAACCCGTCATTCTCGATGGCCTGGGCCGGCTCGCTGCCGTTACCTGTGACGACGAATGACATAGTGCCTCCGGGGTGTCCCCTGGTCGGCGGTGGGGGGTTCTGTTGGGTGACGGAGGGGACACCCGCCAGAACCCCGCCGCCGGGCGTCGGGGGACCGACTCGTTATCCGGCGGTGGCGCCGCCGGCTTTTTTCAATTCGCGTTCCGCGCGCTCGAGGTCTTTCTTGCAACCGGCGGCGGGGTGGAGAGACAGGGCGCGCTGGTAGTGCGCTGCCGCGTCAGCCCAGCGCTCAATATCCCGCAGCGCATTGCCCAGGGCCTTGTGCAGCTTGGCGCGCACTTCGTCGGGCATGTCCTCGCTCGCGGTCAGGTCCAGGGCGTACAGCAGTTCATCCAGTGGAACCTCAGCGCCACGTTGCGCGGCGTCGGCGATTTCCTCCGCCACCACGGTCGCAGTCGTGCGCCGGTATTGATCGGGCATTACCAGCTTGTGCTGAATGGCGTAGCCCGCCATCTCCAGGCCCACCGCCCACATGCCGGCATCGAAGGCCCAGACCATCACAGTCATCAGCACGTCATCCTGATGACCCGCGTCTGACGCGATAACGCCTTTAATCCACGGGAAATAGTTCGGCACCAGTTCCGCCTTGAGGTGGCCTTTCTGCTCGGTGCTCTGGATCTGTTTCAGGCGCTGTTTGTCCACCGCGAGCTGCATCAGTTGCTGCTCGTAGGCCGTGGCAATGGCCTTGTCCTGTGGGGTGTCGTCAGCCGTCTGACGTTTGGCCAGGGCGCGTTCGCGGAATTTCTGGGCAGGCGATTTCATCCGTCCTCCGTGCTTAAAAGAGGCCCCGTTGCCGGGGCCAGGTGCTGCCAGTGCTTCAAGGCTCGTTCGTTTCAGCGTTACTCATTGATCTCGGTGATGTTTTCGATCAGACAGCCCGCCTTGTAGTCCTCGACCACATAGGCTTCATTGACGGATTCGTAGTTCTCAATGCGGTCGCGCTTCGGGTTGTCCTGGACCAGGCGGCGGCGGGTGCCGCGTTGCCAGTAGATGCTGAGGTTGGTCAGCGGCGTGATCAGGATCTTGCCCGCCGGGAAGCCGCTAACACGCATGGCCGGCAGCCCACCGATCCGTTTGGCACCGAGGATCAGATCCATGGCTTTCACTTCGGTCGGCTTGTGATCCTGGTTGATCAGCGGGAAATACTTGTCATGCAAGATATCCCGGCCCACGATGGCCACCAGGTCGGTGCCGTCACGGTATTGAGGGTCGATCAGCGATTCGCTGGCGTCGTACACCAGCGCGTCCAGCGTCTGATACGTGGCCGCAGCGCCCGAGCCATAACCCACCACGCCGGAGCCTTCTTCCGATTCGTCCATGACCTGGTCGGAAGCGTGCAAGCGCCACTTCTGAAGCCAGCCGATATTGACGTCCTGCAGGAGCGGATTGGCAGTCCTGTCCGAGGTGGCCGCTCGCGAGATACCGTTAAAGCCGATCATTATGCGGTCCAGCGCCTGGCGCTTGAGGATCGCGTTGCGGATCTTCGCCTGAAAGTCAATGAAGTGGCGCCAAGCGTCCAGCTTCGCGTACCGCAGGGCGGTATCGAAATTGGTCTGGGTACACATATAACCGTGTGCATCCAGATTGCTGGGGTCCACCGGCTCACGTTCCGTGCCGGATCCCGTGTCGGTGGTGCTGGCGATGGTCGAGCCAACATCAATGCCCACCTTTTCGCCAGATTGGTTATCCACCCCGATCACATTGATGCGAGACAGAAAATCACTGGAGTCCTGGATACGCTCTTCGAGCTTCTGTTCCACGGTCGGTGTGGCGGCGAACTTCTGACATGCATCAGAAATACCGTTCAGCATCGCCAACTGGTTCAGGTAGGCATTGAACAGGGTACGGGTTTCAGTACGCATTGATATCTCCGGTTGCGTCGGCGTTAGCAGTCAGTGAGTTCAGTACCGTCACCGCCGGAATGGGCCGGGCGTTGTGATTGCGGCGTTTGGGAAAGTTTCTGGGTCAGGGCGTCCAGGTCCGTCCGGACCTTTTTCAGTTCGGTGCCATCCACTTCCGGTAAGGCGGCGAAGCGTTCCTCCATCGCGACGACTGATTGAGCAATGGTTTCAACAGCGGAATGTACGTCACGCATGGCCGCGCTGAACTTGTCATCGCTCTTTTTCGAGCTGGCACCCAGCAGGGTTTTGACGCGGGAGAAAAGACCTTCCTGTTCCTCGATTTCGATAAATTCGAGCGGTGGGCCTTCGATGTAGTCGGTGAATGTGCTTTCCGGGCGTTGCTGCCGGGAAAACATCAGCATGTCCGTGCCGGTGGATGCCGGGGAATCGGTGACAGACAGGCCGCCGAGGTACGGGCCGCCGGTGTCCGGGTCTTTAATAATCTCAATGCTGCTGTAGACCTTCTGGCGTGCTCGGTTGATCGTCACCAGTTCGGGAGTGGGGTCGATCTCCGCGAAAAGGCCCCATTTTCCGCCATCGACCTCGCGGGCTTCCACCGACCGTACATCACCAAACGCTTTGAACACGGAATCCGGGAGGAGGCCGCGCAAGTGTTCACACCACACGCGGGCACCGTATTTTTTTGGATCGTAGCTTGCCGCCAGATCCTTGATCTGTTGCACCGACAGTTCGCGGCCATCGACCGTATTTCCAGACGTGGCGACGCGGAACATTTTCGATTTGGTGGACATGCTGGCTGGCCTCTTTACGGATAGGTCTGAATGAGGCCATCGTGGTAATGGGCTGGCTGAGGCGCAATATCAGGTGTTTGTATTTGGAACAAATACAAACGGCAGCCTGATGCCCACGCGCCGCGTCGCGGCTACCGTTCCCGCATGCAGACACCAGACATCACATCAGTAAACCACCGCCAAACAGGAAAAATCCTTTACTGGCTTGGATGGTCGTGCACGGAAATTGCCCGCCACCTGGAGCGCCCTGTTACCACGGTGCACAGTTGGAAGGACGCGGATGGCTGGAAAGAAACAGCACCCGTCAAGAAAGTCAACGCGGCGCTAGAGCTGCGCTATATCCAGCTCGTTATGAAGGAAGATAAGTCCGGCAAAGACTTCAAGGAAATAGACTTGCTGGGCCGGCAGATGGAGCGTATGGCCCGTGTCGGCCAGTACCTGAACACCGGCAAAGAGGCGGACCTCAATCCCAAGATCAAGAACCGTAACGCGGCGCCGAAGAAGCGCCCCAAGAAGAACTATTTCTCGCCGGATGCTATCCAGCTCATCACCCAGCAGTTCCATGAGCAGCAGTTCGATTATCAGCGGCTGTGGTGTGAGGCCGGCAAGCATCACCGTATCCGTAATATCCTGAAAAGCCGCCAGATCGGTGCGACCTACTACTTTGGCCGGGAGGCGCTGGTCGATGGCCTGGACACCGGGCGAAACCAGATATTCCTGAGTGCCTCGAAAGCGCAGGCGCATGTCTTCCGCGAGTACGTCATCCAGTTGGCCGGGGTCGGCGATGTGGAACTGAGCGGTGATCCGCTCCACATCAGCACCGATGACCATGATTTCACCATGTATTTCCTGGGCACCAACAGCCGGACGGCGCAAAGCTACCACGGCAACCTGTACCTGGATGAATACTTCTGGATCCACAAGTTCCTGGAACTGCGGAAAGTCGCCTCCGGGATGGCCATGCACAAGAGATGGCGCCAGACCTATTTTTCAACGCCGTCCGCGCTGACCCACGACGCCTACCCGTTCTGGAACGGGCAGCTTTTCAACCGGGGGCGCAAAAAAGACAAGCGGGTCGAGGTGGATATCAGCCATGCGGCACTGGCGCAGGGCCGACTGTGTGACGACGGGCAATGGCGCCAGATCGTCACGGTCGAGGATGCCGTTGCCGGCGGGTGTGACCTGTTCGACCTGGACCAGCTCTGCCTGGAATACAGCCCGGACGAATATGCCAACCTGTTGATGTGCCAATTTGTGGACGATTCGCTCTCGGTCTTCCCACTGGCCGAGATGATGGGCTGCCACGTCGATTCCTGGGAAGCCTGGACCGACTTCAAGCCGTTTGCCGCCCGACCCATGGGGAGCCGGCCGTGCTGGCTGGGGTATGACCCCAGCAATGGCGGCGACAGCCAGGCATGCGTCATCCTGGTCCCGCCCGTGGTGCCGGGCGGCAAGTTCCGTATCGTCGAAAAACTGCGGTGGCATTCGAACGATTTTGCCGAGCAGGCCGAGGCTATTCGCAAACTCACCCAGCGCTACAACATCACCTATATGGGCATCGATACCACCGGGCTGGGGCAGGGCGTTTACCAGTTGGTAAAACAGTTTTTCCCCGCCGTGCGTGCCTTCAACTACTCGCCCGAAGTGAAAGCCACCCTGGTGCTGAAAGCGCAGGACGTGATCCGCCATCGCCGGCTGGAATTCGACGCTGGCTGGAATGATGTCACGCAGTCCTTTATGGCCATCAAGAAAACCCTCACTGGCAGCCAGCAACGGCTTACCTATGTGTCAGGTCGAAGCGAAGAAACCGGCCATGCGGACGTGGCCTGGGCAACGATGCACGCACTGGCCAATGAACCCCTCGAGGGCAGCACTGCCCGCAACCGATCCATCCTGGAGATAAGCTGATGACCGCCGAAGACAGCGCCGCTGTAAAACCGAAACAGGAACAAATGCAGGTCTTCACGTTCGGCGAGCCTGAAAGTGTCGTCACCGGGCGCGAGCTGCTGGATTATGTCGAGGCATGGCACAACGGACGCTGGTATGAACCTCCTGTGTCCTTCGAGTTCCTGGCTAAGTTCTTCCGCGCCAGCCCGCACCATTCGTCCTCGATCTATGTCAAGCGGAATATCCTGCAGTCGTGTTTTATCCCGCACCCCAAGTTGAGCCGGGCGGAATTCACCAAGTGGGCGCTGGATTACATGACCTTTGGTAACGGATACCTGGAATTGCAGGACTCGATGCTTGGCCAGCCGCTGCGTTTCAAGCACGCCCTCGCGCGCTATACCCGCCGGGGTATGGAGGAGGGGGACTACTGGTACATCTACAGTCACCTGCGAGAGCACCAGTTCAAACAGGGCAAGGTATTCCACCTGATGGAGCCGGATATCAATCAGGAAATCTACGGGTTGCCGGAGTATCTGAGCAGCATCCAGAGCGGCCTGCTGAACGAGGCCGCCACCATTTTCCGCCGTCGCTATTATCAGAACGGCAGCCATGCGGGGTTCATCCTGTACATGAGCGATGCCGCCCAGGAAGAACAGGACGTCGACAATCTCCGGGAGGCGCTGCGGAATGCAAAGGGGCCGGGTAATTTCCGGAACCTGTTCATGTACTCCCCGAACGGCAAGAAAGATGGCATTCAGGTCATCCCGATCAGCGAGGTGATGGCCAAGGATGACTTCCTGAATATCAAAGACACCAGCCGCGATGACGTGCTTGCGGCGCACCGTATCCCGGCGGCCCTGATCGGGATCATTCCCAAGAACACCTCCGGCTTCGGTGATGTGGAAAAGACCACCAGGGCGCTCTACCGGAACGAGGTGGTGCCATTGCAGGCGCGCTTCGAGGAACTGAACGACTGGATCGGTGAGGAGGTGGTGCGCTTCAAGCCCTATACCTTCGAGGCTGATGTGGACGAATAGTGGTAATGAAGGGAGGCCGCTAGGAGGCGGCCTGACCTTTTCTTGATCGTAGTTATCCGCGAGGGTTAGCTACTGGGACCGGAAGTCCCGTTTCCTCTTCGATCCAGTTGTACAGCTCGAGATGGGTCATGTTCTTGATAGCGTCACTTTCAATACCCTTCTTGATTGCGTCTCTGACTGTTTGGCGATCCTCCTCGGGATAGCAACCCACCACATATCCGGTTTCCCATTTCTCCGACCTGTTGAAGAGGTCCTGGTCGCGACTTAAGTCTCTGCTCATTTTTTGTTCTCCGGTATGCCGAGCGAGACAATCCCGCCCGATCACATTGGAATGTGGGGGCGCCATATGGGACGGCAAGCCAAGCAGCTATTCACCATGGGCCATTTTTAAATCGAGAGGTTGTTCAATAGCAGCGCTGAACGGCGTTGCGTCCTGACTGCAACCCCGAGTAACCTTGCGCCGCGCCGGATCCCCGGCGCCGGGTTTGACAGCCCGAACACGAAGACTCGATGCGCTACCAAGGACGGCATTAACGCCGCCTGTGGCCACGCCATGGCGCGTCGAGCAGGGAGCCCTTCGGGGCTGCCGGTTCTTCGTGCCGGTCTGTCAACCTTGCTCGGCGCGCCTCCATTTTCTGATGGCAGGTGCGGTCACGTCCCGGGTCACTCCTGAAGTGCAGCCTCCGATCTGATCTCGCAAACCAATAAAGCGAGCCATCCACGGCTGAACGGTCGTGTTCCCAGCCTGTCACGGCTGGCTTCCCTCATCCGCGCATCGATCGTTTCCCAACCAGTCAATGCGGGCCATGGCCTAATCGCGACCCGGCGCGCGCGGTTCTCCCCCCGCCACGCCTGCCCGCTTTATGTGCCGTTTTTTACTAGACACATCAGATCACGCGAGCCTGGCGGGCCGAGATTCCACAAACCAAGTGTTTATGCGGCTTCCAGCCTGCCCAGGCGGCACCGGGAACGGGGGGTGTCTGGAACAGGGTAATTTAGGTAATGGGAGCCGAAAATTTTTCCTAATCTACTGATATATATGAATTTTCAAGATTACTTCAAAAGGTAATCCGAAGTAATTGGAAAGGTAATTTATCCGTAAGTCGTTGTTTTTATTCGAGCGGCAGAAAGGGGAGGATTACCTTAATTGATAGTAATCAGATTACCTTTCTATTACTTGGAAATTACCTTTTCTGGATTCATTTTTAACCTTATAAATCATTTGGTTATGTGTATTTCGTCAAGAAAATTACCTTTATTACTGCTTTTTGATACCCCCCCCTCTTTCTGGCAAAACGGCAGCGAAAGAGGCACGGCCGTGGCGCTTCTGCAATACGGGAATCTACGGGCTGGGAACACCCTGGGAACATTGCGAGGGGGTAATCTAGGCGGCGATGCCGGTAACTCGTTGACGTAAAAGGGGGCAGCCACGGCCGTGCCTAAACACTGGGGTTTCGAATCCCACCCTCTCCGCCATCTCAAGCCCAGCAGTTCTGCGTTCTGCCGCGATCCTGCCCTGCGTTTGGGAACATTTCGGGAATACGCGCCTTCCCGTCCGGACCATGCCCTCGCCCTGACCTGCCGGCACACTGAAATATGTTTGGTGTGATCAGCCGCTTTACTGCCTGTATTCGTTTGGATACTATCTTGTCTGTCGTATCCAATCGAATACAGGATGCTCATGTTTGTTGTTCTTCGCACGGACGAATTCGCTGGTTGGCTGGATGATCTGAAAGATAGCAAAACCCGGGCACGCCTGCTCCGACGCCTGGAAAAAGCGGAGCAGGGCAATTTGGGAGATGTGGCTGCTGTAGGTGATGGCGTCAGCGAGATGCGGGAACACTTTGGGCCCGGCTGGCGGATGTACTTTGTTCAGCGCGATGACGTACTGATTGTGATGCTGGGTGGTGGGGATAAATCCACCCAGGCGAAGGATATTGTCAAGGCGAAGAAACTGGCTGCGATACTGGAGGACTGACAGATGAGTACAAAGAAAGCAATCAAAGTGTCCAAATTGCCCCGTTTCGATGCGGCCGAGCATCTGAACAATGAAGTGGATGTCGCCGAGTATCTGGCCGTGGTGCTGGAAGAAAATGACCCTGCTGCCCTGGCGGGCGCACTGGGCACGATCGCCCGGGCTCGTGGTATGTCCGACATCGCCAGAGCGGCGGGCCTTGGCCGGGAGTCATTATACAAGGCGCTCCGGGCTGATGCTGACCCGCGCTTTGATACGATCCAGCGAGTGTGTGCTGCGCTTGGCGTGCGTCTGACTGTGGTGCCAGCTTAATCGCATCGGAACCAGCGCTGGGAAGCGGGCGGGTAGCAAGGCCCAGCGTCGCAACATTCGCTGCCGCTTTCGAGTGTAGTGCTCTCGATACCCCTTGTATCTCCCCAGGCTCTCTGGCCATATGCGGACAATCATCCACATGAGGGAGCACCATGCATCCAGTCTCAGCCTTTGCCGCCATCAGCCTGTTCAGCCTGACGGCCTGTGCGCCGCCGCCGGACAACACAGACGAACATCGGCCGACCATCGAAGTGCTTGGCCGCGCCTTTGTGGAGCAGGCGCCCAACCGTGCGCGCTTTAACGTCGAGTTCGAGGAAAAGAACGAAGACAGCGCCGCAGCCTCTGCCGCCGTGGTCGAGCATGCCAATCGCGCTGCCGAGGCGATCCGGCTGGCCAGCAAGGGAGAGGTCCGCATCACCTCGAACCTGAACGTGCGGCCTTACTACCGGCAGGTGACACGCCGCCTGAATGAGTTCAATGAGCAACTGGTCGAAAACGTGCATCCGGACGCGCTGCTGGGCTATGTGGCCCGGGTCAGTGTGAGCGTTGAGGTGCTGGACCCGGGACAGGCCGCTGCGGCCCGTGGCGCGGCACTCGCCGCCGGGCCTGTACAGTCGTCGGCGCTGGGTTTTTATCTTGAACCGACCGCTGAAGGCCAACGGGCGGCCTATGAGGCAGCGGTAGAAGATGCTCAACTCCGTGCCGAACTGGCTGCCAAGGCCGGCGGTGCCGTGCTGGGTGCATTGCAGCTGTTGCAGGAAGGGCAGGGGCCTTGTCTGGGGACGGCGGTGACCGAAACCGGTTATCGGGGCAGGGCGGTGGCACTGGCTCGCGGCGCGGCCGAGGCGAGCGCAGCGCCCCTGCCGCCACGGGATGCGTCGTCGCAGCAACTGGCTGCGGCTGCGGAGCAGTTTGCCCTGGCGGCTGATTTGCAGCCGCAGCGTATCGAAGGGCAGGTCTGCGCCATCTACACCCTGAAAGCGGAATGAGATGAAGACGGGTAAGCTTTGGCCAAAATCGCCCCGATGGACACCGTGATGAGCGCGCTGCAGTTCCCTGTCATGTTGCCGAGCCTGGCCGGGCTCGGTCTGGTGGCCCTTGGCGGCGCTGTGGGGGCCGTGGCCCGTTATCACGTTGCGGCAGCCATTGAGCGGCGCCTGGGCGCAACGATGCCGTGGGGCACGCTTGTGGTAAACCTCAGTGCGGCGTTACTGGCCGGTGGGCTGCTGGCGCTGTTCAACCTTGGCCGCCTGCCGGTGCCGGCGGGCTGGTTGCTGCTGATTGTCGGGTTGCTGGGCAGCTACTCAACGGTGTCATCCTTCAGCATCCAGACGCTGGTGCTGGCCCGGCAGCATGGTTATCACGCGTTACTGTATGCCGCGCTGTCGGTGACAGGCTGCCTGGTGCTGGTTGCAACGGGGTATCTGCTGGGAGGCTGGCTCGGTGGCTGAGACGCCTCGCGCGCCAGTGCCCGGTCTCGCGCTGACGCTGATGGTGGCGCTCGGCGGCATGCTGGGCGCCTGCGCCCGCTGGGGGCTGGGTGTGTGGCTGCACGGCGGAAGTTGGCCTTGGGCGACGTTGGCTGCGAATGTGCTGGGCTCATTCCTGATCGGCCTGGTGGCGGCGCTGACCCTGCCGGGCGGGCGCTGGCGCTGGTCGCCAGCCTGGCAGCAGTTCTGGGTCACCGGGATTTTCGGCGGTTTCACCACCTTCTCATTGTTCAGCCTGGAAGCGCTGGCCATGTTCCAGGCGCAGGCCTGGGGGCTGGCCGGTGCTTATATCCTGGTCTCGGTAGGGGCATGGTTGCTTGCGGTGGTGGCCGGGTACGCCCTGGGTCAGCACTTCAATCCCCGTGATGGCACTCTGTGACCCTGCTTCTATTCCCCTTCGGGCGGCTGTAATCTGTAGCCAGCCGCCGCGTGGTGCGTTGTCCGGTATGGCTGGCCGGGTGCCCGCAAGCGTGAATCACGTCAGGGATGACAATAAACGGAGACAACAATGATCAAGGTTATGGTGGTCGATGATCATGACCTCGTGCGCACCGGTATTGCGCGCATGTTGGGGGATGTCGAGGGTATCCGCGTGCTGGCGCAGGCGGACAGTGGCGAAGAAGCCGTGCGTCTGGCCCGCGACCTGGAGCCGGATGTGGTGCTGATGGACGTCAAGATGCCGGGCATGGGGGGCCTGGAAGCGACCCGCAAGATGGTCCGCGCCAACGACGGCATCCGTGTCATTGCCGTGACTGTGTGCGAGGAAGAGCCGTTCCCCTCCCGGCTGCTCAAGGCCGGTGCCGTGGGCTATATCACCAAAGGTGCAGATATTGATGAAATGGTGCGCGCCATCCGGGTGGTGAATGCCGGGCAGCGTTATATCAGCCCGCATATTGCCCAGGCCATGGCACTGAAACCCTACACACCCGAGGCTACCCCGTTCGAACTGCTGTCCGAGCGGGAGTTGCAGATCATGATGATGATCGTCAACTGCCACAAGGTGCAGGACATCTCCGACAAGCTCTGCCTGTCACCGAAAACCGTCAATACCTATCGCTACCGCATCTTCGACAAATTGAGCATCACCAGTGATGTGGAGATGACCTTGCTCGCGGTACGGCATGGTATGCTCGACACCGAATTGGCGGTCTGACAGCGCTGCTTGCCGGTCGCCAGTGCCCGTTTCGTTCAATCACTGATGTTTGGCTGACAGACTTGGCGACCGAGTTCGATTCCGCAACGTTCCTCCGGCATTGCAGCCGCAAACCTGGCGTGTACCGCATGCTCGATGCGGACGGCAAAGTGCTGTACGTGGGCAAGGCCCGCGATCTGAAAGCGCGGCTGAACAGTTATTTCCAGAAACGTGTCGACGCGGTGAAAACGCGCGCGCTGGTGGCGCGGGTGGCCGGTGTACAGACCACGGTCACCAGCGACGAAACAGAGGCGCTGCTGCTGGAACAGGCGCTGATCAAAGAGCTGCGGCCGCCGTACAACGTTTTGCTGCGCGATGACAAATCCTATCCCTATATCCGCATCAGTGTGGAGCAGACGTTTCCGCGCGTCGGGTTTCATCGTGGCAAACGCAAGGAGGGCACGCGTTATTTCGGCCCGTACCCCAGTGCCGGCAGCGTGCGTGAAGCACTGAATGTGGTGGAGAAGGTGTTCCGCCTGCGCAATTGCCGTGACAGCTTTTTCCGCAACCGCACGCGCCCCTGTCTGCAATACCAGATCAAGCGCTGCACTGCGCCCTGTGTCGGGCTGGTCAGCGAGGAGGACTATCGCCGGCAGGTCGCCCTGGCCATCGACTTTCTCGACGGCCGCGACGCGCAGGTGACCAGTGCGCTGGAGCAGCGCATGGCGGCCGCGGCCGAGGCGCTGGATTTTGAGCGGGCCGCGGAATTGCGCGATCAGATCGCCGCCATCCGGCTGGTGCAGCAGAAGCAGTATGTCGATACCGACCGGGGCGACGTGGACGTGATTGCCGTGCTGGCGCGACACGGCCTGGCGGTGGTGGAAATCCTGGTGGTGCGCCAGGGCAGGGTGCTGGGGCATCACAGCCATTTCCCCCGGGTGCGCGCGGATGACGATGAAGCAGAAATCCTCGAGGCATTCCTGTCGCAGTATTACCTGGGCGACAGCGGCGACCTGGCGTTGCCCGCCGAGGTGATTGTCGACCGCCCGGTGGAGAGCCTGGGCGCGCTGGCCGACGCGCTACGCGCTGCGAAAGGGCGCAAAGTGCGTTTCGCCAGCGCGGTGCGTGGCGAACGCCTGGCGTGGCTGCGCATGGCACGGGAAAACGCCGAGCAGACGATCATCACCCAGCTCACCAGTCGCGATAACATGGCCCAGCGCTACGCGGCGCTGGCTGAATTGCTGGCCATGCCCACGCCCCCGGCACGCATCGAGTGCTTCGACATCAGCCACACAGGGGGCGAGCAGGCCGTGGCGTCCTGCGTCGTGTTCGGGCCAGAAGGGGCGATCAAGGGTGATTATCGCCGCTTCAATGTGGCGCCGGCGCAGGGCGGTGATGATTACGCCGCGCTGGCCGAGGCGGTGACACGCCGCTATCAGCGCGTGACGCGTGAAGGCAAGGCATTGCCGGAGCTGTTGCTGATCGATGGCGGCAAAGGACAGGTAAAAAGCGTGATGACCGCCCTGGAAAGCATCGGCCTGGGGCACATGTACGTGCTCGGTATCAGCAAGGGGCCGTCACGCAGGGCCGGGCTGGAAGTGCTGCATCGCAGCGACGGGCGTGAGTTGACACCGCCGGCGGACAGCCCCGCCTTGCACCTGTTGCAGCAAGTGCGGGATGAAGCGCACCGCTTTGCGATCACCGGCCACCGGGCCCGGCGCGGCAAGGCGCGCAACGCCTCTGTGCTGGAGGAAATACCCGGTATCGGGCCGCGCCGCCGGCAGCAGTTGCTGCATCATTTCGGTGGCCTGCAGCAGTTGCGCAACGCGTCGGTCGAGTCGCTGGCGGGCGCGCCTGGCATCAGCCGGGGTATGGCAGAATCCATCTATGCCTGGTTGCATGAATGACAGGCCGGATGGCCAGCCGTGATTGCCCGGGCAGATTGCTGCATAATGGCGCGCTGCCCACAGGGGCATTCCTGTCCTGCCAGCCGGCACGCAGGAAGTACGACCCACTCTGATCAAAAATGAGCCCGTAATGCATGCCGGATAACCATAACGCGCCACCAAGCCTGAACCTGCCGAATCTGATGACCCTGGCGCGGCTGCTGTCGATTCCGGTGTTCGTCGGTGCCTTTTATCTCCCGCTGAGCTGGAGTGGCTGGCTGGCGGCAGGCATCTTCCTGGTGGCCGGCATCACAGACTGGCTGGACGGTTACCTGGCGCGCCGCATGCAGCTCACCAGCCGTTTCGGGGCTTTTCTGGACCCGGTGGCGGACAAGCTCATGGTGGCTGCCGCCCTGGTGCTGCTGGTGCAGAACCATGGCACTGCCTGGATGGCGATCCCGGCGCTGGTGATCATCTCCCGCGAAATCGCGGTCTCGGCATTGCGGGAATGGATGGCGGAAATCGGCCAGCGGGCGAGGGTGGCCGTCAGCTGGGTGGGCAAGGTGAAGACCGTGGTACAGATCATCGCCATCACCGCTCTGCTGGTACAGACACCCGGCAAGACCAAGGCGGGCGACCTGCTGATGACCTGGGACCTGTGGGTGTCCTACACGCTGTTGTATGTGGCGACGGTGCTGACGCTGATGTCGATGATGAGCTACCTGCGCGCAGCGTGGCCAGAGCTGTGGCCTGGCCGAAAAGGCTAAAAAGGCAGCAATTTCCGATGCTGGCGCTCAAAGATTCGGCACTTGAACGGCGAAACGGAATGTTGGCTTGACAGGGTGATGACCTGCGGTAGAATCCTCGCCGCTGTCAGGGCATTGCCATACAGGCGATATCCGGGCGATGATGGACCTCCGTTATCGGCAGCAAACACAATACGCGGGAATAGCTCAGTTGGTAGAGCGCAACCTTGCCAAGGTTGAGGTCGCGAGTTCGAACCTCGTTTCCCGCTCCAGATTCAGACCAGGCCCGCGCCAGCCGGCGCGGACCGGTCAGAAACCTCGGCCCAACCGGGGTTTTTGTTTTCCGGGGCAGTGCTTTTTCGGTACAGGTTTCCCGGTAATCCAGTTTCACGGCGCGGTGGCAGAGTGGTTATGCAGCGGACTGCAACTCCGTATACGCCGGTTCGATTCCGACCCGCGCCTCCATATCATTAAAGCAGTCCTGAAGCAGTTTCCGGGCCGGACATCCGGACCGGCTCACCCTGCCCGGGTGGCGAAATTGGTAGACGCATGGGACTTAAAATCCCTTGTCCTTCGGGGCGTGCGGGTTCGAGTCCCGCCCCGGGCACCAGATGCTCGACCTGCCAGCGAAATGCCAACTCCGTCACAATCCCCATGATGCCATCATAATGGCATCACAAAACCCTTATAAATCAGCAGCCTGAAAGCGCTTTTTGAAGCATTTTCTTTATTGTCTCGCCTTGATTGTATCTGCTAGCCTACGACATTCGGCTGACCATGATGTCATCCGCCAGAACAACTATTTCAACCGCCCCCAAGGCGGTGACTACGGGAACGGCCTGCCGCAGGGCACGTTGTTGAGGGGACCCTGATGAACTGGTTTACCAATCTGTCCATCCGGCTGAAGATCCTGTCGGTGGCCGCGATGGGCATTCTGGCGTTTCTGGCCTATTTCGTTTACGGCTTTTATAACAACGAAGCCAACATTCGCCAGATCTCCGTCATCGAGCAAACCGACGTTCCGGTGCTGGAGAATATCAACGAAAGCAATCTCGCCTACGCCGCTGTGCGCGAAGCCTTTATTCAGGCGCTGAACCAGGAAAATGATGAATTGTTCGTCGAGGCCCATAGCCTGGCCTGGCGCTACAAGGAAGCACTGAGCCGCATTGCGGATATCAACCCCACCGTGCATGACGATGTCGAAGCCTTGATCGAGCTGGTCGACAGCTATCTGGCCGAAGCGGATGCGCTGGCGCAGTTGACCATGAGCCATACTGCGTCGCCGCAGGTTATCGAGACCCAGCGCCAGCGTGTGCTGGCCTTGCAGGCGCAATACGAGGCGCGTCAACGCGCTTTTGAGCAGGGGCGTTACGAGGCATTTCGCAACAAGCTCAGTGTCTCGCGAGAAGACAGCCGCGACATGCAGTATGTCGGGCTGGGCGTCAGCATTCTGACGTTTGTGCTGCTGAGCCTGATCGCCTGGCGCGTGACCCGCAGCATTACCAAGGGGCTGCGCTACGCGGTGGTGGCCGCAGATGATATTGCCCAGGGTAACTGGGACGCCGATATCCAGGTGCGCAGCCGCGATGAAACCGGGCGGCTGCTGTATGCCATTCGGCGCATGCGTGACGCGCTCAAGACTGCGCGCGATGAAGACCGGCGCAGTGAGCGCCTGAAAAGCCAGCTGGCCGAATTCAACGACACCATGCGCGGCGACATGACGCTGCAGCAGTTGGGCAACAACGTCCTCAATTATATGGTGCCGGCCATGCATGCCCAGGTCGGTGCCTTTTACATGTTCGATGACCAGAGCGGCACTCTGCGCCTGAACAGCTCCCACGCCATGGAGCGTCGCAAGCATCTGGCCGGTGATTTCAGCCTCGGTGAAGGGCTGGTGGGCCAGTGCGCGCTGGAACAGAAACAGATACTGCTCAGCCGTGTGCCGGAGGATTATCTCAGCGTCACCTCCGCGACCGGGTCGGCCACACCGCGCAATGTGATCGTCACACCGATCGTGCATGAGGATGAGCTCAAGGGCGTGATCGAGGTGGCCGCCTTCCGCGAGTTCGACGAAGACGATCTCAACTTCCTGCAACAGGCCGTGCGCGCGCTGGCGATCTCTGTGCACACGGCGCAGAGCCGCGTGCGCTTGGCGCAGATGCTGGAGCAGACCCGCCTGCAGGCCCAGGAGCTGGAGCAGCAGAAAAAGGAGCTGGGGCAGGTCAATGCCGATCTGGAGCAGCAGGCGATGGATCTGTCTGCCTCCGAGTCGCGTCTGCAGCAGCAGCAGGAAGAACTGAAAGCCATCAACGAGGAACTGGAGGCCCAGACCCAGGCGCTGCGTGCCTCGGAAGAAAGCCTGCAGGCGCAGCAGGAAGAATTGCGTGTCACCAATGAGGAGCTGGAAGCCCAGGCGCGGCTGATGTCGGAGCAGAAGGCCGAGGTGACGAAGAAGAACCGTGAACTGGAACTGTTGCGGCAGGAGCTGGAAGAGAAAGTGCGTGAGCTGGAGATGTCCTCGCGCTACAAGTCCGAGTTCCTGTCCACCATGTCGCACGAGTTGCGCACGCCGCTGAACAGCATCCTGATCCTGTCCAATGCGCTGAGTGAAAACAAGCGCGGCAACCTGGATGAAAAGCAGGTCGAGCATGCCTCGGTGATCTATTCCGCCGGTACCGACCTGCTGTCGCTGATCAACGATATCCTCGACATCTCCAAGATCGAGGAAGGCAAGATGGAGCTGGTGATCGACGATATCAGCCCACAGGAATTGTCTGAGCATTTCCGGCGCAACTTCTCCCACGTGGCCGAGAACCGGGGCCTGTCGTTCCACGTCCAGGTCGAAGACAACATGCCGGGGCACTTCTTCACTGACCGTCAACGGCTGGAGCAGGTGCTCAAGAACATGCTCTCCAACGCGCTCAAGTTCACCGAACAGGGCAGTGTCACGCTGAAGCTGGACGTGCCGGCCGAGGACGAGCGGCTGCCGTCGCGGCATCTGGTCAAGGGCGAGACAATGCGTTTCTCGGTGATCGATACCGGCATCGGGATCGCACCGGACAAACAGCAACTCATTTTTGAGGCGTTCCAGCAGGCCGACGGCACCACCAGCCGCAAGTACGGCGGCACCGGCCTGGGGCTGACCATCTCGCGCGAACTGGCACGGCTGCTGGGCGGTGAGATCGCCATCCACAGTGATGGCGAAGGGCAGGGCTCCACTTTCATGCTGTACCTGCCGATTGGCAGCGCCGATACCGTCGAGGTCGATGCGGAAGCCGAGCAGCCGCCGTCGCCGCTTGGCGCGATGCTGGCCGAGATCGTGCAGCCGCTGCCGGAGGATGGCTTCCTGGTGCGCGAAAAAAGCGTGCTGATCATCGAGGACGACACCGACTTCGCCAACGTGCTGGTCGATCTGGCCGCTGACTATGGCCTGGAAGGGCACGTCTGCGCCGACGGCGAAAGCGGGCTGGAATATGCACGCCATTACCGCCCCAGCGCCATCATCCTGGACATCGGCCTGCCGGGCATGGACGGTTGGGAAGTGATGGAGCGGCTCAAGGCCGACCCGCGCAGCAAGGATATCCCGGTGCATTTCCTGTCCGGCAAGGACGAACGAAAGAAAGCACTGGACCTCGGCGCCATCGATTTTCTCACCAAGCCGGTCAACAAGGACCAGATACTGGGCGCCTTTGCCAAGATCGAGACGGCCATTGCCAAGAATGTGCGCCGGTTGCTGGTGGTGGAGGACAGCGAAATCCAGCACGAGGGCATTCGCGAGCTGTTTGACCAGAAAGGGGTGGAAATCACCGCCGCCACCAACGGCACCGATGCGCTGCACGCGCTGCGCAACCAGGTCTTCGATTGCATGATCCTCGACCTGACGTTGCCGGACATGAGCGGTTTCGAATTGCTGGAAACGATCCACAACAGTGCGGATTACGACAGTGTCCCGGTGATCATCTATACCGGCAAGGA
The DNA here is from genome assembly GCF_009846755.1 of Alcanivorax sp. S71-1-4. Classification (GTDB taxonomy): domain Bacteria; phylum Pseudomonadota; class Gammaproteobacteria; order Pseudomonadales; family Alcanivoracaceae; genus Isoalcanivorax. The sequence continues at coordinate 83,952 of NZ_AQOR01000004.1, forward strand.
CCTGACCCGTGAGGAAGAGGCGCAACTGCGCAAATACGCGGACCGTATCATCCTGAAGACCGAGCGTTCCTCGGAGCGGCTGCTCAATGAAGCTTCGCTGTTCCTGCACTGGCTGGAATCGACATTGCCGGGCCACTCGCGCAATGCCGCGCAGGCAGTCGAGCACCGTGATGATGTGTTCGAAGACAAGCGTCTGCTGCTGGTGGACGATGACATGCGCAATATCTATGCGTTGTCCGCCCAACTGGAAGAACTCGGCTTTGACATTACCATTGCCAACAATGGCCGCGAGGCGCTGGAAGCCCTGGACGAGGCGCCAGACATGGACATCGTGCTGATGGACATCATGATGCCGGAAATGGACGGCTACCAGGCCATGGGCGAGATCCGCAAGCAGGATCGTTTCGGGCGGCTGCCGATCCTGGCCCTGACCGCCAAGGCAATGAAGGACGACCGCGCCAAGTGCATTGAGGCCGGCGCAAACGACTACTGTTCGAAACCGATCGACATGGCCAAGCTGACGTCCCTGATGCGGGTGTGGTTGCACAAATGAGCGAAGAACCGGTAGCGCCCTGTCAGGCACGGCCCGGCGAACCGCCGGTGCAGGTGACCGATGAGCAGGTGAACATCGAGGATATCGAGATACGGTTGCTGCTGGAGGCGATCTACCAGCTTTACGGCTACGACTTCCGCAGCTACAGCAAGGCATCACTGCGGCGCCGGGTCATGCACCGGCTGGGCATGTCCGGGCTGCCGTCAATCATGGCCATGACCGACCGGGTGCTGCGCGACCAGGCTTTTTTCGTCACGCTGCTGAACGATCTCACGGTGAATGTCACCGAGATGTTCCGCGACCCCGAGTTCTACCGCGCCTTCCGCGAGGAAGTCGTGCCGGTACTGAAGACGTTCCCGTTCATCAAGATCTGGCATGCCGGCTGCGCCACGGGTGAAGAAATCTACAGCATGGCGATCCTGCTGGAAGAAGAGGGGCTGTTCGACCGCGCCATGCTGTATGCCACGGACATCGACAAGAATGTCCTGGCGGCGGCGAAGAAAGGTATCTATTCCTACGCCGCCATCAAGGTTTACAGCGACAACTATCGTCGCGCGGGGGGCAAGGCATCCCTGGCGGATTACTACACCGCCAAGTACGACGGCGTGATCATGGACCAGCGCCTGAAGCGCAATATCGTCTTCGCCGACCACGACCTGGCCACGGACCAGGTGTTCGGTGAAATGAACGTGATTGTCTGCCGCAATGTCCTGATCTACTTTGACCGGGACCTGCAGCAGCGCGTTTTCAGACTGTTCCGCGACAGCCTGGATATGGGCGGTTATCTGTGCCTGGGCACCAAGGAAAGCCTGCGGTTTTCCGGGTGTGAAGAGCATTTTGAGCCGGTGGTGGGGGATCTGCGCATCTTCCGCAAGCGGCAGTTGATGAAAAGAGATACGCGATGATTGAGCAAAGCATACTGATGGTGGATGACCAGCCGGCGAATCTGGTCTCTCTGGACGCTATCCTGGAAGCGCCCGAGCGTCGTCTGCTCAAGGCGCATTCCGGCCCGGAGGCGCTGAAGATTCTGCTCAAGGAAGATATCTCGCTGGTGTTGCTGGACGTGCAGATGCCGGGTATGGACGGTTTCGAGGTGGCCGAGCTGATGCGCCAGCGCAAAGACACGCAGACCATTCCGATCATCTTTGTCACCGCCATCAGCAAAGAGCAGAAGTATGTTTTCCAGGGTTACCAGGCCGGGGCGGTCGATTACCTGTTCAAACCGCTTGATCCGCTGATCCTGCAGAGCAAGGTCAACTTCTTCCTGCAACTGGACCGCCAGCGGCGCGAGTTGCAGGCGAAGCTCAAGGAGGCGCAGGCTTATCGGGCGGCGTACGAAGCGGAAAAACAGCGCGGCCAGAAAAACTGACAGCATCATGATGGCCGCACGGATGCAACACGGCATGGAGCAGCTCAGGCGTCGCGTTTGGGGGGCAGACCCAACGGGGGCAGCGGCGCACTGAATAGAGAAGGTTTATGTCCCGACAACGCATCAAGGCAGTGGTAATGGGCGCGTCCTGGGGCGGGCTGGAGGCCTATACAGCCGTGCTGGGCAGGTTGCCCGCCACCTTGCCTGTGCCCGTGCTGCTGGTACAGCACCAGCATCCCACTGCCGGTGACAAACTGCCCTGGTTGCTGGACACCCGTACCGCCATGCGGGTCATGTCGGCCCAGGACAAGACTGCGCTGGAGCCTGGCTGCGTGTATGTCGCGCCGCCCGGTTATCACATGCTGGTGGATAGTGACCACACGGTATGTTATTCACTGGCAGCGCCGGTGAATTATTCGCGGCCATCGATCGACGAGCTCTTTTACTCCGCAGGCCATGTCTACGGCCACGGGTTGCTCGCGGTTATCCTGACCGGCGCCAATGAAGACGGTGCGGCAGGCATAAAATACATAAAACAACGCGGGGGAATCACCGTGGCGCAGTCGCCACTGACGGCAGAAGCCCAGGCCATGCCCCAGTCGGCCATTGATACCGGCTGTGTCGACTGGGTGCGCGACCTGCCCGACATCGGTGATTTCGTGGTGGAACAGGTTTTCGGGTTGCAGGAATGATCAGGCAGAACATTCTGGTAGTTGACGATCACAAGGAAAACCTCATTGCCATCGAGGCGATTCTCGAAGCCCCGAGCCGGCAACTGGTCATGGCCTCCAGTGGCAACGAAGCGCTGCAACTGGCACTCAAGCACGACTTTTCACTGGTGCTGCTGGATGTGCAGATGCCCGACATGGACGGCTTCGAAGTGGCCGAGCTGATGCGGCAGAACCGCCGCACGCGCACGTTGCCGATCATCTTTGTCACCGCCATCAGCAAAGAACAGAAGTACGTCTTCAAGGGCTACGAATGTGGCGCTGTGGATTATCTGTTCAAGCCGCTGGACAAGCAGGTGCTGGAAGCCAAGGTCAACGTGTTCCTCGACCTGGACATGCAGAAACGCAAACTGCAGCAGGCCGTGGTCCAGATGAAGCGGCTCAAGGACGAGAACGAACGTCTGTTGCAGGCCCTCGGCGAAGGCATTCTCGGGACCGACGCAGAAGGGCTTATATCATTCTGCAATGATGCAGCGGCTACACTGCTCGCCTGTGACCGCGATGCGCTGATCGGCCAGCCGGTACAGGCATTGCTGTGCCAGGATACCCAGCGCACGCCGTTTGACTGGTCGACGTCGGCGTTGCTGGCAGGCTGCAGGGAAGGGCGCTGCTGGCGCAATGAAGCCAGCCTGTACGCCAGGCGTGATGGCGATCTGGTGGCGCTGGAGATGACCGCTACGCCTATCAATCCGCCAGGCGAAGGGTTCAGCGGCTGCGTCATCCTGTTCCGTGAGCAGACGGGTCTCGACGTTTCTGTGCAGGAACGCCAGGCACGGGAAGCGCGCCGTTATCCACGCAAGAAAGTGTTTCGCGAGATGGTGTTGTTCGATCGTACGACTGGTGGCAATGTAGGGCGCCTGTTGAACATCAGCGTTGACGGATTCAAGCTGAGCAGCCGCAAGGCAATCAAGGAAGGGCAGCGACTGGCCCTGAGTATGGTCCTGCCGGAACAGATCAACGGATTGAACACTCTGAGCTTTGACGCCAGGGCCATCTGGTGCCAGCCCGCCGGTACGGGTGAGGATTACCAGACCGGATTCCAGTTTCTGGATATGCACGACGCCGGACGCGGTATCATCGAGGCCCTGATGGAAAAGATATGATGACTCGGTGCCATCCTGGCTCAGGTGGCGTCGTCCGGGTATTGTTGCAGCCCCAGGGCAAGGCAGTAGCCGAATAACAACGAGCCCGAAGCCTGAATGGAGAATGCTGGTCGCCATGTCTGAGGTCGATATCCAGGAAGAAGAGGTTGCGGAAGACATTCTGCCCGCTGTCGCTTCCCGCGAGGTGCTGCCCTACAGTTTCGCCCGCCGTCACCGCATCCTGCTGCGTGGCCAGAATGGTGAGCGAGAGCTGTGTTGCGTGCCGCCGGTGGACATCCATGTGCTGGCCGAGGTGCGCCGCTGGCTCGGTGACCTGCCGAAACTCACCACCCTGGACGAGGGCGGCCTGGCCAGCGCCATGGCCATTACCTATGAACAGCAGCGCGGCGCTGCCGCTGAAGCGGCCGACAGCCTGGAAGGCATGGACCTGGCCAGCCTGGCGGATGCCCTGCCGGAAACCTCCGACCTGCTGGAGCAGGAAGACGATGCGCCGATCATCCGGCTGATCAATGCGCTGCTGCAGGAGGCCATCCGCGAGAACGCCTCTGATATCCACATCGAGACCTTTGAACGCCGCCTGCTGGTGCGCATGCGCGTGGACGGTGTGCTGCGTGAAGTGCTGGCACCCCGGCGTGAGCTGGCACCGTTGCTGGTGTCGCGCATCAAGGTCATGGCGCGACTGGACATCGCCGAAAAACGGATTCCGCAGGACGGCCGTATCTCACTGCGTGTCGGCGGCCGTGACGTGGACGTGCGGGTGTCCACCATGCCCTCCAGCAATGGTGAGCGGGTGGTGATGCGTCTGCTCGACAAGCAGGCGGGGCGCCTGCAACTCGGCCACCTGGGCATGGGCAATGTCTGCTATCAGGAGATGATGGCCCAGATCCACAAGCCACACGGGATCATCCTGGTGACCGGCCCGACCGGCTCGGGCAAGACCACCACCCTGTACGCCAGCCTGACCGAGCTGAACGACGCCTCGCGCAATATCCTCACCGTGGAAGACCCGGTGGAATACCAGCTCGAAGGCATTGGCCAGACCCAGGTGAACAACAAGGTCGACATGACCTTCGCCCGTGGTCTGCGCGCCATCCTGCGTCAGGACCCGGACGTGGTGATGATCGGGGAGATCCGTGACCTGGAAACCGCCGAAATTGCGGTCCAGGCCTCGCTCACCGGTCACCTTGTGCTGTCGACCCTGCACACCAACACCGCCGTGGGCGCGGTGACCCGCCTGCAGGACATGGGGATCGAACCCTTCCTGCTGTCATCGAGCCTGCTCGGTGTCATGGCCCAGCGCCTGGTGCGGGTGCTGTGTTCCGAGTGCCGCGAGCCCTACCAGGCCACGCCGAGCGAACTGGCCCTGATGGGGCGTCCCGAAGGCGAAGCTCTCACGCTGTATCGGCCGAAGGGTTGCGACCACTGCAACCAGTCCGGCTATCGCGGCCGGACCGGTATCTACGAGCTGGTGGTGGTGGATGACGACATGCGCGAAATGATCCATGAGCGGGCCAGCGAACAGGCGCTGGAGCGCCACGCGCGCAAGCGCACGCCGGGCATCCGCGATGATGGCTGGCGCAAGGTGATGGCGGGTGAATCCACCATCGAAGAAGTACTGCGTGTCACCAGGGAAAGCTGATGCCGGCGTTTGAATACCGCTCGCTGGATGCCGGCGGCAAGATCAAGAAAGGGATGGTGGAGGCCGACAGCGCCCGCCAGGTGCGCCAGCAGCTGCGTAACAAGGGCTGGGTGCCGATCGAAGTCCGCGAGACAAAAGACCAGAAAGGCAAGGGCTCGCTGTTCTCCGGCCTGTCCCGCTCCGGCAAGCTGAACACCGCCGAGCAGGCACTGATTACCCGGCAGCTGGCCACCCTGATCCGTTCCGGGCTGCCGATTGAACAGGCGTTGTCTGCCGTGGCTCGCCAGGCCGGCCGGCCGCACGTGGAACGCATCGTGCTGGCGGTGCGCGCCAAGGTCACCGAGGGCTATAGCCTGGCCCGGTCGATGGGCGAATTTCCGCGCGCTTTCCCGGAGATGTACCGGGCCACGGTGGCAGCCGGGGAATCCTCCGGGCACCTGGAGCAGGTGCTGGAACAACTCTCCGAGTATCTCGAGAACCGGCACGACACCGGCCGTTCGGTGATGCAGTCGTTGATCTATCCGATCTTCATCATGATCTTCTCGATTCTTATCATCGTCATGATGATGACCTTCGTGGTGCCGCGCATGGTGGAGGTGTTTGCCCGCAACGAGCAGACCCTGCCGATGCTCACACGGGTCATGATCACCGTCAGTGACCTGTTCCGCGACTGGCTGTGGCTGGCCGTGCTGTTGATCGTGCTCGGCGTCTTCGCCTTCATGCGGGCCTTGCGCAGCCCGGCGTTCCGGATGCGGGTGCATACCCGGCTGGCGCGCATGCCGATGATCGGCAAACTGATCTGCACCTCCGACAGCTCACGGCTGGCCAGCACCCTCGGTATCCTGTCCCGCAGCGGCGTGCCGCTGGTGGAGGCGCTGGCCATTTCCAGCCAGGTGGTGGGCAACCTGGCCATCCGCGAAGCGGTCAACCAGGCCGCCGCCCGGGTACGTGAGGGGGGCAACCTCAGCCGGGCGCTGGAGACCAGCGGCTATTTCCCGCCGATGCTGGTGCAGATGATTGCCAGCGGTGAGGCCAGCGGTGAACTGGACCGGATGCTGACCCGTGCGGCCGAGTATCAGGAACGGGAAATGAGCGGCGTGGTCAATACCGTAGTGAGCCTGCTGGGGCCGGCCATGCTGCTGATGATGGCCGGGCTGGTGGTGCTGATCGTGATGGCGATGATGCTGCCGATCCTGCAGATGAACAAACTGTTCGGCATCTGATGCCGGGACGCTGATAACAGACTGACAAGCGAAACATGGAGACGACGATGAGGAAGGTCGCACGGCAGGGGGCCCAGCGGGGTCTGACGCTGATCGAGATCATGGTGGTGGTGGCGATTATCGGCATGCTGGCCGCGATGATTGTGCCGAACGTGATCGGGCAGGGGGAACAGGCCAAGGTGGATCTGGCCAAGAGCAACATGGCGAGCATTGCCTCCGCACTGGACATGTTCCGCCTGCACAACAGCCGCTACCCGACCACCGAGGAAGGCCTGCGCGCCCTGGTGGAGCGCCCGAGCTCGGCACGCAGCTGGCCGGAGGGTGGTTACCTCCCGCGCCTGCCGCAAGACCCGTGGGGCAGCCAGTACGTCTATATCAGCCCGGGCAGTTCGGGGGCCTATGATCTGATCTCCCTCGGCGCAGACGGCGTGGAAGGCGGTGAGGGTGTGAATGCCGATCTCAACTATCGCGAACTGCAGCGGTAAGGCGGCGAGCCCGCAGCGTGGTTTCACCCTGGTCGAGATACTGGTGGTGGTCACGCTGGTGGCGGTGTTCGCTGCAGTACTGATCCCCAACCTGCACATCGGCAGCGAGCGGGAACTGGATCAGGGCGCTGTGCGGTTACAGGAACTGCTCGAGGCGGTCGGTGAACAGAGTGTGTTCAGCGGCGAGCTGCTCGGTGTGCGGTTGAAAGAAGACCGGATCGAGCCGATGCGGTTCGATCCTGAACAGCAGAAGTTCGTGCCCTTTGGCGGAGATTCGCGTGTCGGCCTGGGCAACTGGGATCTCGGCGATGATCTGCGATTGAGCTGGGAACTGGAAAAAGTCGAACAGGATGGCAGCAGCAGCCCGTTCACGGCCGGTTTCGGCCTGGTCGAAGCCGCCGAGGCGCGGCTGACGGCCGGTGAGAAAGACGATGACAAGGACAGCCGCCCGCAGCTGTTCTTCTTCCCCAGCGGTGAGGCCACACCTGCGCATTTCAAACTGGAACTGATCGGCTCCGACCGCATGCCGGTGGAGCTGGAACTGGATGCCTTGTCACGGGCAACGCTGATCAAGGACGAAGAAGAATGAAGCAGCGCGGGTTCACGCTGCTGGAAGTTCTGGTGGCGCTGGGGGTACTGGTATTCGGTGTGATGGCGCTGATGCAGAGTATGAGCACCGCCGCGGTGAACACGGTGATGCTGGACGAACGCACCCAAGCCTATATGGTCGCCAGCGACAAGCTGGTGGAAATGCAGGTCTACCAGCAATGGCCGGAAAACGGCACTCAGGATGAAAAGCTGGAACCGCCGGAGGATGACGAGGGCGGGCGTACCTGGCAGATTCGCACCATCGTCAGCAACGGCCCCTATCCCGACACGCGTCGCGTGGACATCGAAGTCGGCCCGGAAAGCCGCCTCGGTGGCGATCGCCAGGTGATCTATATCCTGACCAGCCTGCTCGGCAAACCCGCGCCGGAAACCACCGCCGTGGGCGATGATCCCGGCAGTGGCGGTGAAGGCGGCGGAGGGGAAAGCTGATGCGTCGCCAGGCCGGTTTCACGCTGCTTGAAGTGATCATCGCCATCGCCATTTTTGCGCTGATGTATGTGATTGCGCAGGCTACGTTCAGCGAATCGCTGAACAGCCGCGCCATGCTGGCAGAACACGCCACCCGGCAGGAAACCAAACAGCGTGCGCTGATTTTTCTGGCTCAGGATATCGAGCAACTGATCGCGCGCCCCGTGCGTGACCCGTTTGGTGACCCGCAGCCAGCGGTGCGCGGCACGCTGGAATACTTTGAATTTACCCGGCTGGGCTGGGCCAACCCGTTCGACCTGCGGGACCGCAGCCAGATGCAGCGCGTCGCCTACCTGCTGGACGAAGAACAGCGGCTGGTGCGCCGTCACTGGCCGGCACTGGACGTCAATGTGGGGACGGAGCCGACCGATACCGTGATGCTGGAAGAGGTCGAGACACTGGTGTTTCGCTATCTCGGCCAGGGGCCGGAAGGGGACTGGCAGTGGCGCGAACTGTGGCCGGATGTGGATCTTGAACAGACCCCGCCGCTGTTCCAGGCGCTGCCGAAAAGTATCGAGATGGAAATCCGCATGCAGGACGGCAGCCGCCTGCATCGCTATTTCCGTACTGTGCTCAACCCCTGGAGCCAGACATGAGCGCACGGCAACGGGGCATGGCGCTGATGGTGGTCCTGATGATGGTCGCCCTGATGGCCGTCGTCGCCACCGAAGTCATGTTCCGCCAGGACCGCTTCCGTGCCCGCACGGAAAACCTGACCGACTGGGACAAGCGCTACCAGTACGCCATCGCCGCCGAGACCGTGGCGATCCAGGCGCTGATTGACGACCTGGAAGATGACCGCCTGAACAATGCGTTGCTGGACGACTGTGTCGAGGAAACCTGGGCCGTGAGCCTGCCGCCCACGCCCTACGAAGATGCCGTGCTCAGCGCCACGGTGCAGGACCTGCAGGGCCGGTTCAACCTGAACTGGCTGATCGCCCAGCAGGGTAACGAATTTGTCCGTGACGAGCTCTGGCGCGAACGGCTGGCCGCGCTGCTGGGCAACACGCTGGTTGATCCCGGCAAGGCCCAGGTGTTATCACACGAACTGGCCGACTGGCTGGACAGCAACAATATCGTTGACGGGGTGGAAGGCGCGGAAGACGCCGAATACCGCTGGCGCCGCACACCCAATGGCCCGGTGGCACACGAATCCGAGCTGCGCGCGCTGCGCAGCATGACGGCGGCCGACATTCCGTCGCCGGCGTTCTGGAGCCTGTTCACGGCGCTGCCGCCGGGCACCAAACTGAACGTGAATACCGCTTCACTGCCGGTGCTGGATGCGTTGTTTGCCGACACGGTGGGAGAGGCGGGCACCCAGCAGATCAAGACACTGCGAGAGGAAGCCGCCATCGGTTCGATCGACGAACTGATGGCACAGGCCCCGTTCGCGGCACTGGAAGAACAGCAGCGTACACAGATTGCCGAGCGGCTGGATGTGCGCTCAAGCTATTTCCAGGTCATGGTGGATGTACAGCACAACGACCAGCGCAGTCGGCTGGTGACACGATTGCAGCGGCTCGAACAGGGCCCGACCGAGGTCTTCAGCCGGCAACTGGTGCCGATCCTGGGACCGCTCGAACCGCCCTGCAATCCTTTCTACAATGAGGCCACGACACAACAGACAACCGGTGCCGACAATGAAGGATGACAGCACAATAATTTACCTGCCTGCCGGCACACTGCGCGCGGAAAGCCCCGACGCGGTCACGGCGGCATGGCATGTGCCCGGCGAAGGGATCAGCCGCGGTACCCTGAGCGACGCACTGGCGGCGCTCGGTGGCCCGGTGCGCGCCGTGCTTTCCTCGGGGGATGTCCTGCTCACCAATGTGGAACTGAGCAAACGTCAGGCGCGGCACATGCAGAAAGTGCTGCCGTTCCTGCTGGAAGAATCCCTGCTCACCACCACCGACGAGATGTGGTACGCGTACGGCAAGCCGGTCGACGGCGCCTACCCGGTGCTGGCCTGCGAACGTGACGGGCTGGAGCAACTGCTGGACTGGTTCGCATCGGCCGGGGACATCACCCTGCTGGGCGCCTGGGTCGACGCCGACCTGTTGCGTGGCCATGCGCCCTGTGTGGCACGGCTGGACGATGACCTGCTGTGCATTCCCGCGCCGGGGCAGGCGCTGGTGCTGCCCGCCACCGAGCTGGAGCAGGTGCCGGTACTGCTGGGTATCGATACGGCCGAGTTTACCCGCATTGATCACCTGGAAGCGCTGTTCAGCGCCTTTGCAGACGGATTGCAGGGGGATGTGATTACTCTGCTGCACAGCGATCTGCGGCCGACCGTCGAGCAGCACGGCTGGCGTCAGGTGATGCAGCCCTGGTGGCCGGTGACCCGGCTTGCTGCCGGTGTGCTGATGTGCGTCTGGGTGTTGCTGCTGGTGCAGCAATGGCAATACAACCGTGCTGCCGAGGCCGAGGCGGCGCAGGCGGTGGCGCTGTATCAGGAACTGTTCCCCGGCAGCTCGCGCCCGCAACTGTTGCAGCGGGAATTCCGCACGCAACTGGAACGCCTCAGCGGCGGTGGTGCCGGCGCCGGCTTCCTGGCATTGATGGCCCCCGTAGGTGAAATCATCGGTGGCGCCACCGACCAGGGCGTGACGCCACGCCGGGTCCAGTTCGATGAACGGGAAAACACGTTGCTGGTGGACATTACCGCGAAGGATTTTTCGGCGCTGGAAAACCTGCGCGAAAAAATGCAGTCGGTCGGCCTCAGCGCCGAAATCGGCACCGCGCGCAGTGAAGCCAGCGGGGTGACGGCACGTATGCGGGTAGGGCAGGGCTGATCATGAACGAGCAGATTCGGGAAGCACGCGAACAGACACTCAAGGCCCTGGAGCCGGCACGCCAGTGGTACGCCACGCTGCAATACCGTGAACAGGTGGCGGTGGCGGTGCTCGGTGTGGCACTGCTGTTGATGCTGATCTACCTGCTGATGTGGAAGCCGGTACTGGATGCGCGACAGGCCGCGTTGCAACGCTACCTGTCGCAGGCCCAGGTGGTGGACTGGATGCAGGACAACGCCGAGGTGGTGCGCGAGGCGCGCAGCGGGCAGCGCAACACGCCGACCATGCAGGGTGACTGGATCAGTGTGATCAATGCCAGCGCGTCACGGGCCGGCCTGACCCTGCGGGGTTTCACCCCGGAAGGCAATGACGCCGCCCGCGTGCAGCTTGAGCAGCAGCCATTCGCGCCGGTGATTACCTGGTTGCAGACGTTACAGCAAGAGCAGGGTGTGCGGGCCGCTGCTGTGGAAATCTCCACCGGCCAGACGCCGGGCACCGTCAACGTGCGGGCGACGCTGCGACGGGGGAGCTGATGCCGCACACCGGCATACGCCGATTGTCAGGTGATAGCCGCATGCCATCAGGTGTGCGGCTTTTGCTTATGTCGCTGCTGGCCGGCCTGATGCTGCCGGCACAGGCGGCACCCGACGTGCGAGGCGTCAGCGACCTGCGCATTCTGGAATTGCGGGCGAATACCCTGAAACTGCCGGCCGCCACACCCGCCTCGGAGCTGTCCGTAGTGGTCTGGCGCGACGGCGCTTTCCAGCCCGTGGTGTTCCAGCTTGACCCGGTCGGTGACGCGGACATGGTCTGGTTCGAGGACGGGGAGCTGGACCGGGACGCGCCGGCTGCGCTGTTCACCGGTGATGACCGCTTATTGCTGCGCTTGCGCGATGCCGGCGTTCAGGCTCCCGCAGACGCTGCGCCGGCGCGGGGCGCTATCGTCAACGAGCTGGCTGTCACCGGCAGCGATGACGAACGGCGCTATTTCTACATCGTTCGTTCTGACCCACGCCGGGATGACGGCTGGTTTGTACACCATGACCTGCGCACCGGCACCACCATCACCGACAGTTACCAGCTGGTGGTGGACCCGGACAACGAACTGAACTGGCAGTACCTCAGCTACGACGGTTATCAAGGCGAAGGCTCGATCATCGATACGCTGAAAATGCGCATGGCGGCCGGGTTCCTGAACCGCCACGCGCGGGTGACACTGGACAACACCAACCTGCGGCCCACCCTCACCGGCTACAAATCCGGCCCGCTGCGCACCGTGATGCATCTGGAAACCCGTGTCGTCCTGGCAGGCATCCCGGTGATGAAACTGCATGTGCAGGCGTATCGCTATCCGGATCATTATGAGGCGCACACCTATGCCCGCGTGCCGGGCCTGTACCGGCGCACGTTGCGGGCGCCGGAGGTGTCCGTGACCATCGATGGCAACGCCCAGTACGGCGCCACTGTGCAGACGGCCCGCAGTGGGCCCCTGCGCGGGCTGGTGGACGGGCGCCTCGACGACGAGGAGCGCCAGATGATCGAGCGCGGCCTGAGCTCGGACGAAAGCTGGATCCTGTTCGACTCCGGCAAGCAGTTCATTCTGCTGGCCGAGCTGGACGTGCCGGACAAGCTCAGCGGTATTCCGCTGGCGCTGGTCTATCAGGACGATCCGCACCTGGCGGTAGAGCCGGAGCAGTTTACCGGGCAGCTACCGAACCTGGGCTATGCGTTGCGAGGCTGGCCGGAGGAACAGGAAATGCGTTTCGCGGTGCGAATGCTGTTTGGCAGTGATCTGCATGGCATGGCGCCGGAGGATTACGCCGACGCCCGCACCCTGACGCCGGCGTTGCAGGTCACTCCGTGGCCGCGCTCAATGCCGGCAGCGGCAACTCCTGCAGCCCTTCCTGAAGCGGCAGTCGAAGCGATCCTTCCAACTGCGCCCGACTCCACCAGAACGACGGATTGAAGGCGTACTGCCAACTGTAGCCGTACACGACCAGCCCGACACGGTCTCCGGCTTTCAGCGGCACCGATACGGGAGGCAGGTTTTCACGATACAGTCCTTTCGCCGGCAGCGGCGTCAACTGCTCGCTGGCCACATGCACACGGCGCTTGCCGGCATGCTGTACGCCGATGCCGACAAATACCCGTGTGCTGGCGCGACTGGCGGAGCCACTCAAGCGCACATCAATCCCGGGGGTGCCCAGCAGCAGTTCATCGTCGCGCTCGGCGACATACACCGGCACAAAACGCGGCCGGCCACCGCCGCCGTTGGGGCGTAACTGGCGCAGATCGCGGCCGGGCCAGAAACCGCGAAAAATATCCGAGCCGACATCGAACGGCACCATCAGCCATTCGAACAGGCCGGCAAACGGAATATTCACCGCGCCACTGCGGAGCGGGAAATCGTCCGTTTGTGTCGGCAGGCTGCCCAGTTGCATGCCGGTGTCATAATCCAGCGCGGCGCAGAACGCAGGCACGGTGGTTTCCCCGTCGCGCAGTTTTTCATCCCACCAGCTCACAATCATGTCCACCAGCGCGCGTTCTTCGCCGTTGCAGGTGAGGGTGTCCTCGGTATTGAACAGCGGCTTGCCGGACCAGCGCTGGGTAGGCCAGGGCAGAATGTGGCCGCCCTGGATGGCCAGCAGCCGTGCCTCACGGCCGCCGGCTTCGAAACAGGCCTGATTGGCCTGCGCATGCTCAATGCCGAACAGGGAATCGCGGAACCCCTGGATCAACAGCGCGTCGGCCTGCGGATACTGGCCTTGCTCACAGAAACTGACCGGGCTGTGCGCGCGCAGCAGGCGCCGGGCGTCCGGCGCCAGTGTGCCACCGAAAGCACTGCGGAACGGCTTCCTCACCGCCATGCCGAAATCAAAGCCACTGGAAAACGTGCCGAGGGTAAACAGGTGCGCGCCCCACTGGCTGCGCACATGATCGTGGGGCGCGAAGCCATCGGCGAGGTCATACCAGGTGGCGATGGGTACCAGCGCGGCAAGCCGGTCGTCACGAATACTGCCGAGAATCTGCGCGCCACCGCCGTAGGATTCGCCAATCATGCCCAGCGCCGGCCGGCCATCGGGCAGGGTACGAATGGCCGGCAGATGGCGCAGCGTCCAGTCGATCACGCTGCTGACGTCACGCACTTCATGATCCGGGCTCATCATGTGCACCTTGCCGTCACTGCCGCCAAAACCACGCTGGTCGTAGAACACGACCCAGTAACCCTGCCGCCAGGCGGCGATGGCTGCCTGACCGGTGAGCATGGTCTTGCCGTAGATGGAAAAGGGGCGCTTGGCGCGGAAGCCCCCAAACCCGTGGGTGGCAATGATCACCGGTGCGGTGTCGCCGCTGGCCAGTGCCGGCTGATAGACTGTGGCGGTCAGCATCAGGCCGTCATGGGTGGGAATTTCCACCTGATAACGGTGCGCCGCCAGCGGTTCGCCGAGCGGGCCGGGTGGTACGGAGGGGAGAGTGGTGGCGCAGCCACCGAGCAGCATCACAACCAGCAGGGCCAGTGCATAGCGCATGGCGGTGAATCCTCTTGTTATTGTGTATGGTGTTTATCGTTATTCAGAAAAAAGTGCCGCGCTTGCGGACGACAACCTGAGCGGTGCCCATGGGTGGACAACACACTGAACGTCTTCAGCAGACCGGGCGTGGCCTGATCTGGCTCGGCTACAGCCTGTGCTGCGTCTGGCTGGCGCTGGCGCTGGCCTGGTGGCTCTACGCGCGCATCGATTACAGCTATCCACTCTGGTACGACGTGCTCGATATCGACCGGCATATTGCGGAATACGCACCGCACAATGCGCGCAAACCGGGCTTCGCACAATTGCCGCCCGAGCAGCATTATCAGGCATTTGCGCAAATCAGCCGCGCCGTCCACGACAACGGCAAGGGGCTGGGCGAGATCGTTTACCGTGGCCCCGGCGGCCGCGACATCCCGTTGCTGGACCGCGATGAACGTGTGCATCTGGAAGACGTCGCGCGGCTGCTGCGGCTGGGTGGCTATGCCTCATTGATCGCACTGCTGGGCTGGGTGCCGCTGGCCCTGGCGCTGGCCCGCACCGGGTTGCCGGGCTGGCGGGCACGGTTAGCCGGCGCCGCGCTGATGGCATCACCGGTTGGCCTGTGGTTGCTGGTCAGCGGGCCAAAGGCCGTGTTCTACCAGTTCCATATCTGGCTGTTCCCGCCTGAGAATCCCTGGTTTTTCTACTGGGAAGAATCATTGATGAGCACACTGATGAAGGCGCCCTATCTGTTCGGCGGTATTGCCGTGGTGCTGGCCGTGGCCGCCGTACTGATGACGCCGCTGTGGTATGTCACCGGCCGGGCGCTCGCCCGCCGGTTTGGGGGAGCGCACGCTTGACCGCATTGATCGAACCGTTGCCGCCGGCGGCTGATGCGGCCGCCGAGCGCGTGCAGCAGTGGGCAGCCATGGGCCTGCCGGTGCCGCCCAGCTGGCGTGTGCGGGGCGATGTCGTACGAGACATGACCGCCAGCGAGCTGAGCGAGGCACTGGCTGCGGCCGCAGGCGGCGGCGATGAACGCTACTGGCTGCTGCACCAGGGCCCCGCCACACCGGGATCGCAACGTGAATCGCTGCTGAATCTGGATTCCGACCGCGCGCTGGCCGCTGCGCTGCTGCAATTGTTTCGCCGGGCGGACGCCCCGGCACAGGTGATTGTCCAGTCGCTGCCTGCGCGGCAGGCGGCCGGTGTGCTGTTCACCCGGCATCCGGTACGGCAGGATCTGGAGCATGTCGTCGTCGAGGGCGTGGTTGAACGCGCCGGCAATGAGCCCGCACGGCTGATCCTGCACCGCGACGGGCAGATCGCGTTCAGCAGCCAGGATGATCCGCTGGGCCAGTGTGTGGGCGCCACCCCGTTTGCCGATCTGGCAGAGCATTTGCGCAGCCGCTTCGAGCGACCGCAGGCGGGGGAGTGGATCTACGATGGTCGGCAGCTATGGCTGGTGCAGACGTTGCCGGTGGGCTCATTGCCGCGCCCGGAAGAAGCCTGGAGCCGGCGCGCCGGCTTCGGGCTCTGGCAGCAAGCCGTCTCGCCACTGTGGTACACGCTGGCGGGTCGCTGGCTCAAGACAGCCTTCTGGCGCCCGCTCGGCGAGCGGCTGGGCTGGCAGGAACTGGGCAATATCGAGCCTTACCGACGCCAGCACAGCCATATCTATTCCAACAGCCGTTTCTTCCTGCGCCTGCTGGACGAAGGCCGCCCCGAAATGAATGAGGCCATGCCCCCGGCGTGGCGCCCCGTCATGCTGCCTGCCGCTCGCAGGCGACACTGGCGCCGCGACGGGCTCAGGCCCTGGTTCACGGGCCGGCAGCTCCGCAGCCTGGCCAGCCGGCTACGGCGGCTGACCGCCAGCGAACCGGCCCTGGCGGACCTTGATGGGCAATGGCGCAGGCTGATGCAACTGGATCGCCTCGGCGAAGCGCTGGCGGCCATTGAAGGCTGGCTGGCCTATTGCCAGGCACCGGACGGCCGCGACGGCGATGTGGCGGCACGGCTGGGGCGCCTGTTGCCGCCTGCGCAGTGTCAAGCGCTGGTCGCTCTGGGCGAGGGCAGCCCCTTGCCGGACGAAGCCGGGTTCGGCGCTGATCCGGTGTTGCCGCGGTTCGGCGAGCAGCCACCGGAGCTGGCCCGGCTGCGCGATGTGCCGACCGACCGCCTGGCCCGGCTGAGCACCTTGCCGCGAGGCGCGGCGGGCTTCTCTGCCCAGGCTGCCGGGCTGCGTGAACAGCTCGGCAGCGCGCTGCGGCGCCTGCTGCTCGGCATGGGACGGGTGCTGGTCGCTCGCGGCCGTCTGGTGCGCGACGAAGACATCTTCTTCGTCTATTTCGACGAGCTGTGGCTGCTCTGGCAGGAGCAGGGCGCCCGCCGGCCCGACCTCGAGACGCTGGGCTCACGCAAGGTGCGTTTTCTGACCGATGCCTATCAGGGCGCGCCGGACTGGATCATCGACCAGATCGCCTATGGTGCGCGGCTGGACCAGCGTGAGCGCCCCGTGCTCAATGGCCGCGCGCTGGTGCCGGGCGAGGCCAGCGGCCCGGCCCGGCTGATTCACGCCGGCTGGGCCTTGTCGCAGGTGCAACCCGGGGACGTACTGGTGCTGGATCAGTGCGACACCGGCTGGTTGCCGTGGCTGTGCCTGGCCAGCGGGCTGGTGCTGTGTGGTCACGACCCGGACCAGCCGGCAGCGCTGCTGGCACGCCTGCTGGGGATACCCTGCATCATCGGCGTCGACGACGCCATGCATTGCCTGGTCAGTGACAGCCTGCTGCAGCTGGACAGCCGTACCGGTGTGATCACCCAGGCGGGGCGTACGACCTAAGGCGGAACGCGCCGGTGTACCTGCTGCCTTACACTGGCCGGATGTCGGCCTGCCGGAGAAGCCTGTGCCCGCCCGTATCCTGTTACTGACCTGCCTGGCCATGCTGGCCTTTGCCGGCAATTCCCTGCTGGCCCGGCTGGCCTTGCGTGAAACCGGCATTGATGCCGCCAGTTTTACCAGCGTGCGGCTGCTGGCAGGCGCCGTGACCCTGTGCCTGCTGCTGTGGCTGCAGCGGCCCCGGCGCCCTGGCGGCAGTTATCCCGGTGCACTCGCACTGTTTGCCTATGCGGCGTTTTTCTCGTTTGCCTACCTCCAGCTTGATACCGGGCTGGGGGCCTTGCTGCTGTTCGGCGCGGTGCAGTTGAGCATGCTGCTGCATGGCCTGTGGCGCGGCGAGCGGCTGACGCGGCAGGGCACCGGCGGCATGCTGCTGGCGCTGGCCGGACTGGTGGCACTGTTGCTGCCGGGCGGGACGGCGCCACCTGTGATGGCGGCGCTGATGATGGTACTGGCTGGCGTTGCCTGGGGCGCGTACTCGGTGCTGGGACAGGGTGCAGCCGATCCGCTGGCGGCGACGGCCGGCAACTTCCTGCGTGCCGCGCCAATGGCGCTGGCCTTGAGCCTGTTGCTGGTCGGCCGGGCCAATCCGGATCTGGAAGGGGTGGGGTATGCGGTATTGTCCGGTGCCCTGACCTCCGGGGTGGGCTACGCGGTCTGGTACAGCGTGCTGGGCGGACTGACCTCGATGCAGGCCGCCACAGTACAGCTCAGTGTGCCGGTACTGGCCGCACTGGCCGGTGCGCTGGTGCTGGCGGAACCGCTCACGCCACGGCTGCTGCTGTCAGCCGTGGCGGTGCTCGGTGGGGTGGCGCTGGTGCTGGCGGCGAAGCGGGCTCAGTCGTTGTAGCCCAGCAGGTGCGGAATGCTGCGCTCGATGTCTTTGACCGTATGGCCGGTCCGTTCCGCATAATCCTCGATCTGGTCACGGCCGATCTTGCCGGTGCCGAAGTAGCGCGCCTCCGGGTGCGCGAAATACCAGCCGGACACGGACGACGCCGGGTACATGGCGTAGCTCTCGGTCAGCGTAATGCCAGCGTTGGCCTCCGGGTCCAGCAGTTGCCACAGCAGGGCTTTTTCAGTGTGATCCGGACAGGCCGGATACCCCGGCGCCGGACGGATGCCGCGATAGCGCTCGCGGATCATGTCGTCGTTGCTGAGGTTTTCCTCGCGCCCGTACCCCCAGAATTCCTTGCGCACCCGCTCGTGCATGCGTTCGGCAAAGGCCTCGGCCAGGCGGTCGGCGAGCGCCTTCAGCATGATGCTGCTGTAGTCATCGTGATCCGCTTCGAACCGGGCCAGATGTGACTCGATGCCGATACCGGTGGTCACCGCGAAGGCGCCGAGCCAGTCCTGCACACCGCTGTCGCGCGGGGCGATATAGTCGCTCAGGCACAGGTTCGGTTTGTCGGCGCGGGCGCCGCTGTTGCCGCGATCTGTCTGCTGGCGCAGGTGGTGCAGGGTCATGAACGGCGCGGTATCGCCGTGGGCCTGGAACAGCTCGATATCGTCGCCGATGTTGGCAGCGGGCCAGAAGCCGATGACAGCCCGTGCAGTGAGCCATTTTTCCTTGACGATCTGATCCAGCATGGCGCGTGCATCGCGATACAGACGCTGGGCTTCCACACCGACGACCTCGTCTTCGAGAATATCGGGAAACTTGCCCGCCAGTTCCCAGCTGCGGAAAAACGGCGTCCAGTCAATGCGGTGCACCAGGTCTTCCAGCGGGTAGTCGTCGAACACACGGGTGCCGGTGAAATCCGGGGCGGGCGGTGTGTACTGGCGCCAGTCGGGCTGGAAGGCATTCGCCCGTGCGTCCTCCAGGCTGGCCAGCTTGCGCTGGTTCTGCTGGCTGGCGCGCCGTTCGCGCAGCACGCGATACTCTTCACGGATACCCGCGACATAATCGTCGCGTTGCGTGTCACTCAAAAGCTGGCTGGCCACGCCCACGGCGCGCGAGGCGTCGGCGACGTGAATCACCGGGCCGTGGTATTGCGGCTCGATCTTCACCGCCGTGTGGATGCGGCTGGTGGTGGCACCACCGATCATCAGCGGCAGCTCGAAACCAAGACGTTCCATTTCACTGGCCACCTGCACCATTTCGTCCAGCGACGGGGTGATCAGGCCGGACAGGCCGATGATGTCGGCCTTGTGTTCGCGCGCGGCGTCCAGAATTTTTTCACAAGGCACCATCACACCCAGGTCAAAGACTTCATAGCCGTTGCATTGCAGCACCACACCGACGATGTTCTTGCCGATATCGTGCACATCGCCTTTTACGGTGGCCATGATGATGCGGCCGTTGGATTCATCCTGGGTGCCGAGTTCCTCGCGCTCTTTTTCCATGAACGGCAGCAGATAGGCCACGGCTTTTTTCATCACCCGGGCGGATTTCACCACCTGCGGCAGGAACATCTTGCCGGCGCCAAACAGGTCGCCGACCACGTTCATGCCGTCCATCAGCGGGCCTTCGATGACATGCAGCGGGCGCACCGATTCCAGGCGGGCTGCCTCGGTGTCTTCCTCGATATAGTCGGCCACGCCTTTGACCAGCGCGTGTTGCAGGCGCTGCTTCACCGGCCATTCGCGCCAGCTCAGGTCTTCCTGGCGGCCGGCACTGCCGCTGGCGCTGTCCCGGTATTTTTCTGCCAGTGCCAGCAGGATATCGGTGCCGTCCTCGCGCCGGTTGAGCACCACGTCCTCCACCGCCTGTTTCAGCTCGGCGGGGATATCCTCATAGATCGCCAGTTGACCGGCATTGACGATGCCCATGTCCATCCCGGCACGGACGGCGTGGTACAGGAAAACAGCATGGATTGCCTCGCGCACGGGTTCGTTGCCGCGAAACGAGAATGACACGTTGGACACGCCGCCGGAGACCTGCGCGTGGGGCAGGGTGGTCTTGATGTCGTGCACGGCTTCGATGAAATCCACCGCGTAGTTGTTGTGTTCCTCAATGCCGGTGGCAATGGCAAAGATATTCGGGTCGAAAATGATGTCCTCGGCCGGGAAACCGACCTTGTCCACCAGCAGGCGGTAGGCGCGGGTGCAGATCTCGGTCTTGCGTTCGCGAGTGTCCGCCTGGCCGACTTCATCGAAGGCCATCACGATCACCGCTGCGCCGTAGCGACGCACCAGTTGGGCCTGCTCGATGAATTTCTCCTCGCCTTCCTTCATCGAGATGGAGTTGACAATGCCCTTACCCTGAATGCACTTGAGACCGGCCTCGATAACCTCCCACTTGGAGGAATCAATCATGATCGGCACTTTGGAGATTTCCGGCTCGGCGGCAACCAGGTTCAGGAAGCGCACCATGGCCTCCACGGACTCGAGCATGCCCTCGTCCATGTTGATGTCGATCACCTGTGCGCCGGCCTCCACCTGTTGCCGTGCCACTTCCAGTGCGGTGTCGTAGTCGCCTTCCTTGATCAGCCGCAGGAATCGCTTCGAGCCGGTCACATTGGTGCGCTCGCCGATATTGATGAACAGCGAGTCTTCCGTGATGTTCAGCGGCTCCAGGCCTGACAGACGGCAGGCGGGCGCCACCTCGGGCAGAGCGCGCGGTGTGCAGTCGGCCACCGCGTCGGCGATGGCGCGGATATGCGCCGGCGTCGTACCGCAGCAACCGCCAATCAGGTTCAGAAAGCCCTTCTGGGCCCAGTCGCGGATTTCCTTCGCCATCACTTCCGGGGACTGGTCGTACTCGCCCATTTCATTTGGCAGGCCGGCATTCGGGTGCGCCGAGACGTACCCCTCGCTGATGCGCGACAGTTCGGACATATACGGGCGCAGTTCCTGGGCGCCAAGGGCGCAGTTCAGGCCGATGGTGAGCGGCCGGGCGTGACGCAGGGAGTTGTAGAACGCTTCGGTGGTCTGGCCGGTGAGGGTGCGGCCGGACGCATCGGTGATGGTGCCGGAAATCATCACCGGCACGTCGACGCCTTCGCGGGCTTTCCAGGTCTCGACAGCGAACACGGCGGCCTTGGCGTTGAGCGTGTCGAACACCGTCTCGATCAGCAGCAGCTGGGCACCGCCTTCGATCAGGCCGTCAATGGATTCCAGATAGGCCTCCACCAACTGGTCGAAACTGACATTGCGGAAGCCGGGATCATTCACATCCGGGCTGATGCTGGCTGTGCGGTTGGTGGGGCCGAGCACACCGGCGACAAAACGGGGCCGGGAGGGATCACGGGCGGTGAATTCATCCGCTGCCTGGCGGGCCAGCCGTGCCGATGCGACATTAATCTCGCGCGAGATCGCCTGCATGTCGTAATCGGCCATGGCGATGCGGGTGGCGTTGAAGGAATTGGTCTCGAGGATGTCCGCACCGGCGGCAAGGTACTCGCGGTGAATCTCCAGGATCGCGTCCGGCTGGGTCAGGCAGAGCAGGTCGTTGTTGCCCTTGAGGTCGCTCGGCCAGTCCTGGAAACGTTCACCCCGGTAGGCCGCTTCATCGAAACGGCGTGCCTGGATCATGGTGCCCATGCCGCCATCCAGAATCAGGATTCGGCGGCGGAACTGCTCCTCCAGGGCCTGACGCAGGCTCTGATCCGGGCGGTGGGACATGTTCTGGCTCCAGGGCGTGGTGAAATCGGGCTGGCATTATAGCGAGCCGGGGCGCGATTGCCCAAAGATGACGGTCCGCGGCCTTTGCGCAGGCGTCCCGCCGGGCCCTGTGGCAGTTTTGTAAAATATGGAAACCCCCGGGAAAGCGGCGGCTGCCGCCGCTGCAGGGCTCTGGCATACTGGCGGTTTTTACCGGAGGGAGCCAGAAATGGAAGATATCACCGCGCTTGTCACGGAGTTTGTCGAGCGCTACGCCGCACTGTATGCCTACAACCTCGTCATGGCCGTCATCATTCTGGTGGCAGGGCTGTGGTTGGTGAAACGCATTGCCACCGTGTCGGAAAACGCCTTCAAGCGCAAACTGGACATCACCGTAGCCAGCTTTCTGGCCCGTATCCTGCACGTTGCCCTGATTGTCTTTGTCCTGATCGCGGCACTGGACCGTCTGGGCGTACAGACCACCTCGCTGATCGCCATTTTCGGTGCCGCCGGCCTGGCCGTCGGCCTGGCCCTGAAGGATTCACTGGGCAATTTCGCCGCTGGCGTGATGTTGCTGGTGTTTCGTCCGTTCCGTGTCGGTGATTACGTCGAAGCCGGCGGCACGGCGGGCTCCGTGCGGGAGATCCGCATTTTTGCCACATTGATGAACACCCCGGACAACAAGGTCATCACCGTGCCTAACGGGGCGATCATGAGCAGCAACATCACCAACTACTCGACCCTGCCCACCCGCCGCGTGGACATGGTGTTCGGTGTCAGCTACGAGGCTGATCTGCGCCAGGTGAAGGAAGTCATTCGCTCGGTACTGAGCAGCGACGAGCGTATCCTCGCAGAACCTGCGCCGACCGTGGCCGTGTCGGAGCTGGCCGACAGTTCAGTCAATCTGATTGTGCGCCCCTGGGTGAATACGCCGGATTACTGGGGCGTTTACTGGGACACGATGGAAGCCATGAAGATCCGCTTCGATGAAGAAGGGATCAGCATTCCGTTCCCGCAGATGGACGTTCATTTCGACAAGCCGGAACAATAAACGAGACAGGAGTTTCATCAATGCACAAGACTCTTCTCGCGGTGGCCTGCGCTGCCGTGATTGCCCCGGGGCTGGCCAGTGCACAGGATGCGCCCGAACAGGACGCAGCCCAGGTGTGGAGCGGCGATGCCGAGCTGGCCTATCTGATGAAGCGCGGCAACACCCGCTCGCAGACCCTGACTGCCAAGGGCAATGCCGAGCGTGATGGCGTCGACTGGCGCCATATCGCCAAACTGGAAGCGTCCAACGCCAAGCAGCGCAACAACGATACCCGCGAGGACGAACGGACTGCCGAGCGGTACTTCGGTTCCTACAAGCTGGACCGGAAGCTGGACGAAGCCAACTACATCTTCAATGTACTGACCGCCGAAAAAGACCGTTTTACCGGCTACGATTATGAAGCCAGCTACGCGCTCGGTTATGGCCGCCGGCTGCTCGACAGCGAACGCCAGCGTCTGGATATCGAAGCCGGTCCCGGTTATCGCTGGCGCCAGTATGAAGAAGGCCAGCAACCGGCCGGCGAGAGCCGCAAGGAAGAGGATGCCATCCTGCGTCTCGGCCTGCGTTACCGCCTGGCCCTCTCCGAAACTGCAGAATTCAACGAAGACCTGACCACGGAAATCGGTGAAGACAGCACGGTCACTCGCGCTACCACCAGCCTGAGCACACGCATTACGGGTGCATTTTCACTGCGTGTCAGCCATGTGCTGCGGCACACCACAGACCCGGCACCGGATGCCAAGAAAACCGATCAGGAAATCACGGTGGGCGTGGTCTATAAGTTCTAGCAGGCTGTTGAAAAATAGCCTGCGCTGACGGCTCAAGCAAGCCGCCAGCAAAATCAAACGCGATAAGCGATTGATTTTCCGTGCCCACCTTTGCGGACCTGTGCCGCAAAGGTGGCTTGAAAAAGCCTCAAAGAGGCTTTTTCAACACCCTGCTAGGGCACTGCCTGCGCCATAGCAGGTAGCTCGCCGTTCTCAACAGTGACCCACAAAAAAGGAGAGCCTTGGCTCTCCTTTTTTGTGTAAGGCTGAAACTCAGCCTTCCTTCAGGGCAGTGGTGATATCGAGAATGGCCTGCTTGCCGTCACCGAACAGCATCAGCGTGTTGTCCTTGGCAAACAGCGGGTTCGGCAGGCCGGCAAAACCCGGGCTCAGGGAGCGCTTGACCACGACCACGGTACGGGCCTTGTCCACGTTCAGGATCGGCATGCCGTAGATCGGGCTGCCTTTGTCCTCACGCGCCATCGGGTTGGTCACGTCGTTGGCCCCGATCACGATGACCACGTCGGTCTGCTCGAAGGTCGGGTTAATGGTGTCCATGTCCTTGAGCTTGTCGTAGGACACCTCGGCCTCGGCCAGCAGCACGTTCATGTGGCCCGGCATACGGCCTGCCACCGGGTGAATCGCGTACTCTACCTCCGCGCCGCGGGCTTCGATGGTATCGGCCAGGTCACGCACCGCGTGCTGCGCCTGCGCCATGGCCAGACCAAAGCCGGGCACGATCACCACGCGCTGTGCGGTTTCCAGGATCATCGCCACTTCGTCCGGGGACGAGGACTTGACCTTGCCCTGGTAGATTTCGTCAGCGTCGATGGTTTCGCCACCTTCGGCCATGACGCCGAACAGGACATTGGTCAGCGAACGGTTCATTGCCTTGCACATGATCTGCGTCAGGATCAGGCCCGATGCGCCCACCAGCGAACCGGTGATGATCAAGGCGCTGTTGCCCATGACGAAACCGGCGGCGGAGGCCGCGATGCCGGAATAGGAGTTCAGCAACGCGATCACGACCGGCATGTCGGCGCCACCGATGGGCAGCACCAGCAGCAGGCCGAGCAGGGCGGCGGCAATCACCAGACCCCAGAACACCATGTCGTTGCCCGGGTTGATGACCATGTAGACGATGGCCGCCAGTGAGCCGACAAACAGCAGGAAATTGACGAACTTCATGCCGGGGAAGCCAATCGAGCCACCGTCCAGCAGTTCCTGCAGCTTGCCGAAGGCCACCAGCGAGCCGGTCAGCGTCACGGTACCGATCAGCACGGCCAGGCCAGTAGCGCTCAGCGCGATGGTGCCGCTGGCGCCCTGGAAGTATTCGGCGGCAGCCAGTGCCACAGACGCACCGCCACCGAAACCGTTGAGCAGCGCGATCAATTGCGGCATGGAGGTCATCTGCACCTTGATGGCCAGCACGGCACCAATGGCACCGCCGATCAGCAGGCCGGCAATGATGACTTCATAGGACACAATGCTGTGGTGCAGCAACGTGATGACAGCGGCAATACCCATGCCGGTTGCAGCGAGCAGGTTGCCGCGCACGGCGGTTTTCGGCTTGGTCAGGCCCTTGATGCCGAGCACGAACAATACCGACGCCACGAGATAGGCAATATCAATCCAGTTTTGCGAGATCTGCATGGCTTACTTCCTCTTGAACATCGCCAGCATGCGATTGGTGACCATGAAGCCACCGATCACATTGATGGTCGCCAGCACGACCGCAATGAAGCCGAGCACGTTGATCAGCAGGCCGGCACCGTGGCCAGCAGCGAGCAGGGCGCCTACCAGGGTAATGCCGGAAATCGCATTGGTACCGGACATCAGCGGGGTATGCAGCGTGGGCGGAACCTTGGTGATCAGTTCAACGCCAAGAAAGATCGCCAGCACAAACAGCGTCAGTTGAGATACGAAATCCATTATTTCTGCTCCTCTGCAGCAGCTTCCGGCGCGGCCAGCGCCGGCAGGCCGAGCAGGTCGCGCATGCGCGCCTGCGGCACATCGCCGTTATCGGCCACAACCGTTTCCCGCACAATCTCGTCCTCGAAATCCAGCTCGATGCCGCCTTCCTTGTTGATCAGCAGATTGAGCAGGTTTTCCATGTTCTTGCCGAACATCTGACTGGCGTGGAAGGCCAGGGTGGACGGCACATTGACCGGACCCACGATGGTCACACCGTGCTTGACCACGGTCTTGCCGGCTTCCGTGACTTCACAGTTACCGCCACGTTCCGCCGCCAGGTCGACGATGACCGAGCCGGGTTTCATGGCCTTGACCATGTCTTCGGTGACCAGAATCGGCGATTTGGCGCCGGGCACAGCGGCGGTGGTGATGACCACGTCCATGCGTGAAATGACTTCGGTCATGAGTTCACGCTGGCGCTTGAGGAAATCCTCGCCCTGGGCCTTGGCGTAACCCCCGGTGCCTTCGGCAGCGCCGGTGTCCAGGTCCAGCTCCACCGGCTTGGCGCCGACGGACAGGATCTGTTCGCGCGCCGCCGCGCGCACATCATACGCCTCGACGATGGAGCCAAGACGCTTGGCGGTGGCGCAGGCCTGCAGGCCAGCCACGCCGGCACCCATGACCAGTACCCGCGAGGCATTGAGCGTGCCGGCGGCGGTCATGTTCATCGGGAACATGCGGTTGGCTTCGTTGGCGGCAAGCAGGACGCACTTGTAACCGGCCAGCATGGCCATGGAAGACAGTACGTCCATGGCTTGCGCCCGGGTAATGCGCGGCACCAGTTCCAGCGCAATGCCGGTGACCTTCTTTTCCGCCAGGGTAGCGGCGAACTTCGGGTTGGCGAGCGGGTCCATCATACCAATGACGATCTGGCCATCGCGCAGCAGCGCCATGTCCTCGTCACCGTTGTCCCGGTTGCTGCCGGGCGTCTGGACCTGCAATACCACGTCGGCCTTGCTGAAAATCGTGGCGCGATCGGTGAGTGTGGCGCCGGCCTCCTGGTAGTCTGCATCCGTGTAGCCGGCGGCAAGGCCCGCTTCACGTTCAACAAGCAGTTCGATCTTGTGTTTTTTCAGCAGTGCAGCAACATTGGCCGGAACCAGTGCTACACGCGTCTCGCCGGGACAAATTTCCCTGGGTACACCGATGATCACCTGCGTTACCCCCATTTACGTGGTTCGCTGGATTTGGGATGCCTGCCGCGTGACAAGGCAGGCGCTTCGACACTGTTAAATAACCTGGCAACCAGGCGGATCATCCTGATCCGGTCTGTTGCACGCCCCGGAAAAAGCAGTGGAGTTGTTTGAATTTCCTCATCTTCCCGAGACGCTATCGCTTTGGCGTGGTGATATGCCTGGCGATCATTAACCCGTTCCTGACACAGAACCGGCCGGTTCCAGAGGGACCGGCCGGCGGGCAGGGTGCTACCTTATTGCGACATTGGTCGTATGGCAAATATCTCTCGGGCTGATCGCCGCCAAGCGGTCAATTAATGACCAAAACGGTCATTGCCTGCCTGATAACTCAGCATTTTTTCTGGCCACCAGGGCTCGGTCGGCCTCCTCATGCATGCTGAGGAAGGGTTCCAGGATCGTGTTGCCCCGCACCTCGGCCTCAATCACATGCAGGAAGGTATAGGCTCCCAGCAGCTTGCGGGCCAGGAAAATGAACTCTTTCGGCGGGACGTCGAAATGCCGTGACAGGGCGTTGCGGCTGGCGCGGGCGACGATGCGTGACGGCAGATCGCTGTTGCCCCACAGGTATTCGCCCCGTTCGTTGAGCACTTCCGGCGGCGGCGGGTAGCGGTCCGGGTCCTGCAGCACCTCAATGGCCTCAAAGCACAGCGCGGAGAATTCATCCAGCACCTTGCGGGGCGTGCCGTTGCCGAGAAAGCCCAGGGCGTTCAGCGCATCCATCAGGCGGGCCCGGTCATGGTGCCAGGCGGCGCGGATCATTTCCCGGCCCGGGCCAAGCACTTCATCGTCGAAATCACGGATGGCGCCGAAATCCAGCAACACGATCTGGTCCTGCTCGGGGCTGTCGCCCACGCGCAGCAGGTAGTTGCCGAAATTCGGGTCGGTCTGCATCTTGTTCCACTCAAACACTTCGTGGCAGCACAGCTCCATGATCGCGCGGCCGATGAAGTTCCGGCGCGTCTGCGACAGTTCGAGCACCGCCGGATCGTTGACACTGACGCCGTGTTCGAAGGACAGGCAGAGAATATTGTGGGTGGAGTAGGTGGCAAACACCTCCGGCACGGCAAACCGTGGATCATCCTTCAGCAGATCGCGGAAAAACCGGGTGGTATAGGCCTCCAGGTCATAATCGACCTCGCGGCCGAGCATGGCCCTGACTTCGTCCAGCCATTGATTAAACTGGTCGGTCATGGGCACCATACGACTCAGCCGCAGCAATTGAACGACTGCGCGCAGGTCAGAATCGATGGCGTCAGCGACACCGGGGTACTGGATCTTCAGCACCAGCTCCTTGCCATCCGACTTGCGCACTGCGCGGTGGACCTGGCCGAGGGATGCGGCGCCGATGGGTTCGCGGTCGATATCCAGCTCGCTGAGCTTGATGTCCCCCAGTTCCTTCCTCAGATGCCGCTCAATGGCCGGCCACTCCAGTGCCGTGGTGCTGTTTTCCAGCGTGTGCAACGCGGCGGTCACTTCTTCTGGCAGAAAGTGCTCGCCAAACAGCGCCATCATCTGGCCGATCTTGACCACTGAGCCTTTCAGTTTGCCCAGCTCATGCACCAGTTCCTGGGCCTGGCTGGAGAGAATGGCCTTGCGGCGGTCTGCACGCTGCTCACGGGGGGTCAGGAATGTGCCGGCCGTCAGCGTTGCGTAACGTGCGCCAGCGAGAATACCTGCCCGTGCCAGGGAAAAACGTCGTTCAAAGGCGCCAGTCTTGACGCGCTTTACCGTTTTACGAGTCATCGGGATGCAGTGCTCCGGGTCCGGAATGGGTTCAGCGGCGCCGATTCTAGCGCACTTTGCCCCCGGCTGCCGACGCGAGTGGCCGGGGGCGACCGGGGCGCGGCGGTCAGTAAAGCACACCTTTTGCGGCACACAATACGAATAAGCACTGATGACAGAGGCAGTAAAAGGCACGCATGATCACCGCGGGCCTGAGGGTTAGGGGCGGTGTCCAGAAGGGATTGTCAGGGAGACAGGCGGGCGATGAACGAAACATGGGTATTATTGCGCGGGCTGGTACGCGAGGCCCGGCATTGGGAGGGGTTTCCCGACATGTTGCGGGCCAGCAGGCCGGGGGCCAGCGTGGAGACGCTGGATTTGCCGGGGAACGGCGCACTGTATCTCAGTGACAGCCCCACCTCGGTGAGCGACATGGTCGACGCATTACGCGCACAGCTGGGCTCGCGCGGCCTGAAGCCGCCTTATCATGTGATGGCGCTCTCGCTGGGCGGCATGGTGGCGTTGAACTGGTTGC
This sequence comes from Alcanivorax sp. S71-1-4, assembly GCF_009846755.1. Lineage (GTDB taxonomy): Bacteria > Pseudomonadota > Gammaproteobacteria > Pseudomonadales > Alcanivoracaceae > Isoalcanivorax. The sequence goes on from NZ_AQOR01000004.1 coordinate 113,122, forward strand.
AGCGTTTCCCTGGCGAGGTGGCCGCGGCGGTGCTGATCAACACCAGCGCAGCAGGCTTCAATCCGTTCTGGCAGCGGCTGCGCCCGGCAAACTACGGGCCATTGCTGCGTTTTGCCCTGTACGGGCGCGATATCTACGCGCGCGAGCACACCATCCTGCGACTGACCACCAATATGGTGCCCTCTGCGGAGATGTCCGCCGTGGCCAGTCGCTGGGCTGCCTATGCGGCGAGCCATCCCACCAGCCGTCGCAATGCACTGCGTCAGCTTTGGGCGGCGATCCGCTTCCGCGCCCCGGCGCACCTGCCGGGGACCACGCCCGTGCTGCTGGTCAATGGAGCCGCTGACACGCTGGTCCATCCGCTGTGCTCGGTGACCCTGGCCGGCGCCTGGCGTTGTCCGCTGCGGGTGCACCCGCATGCCGGGCATGACCTGCCACTGGATGCCCCGCGCTGGCTGGCAGAAACCGCATTGAACTGGGTGGATGGTCTTGCCAGCCACCGTCAGGCGGATGTCACCGACCCGGCGCTGGCGAACTGAGCGCCGGCGCTATACAGCCTGCAGATATCCGTTACCCTGGCCACCGACCTTCTTGACCGGTTGGCGGACGCTGTTTAGATTCGTCAGAACTCATGGGTTCTGAAGAGGGGGCGGGGCATGGCGACGCCAGCGGAACTGAAACGACATCTCGCGGGGCCAGCGTCTCCGAGCGAAGCAATCTGGTTTGACCGTTACTCCCACGAACGCCTGCAGGCCTGGCGCCAGGTACAGGATCCGGAAGCGGATGCCTGCACCGCGTTGATGCGCTACCAGCGTCCGACCGGACTGCTGGAGGAAGTGGAGCAGCGCGCCCGCAGTGAGGGCGGGGTGTTCCGCGATTTCATCGAACATTGCTACCGGGTGCCCGATTGGGTCGATTTCGAACAGATGGAACTCGGGCGCCGGGTTTACCGCCGCTATTCCTCTCTGCAAGGGCTGGTGTTGATGTGCTCCAGCCTGGTGGAAGGCTATGCCCACAACAAGCCAGCGCAGGTGCTCGTGGCCACCGGCCGGCTCCAGAAGGACGTTTCGCGACGTATCTACGAAACCGGACAGATGCTGCACAACCTGGTTGGCGAGGATGGGTTGCGTCCGGGCGGCATTGGCCATCGCACCCTGATGGAAGTACGGCTGCTGCACTCTGCCGTGCGCCAGTTTCTGCAAAACAATCCGCGATTTGACGCCCAGCGCTATGATCTGCCGATCAATCAGGAAGACATGGCCGGCACCATTCTGGAATTCGATTTCATGGTGGTGCGCGGGCTGAAACGGCTGGGGCTGAGAATTTCCCGGCGCGAGCACGCCTCAATGCATTACATGTGGCGCTACGCCGGGCACGTACTGGGCGTGCGGGAAGCGCTGCTGACGACCACGGTGGAGGAGCAGGAAATCCTCGCCCTGCAGCTCACGTCACACCTGTATGACCCCACACCGGACAGTGAGCGGCTGGCCAAGGCGTTGCTGCGCGACATGGCCAACAAACCGCCGTTCAATTTGTCCTACGATGTGCTGCTCGCCTTCAGCCGTTACCTGATCGGCGATGCGGTGGCGGATGATCTGAATATTCACAGCAGTGTGCCGGCCGCGATGGCAGTCAGGCTGGTGCGCACGGCAGTGGGTGCGGTCAGCGCCAGCCATCGGTTTGTGCCGGATACCTTGCTGCGGCGTATTGAAGACATGAATTTTGCGCTTGGCCGCCGCACGCTGAAAGCAGGGCTGGGCGGTGACCCGGCACGCTGGGGCTTTAAGGCCATGGCCTGACGGCAGACATAAAAAAACGGGCCGAAGCCCGTTTTTTCACGTATCGCAGATTGCTCTTGAAGCGCTTTACTCTTGAAGCACTGCGCCTTCGCTGTTCGCCACCTGCCTGTTCTGCAGCAGCCGGACCAGATCGGCCAGTACAGCGCCGGTTTCCTGCAGGTAGGGGTCTGGCTTGTCGCTGTCACCCATTTCATTTTCCGGATCGAGTGAACGCTGTTCGTCCAGGGCGCGCAGGGCCGCCATGTCTTTCAGGGGCTCCTCACCGACAGCCTTGCGGCGGGTGTTCTCGATCGCGAGCCGGCGCGCTTCGAAGGCGTCCTGCTCACTGCGACGTTCTTTTTCGTTCAATGACACGCTTTCTTTCTGACGCTGTTCTTCCAGCAGTGCCAGCTGTTCGCGCACATAGATGAACTCCGGGTTCACTGCCAGACGCTGGTCGTGCAACTCACGCAGCGAGGGCAGGTAGGGGCTCAGGTTGAACTGTGGCGTATAGGCGGTCGCGTCGATCTTGTCCCAGGGCAGTGCGTTCGGCAACGCGCTTTCGCCGATGTCTTCCTTGTCGATCAGGTAGGGCATTTCGATGTCCGGCACGATACCCAGGTTCTGGTTGCTGGAGCCGGATACGCGATAGAACTTGGCCTGGGTCAGCTTGAGCTGGCCATGCCCCAGCGGCAGCAGCGTCTGGACCGTGCCTTTGCCGAAGGTGTGGTCACCAATGATGATGGCGCGGCCGTAGTCCTGCATGGCGCCCGCGAAGATTTCCGAAGCGGAGGCCGAGAAACGGTTCACCAGCACGGCCATCGGGCCGGCATACAGGGTGCCGGGCACTTTGTCGCGCTCTACCTGCACCCGGCCACGGGCATCGCGCACCTGCACGGTGGGGCCGCCGCCGATGAACAGCGATACCAGTTGCGTGGCTTCATGCAGCGAGCCTCCGCCGTTATTGCGCAGGTCGATCACCAGGCCATCAATGGCCGGTTCTTCGTCGTTGAGTTCCTGCAACAGCCTGGCCACGTCGCGGGTGGTGCTGGTGTAATCCGGCTCGCCGCGGTTGTACGCGTCGAAATCCAGGTAGAACGCCGGGATCCGGATCACGCCGATCCGCTCCACACTGTCATTGGTGCCGGGTATGTCAATGATCTGCTTCTTGGCCGCCTGTTCTTCCAGCATCACCTTGTTGCGCTCGATCGTGATCTCGCGCGTACTGTGCTCGCTGGCGCTGCCGGCCGGGATGATTTCCAGCCGTACTTCGGTGCCTTTCGGGCCACGGATCAGGTTGACGACTTCATCCAGGCGCCAGCCGATCACATTGACCATTTCCTCATCTTCCTGGCCGACACCGACGATGCGGTCGGCCGGCTTCAACTGGCCCGCCTTCGCGGCAGGCCCGCCCGGGACCAGGCGCACCACCTTGGTGTATTCGTCCTCGGCCTGCAGTACGGCGCCGATGCCTTCCAGCGAACGGCTCATGCTGATATTGAAGTTTTCCGAGGTATGCGGGGTGAAGTAGGAGGTGTGCGGATCAAAGGTCTGCGTCAGGGCGTTGATGTAAATCTGGAACACGTCCTCCGAGGCATTCTGTTTCACCCGGTTGAGCTGGCTGCTGTAACGGCGCTCCAGGCGGGTGAGGATTTCTTCGTCCTTGACGCCATCCAGGCGCATGGTCAGCACCGCATTCTTCAGGCGCCGCTCCCAGATATCGTCCATGTCCTCTTCGCTGCTGGCCCAGGGCTGCTCGGAACGGTCCAGCAGCACGCTGTCGTTACCCTCAAAACTGAGCGAGTCGAGGCCTTCGTCCAGGCGTGCCAGCAGGTATTCCAGCCGCTCGCTGACACGCTGCTGGTAAAGGTTGAAAATGTCGAACCCGGCGCTCAGGTCCCCGCGACGCAGCTGGTCATCCAGCAGCAGCCGGTAACGGTCGAACGCGGCCACATCGCTGGCCAGGAAATAGACCCGGTTCGGGTCCAGATCACGCAGGTAGCGGTTGAACACTTTTTCCGACAGGCTGTCATCAAAGCGCATCTGCCGGTAATGCCCCTGCAGGCGATCGACAATGCCACGCGCGGCACCGGCATGGACTTCTTCGGGCGCCAGGCCACCGGCGGAGACGGGCTCGGGGCGTGGGCTGACGGTGAGGGCGCCGCAGACTTGCAACAAGGCGGCAATCAGCAGGGCAACAATGCTGAGGTTGCGGAGTAACGTGGTGCGTCGTGTCATTATCAGGACCGTTCGCAATGCATGAATGACCGAGTATAAGGTAATGGCCCAGCGTACGACACGGGGTTGTGAATGCACTACTTGTTTATCGGTTTCCTGCTGTTTGGCATCCTCGCCGCCCTGATTCGTGCCCTCAGTGGCGATCCGGGTGCCCTGGCCGAGACCATGCAGGCCATGTTCAGTGCCGCCAATCTGGCGGTGCAGGTGAGCATCGGCCTGATCGGCGTGCTGACGTTGTGGACCGGGCTGTTCCGGCTGGCCGAGCAGAGTGGGCTGGCAGACTGGCTGGCCCGGCGCGTGGCGCCACTGCTCGGCCGGTTGATGCCGGCCAGCCGTAACAACCACCAGGCGATGGCGCCGGTCACCCTGAATCTGTCCGCCAACATGCTCGGGCTGGATAACGCGGCCACGCCGCTGGGGCTGAAGGCCATGCAGGCCCTGCAGGCGGAGAACCAGCACCCGGCCAGCGCGACCAACAGCCAGATCATGTTCCTGGTGCTGAATACCTCATCAGTGACGCTGGTACCGGTCACAGTGCTGATGTACCGCGCCCAGCAGGGGGCGGCGGACCCGGCCGACGTGTACCTGCCGATGCTGATGGCCACGACAGTGTCGACCTTCGTGGGGGTCTGGCTGACGGCCCGTATCCAGAAAATCCGTCTGCTCGACCCGGTCATTCTCGCCGCTGCGGGCCTCTGGCTGCTGATATTGTCCGGACTGGCTGCGCTGGCGCTGACGTTGCCCGCTGACGCGGCGGCGACGCTCTCCAGCAGCGTCGGCAATGGCATTCTGCTGGCCGTGGTGGCGCTGTTCCTGCTGTTGGCGCACCGGGCGAAGCTGGACGCCTACAGTACCTTCATCGAAGGGGCCAGGGAGGGTTTCGAACTGGCGGTCAGGCTGATCCCGTTCCTGGTCGCGATGCTGGTGGCTATCGCCGTATTGCGCGAAGGAGGCGTGCTGGCGTGGCTGCTCGACGGGTTGCGCTGGCTGGCCATGTTGTGCGGCCTGGACACACGCTTTGTCGACGCGCTGCCGGTGGCCCTGCTGAAGCCTTTGTCCGGCAGTGGTGCGCGCGCCATGATGCTGGAAGTGATGCAGACCCACGGCGTGGATTCGCTGGCCGGGCGCATGGCGGCGGTCATGCAGGGCAGCACGGAAACCACGTTTTACGTGCTGGCGGTGTATTTCGGCAGTGTCGGCGTGGTGCGCCTGCGGCATGCTTTGCTGTGCGGGCTGGCTGCCGACTTTGCCGGCCTGCTGACCGCCATCCTGGCTACCTATCTGTTTTTCGGCTGATCAGCCGGAAGGTCAGGTTAACGCGCGGCTCATTGATGCGCAGGCGCCGGGGCAGGGCGTGTTGCCAGTGTTGCTGCATGGCCGGCGGCATCAGCAGAAGCTGGTTATGGCGCAACGGCAGGGTCAGCGCAGTACGGCGGCTGCCCTTGCGGCGCAGCGCAAAGTCACGGGTAGCGCCCAGGGACAGCGAGGCAATCCAGGGCTCGGGCCCCAGTTCCGGCTCATCGTCCGCATGCCAGCCCATACTGTCGCGGCCATCACGATAGAGGTTGGCCAGCATGCTGTTGAAAGCGTGGCCGCTGGCCGCTGCGACCCGCTCACGCAACCGGGTCAGGGCAGGCGTCCAGGGCAGTGGGTCCATTGCCAGCCCCGAATAGCGGTAGCCGGTCTTGGCGTCCCCGTGCCAGCTTTGCAGGCGAGGTACGGGGTGGCTGCGGCCGAACAGCGTGATACGCGGTTGTTGCCAGGGCAGGGTGGTCATCAGCTCTGCGAGCAGGGCATCCGCCTCCGCTGCCGGCAGCAATGGTTCGCACAGGGCAAGCCCCGGTGTGTCAGGCAGCGTCTGAAAAGCCGGCTTACAACCGGGTGTGCTGGACATGGTGTTTTTGCCTCCGTCGCCGTGCACAATGAGCGGCGCGACGGTGGTGCTCGGGCTGTCACACTCCGCTGCCAGCATCGGCGGCAATGGGATCAGTATTTCGGTGGTGGAAGCATAGCATGCTGTATGTGTTTGATATCGAAAGCGGTGTACTGCGCGAACGGGGCGATCAGCCGAACGAGGTGAAGCAGCTCGAATCGGCGCGCTGGATTGATCTGGTGGCCCCTGAGGATGACGAAGTGGCGCTGCTCAATGCCATGCGTCGTGGCTCGCTGCCGGACATCGATGATGTCGAGGAGATCGAGTCCTCGGCGCGCTTCTTCACTGACGAGCAGGGCATTCACGTTCACTCGCTGTTCCTGTACCAGAGCGAGGGCCGGCACCGCACTACCACCGTGGCGTTTGTGCTTTCCAATGACCAGCTGCTCACGCTGCGTGACAGTGAGGTGGCTGATTTTCGCCTGATGCGCATGCGTGCCCGGCGCGGCTGGGTGAAGGTCGACGACCCGTTCGATATTCTGCTGAGTGTGCTGGAGCAGAAAGTGGAGAACATGGCCGACAATCTGGAGGACATGCACCGTCAGCTCGAGAATGTCAGCCAGATTGTGCTGGAAGACGAGAACTCCGTGATGGAGGATGCCATCGACCGGCTGGCCAAGCTGGAGGACAGCAACGGGAAGACCCGGCTGTGCCTGATGGATACCCAGCGTTCAATCTCGTTCCTGCAACGCCACTTGCGCAACGACGTGGAACGCCGCGCCACCTGCCTCGAAATCCAGCATGACCTGGATACCCTGATGACGCACACCAATTTCCTGTTCGAGAAGATCAACTTCCTGATGGACACAGCTCAGGGTTTCATCAATATCGAGCAGTCCCAGATCATCAAGACCTTCTCCATCGCCGCCGTGGTGTTCCTCCCGCCAACCATGGTGGCCAGTGTCTACGGCATGAACTTCCGCATCATGCCGGAGCTCGACTGGACGCTGGGTTATCCCTTCGCGCTGCTGCTGATGTTCCTGTCCGGTCTGGCGCCGTATCTGTACTTCAAATACAAAGGCTGGTTTTAGCTGGTAGGGTGGGTAGAGCCAAAGGCGAAACCCACCCGGACCATGTCGCACACTGCTCGCACAGAATCATCGAAACTACCCACCTCCCAAGCCGGGTGATTTCGATGGTTTTGCGGGAGTGATTAACAGGCATGGACACGGTGGGTAAGGCTGGCTGGAACAGTGGCCCCTAGCACCCAGCGTTCATCCGCGTCGCGACGGGCGCGCTGTTCCTGCTCCAGCTTGAGCAGATGCGCGAGGAGTGACATGGTCGCCACACCGTGCAAAAACACCGGTACATCATCGTAGACACTGGGCACCAGTTCACTGACCTGGCTGTCCGGATGCTGCGTCAGCGCACGCACCACTTTTTCTTCGCGGCGCAGACGGTGGCCGATGGTGTGGCGGATGTAGTCCATCGGTTCGACGATCAGGTCACCGTGGCCGGGTGCCATGACCTGGATGCTCTCGTGTTCGAGCTTGCGCAGTGAGGCGAGGTAGTCGGCCATCGAGCCGGACGGCGGCGCAATCACCACGGTGGAACCCTGGATCAGATGGTCCCCGCTGAACAGCACTCCTTCCTCTTCCAGCAGATAGCACAGGTGGTTGGAGACATGGCCGGGCGTGGCGATCACACGCAAGGTACGGCCTTCGCCCAGCGACAGGCAGTCGCCGTCGGCCAGCACCTGATCCGGTTGCCATGCTTCGTCCTGCAGGCCGTCATCGGGGGGCAGCGGGCCCAGGCGTCGTACAGCCTCAAACTGTGTGGCGTTCGGGGAATGATCCCGATGGGTGTGGGTCACCAGCACACAGGTAATCGGCTGGCCGATTTCCGCTGCGGCGGCGCGCAGTTTGTCGGCATGGTGGGCGTCCACGGGGCCCGGGTCCAGCAACGCCAGCCCCTGGTCCGACGCCAGCAGGTAACTGTTGGTGCCGGGGCCGGTCATCATGCCGGGATTGAGGGCCAGGACCCGCCACACGCCGGGCGCGACCAGGCTGGGCTGGCCGGGAATCAGACTGCTCATCGTGAACTCAGGCTGCTCAGTGACGGCGGCATTGTGAACCTTTCGGCGATGCGGAGCAAAGCGCCCGCACGGAAGGTGCCGGGCGGCCTTACTGGCCGGCCTGCGCACCTGCGGCATACCCGCTTACCGACAGCACGTCGATACGCCAGCGCCGGCTGCTGTCAGGTGCCGCCGGGTCGGCCAGCAGGGTATCCGACAGGCGTACCACCTGCGAGTAGGGATAGCTGCCGCCCACCGGCACGTGTTGCCGTACACGGAAAGCGGCACCGCCGATTTCACGGCATGCCTCCTGGCCGGGCGCCGTGCATTCTTCCAGCACCGCGCGGCCCTTGATCAGCGCCACTGGCCAGGCACTCTGGTTGTACACGCGGCCGCTGAGGCGAATCCCGGTCTCCATGCCACGGGCCTGCTCTACGCTCAGGCGTACCTGCTCCGGCGTGATCACGACCATGGCCTGATCCGCTGTGCGCCAGTAGCCCACGCCGAACAGCAGCGCTCCCACCAGCACCACCGACAGCACAAAGGCGAACAGCCGGCGATCCACACGCCAGCTGCTCCAGAGCACCACCGCAATAGCGGTCAGACCTGCACACACCAGTAATACACGCAGCATATCGTTCCATCCTGTCTGGCTCACCGGCTACAGCGCCGATGGATTGTACCTGTCGCAATGAAAGGCCGGGCAGGCGAGGCGCCCGCCCGTGGGCCTGATATACTCCCGCGCCAGTATCGCAAGAGGTTGATCATGCTGATTGTAGTTTCGCCTGCCAAGACACTGGATTACCAATCCGATATTCCGCGCCTGCGCACCACCCGGCCCCGTATGCTCGAACAGAGCAGCGAACTGGTCGCCCAGCTTCGTCATCTCGACCCGCCGGCGCTGGCCAGCCTGATGCGTGTCAGCGATGCCATCGCGTCATTGAATGTGGCGCGTTTTGCCGAATGGAGTGCGGAGATGCCACCGGAGCAGGCGCGCCCGGCGCTGTTTGCCTTCAAGGGGGACGTCTATACCGGCCTGGACGTGTCACGCTTCAGCGGTGACGATCTGCAACAGGCGCAGCAACGGTTGCGCATTCTGTCCGGGCTGTACGGCCTGCTGCGGCCGCTGGACATGATGCGGCCTTATCGGCTGGAGATGGGCACCCGCTTTGCCAACCACGCCGGCCCGGACCTGTACAGTTTCTGGGATGAGCGCATTACAGCGTTGTTGAACAAGGATCTGCGTGCTGCCGGCACCGATGTGCTGATCAACCTGGCATCCAACGAATATTTTCGCGCGGTGCGGCAAAAAACATTGCAGGCACGCGTTGTCACGCCGGTTTTTCAGGACGAGAAAGCGGGGCAATACAAGGTCATCAGTTTTTATGCGAAGAAAGCGCGCGGGTTGATGGCGGCCTGGATTCTGCAACAGCAGGTACGGCAGCCGGAACAATTGCGTGAGTTCAACGTGGCGGGCTACCGCTTCCAGGCGGCTGAGTCGGACCGGGATACGCTGGTGTTCCGGCGCCGGGAAGCGGATCAGTGACGAGCGGGGCGGGGTGCTTCAGTCAGCACCCTGCCCGAACTCGCCACGGGCAGACAGCAGGCCCAGCCGCAGACCATCCCAGGCCAGGTCGAGACCATCACGGATATCTTCCAGTGCCAGTTCGCTCTGGCTTTCCAGATCAGCGATCTTTGCGCGCAGCGTGTCGCTGCGCTGCTTCAGTTCGGCCAGCCGCTCTCGGGCCTGGTCACGCCACTCGTCGTTGATGTCTTCCATGCGGTGCTGAAAACGGTCGAACTGGTATTCCCAGTCTTCCAGCCGTTGACGCAGATGCTGCAGATAATCGCTGAGGCGGTTCATGCGGTGTGCTCCTTGCCGTGTTGTCGTTCCCTGAGTGTGTGCCGTTCCCCGGCACGCCGTATTGATACAGATCAGCCCGCCGTGCTCAGTCCTGCCACGGCGAGCTGAAATGTTCGTCCTTGACCACCAGCAGGTCACCACTGGCCTGCTGGGCAATTTTTTCCGCCGTGCTGCCGAGCAGTAGACGGCGCAGCGGGCCACGATGCACAGTGCCAAGTACCAGCAACAGCGGCATGTGCGCGCTCTGGTACTCGGCCAGTGCGGCGGCCGGGGCGCCTTCCAGCAGCACATGACGCTCCGGCCCCAGCCCGGCCTGCTCGGCCAGGGCGCTCAGTCGATGCTGGTAGTAGTCACGCAGATTGCCGGAGGTGTCCACGTAGCTGGGGATGGCTTCGCCGGCAATCAGGATCAGCGCTTCGTCCGGGTGTTCAATCACGTGTGCCAGATCCAGCGAACTGTCGAGTACATCGCTCATTTCGCGCGCAGCGCGCACGATGGCTGCGTTGAGGCCCTCCAGCCTGCCTTCATCGTGATCCGGGTCGACCGCCGCCAGCACCGGGACGTCGCCCACCCAGGGGGCGTCGTTGACACACAGCACGGAGCAGGGGGCCTTGCGGAGCAATTGCCAGTGGCGCGGCGTCAGCAGCAGTCGCTTGAGCGGATGGCTGTCATCGCCGGCATGTACCACCACCAGCGCCGGGCGAGCCTCGAGCACGGCGTCGCGCAATGCTTCGTCATCGTCTTTGACCCACTCGATACGGATATCCACATCGAGATCCTGGGCGTCGCATTCATCCAGCAGCGTCTCGATGCGTGCCTGCCAGCCATGGTTGACGGCCTTGCGGGCCTGGATCAGTGTCGAGGACTCATCGCCGGCTGCACGCACCAGCGCCGCAGAATAGGCGTTGACGAACACCACCAGCGGAGCACGCAGGCCCCTGGCCAGGCGAACGCCCTTGGTCAGCGCCACCTGCGGCGCCTTGAGCTGGCTGTCGAGAACGACGAATACCGGTTGCATGAGTGCTCCTTGTTGTGCCGGTCAACCTGCGTGCAGACGGCCTTCGCCACACAGGCGTGGGCGATCGAGGATTTCCACCTCACGGCCCTCCACCCGAATCAGTCCCTGCTGCTGGAACCGGGTAAATATGCGGCTTACCGTTTCCACGGCAAGGCCGAGATAATTGGCAATGTCGTAGCGTGACATGGGCAGCCGGAAAATGCGATTGGACAACCCGCGGCGCTGTTGCCGTGCCGCAATGGTGGTCAGCAGGGAAGCAATGCGGTCATCGGCGGATTTTTTGCTCAACAGCATGTGCAGCGCACGGTCTTCCTGAATTTCACGGCTCATCAGGCTGAAAAAGTGATGCTGCAGGGTAGGGATGCGGCTGGACAGTGTTTCCAGGTGGGTAAAGGGAATTTCGCACACCGTCGAGGTCTCCAGCGCCTTGGCGGAGGAGATGTGGTAGGCAGTGCTGATGCCGTCCATGCCGACAATTTCTCCCGGCAGATAGAAACCGGTCACCTGTTCTTCGCCGTCTTCCGACATGGCATAGGTTTTCAGCGCGCCGCTGCGCACGGCATAGACTGCTTCAAACGAGTCTGCCGCGCGGTAGAGGTGCTCGCCACGCTTGAGGGCACGCCCCCGGCGGATGATGCGGTCGAGCTCATCGAGCTGCTCCGGATCAACGGCCAGCGGCAGACAGATCTGACTGAGACTGCAGTCGTTACAGGATACTCGGGCAGCCAAGGGGGTCTCCCTGTGTTGGTGCGCTATCGCCATGCGGATGTTCATTATACGGCTCCTGTGCTCGGCCTGCAGGTCTCAAATGATGCGGCTGAACCGCACCGTGTCAGCCGGGCTGTGATAACGGTCAAAACACATCGCCACGGCACGGGCGGCAAGCCGCCCGCCGTCGGTCAGGTGCAGCCGCCGCCCGTCGCGCCGCACCAGCCCGTCCCGTTCGAACGCCGCCAGGGCGGCCAGTTCATCGGCAAAGTAATCTGTGGTCTGGATGGCCCATCGTTCACCGAAAGCCGTCAGGTCCACCTCCAGATGGCAGAGCAGCGACATGATCATGTCACGCCGGATCTGGTCATCCCGGTCCAGCACATAGCCCTGTGCGACCGGCATTTCGCCCTCCTGCACCGCCGACTGCCAAGTGTCGATCTGGCGGTGATTCTGGGCATACAGGGCACCGATCTGGCTGATCGCCGAAATGCCCATGCCGAGCAGGTCCGCGTCACCGTGCAGGCTGTAGCCCTGGAAATTGCGGTGCAGGGTGCCCGCCCGCTGCGCTATGGCCATGTCGTCGGAGGGCAGGGCGAAATGGTCCATGCCGATAAACACGTAGCCGGCATCCGTGAACAGGTCACCGGCCCGGACCAGCATGCGCAGCTTCTCCATCGGCGCGGGCAGGGCGGCCTCGGATATCTGCCGCTGGACCTTGAAGCGGGCAGGCAGGTGAGCGTAGTTGTACAGCGAAATGCGGTCCGGACGCAGCGCCAGCAACTGCTCCACCGTGCGCGCCAGGCTCGATTCCGATTGCCATGGCAGCCCGTAGATCAGGTCCACACTGGTGGAGCGGAAGCCGAAGTCCCGCGCTGCATCAACGACCTCGCGCACCCTGTCATACGGCTGTACGCGGTTGACGGCCTGTTGCACCCGGGCATCCAGGTCCTGCACGCCAATGCTGACTCGGTTGAAGCCCAGGCCGCGCAGCAGGCTGATGCGGCTGCGGGTAACCGTGCGCGGGTCCAGCTCAATGCCATAGTCGCCACGGTCGTTGTCCAGCAAGCGGAAGCGGCGGCCGGTCTGGTGCATGAGGCGGGTCAGTTGGCCGTCATCCAGAAACGTCGGGGTCCCGCCACCCCAATGGATCTGTACCACCGGCCGCTGACTGTCCACGAGCGCGCTTTTCTGCGCCATTTCGGCCAGCAGCGTGTCCAGATAAGGCGCGGCGAGACGCTTGTCACCGGTCACGATGCGGTTGCAGGCGCAGTAGTAACAGACGTGCTCGCAGAACGGCAGGTGCATATACAGCGACAGCGGTCGGCGTTCGGCGTTGCCGACGCCCAGTGCCTCCAGATAATCCTGGTGGGTCACTTCCTCGTGGAAACAATGGGCGGGTGGATAGGACGTGTAGCGAGGCCCCGGCCCACCATAGCGTTGAATAATCTCAGTACTCCAGACGCTCATGCAGCCTCCACACCGGGCATTGTTGCCATGAAAAGGGATCCCCCGATCACCCTGTACGCGCGCATCATGGCATGTCGGGGCACCGGTATATTGATCCACATCAAGAAACCGTCCGGCAGACTCTTCACATAGAAATCGTGTGACATTTAACGCCTAACGCAATGATTTTATATGCCTTTCAATGGCTCATTGACCCTAGTCAATCCACCGGCGAACAATGTGGCATCAGGCAAGCGTGCGGGTAACAGGGGGTGGCCATGTTCTCACGACTGCTGGTAGTGCTTTCCGGCGACGGGCAGGCAGATCAGGTACTGCTGGCGCGCGCCGCCCTCATGCGCCGGGCAGACAGCCAGCTGTGTCTCTGGCGCCCGGTCCGCAGCCCATTGGGGGGGCTGGACTATCGCTTCCTGACCCCGGAATTGCGCCAGCAGGTCCGGCATCGCAGCCTGGCGACCGCCCGGGCTGGCCTGGAGGAACTGGCGGCCTCTCTCCGGGCTGAAGGCTGGCCGGTCCACTGCGCACTGAGCTGGCTTGAAAAAGACGCGGCAGCATCGCTGCACGAGACCGCCTGCCAACAGCAGGCTTCATTGATACTGATGCGCCGCGATGCCGGCGCACTGTCCAGCGATCTGCGGCACTTTCTGCGCCTGGAGAACCTGCGCCTGGCGCAACAGGCCTGCCTGTGGCTGATAGATACCGGCAACCCTCTGCCGCCCCGGCGACTGATCGCGGCCCTGGACACCGGCGCCGAGGGCACCGGCTGCGCCGCTGCAGAGCGACTGACGCGACACGCGGCGGCATTGGCTCTGCGTCTGTCGATGCCGCTGGAATTGCTGACCGTGGTTCCCCAGCTGAGCTGGCTGGGGGAGTTCGGTGACCTCACCCATGCCCAGGACGATGTGCTCGCCACCCACAGCCAGCGTCTGGAAGCCTTGCGCCACCTGGCCGCAGAGCAGGGCAGCGGGGTGCCACCCGAGGCACACCTGTGCGAAGGCGATGCCGGTCCGGCACTGGTGACCTGGATGAGCGACCTGCAACGGGCCGGGCACAACCGCGTGATGCTGATGATGGGGTGCAGTCAGGTAGCCGGCGGCCTGAGCAGTTTCTGGCGCAGTACCGTTCCGGAAAAGGTGATCGCCCGGGTCGGCGGTGATGTGTGCATTCTGCCCGTCCAGACGCCGGCTGCTGACGACGACCGCGACATCGCCGGCCTGCCGCAATCAGAGTAGCCGGGCACTGGGAAAACAGCCTGCGCCGACGGAGGGATGACGCCGTCAGCGCAGGCCGGGCCTGGTCAGGGAACCGATTGTTCCGCCAGGAACGTCTGCACTGCTTCCACCGTGCTGGACGGGTCTTCTTCCTGGGGCACATGCCCCAGGCCCGGGAACAGACGCAGGGTGTTGTTCGGCAGGTCCTGATGGAAGCGGGCGGCGCTGTCCGGTGGAATGAGCCGGTCCTGATCACCCCAGATGATCAGCGCTGGCATGGTCAGTGTCGCCAGCCGCGCCGGCGCATCCTCGGTGCCGCGCGCCTCGCGGAAACGTGCCGCCAGCGCAGCACGGTTGCCTTCACGCAGGGTCAGGTCATAGTAACGGTCGACCAGCGCCGGCGCGACGCGATCCGGGTTGCCGTAGACACTGCGTACGCTGGATTCGACCATGCCGCGGGGCAGCACCCGGTTCATCAATTCGTTCAGGCCGGGAATCTGTGCAATCCGGAAGCCGATCGGCATCGACTGGGTTTCAAACAGATAGCCTGCCGCGTCCACCAGCACCAGCGCAGCGACGCGTTCCGGTGCTGCATAGGCGGTCTCCCAGGCCAGTTGGCCGCCAAAGGAGTTGCCTGCCAGGATGGCTCGTGGCACATCAAGTTCATCCAGCATGGCCAGCACGAACTGTGTGTAATGCGCCATGCGATAGTCACCTTCCGGGAACGGGCCGGTGAGGCCAAAGCCGGGCAGGTCAAAACGGATGACCCGGCGTTGCTGGCTGAGTGTCTCCGTCCAGCCCTGCCAGGTATGCAGGCTGTCCGAAGTGCCGTGCAGCAATACGATGGGCAGGGCGTCCGGGTCTGCACCCTCGGCCATTTCATCGCGCAGATGCACCTGCATGCCCATGACCTCGACAAACTGCGAGGGCGGCTGTGCCCAGCGTCCGGCCAGTTCATCCACGGATTTATCCGGTGCCCAGTGTATGCCGATGTACGCGGCAACAATGATCACCAGGGCCAGCAACAGCACACCGAGAAACTTGAGCAGTCGTAACATAAATGCGGTTCCTTTGCGGAAGCGTGATTTCCGTAATCCAGCAAGACAAATGAAAGCAGTGGGGCGGCCGTCCCGGCAGCGCACCAGCGGCCAAGACGATAGCGCCAATTCACGCCACGGACCATGCACGCGGAGCCATAATTCACGGTGCAATGCACTGGCGATGGGTTTACCTTTGCCAGAACCCGCCATGCTGACAGGAGATGCCCCATGACCACCCGAGCCTACGGCGCCCACGCTGCGGACAAACCCCTTGAAGCGATAGACATCGAACGCCGCCCACCGGGCGCTCACGACATCCAGATCGAGATTGCCTACTGCGGTGTCTGCCACTCAGACCTGCATCAGGTCCGCGCCGAATGGGAAGGTACCCTGTATCCCTGCGTGCCAGGCCATGAAATCGTGGGGGAGGTGACGGCTGTCGGTAATGCAGTGCAAGGCTTCAAGGTCGGCGATACCGTCGGCGTGGGTTGCATGGTTGACAGTTGCCAGCACTGTGCCGCGTGCGATGACGGGCTGGAGCAGTACTGTGAGAACGGCTTTGTGCCCACCTACAACGGCCGCATCCAGGACCCGCCGGGACATACCCTCGGCGGCTACTCGCAACACATCGTGGTCGACGAAAAATTCGTACTGCGCATCAAGCATCCGAAAGCGCAGCTCGCCGCCGTGGCGCCGTTGCTCTGCGCCGGCATCACAACCTATTCGCCGCTGCGGCACTGGGGCACGGGCCCGGGCAAGAAAGTCGGCATTGTCGGCATTGGTGGCCTGGGTCACATGGGTATCAAACTGGCCCACGCCATGGGCGCGCATGTGGTGGCCTTTACCACGTCGGAAAGCAAACGCGAGGACGCCCACACGCTCGGTGCGGACGAAGTGGTCGTGACCCGCAACCCGGCAGAAATGAAGGCACACCGCGGCAGCTTCGATTTCATCCTCAACACCGTGGCAGCGAGTCACAATCTGGATGCCTTTACACAGCTGCTCAAGCGCGACGGCACACTGACACTGGTCGGTGTACCGGAGCATCCGCACCCGGCACCCAACATCGGCGCGCTGATCTTCCAGCGCCGCGCTATCGCGGGCTCATTGATCGGTGGCATCCGGGAGACGCAGGAGATGCTGGATTTCTGTGCCGAGAAAGGCATCGTGGCCGATATCGAGATGATCCGGATTCAGGATATCGAGACGGCGTATGACCGGATGCAGAAAAGCGATGTGAAGTACCGGTTTGTGATCGACAGTGCAACGCTGGCGGGTTAAGAGAGCGCTCGGGGTGCCGGCGTATGGTGGTATACCGGCAGACTGAGCACAACCCGTTAGTTCGCATAATGTATATTATGTTAAATATAAGATACCAAAAAGCCTCCCACTGCCTGGATGCTGCCTGCCCTCAGCCCCCCACCAGAGTCACCAGCCTGACAAAGCTCACGTGAGTATTGGGTGTTACCAGAATGGTCTGATCCAGACTGGTCATCTGCTCTTCATTCACGAACAGGAAAAAACCATTACTTGAGAAGGCCTCAAGCGCAATGCTGCACTGACTCTCAGTATCTACAACTCGCTGTTGTGCATTGCCTCCCTCCGGTCTGACAAGGTTCGGTCGCGCGTCGCCGCTATCAGCATCCTCGTTCTGCTTCTGAACTTCCTGGATAACGCGAGTCCTTATAAGCTCCCTGACGCTGATTGCCCGGGATGGAAAAATGAAGATGTTCTGAGCAATGACTGCACCAGATGGAGATTCATCTACTACCTGTACCCTGACGGACATATTTTGCCACCTTGGCGCTCAAGCCTGCTCAGACACCAGCGATCCCATCTGCGAGAGGATGCCATGATCTGTAATCTTGTCGTCGCTTGCCAGCAGCGCGGCCTTGGAAAGAATGAGTGACAATATATGGTCATCTTCGAAAGGCAGCATGATCTTGCTCTGGGGAGAGCCTTGAACAATGCAAAGGTACTGATCACCAGGCTCCATAAGCACGTTGGCTGAGCCGAGATGGATCTTGTATGTTCCCAGGTTGCCTTGAACCCGCAAGAATCTGTCTTCTATTTTGAGGCGGTCTTTAAAGGCCAGCCGTGGCACGAGAGCCTGAAGCACGTCCCGGCGTGTTCTGCCGAACTCGGATAGTTTTCCGAAGCTGACTTTTTGCCATTCAACGTCACGGTTGTACCAGTTCGGATCATTGCCTATTCCCGCCACGCCGACAAACAGATCGGCATCGCGCATGATCTCTGACAAAACGAGAGGATCAACGTCCTTCAAGTCTACGCTGACCTGATCATCGTCATCTTCTGTAAAGAATTTCAGTGCGTTTACCGCCACACAGGCGTACATGCCGCTATCGCTCTGGCCATACGCGTCGGCACCAAAGGCCTCAAGTTCTACAATCAGGCCGTGTTCCTTCAGCTTTCGTGTCGCGGAGTTCTCAGCGCCACCGCACCACATCCCTCCCCGGGTCTGGCTCCAGCCCCGCTGCTCTGCGAGTGCATGGAACTGGCTCTGCTTGAGTATGTGATGGGCAAATCGAAAGCTGTGATATCGCTCTTTGCGTTCGGCGTCAGTGAGCAGATAGACCTCGCGATGCGCCTGCTTGAATGGCTGGGAAAACCCAGCATGGGAAATATACGCCCGCCAAGCCAGTATCTCCTCGCTATCAACCATTGCAGGATGCCATAAGCAAACAGTAGCTCCCTTCTTCGGGGAAAAAATTTGTCCGTTATGGGCAACAAGGCTCGCATCGAGATATATGACGTCATATACGGCTCCCTGCTGCTCAATGCGCCAGATAAGGCGTCTGGCCATGAAGCCAATAAGCTTGTGGTTGAGATACTGACGTTCCCAATCCTTGAAATCAATTGCTGCAGGCCGAAAGTACATTCTTTCAAGTCGGGCTGCGTGAGCGATGCTCGCGCTCTTCAACTCTTTAACCGTTGCCTTTATGGCTTTGATTCTTTCGGCGTTATCCCTGGCAATTTCCGCCGGCGGTGACTTTCTTGTCTTTCCTTTATACTCCCATGAAACTTCGCATTGGCCGATCGATGTCATGCGAACCCTAGCCACGCATGCATCGATGGAGGTCGTCAGCTCTCCGACATCAGACAGACCATAATCAGGAATCATGGAGTCTTCGAGGCTCTCAAGAGTGGCGCCTCGATTCTTTGCCGCTTGCTCCAGAATGCGGTTTATGTTTATCCGTGCCGCGTTGTACTTTATTTTTGACCTTAGGGTGACCACTTCCTTGACGCCGGTCATTCCGGGCATGCTGGCCAGGGTGTGCGCTGCCGCATTGGCAATCTTTACGTTGCGCGTCCCTACCCATCGGATCTTTTTGTACATCTGCTCGGCGAGTTCGCGCAGAACAACAGCTATCTCATTGTCGTTATGACAAAGGGTGCTCCATATAAGCCCTTTCAGAAGCCTGGTGTTATTTTCGCTTATTTGATACGGCGGCAGGTTGTTATGAGGATGGATCTCTCGAAACTTGTCATCGGTGAGTCGATCCTGCCTGAGCAAGGGAAGCCACTCCAGAAGCAGTTTCCGATGCACTGGCGGCCCAATAATATCAATTAAACCGTTCGCTTCTTTCAGCCATTTTGATGACGGCTTGGAGCTATTGTTGTCAAGGCAGTGCCTGATCAGTTTTCGCCATCCGTCCAACTGATCGGGAAGCAGATTGTCCATATCAGAAAAGGCCTGCCTGACCCAGGGCTCACCTACGTCTATGGAACGGCGAATTTCTTCACGATAAAGGTGTTTCCCTTCCACCGGATTCAGCATTTGAAGCTTGGTTCGTGCGCCGAGCTTCTTTAATTGTGTGGCAATATTTTTTGCACCCGGCAGGGATAGCGCTACCTCAAGTGGCACCTTGCCGTTGTTGTCAGACAGGTTGACGTCTGCTCCAAGCTCGATAAGCAGCGATATCGCCTCGCGATACTTCTGGCTTACTGCATAAGATAGCGGCGTTTCTTCGGATGATGAGTGGTTGACACTTGCGCCCTTTTCCTTCACCAGATACTCAATAAACGCCAGGTTTCTGCGGCGCAAGGCGATCAGCATTGACGCCACATATTCCTGGCCTGGCGAGGCAGCAAAGTCTTCGTTTTCCAGCAGCTTATCCAGGATCTCCCTGGGCGCAGTCGAGCATTCCGCCAACAGCTCAAGCAGATGCTCTCCATGTCCGAAAGTCGCCCCTTTCCTTAATAACTCAAGTGCCAGCGGGTAACCTGCCGTCTTCAATGACCTTGCAAGTGGCGACCCCATTCCGTCGAGGGATATCGAATTGATATCACAACCTTTCTGAAGAAGAAATTTCACCATGCTCTCGAGAGACAATGCCCTGCGGGCCTGCTCTTCTGGCGAGGGAAAAGCCATGCGGGAGTACTTTTCATAAGCGGCCGATATTGTGAAACTGATGATTGAATACTGTGCGGTGCGCTCTACCTTCGAAATATCAAGCCCCATAATGCATAAATTCTGAATATACTGAGTGTCGCCTGAGGCCAACGCTTCTTTCAGCCCTGATTGCATCAGGTACTTTGCGGCACGGGAGTCTTGTTCAGGAAAAGTAATACCGTTGTCCAAGAGTATCCTGATAATTTGCAAGGACACGTCGGGGGCTTTACGGTAGCCGCCGGCGGCAAGGACAATAAGGCTGCGATATGAGTGCTTGTCCTCGGTCGGCCTCAACCCCCTGCTGAAAAGCAGGGCAAGCAAATCGGGTCTGCAGTACATTACAGCCAGTTCAAATATACTCTCACTGGCAAATGAACTGTTCTTCTGAACACCTATTTCAGGATCATTGTCCAGCAGCTCTATCAAATCATCACAGGAGGGATTGCTAAAAAAAAATTTTCTAACCTCGTGATTAATACCCATCTTCCCTGGCCCCCAGAAGCCGTAAAATCGAAAACAGTCCATGCTTTGTTTTAATGAATTTAGCCTAGATGTGATCCCAGAATAAGGCAAGCCTTCGTGAGCTCAATTGTCTATGAATCCTGTGCTTCATGGCCAGCTCTGTCATCCGTATGTTATCGGTAATACGCTCGCTTCCTGATACGTAACTTTCCGTTACCCCCGTCGCACGCAGCTTTACCCGTTGACCGCAGAGTCACTATGGAAGCTCCCCACCTGCAGAGGCAACTATCTGGACAACAACAATAAAACGATGCGGGAGTCAGCACGATGCGCAACGACAGACCCCCGTCATGGCCACTGCTGCCGGCGCTTTTCGCCGTCAGCCTGATGGGTTGTGACGAAAAGAGCCGGGTATTCCAGCCGCCAGTGATTGAGGACGGCCTTATTTATACCCACCCCCTGGATGGCACCGTCGATCTGCCCCTGGGCAGCAAGGCGTTGTTTGTATTCTCTCACCAGGTCGATGCCGGCGCGTTGACGCAGAATTGTACGGGCACGGCGGAAGCGCCCGCCGGCGCATTCTGTATCACAGGCCCCGACGAGTTGGTGCCCACAGCTGCCGACACCGAAGTGGTCAATGACGGCCGTACCATTTCGTTTTCGATGGCCAGCCTGACGCCCGGCACACGCTATCAGGTCTGGTTGCGGCCGGCGGCTGCGCCGGGCGCGGTGAATCTGCCAGCGACAGGCCCCCTGCTCTCCTTCCGGACACGGCAGGCGCGACCGGTGCCGGACCAGGCACCCACCGTCATTGCCATCAACCAGGAAGACCCGCTTGCCTTTGTTGAAGGCAGCGGTGTAACGCCACGTTTTCCGTTCATGGATGTCGCGCCGGTCCGCGTGACGTTCTCGGAGCCGCTGGCGCAATCTACCCTCGTCAGTGGTGAGTCGTTCCGGTTGCTCAAGGACGGGCAACCAGTGCCGGTCTCGGTGCATGCCGAGCGGCATTATCTGTCGATCCAGCCGTTACAGGATCTGGACGCCGGCGCGCGCTATACACTGGAACTGGACACTGACATTACGGATCTGCAACGCGAGTCACTGGCCGGGCCCACCACTTTTCTGTTTGAACCGCTTTCATCCAAGAATGATCCGGCCGATGACAATCCACCCATCCGGCAGCTGCTGAGTGTGTTTCCCACCGAGAACGATCCCGGCTTTCCGCTTGCGTCGCGGTTGACGGACAAGCAGCTCAATCGCTTCAGCCTGGTCAATCCGGTACTGGGAGACAATGAGGTCCAGGCCATCCCGGAAACGCTTGAGGCGTGGCTGGCCGACCCGGTGCGGTTCCCGGTGGAAGTCCCGATCCTGGCACGGGGTGGTCAGCAACTGCGCCTGACCGGCATTAATCCGGCACGGTTGGGCGGCGAGGTGGACCTTGGGCTGAGCACTGGCGATATCTCTGGCGTCTTCATCAACAACGTCAGCGCCTGGCTGCTGCCGAACCCGTTTCGCCCCGCCGGGACCAATCCCGACGATGAGCTGGCGCCCTTGTTGACGGTGATGAATTTTGACCTGGCCATGCAGGGCGGCGATGCCTCCGGCAATGCGACGTTCAACCAGAACCTGATGCACATTCAGGCACCGGGCATCGTGACGGTGAAAGACGGGGCGTTGAATATTGAACTGTTCACAACGTTGCAGCTGGATGTGCTCGGTGGCGCAACAGCGATCACGGCGGATTTCAATCTGGGTGTGCGCAGCGATGAGTCCTTTACGCTGGATAGGGACAACGACGCAGCGCCCAGGGTGACCGGCAGTTTCCCCGAAGACCTCGCCGTCGGCGTTGAAACCCGCGACAACCTGTTGTTGATTCTCAGTGAGGCCCTCGGCGATACCGCACTCGACCGTATCGTGCTGCGCGACCTGAGCGTCGGTACGGAGGTGCCGATCCGCGTTTCACGCGAAGGCACCACGCTGGTGGTGTCACCCCGTCAGCCGCTGGCTGAAGCCACGCCGCATGCGCTGACGCTACCGCCGGACCTCTCCGACAATCATCTGTTTGCACCGCGCCCGCTCGCCGCGCTTGCCGATGATGCACTTGGCGGGGACAAC
Organism: Alcanivorax sp. S71-1-4; assembly: GCF_009846755.1. Taxonomy (GTDB): domain Bacteria; phylum Pseudomonadota; class Gammaproteobacteria; order Pseudomonadales; family Alcanivoracaceae; genus Isoalcanivorax. The sequence continues at coordinate 135,384 of NZ_AQOR01000004.1, forward strand.
ACGCTCACATTCACCACTGCGGATTACACCCGCGACGAAAGCGGCCAGATCCCGCCACTGTTGCTCGGCGTCTACCCCGGCGTGGGCTGCGCCCTGATTGATGTCGGCACACTTCCCGGCAAGGCGGGACGTTGTGATGGCGGCTTGCCGACCGATGTCCAGTACGAGCCGTTCCGCTATGAGGTGGGTACCCCGATCGATATCACGTTCAGCCAACCGATGGATACCGAAAGCCTGCGCGTGGGCACCATCAGTGCGGCGGGTGATGCCTGCACGGGTGGCGCGGTCTGTCTGGCGCGACCACAGGATGGCGGCTGGGCGCCCATCGCGCTGGGTGTGCATGCGGAAAACATGGCGATTCAACTCTCACCTGCCGACGGCAGCATTGTTGCCGGCAATGACTACCGGCTGGTCATCAATGGCAGCGGCGAGACGTTCCGTAACCAGGCTGAGTTGGGTCACCTGGCCATCAACACGCGGCCGCTGGCCAGCGTCGAAACACCTGGCGGCCCGAACGTGGTCATCGATTTCGAAGCCGTGCCCAAACGCAGCACCATTTTTTCCACCATTCGCACACGACCGTTCAGCGATACCAATGGCAATGGCTTTTTCGACAACGCGGAAAGTGAGGCGCTTGCCAATTCCGCGCGGTTGCGGATTGACGGCACCGGCGGCGTGATCACCAGCGCATCGTATTCAGACCCGGAGCGCGACCGTCTTTTTATCTCCGGCGCCTTGCCGGTCGGGTTCATGCCATTGGAGCCGCTGGATCTGAGCGTCCCTGGTGCGGACATGATCAGTGACGGCCCCAACCGCTGGTGCACACCGCCGGAGGTGGACGCCTATGGGGACAGCCAGTGCTTCAACACTGTCGGCAGTTTCATGACGCCGGTGGAAATCGGCCCGCAGGTGGTGCTCGGTACCAGCCTTTCTCTGGATGCCACGGCGCTGGTGGTACCCATCAACGGGCTGGCCACGCGGGCGTTGGTGCTGCGCGTTCGCTCGCGTGATCAGGGGCCGGTGTATGGCTATGTATTCAATGAAGCAGGCCAGGACAAACCGCAGTTCCTGCTCAAGCTGGAGGTGTATCTGGATGCCCCCGATATTGTCATTCTCGGTGGGCTGGCGGCCAGCGACCTGCGCAGTACGCCGATCACCACCTATGTGAAGGGCCCGATCAGCTTTCTGGATGACGGTCGTATCACGCTCGACTCCAGCAATATTTCCACCATTGCCCAGGGCATCAATCTGTCCATCGCCGAAGACGGCACCGCCGGGCCGCTGGACCCGGTGTGCGGCCTGCCAGTACTGGGACCGATTCTGTGCGGCATTCTGGAGCCGGTGCTGACCTTCCAGCTTGGCAATGTGGACCTGATCATCGAACGCGGCGACTTCAATATAAAAGTGGTAACGCATCCATCCCGTGGATTGCGCCTGGCAGCGCCGGCGGCGCAATGAGGGGGAAACGCAACATGCAGAACAGAGATTATTTCCTACCGGGGCTGTGCGCCCTGTGGCTGGGCGTCACTGCCCTGCCCGTTCAGGCTGAACCCCGCGCGCCGCGCGATTACCAGAATGATCGCCCGACGTTCTTCGGCACCGACTTCGTGCGGCGGCTGTTTGGTGAAGACCGGCTGTATTTTCGCGCCGGCGCGCTGTACCTGTCGCCGGACCTGAAGACGCACTCCATTGAGCTGAAGAACCTCTCCAACGTGGCCGAGGTGGCGGTGGAACCCGGCCCGCAGAACGGCTCTGCCTACAGTGATCCACTACTGCAGCCGGGTGCAATCATCGGCTACCACCTGCCCTGGGGTGACGGCAGTTGGGCGGTGGAAACGGTGGCCGCCCTGCCGCCCACTCTGAATCTGAAAATCCGTGGTGAGATTGCCAACAAGCCCCTCGCGGAGGAAGCCAATGGCATTCCCACCGGCGTGCCGCCGCTCGGCAGCAAGGTGGGCACCACCAAGGCGCTGCCGCCTATCGTGACACTGGTGAAACGGTTCCGGATGGATCACCACCTGCGGCCTTACGCGGGCCTGGGCTTCACTTATCTCTACACCTACGACAGCAAGGTGGAGAACGCCGTGCTGACGGAGTTCGGACGACCGGACCTGGATATCGAGGACAAGTTTGGCTACGTGCTCCAGGCCGGGCTGGAGTACAGGATCTACCGCTACTGGTGGGCCAATCTTGACGTGAAGTACGTCAGCGTGCCGGATGTGCGTGCCACCATGGAAGGCACGTTTATCCGCGCGCCCGGTTTACCGCAGTATCAGTTCATCGAAGTGGGTGACGCCGAGTTTGTCGCCGACCTGAACAACATCCTGGTCCAGGTCGGTATTGGCTTCACTTTCTGAAGGTCACGCGGCGCGTGCCGGCAATTGCCCACGCGCCAGACCGATGAACGTGAGCGTGGCCACCAGGCTGCAGGCAAACATCATCGCCGCCATCGGCAGCACTGAACCGGTATGGAAGACGGTCACCAGTGCCCCGACCGTGCCGGCCAGCAGGAATTGCAGTGCGCCGTTCAGGCCGGTGGCAGCCCCCGCATCGGCATCGAAAAAGGACAGGAAGCTGGCCAGCGCGTTGGGCACCACCAGGGCTACCGCGCCGACACTGAGCATGATCAGGGGAATCGTGAGCCCCAGGGTCAGTTGATCCAGCACCACCAGTGTCACCAGTACCAGTGTGCTGGCGCATTGCAGCAACAACCCGGCACGCAACATGCGCGGGCTGTCGAAATGACGCAGCAGCACGATATTGAGCCGGTTCAGGGCAATCATCACGACAACATTCGCGCCGAACAGCAACGGGAACAGTTTGCTGGAAGCACCGAAATGCTCCATGTACAAGAAAGCTGAATCGGTAATGAAAACGAACATGGTCGCAAACGCAAACGCGTTGGCGAGGATATACCCCATCGCCGCACGGTGACGCAGCACACGCCCATACGCTGACAGGATACCGCCCTGCGGTCTGGCGTGACGGCGCTCGGCATGCGGCAGCGCACGCCAGAGCACCAGAATCATCAGCAGCGCATACAGCCCCAGCATGACGAAGATGCCGTACCAGTCGGCGCTGTGCAGGATCAGCGCACCCAGCGCCGGTGCCAGCAGTGGTGCCACCAGCATGACCAGGCCGATGGTGGTCAGCACCCGGGCGGCTTCGCGGCCGGTATAAAAATCCCGCACAGACGCCGCCGCAATCACCACTGTCGCGCCACCACCGAAGGCCTGCACCAGGCGCAGTGCGAACAGGTGCGACAGCTCCGTGACGAAACAGATGCCGAAACTGGCCACCGCAAACAGGGCCAGGCCGGCGTAGGCCACGCGATGACGACCGAAACGGTCAGATAACTGGCCGCCGAACAACTGGCCCAGTGCGGCACCGATCAGGTACAGCGCGACAGACGTTTCGACGCGCTCGACCGGTACGGAGAGCGTCTCGGCCATGGCCGGCAAAGCGGGAAGGTAGGTGTCGATCGCCAGCGGGCCAATGGCCACCAGCGTCCCCAGAATGACGGCCAGACGGCCGGGTGAAACTGCCTGCATAGAATGGGTCCCCTGTGAGGACCCAAGGATACCCTGCTTTGGCGCAGTCCAGGCATGCGAGGATGAAAAGGAATGCAAAAACGCCAGTGTCTCAGACGTATTGCCAACCCTCGCCACGGTAAGTCGGTACGCGATCGACAATGGCGCCATCGCGCCACAGCAACAGCTCGTTGAAGCGTTCGCACAGTTCGCCGGCCTTGGCATGACGAAACAGCACCGGCTCGCCGACGGCAGGCAATACGTCGCCGGTCACGGGGGTCTGCACCTCCCCTGCCCCTTCATTCGCAATCAGCGACAGGCCGGGTGGCCAGACCGGTTGCGGCAACCGGTCCGGGCCTGGCGCGCCAGAGGCGACATAACCGCCCCCGAGACAGGTGGCGATCGCCGATTGCGGATGGCGCACCACTTCCAGCGCAAACAGCATGGCCGGGGCATGGCGAAACTGCTGATAGTGATCAAACAGCAACGGGGCGTAGAGACCGCTGCCGGCCGTGACTTCCGTGACGCTGGGATCATCGCGCGTGCTCTCAAGGCTGCCAGTGCCGCCGCCGTTGACAAACCGCAACTCGGCGCCGTCCTCACGCAAGGCGCGCACCACCTCACCGCGCAAGCGTTGCAGCCGCGGAATGGCCCCGGCCTTGAGCCGGCGCACCACGGCATTGCGCAGGCCCTGCGCCGGTTGCGCGTCGCCCAGACCGGCGATCTGTGCCTCATAGCCCATGACACCTTCCAGGCGTACGCCCTCGCTGCGGCGGATCAGTGCATGGCATGCCAGTGCAGCGTCGACGCCGCGCACTGGCGAGCGATACACGCCGAAGTTCAGGCCGGGCAGATGCCAGGACATGTCCACGTCCAGGCACAGCGGCACACACACCCCTTCGCGGCGCGCTACTTCGTCAATGCGTTCAATCTGCACAGGGCTGTCCACCATCAGTGTGATGCGCCGCCCCGCACGCAGTTGCTCGCACACGTCCCGGATCAGCACCGGTTGCACCGTTGGATAGGCCACCAGCAGATCATCAAAACCGAGCGCCGCCAGGCGGCTGGCTTCGCCGGCGTGAAAACACATCAGCCCCTGGCAGCGGGCATCAAAGTCGAGCACATGCCGCAGCAGCGACACGCAGCGCACTGATTTGCTGGCCACGCGCAGCGGCAGATGGCCGGCGCGGCGCAACAATGCGGCAAGGTTGTCGTCGAAGCGACGCATGTCCACCAGCACGGCGGGCAGTGTCTGGCGGCGCAGTGCTTCGGCATAGACGGCATAGGAATGTGACATGGGGAAGTCCTGTCAGGCGTCCGGATGACGCGGTTTCTGCGCCAGGCTTTCCAGCTTCAGGCCGGCGCGGGCAAAACGCAGCAACGCACCCGGGCCACGGCCGAACAGGCCGCCAATCAGTTCGCCGAACAGGCGATACTTGGCACGGGTGTAGGGATACCAGTTGGCCTCGATCTTCTTGCTCTGGCTGTCGATCAGCACCGCTTTCGAACGGGTCATGGCGCGCAGGCCCTCGATGCCCTTGACGCGCCCATAGCCGGACTGCCCGGTGCCGCCGAACGGCAACGCCGGGTTGCCTTCGGTGAGCATGACATTGTTGATCGAGACAGCCCCCACGCGCAGCGCCGCAGCGACACGACGGGCACGTTCGATGTCCTTGCTCCAGACACTCGCACTCAAACCGAACACGCTGTCGTTCGCCTGGGCAACGGCATCCTGTTCATCGCGGAAGCGCAGCACCGGCAGCACCGGGCCGAATGTTTCTTCCTGCATCAGCAGCATGTCTTTCGTCACGCCGGTGACCAGCGCGGGCCGCAGCAGGCGTGTGCCTGCCACCCGGCCGCCGCCGTGCACAGTGGCACCTTTGGCACGGGCGTCGGCCAGATGACGCTCGACAATCTCGCACTGGAAATCCGTGGTCATGGCGCCGAGGTCGGCATCGCCGTCGTCGCCGGTGTTGACCACCAGTGCATCGATGCCGGCGCGCAGACGGGCCACCACCTCATCGTAGATCACGTCCTGTACGTACAGCCTTTCTACCGCGGTGCAGGATTGCCCGGCGTTGGTAAGCGCGCCCCAGAGCGCCCCGGCACAGGTACGCGACAGATTGACGTCGTCGAACACCAGCATGGCGTCCTTGCCGCCCAGTTCCAGTTCCACCGGCACCAGCAGCGGGGCCGCCTGGGCCAGGATGCGCTGACCGGTGCGGGTGCTGCCGGTAAAACAGATCTTGTCCGGCCGCGCCGCAATCAGCGTTTCTGCGCGTGCCCCATCGCCCTGCTCCACCCGTAATGCCCGCGACAGCAAGGGCAACCCGTCGACCAGTTCTTCGAACAACCCTGCCAGCGGTGTGTGCTCGGAGGGTTTCAATATCACCGCGTTGCCGGCGGCGAAGGCCGGCGCAATCGCTGTCATCGCGATATGAAACGGATAGTTCCAGGGCGTGATGACCAGCACCACACCGACAGGTTCGTACCAGACACGGGATTTCTTGCCCATCAGGGCCAGCGGTGTGGCCACCTTTTCTTCACTGAGCGCGCCCGGCGCGGCCTTGATCAGCCAATGCAGGTAATCAAGCACGCCCATGATTTCCGAGACCAGGGCATCGGTACGGCTCTTGCCGGTATCGGCCATGATCCGTGCAACGATGTCTTCCTGGCGGTCGCGAATGCGGTCCATCAGTTGATGCAATTCATCCAGCCGTTCGCGCAGTGGCACCGCGCGCAGTGCGTCGGCGGCGGCTCGGGCGTGCATCAGGGCAGGGTCCATTTCCAGTGGCATATTCATCAGGCGCTCGTGTCCGTTCCGGTGTGGCAGGAGATGTGATAGCCGAGATGGCCATGTATGCGGGATTCACCATCGGCGGCATCCAGGCCGGCGTAATAGCTGCTGAGGACGACACCGCGCAGTCCCAGCTCCAGCAGCCGGAACGGGCCGCCGGGTGCGCCGCGCAGCCGGCTGGCGGCGGCCACCAGATGCAGCAGCATGGCAAGCAATGGTTTCGGCACAACGCGCAGGCACTGCACGACCAGACTGATGGCCGAGGCGTCATCAGGGTGGCCAGCGGCAAGCAGGCGCGGAATCAGTTCCACTGCGCGCGTCTCGGAATATTTCGGCAGAGGGGCGTGGCCCGGCACCAGCACGTCGCCGACATGACACCAGGCCCGTTGTTGTCTCGCGTTCATCATGCGCTCTCCTGAATGCGCGGCGCGGTCGCCACAACGGGCGCCACCGTGCCGCCGAGCAGCGCTTCCGCTGCGCGGTGCGCCAGCGCCATGATGGTCAGTGACGGGTTGATGCCCGGCGCATCCGGAAACAGGCTGCCGTCCATCACATGCAGGCGCGGCATGCCGTGCACGGCAAACTCCGGATTGACCACAGAGTGCGCGCGTTGCGTGCCCTGCGCGCAGCCGCCCATCAGGTGCAGGCCGATCTGCACGGGCGATTCGATCACGCGGCGTGCACCGGTCGCCCGGTAGATATCGCGGATCACTTTCAGGCCGGCGCGAGCGCGGCGGCGTTCCTCGGCGCCGATTTTCTTGTCCACCTTCAGGCGGCCATTTTTCTGCAAACTGATGCGCCCGGGCGTTACATCACGCACCGCCACCTCGATACAGGCCAGGTGCCGATACTCGGCCATCGCTGCCAGGTGCTGGCGACCAAACCCCGGCACCAGATACGCGGCCCCCATTGGCCCGACGAATACATTTTCCAGTTTGAATCCGGCAGCACGAAAACGCGGATCGTCAGACTTTACTGCCTGAAAGCTGCCGCGGTGCGCATCGATGATGCGGTCATAGACGCCGAACGTGACAAATTGGGGATGGCAGTAAAAACCGTGCCCCAGTGCCGGCAGTGAGTCGCCCAGGCCGGAGTTGAGCAGAATGCGCGTGCTGCCGAGACTGCCGGCGGCCAGTACGGCATGGGCACCGTGGTATTGCACACGCTGCCCCTGGTGACGGCCGTAGAGCGTGACGCCCTGCGCGCCATGGACCAGGCCGTCAATCTCGCATTCGGTAATGATCTCGATACCGTGCTGCCTTGCCAGCGGCAGGAACGTCACCGGCATGCTCTGTTTGGCGTCACGCGGGCAACCCCCCAGGCAACGGATGCAATCATTGCCACGATGCACGTCACAGGCACGCTGGCCACGGCGTAGTGGCGCCCAGCCGTAACCCAATTGCTCAAAGCCGTCCACATACAGACGCGCATTACCGTTCCAGTCCTGCTCACGGATCATTTCCAGCGACAGATGCTGTTCGGTCACGTCGTAATGACGCTGCATGCCGGCCAGGGAAAACGCATCAATGCCGCTGCGCTGCGCCCAGCTTTGCAGTGCCACCTCATCGAAACGGTCGAGCAGGCACTGATTCACCACGGTGCCACCGCCCAGGGCGCGTCCTCGCAACAGCGCTACCGCCCCATCGCTGCTCGGCTCTACGCCGCCGTTCCACATCAGTTGCAGGCTGGCATCGAATTCGTTGTCCGGGTATTGCCCGCTCTGCCAGGCCCGGCCGGCCTCGATCAACAGCACCCGCTTGCCCGCAGCAGCGAGATAGCAGGCCAGCGGACTGCCGCCGGCGCCACTGCCGACGATCACATAGTCATAACGGGGAATACGGCTTGGTTGCAAAGCGACATCCTTCTATTAACGGTCGGACCACCACTCCTGTGGCAGCGGCAGCCAGGCAAATGTGTTTGCCCGGCATGCTGACCCATCGATAAGTTGCACTATAGTACAAGATACGAGGCGCGCCAATATGACGACGTTGATGCTGAACGCGATTCAGGTGGCGGCAGGTCTCGATCAGTATACAGAAGCACACTGGATGTCATGAATGACAGAAGCTTGTCAGCGCGTGGCGCGCCAGTGCTGAAACGCCGATGAATGGACGAACGGCGCGTAGAGGGGGTCGCTGGCCAGTGCCTGCCAGTCCAGTTGCAGGCCGAAGCGGGTTTCCATATGACCGAACCAGATCGCGGCCTCGTCAAACCGCTCGGCCATGACCAGGCACTGGGTAACCAGCGGGTACAGGGGCAGATAGCCTTGCCAGCGTTCAACTGCCGGCATGGCCTGCGCCAGCGCCCCGGCGCAGTCACCGCGCTGCAACCGGGCGTTGCTGCTGAGCCAGACCAGCCCGGGGTCGGGCCCCAGCGTACGCTCCAGGTGCGCCATGACACGGTCGAAACGACGCCAGTCGCGGCCCAGCACGGCAATGTCCAGTTGCCAGAGGCCTTCCGTCGACTCGGAGGCAAGTCGATCCAGCAGGATCAGCGCGTCGGCATGGCAGGGATGGCCCGCACAGGCACTCAACAGCAGACGTGCGCTGTCTGCGCTGCGCAGGGCAGCCGGCAAATCCCGGAACGACGCCAGCGCCTCGTCGGGTTTGCCCAGCGCAGTCAGGAAGGCCCGCCCTGCCCGGTCCTCAGCCAGCGCGACCATGGCGCGGGTCAGGTCAGACAGGGAGGCACCCAGGGCATGGTCGTACCAGTCGCGCACCGGCTTCGGGCTTTGTCCGTGGTAGGTCAGGGTCAGCCAGTTGAGACCTTGGGGTGCCAGATCGAGTCGTAACAACAACTGACCGCTGTCCGGGTGCTGGTAGAGCCGATGGCCCTGCACACGCTGGTCGCCGACGCGGCGCAGCAGCGCCTCAGGGACCGGCCTGGCCGCAAGCCCCGCATTGCGTGCCAGAGCGGCCGTATCCAGCAGCCCCATCAAGGGGCCCAGCGTGGTGCCACCCAGGGCATCTTCCAGCGCAGCGTACGGCGCCGCTGCGGCCGGGGGCGCGGCGGCCAGCAACAGGCCCGCCAGCAGCAGGCTCAGGAGGCTGCGGCAAGTGGTTTCGATGACCAATTCAGCATCCCGATCACAACCAGCCGCATCTGTTGTGCAGTGCGGTGGCGCAGCGTATCCAGCGCGATCTTGTTGTTGCGCACCGCAAGCAGGTCCTGGGACGTGGTCAGCACGGCCCGTACCAGCAGATCTGCCACCATGAAGCGCTCCTGGTCGTTCAGGTGGTTGGCATAGCCAATGCGCGCCAGATCGTCTGCCAGATCGTAGCTGAAACGCACCACGTGCAGGCGCAGGGTATTGCGCAGTACAGAGCTGCCGCCGGTGATTTCCCGGCCAAAGAACAGGAATTCCTGGGCGTGCTGGAGCACGAATTCGAAGAACACATTGATCGAGGCGACCAGCAGTTCTTCCATGTTCGACGCATCCTGCCGCAGCTCGCGCATGCGGGTGCGCAGGTCCGGCAGGGCTTCCTCGACGATTGCCATGCCGAGGGCATCCATGGTGGGAAAATGACGGTAAAAGGCGGTTGGCACGACGCCGGCGGCGCGGGTCACTTCGCGCAGGCTGAGGCTGCTGAAGGCGCGCCCGTCGGCAACCATTTCCAGCGCGGCAGCAATCAGTGCCGCGCGCGTACGTTGTTTTTGTTCGGCTCGGATGCCCATTGGACTCTCTCTCCCGGTTGTTATCTACCCTGCCCACCGGGCGGGTGTGCGGGTGTTTTTATGCGTGCAGAGGGAGGCGTCCTGCCATTGGCCGGGGGTTGCAGCGCCCAGGCTCCTGGATAAAAGCTCATGCACAGGGTTTCTCAGGACGCCAGTACAAGCTTTTCTGACAGCCCTCCGCCGGCTGCAAAGACAACCGGGGTGTTCACTGAATACGCTGACTCGCGGATAACGTCAATGCACATGCTGCCAAAGTGCTACCTCAGAAATGTTCTGACACGAAAATATCCAGGCTGGCCGCCGCACCCTGCCCCAGCGGCCCGAACCAGCCGGCCAGGCTGCGCAACTGTTCCGGCAGCAGATAAGGAGGGTTCAGCAGCAGCAGGCCCGAGCCGCTCATGCCCATGCCGCCCGGGCGCACACGCACTTCACTGCGCAGCCAGGGCAGCCCGGCCTCGCACAGCCGGCGCAGCATTTTCTGATGACGTCCGTCGGCCAGCAGCGGATACCAGAGCAGGTAGACACCGTTTGCCCAGCGCTCGGTCCCGCGCAGCACCGCACTGGTGACGGCATCATAGTCACCGGCGCGCTCGTAGCTCGGGTCGATCAGCACCAGGCCGCGGCGGCTCATGGGCGGCAACAGGGCCTGCACCGCTTCCAGCGCGTCGCGCCGGTGCAGGTGGACGCGGCTGTGGTCGGTGAAGGTGTGCTGCAGCGCGGCGAATTCCTGCGGGTGCAGTTCGCACAACACCAGGTCTGTGCCGTCACGGGTCAGCAACTCGGTGATCAGCGGCGACCCCGGATACCAGCGCAGGGTTTCACTCTGCGGGTTCAGCGCACGCAGGGCGTGGCGATAATCGCCCAGCAGCTCTGGCCAGGGCTGCTGCCACTGACGCAGGATGCCCAGGGCCGCTTCGCCCGTCTTTTGCGCTTCCACCGACTGCAGATCGTAACGGCCCCGGCCGGCGTACAGATCGAACACGGTGAAGGGTTTCGGCTTGCGGCGCAGGTAGTTGAGCACCAGCGAGAGAACCGCGTGCTTGTGCACATCGGCGAAATTGCCGGCGTGATAGCCGTGCTGGTAACTGAGCATGGAAGACCTGCCTGCGGAAGAGCGAGGAGAAAGGCGGGCTATTCTAGGTGCAAAGTGCCCCCACGGGCCAGCGGGCGGCCCGTGGGGTGGTGTTCAGAGCCGGTCGGCAATGCTGATGGCCAGCAGGCCACAGCCGATGCCGGTGAAAAGGATGCGCAGTAACCATTGCCGTAGCGTGGAGCCATCCACCTGGACCAGCCAGTGATCCAGCTTGCGTTGCAAATTGCTCATTCTCAGGTCCCCCCAGACCCAATCCCTGACAGTGCAACCGTCCCGGCTGCGGTTCATCCCTGCGGACTGACAACCCGATTGCTCCGCAGAGCAGACGCTGCGCCACCGGGCTGGTGGGTGTGCGTCTTCACAGAGCGAATGTGACACGCCTCACAAGCACCGCACAATAGTGGCGCACGCAGGGTTAAAACTTTCGGACGGCTGGTCCACCTCCGTTCAGGGGGTGCGGGGGTAACCTGTGATGCGACGGATACGTCGGTACAGCGGCGACAGCCGGCCATACAGCGCCTGGTAGACCTCCTGATAGAGCCGCTCATACAGGGTGTGACGTACCGGATCGGGGTGGAACACCTGCCCCACCCGCGTCATGGCCGCAACGGCCCGGGCGTGGTCCGGATAGAAGCCGGCTCCCACAGCTGCATTGATTGCCGCGCCAAGACCGGAGGTTTCACTGGTGTGCGGCCGCTCGGCTGGCAGGCCGAAGATGTCGGCGGTGATCTGCATGATCAGGTCGCTCTGCGAACCACCGCCGGAGACACGGAGCCGGGTGACCGGCACGCGGTTGCGCCGCGCCAGCCGTTCCTTGCCATCGCGCAAGGCGTAGCCGATCCCTTCGATAATGGCGCGATACAGGTGCGCGCGGGTATGCACGTCACCGAAGCCGATGATGGCGCCCTTTGCTTCTGGGCCGGGGAAACGCACGCCGGGGTTCCAGAAGGGTTGCAGCATCAGCCCCATGGCCCCCGGTGGTGACTGCGCCAGCAGGCTGTCGAACAGGATTTCCGGTTCTATGCCCTGCCGCGCGGCCTCCTGGACTTCCGCCTGGGCGAATTCACGCTTGAACCAGTTCACCATCCAGTAGCCCCGCTGGACGATGATTTCCGAGTTGTAGTGCCCGGGGACGGCAGCCTGGTACGGCGGCACAAACGGCTGCGGTGTCACGTACCGGGTATTGCAGGTGTTGTAGGTGGCGGTGGTGCCGTAGCTGAGGCTGCCGGTATCCGGTGTCAGCGCGCCGGCACCGAGCACTTCGCAGGCCTTGTCGGCCCCGGCAGCATAGAACAGTGTGCCGGCCGGGACGCCCGTGGCGGTGGCCGCCTCGTCGCTGATCGGCCCGATCAGTTCACCGGCGTCCAGCAACGGTGGCAGCTGCTCGCGCTTCACGCGCAACGCCCGCCATTTCAGGTCGTGTTGCCCGGCCCAGTCGCCACGGCGGAAATCGAACGGCAGATAGCCCACCTGGGAGGCCCGCGCATCACACAGCCGGCCGGTCAGCCGGTGCGTCAGATAACCGGACAGCAGCAGAAAATGCCGGGTGCGGGCCCAGATATCCGGCTCATCGGCGGCCAGCCAGTTGCACTCGGCCTTGGACTGGAACTGACGCAGTATCTGGCGCTGGCCAATCAGCGCCACGGGCGCGGCCAGCCACCAGGGCAAGCGCGGGAAATCAGAGGTGCGGCGCTGGTCCAGCCAGATAACCGCCGGCCGCAACGGCTGCAGGTGCTCATCCAGGCATACCACCGACGCCCGCTGGGTGGTCAGTGCGGCGCCCCGCACCCGGGCACGCAATGCCCCGTGCGTCTCCCAGAGTTGCTGACAGGCGCGGCACAGGCTGTCCCAGAAATAGTCGCAGTGCTGTTCCGCGTAGCCAGGCCGCGTTGAAAAGTAGGCGTCGATGTGGACCTGCGAACGCGCCACCAGCGTGCCGTTCAGGTCGAACAGCATGGCGCGCACGCTCTGCGTCCCCTGATCAATGGCCAGCAGCAGCGGGCCGTTGTCGCGCGGCGTAGTCATGCGGCCTCGATGGCCGGCGCAGGCAGGCTGTAGAAACGCTGCACGATGCCCTGATAGCGCGTCAGTTCGGCCTGCCAGCGCGCCTCGTCCCAGCCGAGTTGGGCACAAATCTGCGCGCGCAGGCCCACCAGCGTAGTGGCGCCGCCGTCGGGCAGCAGGTTGCCGAGCCGGGTCCGGCGCAGCATCAGGTCATCGAGGTGCTGCACCATTTCGTTGTCCAGCACCCAGCGCACCTGCTCGCCCAGGGCCTCGCCCTGTGGCCAGGCGTGCAAAGGGTGTCCCAGCCCGGCTGGCAGCGGCGGAGCCTGGCGAAACAGTCGTGGGGTGTTGAGCAGGCGACGGTAGGTCTGGCGGTCAATCAGGGTGGCGGCCAGCAACGCATCCAGTGCGATGACGCGGAAGGTGGTCAGCTTGCCGCCGCTCACGGTGATGACGCCGTCGTGGGTCCAGACGGCATGGTCACGGCGCTCTTTCGACGGGTCCAGCCCCTTGCCGGAGGAGATCACCGGGCGGACCCCGGCCATGGTCGAAACGATATCCTGTTCCGCGAGATGGATCTCCGGGAACTGGGTGTTGACCAGACGCAACAGGTAATCGATCTCGCGCTGGCTGACGCGCGGCTCCCGGTCCAGGTCATCGCCATGGTCCAGGTCCGTGGTGCCGATGCAGGTCAGCCCTTCCCAGGGAAAGACAAACACCGGGCGGCCGTCGTCCGGGTGCATCACCGTCAGGCAGTCCTTCACGGGCAGGCGTGCGGCCGCCACGAACAGGTGGCTGCCGCGCAGTGGCCGGACCCGTGCGCCAGCGCCGGACAGCCTGTCGGCCCAGGCGCCGGTGGCATTGATCACGTGGCGGCTGCGCAAGGTATGACGGGCGCCGGTCACGCTGTCCTTCAGCACCAGTTGCATGTCACCCGGCGTGCCACTGACGGACTCGGCACCGGCGTAATTGATCATCACCCCGCCTTCTGCGGCGGCCTCGTGCAGTACGCGCAATACCAGACGGCTGTCATCGGTGAGCGCATCGGTGTAGCTCATCGCGCCCTCGACCTGATCGTGGCACAGCGCCGGCACCCGCTCCGCGAGTTCTTTCGCCGGCACCCAGCGGTGATCGCGGATGCGTGCCAGCCGGTCGTAGAGCCACAGCACCAGGGTCATTGCCCAGCGGCCGGGGAACTGGCCCCGGCGGATCGGAAACAGGTAGGTCTGGCGTACCACCAGCCCCGGCAACTCGCACAGCAGCCGTTCGCGCTCACGCAATGCTTCACGGGTAAGGCGGATATCGCCCTGGGCGATATAGCGCAAACCCCCGTGGACCATTTTCGAGGAACGACTTGAAGTTCCCCACGCAAAATCATGTTTTTCAAGCAAAAGAACCTTGAGTCCGAGTTGCGCAGCTTGCAGCAGCACCCCGGCGCCGGTAATCCCTCCGCCAATCACCACCAGATCCCACTGGCTGTCCGCCAGCGACGCCGGGTCGGGTCGCTTGCCAGGCATCACGTCACTTCTCCTGTAACAGGCAGCCCGGATTCAGCCGGGCCTGCGGATCAAAATGCGTTGCCAGCGCGTGCAGCGCCGACATCCCCCGTGCGCCTTTCTCGGCGGCCAGCCAGGGAGCATGGTCGCGCCCTACCCCATGCTGGTGGCTGATGGTCCCGCCCTGGGCGACGATCGCCTCTGATGCGGCGGTCTTCATCCTGCGCCAGCGGGCCAGCGTGGTGGCGTAGTCGTCCGCGCACCGGAACACGTAGGTGGTATAGATACTCGAGCCTTGCGGATAAAGGTGTGACAGATGGGTGAAAACATGCGCCTTTTCACCGTCGTCGGATGCGTCATGCAAGGCGCTTTCAACGGCAGCCACCATGCTCGGGACACGCACCCAGTCGACACTGGTTTCCAGCGTGTCCACCACGTAGCCATGTTCCCAGAGTCCGTGCCGCAGGTACGGGGAACGAAACCGCGCGTCCTCCCATTTGCGCCCCAGCAGGCGGCCGGTATTGACGCCGCCTGCGCGGCGGATACGCCGCAGGACATCGGCCAGCAGGCGGCGTGAGGGCGCCCGTTCGCCAGTGACGCCGAAGGTGACCATGCACTTGCCCTCGCCGCAGCCACGCAGGGTCAGATAGCGCTCCAGCCAGGCCACCAGTTGCTCGTGGCCGGCCAGTGTCAGTTGGGTGCGGGTTTCTTCGGCATTGGACAGCCGCAACATCGACAGCGGCACACGCGCCTGCACCAGGCGGCGAACCAGCGCCACGGCGCCCGGCCAGTCCGGCATGAAAGCAACGTGGAAGGATTCATGCTCCGGCAGCGGTGTCACGCGCAGGGCCACTTCGCTGATGACACCGAAGCGCCCTTCACTGCCGAGCACGATTTCGCGCAGATCCGGGCCAGCGGACGACGCCGGCAGCGTCGGTATGTCCAGCGTGCCATCGGGGGTTTCCATGCTGCCGCCGGCAAACAGCTGCTCGATGCGGCCATAACGCAGTGACTGCTGGCCGCTGGAACGGCTGGCCACCCAGCCGCCCACGGTGGACAGTTCCCAGGATTGCGGAAAGTGCCCCAGCACATAACCGTGTTCACGCAACTGCTGCTCCACCCCCGGACCATTGGTGCCGGGCCCGAAGCGGGCGATCTGGCTGTCGCGGTCCAGTGACAGCAGGCGGTTCATGCGCGCCAGGCTCAGCGTGAGCACGGGCTTGTCCTGCGCCGGCGGGTTGATGTGGCCGGCCACGGAGGTGCCGCCACCATAGGGCACCAGCAACACATCCTGCTCGGCGGCCCAGGCCAGCAGCGCGCGAATATCGTCGGCGCTTTCCGGTTCGGCCACACCGTCGGGGAACACACCGAACTCCCCGGAGCGCATTGCCAGCCAGTCCGGCAGGCTTTGCCCACGGGCGTGGCGGACACGGATATCCGCAGCGGTATTGACCAGCGGGTGAGCTGGCAGGCGGGACGCCGGCACACGCGCCAACACCTCTTCCCAGGTCGCATCGGGCAGTGGGCGGCCGGGCCCGAGGGTGTCCTTGAGAAACGCGAGCCCGGAGGCTTTCAGCGGAAAATCGTTGGCGTCATCGCCCCAGCCGTTCCAGCGTCGCATCGGTAATCAATCTCCTTCATGGCACAGGCCGCTATCAGGGTGCAGTATGCTAACGACAGCCCGCCCCCCTTTCACTGGCGCGACCGGCCAGCACATGGACATTTCAGGACAGGTATTTGTGATGCGCACACCGCCGGATTCCTCCGACCCTGCCGGCAGTATTGACCAGCTGCCGGATCAGCACCACGGGCTGCGACGGGCGGTGTCAGCCGACATCCCGGCGTTGTCAGCGATGCTGGCGCGGGCGTTCTCGGATGATCCGTTCTGGCGCTGGATGGCACCCTCCGGGCCGGGTTATACGGTGCGGCTGGAACGGGCCTTCAGCGCGCAACTCCGACATCTGGCGATGCCTGGCGGGCTGGTGCATTGCCTGCCCGATTACCGGGGAGCGGCACTCTGGTCGCCGCCAGGGGCCTGGAATACCAGCCTGCTTGGCCACCTGCGCTACCTGCCCGATCTGGTGCGCCTGTGCGGCGCACAGCGTTTGCCGCAGCGCCTGTACGGCATTCAGCGGGTGCAACGCTTTCATCCGGCGGTGCCGCACTTTTATCTGCAGGTACTGGCCGTGGACCCAGCCAGTCAGGGAAAGGGATGGTCGAGGCAACTGCTTGAACCTGTACTCGCGCATTGCGACCGGATACAGCTGCCGGCCTATCTGGAAACCTGCAACCCGGACAATATCGGTGTGTATCGGCGATTTGGTTTTCATGTCTGCCAGCAACTGCGGTTGCCGGCAGACGGGCCCATCGCCTGGTGTCTGTGGCGCAGCGGGACATCCGGGCAACGCTGGCAACCGGGCTACTGATCCCGGAGCAACCAGCGTCGCCAACGGCTCAATGACGGTCGCTCTGCCGCACGGGCCTTCGCCAGCGTCGCGATCATGCTGTTGATGCTGTCCGCCACCTGCTCGCGCACTTGCCACTGCACGGCCGGATCCTGTTCCTGCCCTTGCAGTGCGGCGGTGCTGATCGGCGCACCAATACGAAAATGGAATGGCTCCGGCCGCGGCATCAGCGTCGGGCCGACGCCTTTGGCCAGCGGCATGAACAGATCCCCGTCACGCAGTTTTTTCGCCATGGTCTCATGCGACAGCAACCAGCGGCCAAGCCGCGAGGCACGAAAATCGTGGCCGTCATACAGAATGCGCCAGCTTTCGTCACAGCCGACCGACGCAAACGGAACAATGTCGTAACCATGCGCAATGGCCATGCGGGCAAAACCGGTGCGCTGCTTCCACACCAGCCGGTTGATCTCGTCACGGCGTTTGGCGACTTCGCGCGCCCCACCGGGGAACACCAGAATATGCTGGCCATGATTCATCAGCGTGCGGCAGTTTTCCGGGGTGCCGGGGACGGCGCCGAAACGTTCCAGCAGGCGTCCCCAGCCCGGGGTCACGAAATGAAAGTGATCACCGAGGCTGCGCGGAAAAACGCCGGTGCGCCGATACAGTTCGCTGACGAACAGCGGCGAGTCAACGATGCCGTACATGGCATGGTTGCCGACAAACAGCGCTGGCCGTTCGGGATTGACGTGTTCTTCACCGCTCAGAGTCGGTGCGAAATACCAGCGCTGGAACGCCAGTGCCGACTGCAACAGGCGCAATGAAGGAGGCCGGAAATCGATCAGTGACGCAGCCTGTCGGCTCATGCGGTAAATTCCTGTCAAATTTGCGGTCGCGGAGCATAGGGCCTGTTCGCACTGAATCCAATGGCTCTGCTGTCCCCGTTGCGCCGTCGCGCCGGGCAGCCAGTGCGCAACGTGGCGGGCCCGGATGCGCAGCGGGTAACGCGCCTGCTGTAGGTGAGCGACATATATTCAGACTCAAACAGCGCGTGCGAACAGGCCATCAACAGGACGGACGCGCTTTCGTCATGCAGGCATTTCCCGTAATGTCACCGAAAGTCAAACCACCCACTCAGGAGCAACTATGAAAATAATTGCCGCAAGCGCCTTCCTGGCAGGGGCTCTGGCCCTGCAGGGTTGCCAGACGATCAATCCCTACACCGGCGAGCAACAGACCAGCAAGGCGACCAGCGGTGCGGCCATCGGCGCGGCCGTCGGGGCACTGGTGGGCATCGCCACCTCCGACAGTGCCAAGGAGCGCAAGGAACGCGCACTCGCCGGCGCCGGGATCGGTGCCGTCGCAGGCGGCGGCGTGGGTTACTACATGGATGTGCAGGAAGCCAAACTGCGTGAAAAACTCCAGGGCACCGGGGTATCTGTGACCCGTGACGGCGAGAACATCATTCTCAACATGCCGGGCAGCATTACCTTCGATACCGACTCCTACCAGCTCAAGTCACAGTTTTCGCCGGTACTGGATTCCGTTGCCGAAGTGCTGAAGGAATACAAGTCCACCATGATTCAGGTCGGCGGCCACACCGACAGCACCGGCAGCGTGCAATACAACATGCTGCTCTCGCAGCAACGCGCCCAGTCGGTGGCCAACGCCCTTGGCCGCGCCGGCGTCGAACAGGTGCGCATGGACATCGTCGGCTTTGGCCCGCACCAGCCGGTGGCCAGCAACGATTCTGCCAGCGGTCGTTCACAGAACCGCCGCGTGGAACTGACCCTGCTGCCCTACACGAAGTAACGACAACGCGGCATCGCTGTTGCGTAAAGCCCCGGCCCCGGCCGGGGCTTTTGCGTTCCGGGTGCATGACGGTGATTGCCGCCCTGCCCGGCGGCCGCCAGAATGTAGATGACATCACATTTTCCTGGCGGCATGATTTCAGGGCCTTTTACACTCAATCCATCGGCCCTGTTCAGCCTGAAGGGACGATACAGGGGAACCTGCGGCTGCCTCGGGAGGGCGAGGCACCGCAACAGGGTGGCATCAACAAGAATCAACAAAAAAGGGAACCGGGCCGTGACAGGAATCACTGCGCCCGCCCAACGCCTGACCGGGGCCATGGCGTTGGGCATCGCGATCATCGGGACAATCACCCTGCGTGCCTGGCGCCAGCCGTGGCTCGGTGTTGCGTTCGGCGCAGCGCGTGGCCTGTTTGCCGAGCTGGACGGCAACCTCCCCTGCCCGGCTGGCTCGCGGCACCAGCATCTCCTCCCTAGCCACACCGTCAGGCTGACCAACCGGTGGACACTCGGCCGTGGCGTCTGGCGCCCCCTGGACAGGACCAACACCGCATGACAGGACACGCGCTGATCATCGAAGACCACACCGAGACACGTCACTGGCTGCACGCGCTGCTGCAGCAGGCCTTGCCTTCGCTGACGGTGCACACGGCATCGTCGATGCAGTCCGGGCTGGCACTGATTCCAGCGCACGACTGGCGTATCGTGCTGATCGACCTCGGCCTGCCGGACGGTTCCGGCATGACGCTGCTGGAAGCCCTGCATGACCAGCAACCTTCCGCCCAAAGTGTGGTGGTGACCGTCCATAGCGATGACCGCCACCTGTTCCGCGCACTCGCCGCAGGCGCGCAGGGCTACCTGCTGAAAAGCCAGCCCAGTGATCAGCTGGTGGAACAGTTGCGCCAGTTCAACAGCGGCATGCCGCTGCTGGCCCCGGCGATCGCGCGACGGATGCTGGCGCATTTTCGCGGGCGCACAACGCGGCATTCAGGCAGCGACGAGCCGCCGCTGACACCCCGGGAAACCGATATCCTGCGCGGCATCGGCCGCGGCCTGAAGATCTCGGAAGTGGCGACCTGCCTGAACCTGACCGAGTCCACCGTCGCCAGTTACGTCAAACAGATCTACCGGAAACTGTCCATCAGCAACCGGGCGCAAGCGGCGCTGGAAGCCGCAAGGCGCGGCTTGCTGAACTCACCGTCGGAGCTGCATTGATGCGTCCGCCTGCGCACATGGCTTCGCCCGGTGTCCGGCTGCTGGGCGCGGCATTACTGGCACTGATCATCGCGTTGGTGGTGGTGTATCAGGTACTGCAGCCGAAATGGTTCGGCCTGACGCTGATGCCCGACGCCGCACAGAACGGTGTTCGGCTGGTGCAGGCCACTGGCCCGTCTGCGCACCTGCCGGCGCCCGCCTGGCTGGTCAGTGTCGATACGGCCAGCGGCCCATTGACCCTGACGGCCACCGATCGCATCGAAGAAGCGGACGTGCTGGAAAGTTACACCGAGCTGGAGCGCTTCCTGCGCCGCCAGGCAGTGCTGTTCCAGCAGATGCAGACCGGCACACTTTCTGTTGTCTTGCGTGACGATGCCGGCGTGCTGACGACGCATACCCTCACCGCCGAGCCCCATCGCCCCGCCGGCAGCCTGCCGTCTGCGTTCTGGGTGCAGCTGTTGTCCGGCGTCGGAGGTTTCATCATCGGCGCCTGGGTGCTGGTGCTGCGTCGCGGTGATCCCGGTGCGCGCTGTTTCGCGCTGACCGGTACGGGCCTGATGCTGTCAGCCTTCGCTGCGGCGATTTACTCCACCCGTGAACTGGCGTTGCCGTACGGGGAGTACCGCGTCCTGATGACCATCAACCACACCGGCTCAATGATCTTCGGCATGGCGCTGCTCGGGCTGTTTCTGCTGTTTCCCAACCGGCTGGTATCACCACGCTGGGGGTGGTTACTGGCGGCCCTCACCCTGCTATGGGTGTTCATTGGCGCTGCCTGGCTGATGCCGTCCCCCGTGGACACCATGTACACGCCCATTCTGCTGCAGAGCTGCGGTATTCTGTTGCTGATTGCCGTCCAGTGGTGGCGCAGCCGCGGTCATCCGGCACATGCCGCCACACTGCGCTGGCTGGGGCTCGCCTCGGTCGCCACCGTGACGCTGTTTGTGGTCACCGCAGCGCTGCCTGCGTTGCTGAACATCAGCCCGTTTATTTCCCAGGGCCATGCCTTCGGCTTTTTCCTGATCATCTACGCCGGGCTGGCACTGGGGCTGCGGCGTTACCGCCTGTTCGATCTCGACCGCTGGGCGTTTCATGTGTTGCTGTGGGTCATTGCCGGTCTGGCGCTGGTCCTGCTGGACCTGACCCTGATCGCCGCACTGAAATGGAACCAGCAGCTGTCGCTCACGCTCTCTCTGATCGTATGTGGCTTCCTGTGGCTTCCGTTACGCGGCTGGCTGTGGCGCCGGCTGGTGGAAAAACCGCGCCCGGGACAGCGGGAACTGTTCAATCGCATCATCGAGGTGGCACTGGCGCCGTCCGAGGACGAGTACCGCACACGCTGGCAGCAATTGCTGCATTCGCTGTTCAACCCTGCCCGGCTGCACACCACCACCGCGCGCAGCGCACCGGCACTGGAAGAGGACGGCATGGCCATGGTCCTGCCGGCGGTGTTGCACAGCCCGCCATTGCGCCTGTCACTGGCGGCGCAGGGGCGACGGCTGTTTACACCGCGTGATTGCGTGCTGGCTGCCGAAGTCATCGACATGCTGCACTACGCCAACGACAACCGGAACGCGTACCAGCAAGGTGCGCAGCAGGAACGCCGGCGCATTGCGCAGGATCTGCACGACGACCTCGGCTCACGATTGCTGACCGGACTGCATCAGCCGCGCCTGAATCAGGTGCGCGATACCATTGGCCTTGCGCTGGCGGAAATGCGCGTGATCATCCGCGGTCTGTCCGGACAGCCCATGGCCCTTGACGATGTGCTGGCAGAATTACGTCAGGAAAGCTGGGATCGCCTTGACGCCGCAGGCATCGAACTCGACTGGCCGCTGCCGGACAGCGCGTGCGCGCCGCTACTGGAATATGGCCAGTACCGGCACCTGCTGTCGGTGCTGCGTGAACTGATCAGCAATATCATCCGTCATGCTGGCGCGTCACACGTGCGCGTCGCCATACGTTGTACCCCGGAGAGGCTGTACTGCGAGGTGGAAGACAACGGCGCCGGGTTTGACGGTGACAGCACCGGCAGTGGCCAGGGGCTGGGCAATCTTCGCCGCCGTGTCGGCGAACTCGCCGGAGAATTGCAGTATCAGCCGCTGACACCGGGCACACGCACCCGACTGACGTTGCCGCTGGCCCGGGGGAGCGCATGAGCACCGGCACCGTCCAGGCCCACGTACTGATTGTCGAAGATCTGCCCGATACACAACGATGGCTGGCCGACATTGTTGCGCAGGCATTTCCGGGCACGACGGTGCAACTGGCCGGCTCGGTTGCCGCAGCACGCGCCCTGCTGCCAACCCGGCAATGGGCGCTGGCACTGATCGATCTCGGGCTGCCGGACGGCTCCGGTATTGACCTGATCAGCCAGATCAACGAGACGCTGCCGCACCTGCCGGCCATCGTCACCACCATCTACGACGATGACGACAACCTGTTCAGCGCACTGGCCGCCGGCGCCTCCGGTTATTTGTTGAAAAGCCAGGCGGCCCCGGCGCTGGCAAGGCAACTGCAACAACAGCAGCAGGGTTATCCCCCCATGTCGCCGAGCATCGCACGGCGCCTGCTCACGCATTTTCGCCAGCAGGCTGCGTTCGGCGAGACCACGCTGGGCGATGCAGCGTCTCCGCCGCTGCAGCTCACTGCACGGGAGCAGGATGTATTGCGTTGCATCGGGCATGGCATGCGTACACAGGAAGCGGCCGCAGAACTCGGGCTGACAGAACATACCGTCACCACCTACATCCGCAACCTCTATGAAAAACTGAACATCAGTTCCCGCGCCGAAGCCGCCCTGGAAGCTGCCCGTCGGGGTCTGCTGCCCACCTGAGCGCCCTCACGCTGCGGGCACCCAGACGGCCGGCACTGGAAAGCAGACCAGGCCCTTCCGGTGGAGGGCCTGGCAATACAGGGTCGTATCAGGAGGCGTTTTCGTAGAGTGGCCGTGACAGCTCTGCCCAGTCGATCTGGCCATCGTCCAGCAGGTTCTCGAACTGCAGAATGCCCAGTTCCTCGAACTTCGGCCGCACCTTGTCAGTCAGCAGGCCGATGCGCTTGAGATTGGGAATAATGCGGGTGAACAACAGATTGCGGAATTGCGCCATGATGTGCGAGGCCAGTACCTGCTCCCGCGCTTTTTCACCGTCCCAGCCGAACTCGGCAAACACTTCGGTGGCAATCAGCCGCTCGCGCATGACCACACAGGCTTCATAGGCAAACTGGGCGCGGTCTTCGCGCTCCTCGTCGGTCAAAGTGCTGACGAAGTCCTCCAGATAATTCACCCCGAAGGTCACGTGCCGCGCTTCGTCGCGGATGACCAGCGTGATCAGTTGCGTCAGCAGCGGGTCCTTGGCAGTCAGCTTGAGCGTGTTGAACGCAGCCAGCGCCAGCCCCTCGATGATGATCTGCATGCCGATGAACTTCAGGTCCCAGCGCGGATCGGACAGAATCTTGTCCAGCAGCACTTTCAGGTTCGGGTTGATCGGATACAGGATGCCGATTTTTTCCTGCAGGTAGCGGGTAAAGGCCTCGACGTGACGCGCTTCGTCGAAGGTCTGCGAGGCGGCATAAAGCTTGGCGTCGTAGGTGGGTGCGCAGGACGCCAGTTGTGACGCCACCAGCAGCGCTCCCTGCTCGCCGTGCATGAACTGCGCCAGCATCCAGGCCAGGTTATGCCAGCCGAAGCGCAGCTTTTCCTCGTCGGAGAGCGTTTCAAAGGGCTCCCAGCCACTGAACGGGTTGAAATTCTGGTCGAGCGGGATTTCGGATTTCGGGTAGTTCTGGCTCCAGTCCAGATCCATGTCCGCGTTCCAGTTCAGCTCTTTGCCCAACCGGTAGAGTTTGCGGATGCGGCCATCTGCCGAACTGTAATCCCAGTTGTAGTGGCCGGTCAGCGGGGTCTGGAAAATCTCCACCACGTCCTGCACATGGCCGGGCTGCAGACGTTCTTCAATGTCATCCGCGCCGGGGCCGTCCCAGTTGTCGTAATAGGTGATGGTGTCCGGTGGCGATTCAATCCGCTTGATGTCCATGGGTAGCGCACCTCTGTCTTGTTGTTGGCGTTTCAGGCCCTCGGGGCCGGGGGCAGTGTCCTCAAAACTAGCCCGGCAGCAGGCCGACAACAATGTCGCGCAATGACAATAAACACGCTGTCTGGCGCATAATCACAATTGCGCCAGACAGATGTCAAAATGACTCATATCTTATGAAACAGAGAGATACAGAACTAATCTGAAGCAGTTTCTTCAGAAAGGAGGAAGTGGGCCCTGGCAATGGCGATGGGCTCCGCCCGGCGCACCTGCCAGGCACTGATATGGACATTCGCCACCCGCCGGCCAAGCCGTGTCACCCGGCACTCGGCGAAGGTGTCCCGGAAATGTCCGGCGCGCAGATAATCCATGGTGAAATCGATGGTCTTCGGCACGCGCGGCTCCCCCATCTCCAGCAGCAGGAAGATGATCGCCGCCTGTTCGAGAAAGCCGGCCACGGCGCCACCATGCAGTGCCGGCAACGTGGGGTTGCCCAGATTGGTGTCGGACTTCGGCAGGATGAACAACAGCTCCTCGCCACGTGCCACCGCTTCAATACCCAGGAAACGCGCGTAGGGAACGCGCTCGATCAGCATCTGGTACGGGGTCTCGCCACGGCGACAGCTTTCCACCAGGGTTTTCAGGGCATCCATCAATTCACCACCTTGCTGACACCGGGAAGTTTCATGCGCATATAGGTGGCCAGCCCTGTGGCGAGCAGATCGTCGCTGGCCGGCTCTTCGTCGGTACTCTCCTCGAACACTGACATGCGTACGAAGGCCACGTGCTGGCTGAGCCGATAACAGTGTGCCTCGCACACCACGGCATGGCCCGGTCGCGGCGCGCGCAGGTGATCCACCCGCATGTCGATGGTCGGGGTGATTTCGAAGTCGGGGAAGATCAGACAGGCATTGGCGAGGCCACCGGCCTGGTCCATCAGTGCGAAAATGGCGCCACCATGGGTGACGCCGGTGTCCGGGTTACCCACCAGCTTGTCCTGATAGGGCATGCGCACGCGCACGCTGTCCTGCCCGGCCTCCAGCACATCAAGCTCGAGCAGCGTAGAGTGTTTGACGGAGGCGACAAAGCGCTTGCAGATATCCAGGCGGGTGTACTCGGGGGCGTCTCGTGAAGTCACGGCGGTCAATTCCTGTGTGGCGTCATGCGGGCATTATGCGCGCCGCAAAGTACCATGGGAACGTTGGACATCAACGACGTGCTGCCGAGGGCCCTCCATGTCACAGCCAGGCTTGCTGAAATCCGGTTTGCGCGCCATTCGGCACGCGGTCGAGCGGCGGCGTCATCCAGACCGTTTTATCCTGGTGGACCAGACACCCTGGGAAGAGGTGTTCCGCGACGACATCATGTCGGTGCGCCGCTACCGCCTGCCCGCCATGGACCAGATCACCGTGGACGGCGAACCGGTCCCCGTGACCGGCACTTCCGCGCGCATCCCCCTGCTGCTGGTGCCTGCACTCGGCATCCATGCCTGGACCTTCGACATCATGCCGAATCGCAGCATGGTGCGTTATTTGATGGCCCGTGGCTTTGATGTCTACCTGCTCGACTGGGGCCGCCCGTCCGCCTCCCAGCGCACCCTGCGTCTGGATACCTACGTCAACGACTGGATGCCGGCCGCCGTGCACGCGGTCAGGCAGGACAGTGGCGCCGACGGGATCAGCCTGCTCGGTTACTGCATGGGAGGGCTGCTTTGCATGATGTACCTGGGTGGGCACGAGGACGCTCCCGTGGCCAATCTGGTCACCATCGCCAGCCCGGTGGATTTCCACAAGAGTGGCGCCTATGGGCGTTTGTTCAGCCTGGTCAGTGTGCCGGCGCTGAAAGCGCACGCGTGGTTCAGGCTGCGTCTGGAGCCGCTGGATGACAGCCTGTTCCACATTCCGGCCAACCTGCTCTCGCTCGGCTTCAAGCTGACCAACCCGCCCGGTGTGGTGGCCTCGTACCTGGATCTGGTGCGTAATATCAGTGATCGGGACTATGTCACGGAATACATGACCATGGGCCAGTGGTTCAACGACATGGTGGATTACCCCGGTGCCATCGTGCGGGAAGTGATCGAAAAGATGATCATAGGCAACGACATTGCCGGTGGCCGCATACACATTGGCCAGCGGAGCGCCCGGCTGGCCGATGTCCGCTGCAACCTGCTGGCGCTGGCGGGCAGCACCGACCGCATCGTCACCATCCGGGCAGCACGCGCGGTGATGCGCCTGGTGGGCGCGCAGGACAAACGCTTTGAAGTGGTGCCCGGCGGGCATGCCGGTGTGTTCGCCGGCAGCAAGGCGCCGGAGCATACCTGGCGCCTGATCGCTGACTGGTTGCTGCCGCGCTCCGGGCGGATGCGGCAGCGCGGGGCTCAGCCGGCAGCCTGAGCCGATGCGGGCATGCTGGTGGCCTGGTCGAGGGTACTGATGATCTGCTCGGTGTAGCGATGCACTAGGAAAGGCACCGAGTCCTCGTAGAACTTCACCAGCGACTGACGGATGAATGACCACTTGCTGGCCACCTGCTCCAGCGCCCGGTTGACGGCTTCATCGTCGCGGTATTTGCGCCGCGTCTCCTGCAGCAGGGTATCGAACGCCGGCACGGCATCACGAAACTCCAGCCGCCCTTCCCCGGTATCCACCGCCATGCCACCGGCCGGGTCAGCGGCCAGCGCCAGGTATTCAGAGGCCATCCGCTGCATGTAGGCTGCCATGTGCCACAGGTCGGCGTGTTCCGCGTCGGCCGCGCTGAAGTTATCCAGCTGCGAGCTCATCACCGCCGCCAGGCGGTTCACGTCCTGGGCTGCGTAGGTGTCGGTGTAGCCGAGCTCGGCAATGGTGTTCTTGCTGGCAGAGCCCAGGAAAGCATCCCACTGCGGGGTCAGGTTATTGAGCAAGGCAACTTCCTGCTCGCTCTCCGCCGCCCTGGCCAGGGCCTGGAAGCTGGTACGCCCCTGCCGCATGCCACGCTCCAGCAGATCGTGGTAAGCGCTGTCGCCGCCCATGACGGTGTACATATGAAAGTCGGCACGAATGCGCCAGATATCCAGCTGCAACTGCTCCACCGCAACGCGGTCGATCGTGGCGCTGGCCAGCGAGGGGATCAGCAACATCAGAGCCAGGGCAAGACGGCACACAGCACGCAACGGCAAAGCCCCCCGGTGACGGGTGGAATGATCTGTCATGGTGTTCTCCCGAAATATTATTGTTCTGCCTTTGCCGGGAGATTAAACCTTGTACAAATATATGTCACGCCGCCGCCCGGGCGGCGTCCGGATGACCGATCAGACACCTGCCAGCGCGTTGTGCAGCGCAGTGAATTCTTCAGTCAGCTTGTGCCGGGGCGCCAGGTGTACCAGGGGCTTGCACTGGTCATGGGATTCACGCATCACCACGCTGGCGGACAGGTAGCTGCCGATGATGGGCAGCCCTTCTTCGGTCAGGCTGTCGACCAGTTGCTGCGGCAGTCGCGCGCGCGGCTGGAACTGGTTCACCACGATGCCTTCCACTTCCAGGCTGTCGTTGTGGTCATCGCGGGCTTCGCGGATGTTGTCCAGCAGCGTATACAGTGCCTTCCGCGAAAAGGCATCACAGTCGAACGGTATCAGCACCCGCTCGGCAGCAATCAGCGCGGAGAGTGTGTAGAAGTTATAGGCGGGCGGTGTGTCGATATAAATGACATCGAACTCGCGTTCCAGCGCTTTCACCAGTGAGCGCAGCTTGTAGATCTTGTGCTTGCTTTCCAGCATGTGCTCGATCTCGCCCAGCTCCGGGTTCGACGGCAGCACGAACAGATTCTCGAAGGCCGTGGCGTGTACGTATTCCTGCGGGTCTTTCTCCTTCAGGCGGAACGACAGCGTCTGCGCAAAGAAAGTGCCCACGTTCGGTGTCGGCCCCTCACCATCGTGGTAGGCCGCCATGCCGAGCAGATACTGGCTGGCGTTGCACTGCGGGTCCAGGTCAAGCACCAGGGTACGCAGCCCCTGGCTGGCACTGATGGCGGCCAGATTGACCGTAATGCTGGATTTACCCACCCCGCCCTTCTGGTTGAACACCACTCGACGCATCCCATGCACTCCTTAAGGGTCTGTTGATGTTTCGTTCCTTGCCGCGCCGGCGCCATGATACAGAGCCGCGCCGCGCGCCGCGAGAAACAGGCGTGCTGCAGCGGGCTCTGTCAGACAAACACCGGGTTATGCACAGATCCGGTGGATCACCCTGTGAATAAACCTGGCACAACACGCCGCTGCGCCCACCACACGGGCCCTGCGGTGATCGCGTACAAGAACTGAGCAGCCCTCGTAGCCAGCCTGGAAAAAGCTGTTTACCTGCGACGGGAATCGCTTGCCAAGTGGACGCCGCCGCCTATCATGTGGAAAAGAATACACGGCGTATACCCCTGCCTGAAGACCTCTGGGGGGTGTTGCGCGCGACTATCAGGAGAGCTTTCATGAGCAGCAGTGTGCCGTTCTCGCCGATTCCCGTCGGCAGTGACCTCAAACCCATTCCCGGTGACCCCGGCTGGCCGCTGGTGGGCCTCACATTGCACCTGATGCGCAATCCGCTGGGTGTCGCGCGCGAGCGATACGACCGTTATGGCGCAGCATCCTGGACCAATGCCTTCGGCCTGCGCATGGTCAGCCTGATTGGCCCGGATGCAAACGAATTCGTGCTGCTGAATAAAGGCGACCTGTTCTCCAACCACCAGGGCTGGGACTACTTCATCGGCCGCTTTTTTCACCGCGGCATCATGCTGCTGGATTTCGAAGAGCACCGCTGGCATCGGAAGATCATGCAGCAGGCGTTCAAGACCGATGTGCTGCGTGAGTACATCACCCGCATGGGCCCGGGTATCCACCACGGGCTTGCTGCCTGGCAACCGGCCTCCGGTTTTCCGATGCTGCCGGCGATCAAGCAATTGACGCTGGACCTGGCCACCGACGTCTTCATGGGGCACACCCTGGGCGGTGAAGCGGACCAGGTGAACCAGGCGTTCGTCGACACCGTCCGGGCGGGCACGGCGGTGCTGCGCTTCAACGTGCCCGGCGGTCGCTGGTGGCGAGGCCTGAGAGGCCGCCGTGTGCTGGAGGATTTCTTTCGCCGTGAACTACCGGCCAAACGCCGCAGCGAAGGCCATGATCTGTTCAGTGCCCTGTGCCGGGCGGAAACCGAAGACGGCGAACGCTTCAGCGATGAGGACGTGGTCAACCACATGATCTTCCTGATGATGGCGGCCCACGACACCACCACCATCACGCTGTGCAACATGGTCTACTGGCTGGCTCGTCACCCCGAGTGGCAGCAACGCCTGCGCGAAGAAAGCCTGGCGCTGGGCAAGCAGAGCCTTGAGTACGATGACCTGGCGCAACTGGAAGGCGCTTCGCTGGTGATGAAGGAAGCCTTGCGGCTCTGTGCGCCGGTGCCAAGCATTCCGCGCAAGACCGTCCGCGACGCGGAATTTCAGGGCTACCACCTCCCGGCCGGCACACTGGTATCGATCAGCCCGTTCTTTACCCATCACATGCACGAGTACTGGCCGGAGCCGGAACGGTTCGACCCGGAACGGTTTGCCGCAGACCGGCGGGAAGACAAGGTGCACCCCTACGCCTGGGTACCCTTCGGCGGTGGCGCACACAAATGCATCGGGCTGCATTTTGCGGAGCTGCAGGTGAAGGCCGTGCTACATCAGTTGCTGCAGCAATTCGAGTGGTCAGTGGCACCGGATTATGAGATGCCACTGGACATGACCAGCCTGCCGGTACCGAGCGACGGACTGCCCGTCACGCTCAGACGACGCGCATGATCTGGGCGGTGAGGCTGCCCCTCACCGCATGGTCACGAACTCTTCCGCTGCCGTCGGGTGAATCCCCAATGTTCGGTCGAAATCGGCCTTGGTGGCACCCATCGTGATTGCCACCGCGAAGCCCTGCACGATCTCGCCGGCTTCGTCGCCGGCCATGTGCAGACCAACCACTTTGTCACTGGCGTCATCAACGATCAGTTTCATCAGGGTGCGCGCCCCACTGTCGCCCAGCGTGTAGCGCAGCGGCCGGAAATCGCTGCGATAGATGCGCAGCTTTCCGTAGCGTTCGCTGGCCTGCTGCTCGGTCAGGCCAATGGTGCCGATATTCGGGTGGCAGAATACCGCCGTGGCAATATTCTCATAGTTGAGGGGTGCAACCGGCGCGTCGTCGGCAAACAGGGTGCGCGCCAGCCACATCCCCTCGGCCAGTGCCACGGGGGTCAGTTGCAGCCGGTCGGTCACATCGCCCAGCGCATACAGGCCGGGTACCGAGGTCCGGTAGCCCTCGTCCACTTCAATGGCTCCGTTATCGCGTTGCCGCACGCCGGCGCCTTCTGCAAACAGTCCCTCGGTATTCGGCACCCGGCCGGTGGCATACAACACGGCGTCCACGTCCAGTGTCTGGCCGTTGTGCAGGTGAAGCCTGCGGCGATCGTCCACCGCCTCAATGCGCTGGACATCGGTATTGAAATGCAGGTTCACACCCTGCCCCTGCATCTGCCGGGCAACAAACTGGCGGATGTCGTCATCAAAGCCACGCAGGAACAGGTCGCCACGATAAAGCTGATGTACCGTGACACCCAGGCCATGCAGGATCGAGGCAAACTCGGTAGCGATGTAACCGCCCCCCACCACCGCCATCGTGCGAGGCAGTGCAGGCAGCGAGAACAGATCGTCGGAGACCATGGCCAGCTCGCGCCCGGGAACGTCTGGCACGAAAGGCCGGCCACCTGTCGCAATCAGGATATGGCGTGCGTACAACACGCGGTCGCCGGCACGGACCTGGCCGGGGGCAATGACCTGACCATGGGCTTCAATGATCTCCACGCCCGCATTGACCAGCAGGCGACGGTAGACGTCGTTCAGGCGCGTGATCTCGCGGGTCTTGTTGTCCCGCAGCGTGGCCCAGTCAAACGACGGTCTGGAGGCGCTGAAACCATAATCCTTCGCCAGCGCGAACAATTCGCCAAACTCACTGGCATAGGCAAACATCTTCTTCGGTACGCAACCCACATTGACGCAGGTGCCGCCCAGGAAACGCGATTCCAGTATCGCCACGCGGGCGCCGAAGCCGGCGGCCATTCGCGCCGCGCGGACGCCACCGGAGCCGGCGCCGATCACAACCAGATCATAGGGGGATTGCTGAGACATCTGTGCTCCTTGTTGGGGCGGTCCTGACGTGGGCCACATCGTGCCGCGCCCGCACAGGGCTGGCAACGTATCAACGACATAGCGGCAAACTATTCACCCCGGTATTCACTCCGGTGGCGGCAAGGCCGCTTCTTCCACCAGCGGGATGCGGTGGCGTTTTTCCAGCTCCGCGCGGCGGCCATGGGCAAGATAGTGCCCGGACGGGACGTTCGGCCAGACCTGATCCAGCGCGACGGTACCCGCGCCCATGACGACCCGCGCATGATGCCGGCGCAGCTGGCGAGGCTCGCTCACCCCGCAGGCATGGGCAATCACCTCCACTTCCTTGACCAGATTGTTATGGTAGTGCGCGACCCGCTGCGCCTTGTCTGCCGGCACCAGCCCGCGCTGCAAGGCCGGGTCATGGGTCGTGACGCCGGTGGGACAGGTGTTGCGATGGCACTGCATGGCCTGGATACAGCCCAGTGCAAACATATAGCCCCGCGCCGAGGTGCAGATATCCGCCCCCAGGGCAATCGCCCAGGCGACCATGTTCGGGGTGATCAGTTTGCCGGAGGCAATGATGCGGATCCGGTCATGCAGACCGTAGCCATCCCGCAGATCGACCAGCAACGGCAGCGCCTCCGCCAGATGCAGCCCGACGTCGTCCATCAGCGCCATCGGTGCGGCACCGGTCCCGCCATCGCCACTGTCCACGGTGATGAAATCCGGTGCCGATTGCGGCCCACGCTGGCCGATCATCAGGAAGAGGTCCTCAAGCCAGTCCCAGGTGCCCACCACCGTCTTGATACCCACCGGCTTGCCCGTCACACGGCGCACGCGTTCAATCAGATCCAGCAGCTGCTCGCCATTGGCCACGTCCGGATGGCGGTTCGGGCTGATCGATGCCTGCCCCACCGGAATACCACGAATCGCAGCAATCTCCGGCGTCACTTTCGGGCCCGGCAAAATGCCCCCCTTGCCTGGCTTGGCACCCTGGCTGAGCTTGATCTCGAACATCTTCACCTGCTGGTGGCCGGCAATCTCCCGCAAACGCTGGTCACTGAGTTCACCGTCCGCATCGCGCACCCCGTAGCGCGCCGTGCCGATCTGAAATACCAGATCGGCGCCGCCCTCCAGATGCCAGGGCGAGAGGCCACCCTCGCCGGTATTGAGCCAGCACCCCGCCTGGCTGGCGCCGCGGGACAGCGCACGGACAGCAGGCTTGGACAAGGCGCCAAAACTCATGCCGGAAATATTGTGCAGTGAACGGGCAACATAGGGTTTATCGCAGTAAGGCCCGATCATCAGCGGCAGGGTTTCTGCCACGTCCTTGTCCAGCGTCGGGTACGGCGCGTTCAGGAAGACTACCCGGCCGGGCACCAGAATGTGTTTGGTGGACCCGAACGGCACCATGGTCGACAGGTTTTTCGCCGCCCTGTACACCCAGGCGCGCTGGGCCCTGTTGAACGGCAGTTCCTCGCGGTCCATGGCGAAGAAATACTGGCGGAAGAATTCGCCCAGGTGCTCCAGCACATAGCGAAAGCGGCCGATGAGCGGATAGTTGCGGCGGAGGGTGTGCTGGGTCTGAAAAAAACGGTCCTGCAACCACATGCCGACCGCCACCAGCGTGAGAATGAGCAGCGTGGCGAAGAACAGCAGCATGGCCAGCGAGGCCAGGCTTTCGACGATTCCCTGCAGCTCCGGTGACAACATGATTCCTCCTGTCCCGTAGGCTTATTGATGCGGCAGTGTGCCCGATGCCCTGCTGACACACACGACGCCGGCCCCGCCTGCCATGCCCCTTCAGGCAGCTGGCACCTGGAGGCATTCTAAACGGCTATTCTTGCATCCAGGTCGGTCAGTGCCGTGAACGCACGCTGCCGTGGGGGCATGATGACCGCCGGGGAACTGTGAACTTGTCCGCAAAGCCACACACTGCCGCGCCCCGGCACCCCCTGCAATGCGCCGCAAAGGCTGGGCGGGGCCAGGGAGTTGCGGCATACTGGCCGACCGGCACTCAGAATAAAGCACCAGAACAAACCTTAAAGGCGCCCATGACGAAGCGCCATCAGGTGGGGGAAATGGGGATGGCACACTTCAGACTGACCGCGCTGATCACCGGGCTGCTTGCAGTCTCGCTGCCCGGCTATGCCGAGGCCGACACCATCTACAAGTTTCGCAGCCCCGACGGCACCATGCTGTTCACCGACCGCCAGGAAATGCCGTCCGGTTATGAACTGCTCAGCGTCCGCAAGGGCTGGAGCTACACGCCGCGCGCGCTCTCCGCCGACCTGCGCGATCTGTACGATCCGGAAATCCGTCTGGCCTCGCACAGCTACGGCGTAGAGCCGGGCCTGATCAAGGCAGTGATTCACGCAGAATCCCTGTTCGATCGCAACGCCACCTCCCGTGTCGGTGCCCAGGGCCTGATGCAACTGATGCCGCAGACCGCCTCTTTCCTGGAGGTGTCCAATTCCTTCGACCCCCGCCAGAATATCGCCGGCGGCACCCGTTTTCTCAGCTACCTGATGGAACGCTTCGACAACATCGAGCACGTCCTGGCGGCCTACAATGCCGGCGAAGGCAATGTGCGCCGTTATGGCGGGATACCGCCGTTCGATGAAACCCGTCGTTATGTGAAAAAGGTGCTGGAACTGCTGCCGCGCTACCGCGAGCACTTCTCCGGCACAGAACAGACCCTGGCGGTACGCTGACACGCCACCGGTTCACAGCTCAACGCCCAGCCATTGTCCGTCGTACGCGACCGGGTAGCGCGCGGGTTGCCCGGCCCGGCCGGCAGCGCGCACATCGAATGTCTGCCCGTGGCCGGGGCAGCGCAGCTGATAACCGCTTAATGAACCCCGCCCGAGATCGGCACCGGCATGCGGACAGCGCGCATCCAGAATGAACACCTCCGTGCCCACGCAGACCAGCAGCAACTCATGCCGCCCCAGCCGGAAACGGGCCCTGAGTCCATCATGGAGTTGATCAAGCCGCAGTAAGCGCTGAAACAAAAAACGCCCCCCGTGTCATGTACCAGGCAGTTGCCCGGAGCATGTCACGGAGGGCGTTCGAAGGCCAGCGCTGGCCCGGTGTCGCTTACTTGCCGTGTTTCTCGGCCAGATAGAACCAGGTACCCAGCACGGAATCCGGATTCAGGGAGACACTGGAGATGCCCTGCTCCATCAGCCATTTGGCCAGGTCCGGATGGTCCGAGGGACCCTGACCGCAGATACCGATGTATTTACCCGCCTTGTTGCACGCTTCGATGGCCATGCTCAGCAGCTTCTTCACCGCCGGGTCACGTTCATCGAACAGGTGGCTGACGATGCCGGAGTCACGGTCCAGACCCAGAGTGAGCTGGGTCAGATCGTTGGAGCCGATGGAGTAACCGTCGAAGTGCTGCAGGAAATCATCAGCCAGCAGCGCATTGGTCGGCAGCTCGCACATCATGATGATGCGCAGGCCCTCTTCGCCACGCTTGAGGCCATTTTTGGCCAGCAGCTCAATGGCGTGCTCGGCCTCGCCCACCGTGCGCACGAACGGCACCATCACTTCCACATTGGTGAAACCCATTTGCTCACGCACTTTCTTCAGCGCGCGGCATTCCAGCTCGAAACAGTCGCGGAAATTCTCGCTGATATAGCGCGACGCACCACGGAAGCCCAGCATCGGGTTTTCTTCTTCCGGTTCGTACAGCTTGCCGCCGATCAGGTTCGCGTACTCGTTGGACTTGAAGTCCGACAGGCGCACGATCACCTTTTCCGGATGGAACGCTGCCGCCAGTGTGCTGATGCCTTCAACCAGTTTCTCAACGTAGAAATCCACCGGGCTGGTGTAGCCGGCAATACGTTTGTCGACCGTTTGCTGCAGTTCGCGCGGCAGGCTGTCGTAGTTGAGCAGTGCTTTCGGGTGCACGCCGATCATGCGATTGATGATGAATTCCAGGCGCGCTAGGCCGACGCCCTGATTCGGCAGCGTGGCGAAGTCAAACGCGCGGTCCGGGTTGCCGACATTCATCATGATCTTGAACGGCAGCTTCGGCATCGACTCAATGGAGTTACGCTGGATCTCGAATTCCAGACGGCCCTCGTAGATCTTGCCGGTGTCGCCCTCGGCACAGGAGGCAGTGACCACCTGGCCGTCGCTCAGCAGCTCGGTGGCATCGCCACAGCCCACGATGGCCGGCACACCCAGTTCGCGGGCGATAATGGCCGCGTGGCAGGTGCGACCGCCACGGTTGGTGATGATCGCAGACGCCCGCTTCATGACCGGCTCCCAATCCGGGTCCGTCATGTCGGTGACCAGCACATCGCCATCCTGGACGCGCCCCATCTCCTTGATATTATTCACAATACGGACAGGGCCAGCGCCGATGCGCTGACCAATGGCACGGCCTTCCACCAGCACCTTGCCCTTCTGTTTGAGCAGGTAACGCTCCATCACGGAAACGTCCGAGCGGCTTTTCACCGTCTCCGGGCGCGCCTGCACGATGTACATCTTGTTGTCGTCACCGTCCAGGGCCCACTCGATATCCATCGGGTGGCCATAGTGTTTCTCGATCTCGATGGCCTGGCGGGACAGGTCTTCTACCTGGGCATCCGTCAGCGCAAAGCGCATGCGGTCTTCACGGCTGACGTCGACAATCTGCACCGACTTGCCGGCGCTGGCTTCGCTGCCGTAGATCATCTTCTGCAGCTTGGAACCCAGGTTGCGGCGCAGGATAGACGGCCGCTTGTTCAGCAGGGTCTTTTTGTGGACGTAGAACTCATCCGGGTTCACCGCACCCTGCACGACCATCTCGCCGAGGCCATAGGACGCCGTGATGAACACCACGTCACGGAAACCCGACTCGGTATCCAGCGTGAACATCACGCCGGCGGCACCGGTTTCGGAACGCACCATCCGCTGGATGCCGGCGGACAGCGCCACGCCGGCATGGTCGAAGCCCTGGTGGACACGGTAGGAAATGGCACGGTCGTTGAACAGGGACGCAAAGACTTCCTTGACCGCCACGAGCACGTTCTCGACGCCCCGGATGTTGAGGAAGGTTTCCTGCTGGCCTGCAAACGAGGCATCCGGCAGGTCCTCTGCAGTGGCGGAGGAACGCACTGCCACAGCCAGTTCGGCATTGCCGTCACTGATCTGCGCGAAGGCGTCCCGGATCTGCTGCTCCAGTTCCGGCTGGAACGGGGCTTCGGCGACCCAGCGACGGATCTCGGCGCCAGTCTCGGCCAGCGCCACTACGTCGTTGACGTCGAGCTTGTCGAGCGCATCGTTGATCTTGCGGGTCAGGTCGTTGTGCTCAAGGAAATCGCGATAGGCCTGCGCCGTGGTGGCGAATCCGCCCGGGACAGAAACCCCGGCAGCCGCCAGATTGCTGATCATTTCGCCCAGGGACGCATTCTTGCCCCCGACCGTTTCCACGTCGCCTTTGCCCAGGCGTTCAAACCAGACTACGTACTCCGCCAAGGTCCTGCTCCCTCAATTACCGGAATGGATGGTTGTGTCGCGGGGTATTCTACTCAAAAACACGGGCAGTTTCTCGCCTCTCGTCATGCGACTTTCGGGGTCCCCCTGAGTGCCCCCTGTGCCGCCGTGTTTCCGGGGTTTGCGCGCACCCCGTCCGGGCGGCCTTGCCCGCTGACGCCAGCGCGGCTAACCTGCGCAATCCGCCGGCCCGTGGCGTTTTCCCCGATCCGGCCGGCGTCGACCTCGGCCAGCGGGAGCCCAGAAGACCCATGAAACGTACGGCCTTTTTTGTCTCGGACGGCACCGGCATCACCGCGGAAACCCTCGGGCATTCGATGCTCAGCCAGTTCGGGGACGTCCAGTTCGAGCAGGTCACCCTGCCCTACGTCAACTCACGCGAGGCAACTGAACAGGCGGTCGCACGCATCAACGAGGTGGCCCGGCAGGACAGTGCCAAGCCCATCGTCTTCTCGACCCTGGTCAACGAAGAGCACCGGGAAATTCTTGCCGGCTGCGAAGCCCTGCTGCTGGACATGTTCGCCGTGTTCGTCGGCCCGCTGGAACAGGAACTGGGCATGCGCTCCAGCCACAAGGTGGGCCAGAGCCACTCGATCCGCGACCACGAGGCTTACCGCATCCGCATCGATGCCGTGCACTTCGCGCTGGACAACGACGATGGCGCCCGCACCCGTCACTATGATCTGGCCGACGTGATTCTCGTAGGCGTTTCACGCAGCGGCAAAACCCCGACCAGCCTGTACCTGGCCCTGCAATTCGGCCTGTACGCAGCCAACTACCCCCTCACCGAGGACGATTTCGACGACCTGCGCCTGCCGGACGCGCTGCTGCCCCACAAGGACAAGTTGTTCGGCCTGACCATCGACCCCGAACGCCTGGCTGCCATCCGCAGCGAACGCAAGGCCGGCAGCCGCTACGCCTCCGCACGCCAGTGCGACATGGAGACACGGGCGCTGGAAGCCCTGTTCAATCGCTATAACATTCCCAACCTGAATGCCACGGAATTGTCGATTGAGGAAATCTCCACCCGCATCCTGGCCAAGACCGGCCTGCAACGGCGGCTGCAGTAAGGCTGCGGCGGCTATACAGGTGTCGCCTGCCTCTGTCATGCTGCCGGCTGTCTAGCACTTTTTTCCGGGTAGCCTGTCATGACTCATCGTTCCGTGTTCGTGGTTTCCGGTGGCACCGGCATTACCGCCGAGGCGATCGGCAACTCCATGCTCAGCCAGTTCGGTGACGTGGCGTTCACCCAGCATTCCCTCACCTACATCAGGACGGAAGACGATTGCCGTGACGCGGTGGCACGCATCCACGCCGCCGCCCAGCAGGATGGCACCCGCCCGGTGGTATTTTCCACATTGGTCAACCCGGCCCACCGCGAGTTGCTGAACCAGTCCGGCGCCCTGGTACTGGATCTGTTCGGCACCTTTCTGCAACCGCTGGAAGCGGAGCTGGGTGTCCGTTCCAGCCAGAAAGTCGGCTACAGTCACGCCGTGCGGGACCCTTCCGCGTACCGGGTGCGTATTGACGCCGTCCATTTTGCACTGGATAACGACGATGGCGGCCGCACTCGCCACTATGACAAGGCAGACATTATCCTGATCGGCGTGTCACGCAGCGGCAAGACCCCGACCAGCCTGTACCTGGCATTGCAGTTCGGCCTGTACGCGGCCAACTACCCGTTGACGGAAGAGGATTTTGACGATTTGCGGCTGCCCGAAGCTCTGCAACCGTACCGCGACAAGCTGTTTGCCCTGGTCATTGATCCCGAGCGCCTGACCGTTATTCGTCAGGAGCGCATGGCCGGTAGCCGCTATGCTTCACTACAACAATGTGAACAGGAGACTCGCACCTTTGCCGCGATCATCGGGCGCTACAATGTGCCTTCGATCAACGTGACAGAGCGTTCGATCGAGGAGATTTCGACGCGGATTCTGGCGCAGACGGGGTTGCAGCGGCGGATTCGGTGATGTCGCTCCCCCATTGGACGGACACGCCTCAAGGTAGGCGCTACCCGGTGAAAAGCGCCTATGCGATAATCGATCCATGCCCAGACCAGCCAACCCGCAGCAGTTGCTCCCCCCCTTTCACCTGTCAGTGGTCACCACCACAGACCCGGTGACGGGACAACTTTCACGTCTGCTCGCCGCACTGCAAGTGTTCGCTGAATATCGGCAGTATCGGATCGAGGCCGTCATTGTTGATGACCTGAAACTCTGGTCGGAAGCACCTGCCTTGCCTGCATCTCCCTGCCTACGCTGTGTCCCGATCCGTTACGCCGGCCAGCGAGGACAGCTACAGGCTGCCTTGACGGGAATACGGCAGGCCAGCGCGCCGCTCGTGCTGACGCTCGATCCGGACATGCATACCTGCGTGGATGATTTGCCCGACATGCTGGAAACTCTCGCTCAGGGCCATGCACTGGTGCACGGGGTGCGAACACACCGCAGCGGCCTCTCACCATTGCGCCGATTTGGCTCCCGCTGTATCAATGTCATCATGCGGTATCTCGGCAGGCTGCCCATTGATGATATCCAGAGCCCTGTAGCACTTTTTTACCGGGATTTTTTTGACCAGCACGCACCGGCGGCCAGCCAATGTCGAAACCCTCGGTTGGCGTACTATGCGCTGGCGGGCTCAGCTTTGGCCAGCCATTCATTGAAGGGCTCCGCAACGGCCGAAGGCGTGTCACAATACCGCTTCGGCATGCTACTCAGGTTATTTTTTGACCTGCTGGGTGACGCCATCGTGGTCAGGCGTTTCACCCGGCAACCCCATGGCTATCACAGCAACACACAGATACGGCATGAACAGAATAACAACAGAAGTGCCCTTCCACCGCCGCACGCGCGCCAGCCATGAAGCCGCCTATGTGGCAGAGGCGCTAAGCGGCGACAGACTGTGTGCAGGCAACGTCTTCAATCGGCAATGTGAAAGCTGGTTGCAGACACACCTACCTGTTACACGTGCGCTACTGACTCATTCCTGCACCAATGCACTGGAGATCGCGGCAATACTCGCCCGCCTGCAACCCGGCGATGAAGTCATCATGCCGACCTTTACTTTCACGTCTACCGCCAATGCCTTCGCCCTACGCGGCGCCGTTCCGGTATTCGTCGATATACAACCAGACACTTTCAATCTGTGTCCACACGCCGCAGAGCAAGCGATCACGCCGCGAACCCGTGCTATTGTGCCCGTCCATTACGCTGGAATCGCCTGCAACATGGACGCGATCATGGCGCTCGCCGAGGCTCATCACCTGACCGTGATTGAGGATGCTGCACAGGGATTTGGCGCAGCCCACCATGGCCGTCCGCTCGGTAGCATAGGCCACCTCGGCACCTATTCCTTTCATCACAGTAAAACCATCAGTTGCGGTGAAGGGGGGGCATTGCTGCTGAACAGTCCTGAGCATGTTGCCCGTGCCGAAGTACTACTGGACAAAGGTACCAATCGCAAGCTGCATCAGGCAGGCAGTATCGCGCAGTATTCCTGGGTGGATCTCGGCCTCTCGGCCCCGCCCTCTGCTATGCAGGCCGCCTGCCTGTTGGCGCAACTGGAGGAAAGTACCTCGCTCTTGCAACGCTACCGTGCGGTTTGGTCAACCTGGCATGCTGCACTGGCAGATACAGAACAGGCCGGCCTGTTGCGGCGTCCCCACCTGCCACCCGACATACAGCACAATGGCCATATTTATGCCGTCCTGCTTCCAGATGCAGCAAAACGGGAAGCACTCGCCAGTGCGCTACAGGCCCTCGGCATTCAGACCGCGCGTCACTATTACCCCCTGCATCTGAG
Source organism: Alcanivorax sp. S71-1-4 (assembly GCF_009846755.1). Classification (GTDB taxonomy): domain Bacteria; phylum Pseudomonadota; class Gammaproteobacteria; order Pseudomonadales; family Alcanivoracaceae; genus Isoalcanivorax. The sequence goes on from NZ_AQOR01000004.1 coordinate 175,893, forward strand.
CGAAGCCGGCCGTCGTCTCGGTCGCAGCGCCGGCTCGCTACGACAAGCAGAAGACATCAATGAACGGCTCCTGCGCCTACCGGTCTATCCCGAGCTGCCATCCTGGCTACCCGAGCAGGTCACTCGCCTTGTCAAACAGGTTTTTTCCGATGCCGTATGATAATGCAGCACCGCTTCTCAAGCAGCGAGTACTGGTGCTGGGAGGCGCCGGGTATATCGGCAGCACGCTGGTGCCCATGCTGCTGGACAATGGAGCACGGGTGCATGTCATTGACCGCTTTTTCTTTGGCGAGAATATCCTCCCGGCGCACCCTCGCCTGACACACGCGCGCAATGATTCCCGGTTGCTGACAACTGCGGAAATGCAGGGCTTTGATACCTTGATTGATCTGGCAGCCATTTCAAACGATCCTGCCGCCGACCGTTTCTCCGAACTGACGCGTGCCATCAACTATACCGCCCGTGTACGCAATGCAGAATTGGCCAAGGCAGCCGGCATACAACGCTATCTGCTATCTTCCAGCTGCAGTGTTTACGGCTTCAATCCGCTACCCATTACTGAGCTGACACCCGTCAACCCCCTAACCACCTATGCACGCGCCAATGCCGAGGCAGAGTATGACCTGATGCAATTGTCTACCAGACATTTCCACGTCACCGCCCTGCGGCTGGGCACAGTATTCGGCCATTCCCCTCGCATGCGTGCGGACTTGGTAGTCAATGCCATGACCTGGAGCGCTTGCCGGCACCGACAAGTCTCTGTTTCCGGTAGCGGGCAACAGTCTAGACCTTTAGTGCATGTTCGCGACGCCGCCGCCGCCGCAATAGCCGCCATACAGGCACCTGCAGTGCTTGTCAGCGGAGGAATCTACAATGTCGCGGCGGAAAACATTACCATCGGAGAGGTGGCCGCGCAGGTTTGCCGGCACGTGTCGCAAGCACTTGGGGAGCCCGTAAAGGAAAATTTTGAAGGGCAGAACGATGCACGCAGCTATCGCGTGTCCAGCGATCTGATCACCAGCACACTGCAATGGCATCCGAGACATTCCATTGAACAAGGCATTAACGAATTACTTGACAGGATAAGCGCAGGCCTCGACCTGGAACAACCACGCCATCACACTCTTAGATGGTACGAGGAGCTTCACCGCAATCCACATCATCATCCGCAAGTCAGGCTGAACGGGAAGATGCTGCATGTTTAACTTCCGTAACGGCACGGCACTAGCCAGCAGGTTTTCCGTTGGCACGATGCTCTTCTGGCTTGTGTATGGGTTCTCGCATCTGCTGGCTGCCTGGGCAGCCAGTTATGAAGGCCATTTCGCCATTACCCTGGCATTGATTGAGGGGAGTAATCTGCTGGGTATCGATGATGCCTACCGTTTTTTTCTCAGCAAGTACGCTTTTACTGAACTGGACATTTACGCCTGGGATTATGTTTTACCGGTAGCGACATTATACTACGGCACACTGACCAGTCTGTTTAACGATGCGATATTCCCAGTACGGGCCGTCACGATAATAGTCAGTGGGTTCGGCTATCTACTGCTGCTGAAATCCATGCTTTATTTCGGCATACGCCGTCTGCATGCCTATGCAGCGCTGGCAATATATATGTTTATGCCAGTACAGATTGCGATGGCAATGAGCTTTTACGGCGAACCACTACTGGTCGTGCTGACTTCCACCGCCATATATCTGTTTGCCACACAGAGACCTCTGGCACTGGCACTGGTGGCTTCACTATTACCCCTGACACGACCAGAAGGCATCTTCATTCTGGCACCCATTTCACTGTATCTGCTAATAAGAAGATCTTACCTCCCTTTCCTGTTGTCCGGCACCGCAGGCTTTATTTTCCTTGTATTCACCCTGGCCCACTCTGACGGGAACCTTTCACTATTGCTTGATTGGAGACTGGAGATTCGCAGGGTCTGGAGCGCCTTTATCATGCCGAACACCTATAACACATGGGGCTTCGTCAGCACTTATAACCTGTTCTGGGTTGCCGTCGCCTGCGCCGGCTTTGTGCTCCCGGTCATGCGCCGCCTGTGGCCGTTTTCGATAGGTGCCTTGGCGTGGCTGGTGTATTATGTCACTCTGGTGAACACGGGATTGTCCAGCTACGAATCGCGCTATCTATGCGCAATTTTCCCGGCACTTACCCTGTCGCTGGCCAGCGCGTTTTCCTGGTTTGGAAAACCGTCTTCCCAAGATCACCTACGGCACATCGCGACACCAGCCTGCCTGGTGTTTGCCGTCCTGATCATAACCGAGCATCTGTTCCAACTGGATCCCCTGAAAAGTCGGCTTCCCGGCCAGGCACGCTGGCCCGTCAATACTACGCCGGTAATCCACCCGCATTTTCACCACTACTCCGCAGACGACCTCCAGCACATGGCTAATTCGGCCGTGAATATCAATACCCTGATTGGGAGGTACCCGGAAATAGACCGGATACTGATCATGGATTGGACACTGCTATACTTTCTTGACCGGAAATTTGTTCATTCCGCAGTAGTGCCCGAGTTCGCGCCCATTCCTGAACGAGTGACCGATGTGTCAACCGGCGGCAGCTTCTTTACTTACAGCCAATACGACCGAAAGTTCGCATACTACACTCTATTATCTCCGGATGATCCTCAGCGCGATGGCGTCGCTTTATATCTTGGTGATCTGAACACGCAATATCTGTTGCCAAGCTATGAAGAGGGTGTTCATCGTGTGCACGTGATTGGCTACAGGCGCAGCTATACGCCTAACTGGCGCCTGGATGGCAAGATTAATATCGAGTGACAATATGCCTCAGCGCGAGAGATTCCCTTACAGTCTTCTGAAGAGCCCACTGGTAGACATCACCTACCAATGGCTTATCGGCGCGAACCGGGCTCGTGACCACTTCAGTCAGCGTTACATCGTATCAACGGGCGCCGAATCAGTACTTGATCTCGGTTGCGGGAACGCCGACTTGCTGTCTTTCTATTCTCCCAAACACTACACCGGTGTTGACATGAATGCCGATGCTATCGCTTGCGCACGGCAACGCTATCCGGATACAGGCCGGCATATTCAGGTAGACGCACTCCGTTTTCTCAGTGACACCCCGCACCGCTACGATCTCATCCTGGCCGCAGGTCTGCTGCATCACCTATGCGATGATGCAGCGGAAAGACTTGTGGCATTGGCCCGGCGCGCACTCACCGGACATGGCAGGCTCGTCACCATAGATCCCCTCTACTTACCACGACAGCGAATGTTGGCTCGATACCTGATACAGCTTGATCGCGGAAGCAACATCAGGGATGAAAATGGCTACCTTGACATCGCACAGCGCCACTTCCCGTGTGTGGAGAGCCATCATCATGGTAATTTACTTCGGATTCCGTACGATCACTTCGTGATGGTCTGCTTCGCCAATACTCCCGGAGAGTGTCTGTGACATATGTACAACGCCTCACCCAGCACCGGGAGCAACTTCAAACCTTCTTCGCCGGTTTCCTGACCTCAGAAAACCTTTCACAACTCAGCCAAATACTGGCCTTGTCAGTCACTGAGGTAGAAGACGGACTGCAAGTCTATCTCAACGAAAGCGCCGCAGCGCTCAACATGATAGCACCCTATCTTTCGCCTGGAGGAAGAGTGCTTGAGCTTGGCGGTGGCATCCCCTTTCTTTCAGTATTCCTTGCCCATCAGGGGTATCAGGTTGTAAGCGTTGATTCTTATGAAGGTCCATTCGCTGCCTTCTGGCAGGTTGCCGAACAACTGCGGGGGATGTTTCCTCATCAGAATATCTGCCTCCTGCATCGTGACGTGCAATCGCTACAACGCAGCAATCTGGGAGAGTTTTCTCTGATATTTTCCTTCAATGTTCTGGAACACATCACAAACCCAGAAGCGGCGCTGGCGACCCTTTCAGACCTGATGACTGAAGACGGTCGCATGATTCACTCCTGTCCGAATTATCGAATTCCTTACGAACCCCATTTCGGACTTTTCTTGCCACCTGGATGGCCTCAGCTTGGAAGATATCTGTACGCTTCCAAGATCAGCAAACGAAGGGATTTGTGGGAATCACTCAACTTCATCCACTACCGTCAGGTTATCCGAGCGGCGAAACACCTTCATCTACACCATCAGTTTGAGCGTGGCACGCTGGCCGCGCATATAGACAGGCTATTTAATGACCCCATTTTCCAGCAACGTCACCGTCTGATTCACTTTATGGCATATGTGGTGCGAAGAATGGGAGGCATGGCACTCATCCGGAAACTGCCTCCACCATGGAACACTCCAATGACCTTTGGTCTTTCTCAGAAACCTGGCACACCTGGTGCAACACCACACAAAAGCGAGCCTCCGCCTCCGACAGCATCCAGCCGGACAAGGTAATCACTCTACCCTCGGCGAAGTCCTCTCTGCTCAGCGCTGCAACCCGTTCCAGCAGTTGGTACTCCGGACCGACCAACGAGGCTCCGAGTCGTTCAACAAACTGTTGGCTGTGCTCTGAACTCGCCGCAGCTGGCCATTGAGCCAGCGCCAGCTTTGCCATGACACCAATGTATGGATTGGCCTTATACACTTGCCGAAACATCGGCAAGCAGCCAACTGGCGCAGCAACTTCAATGCCGTTAAGCCCCCCGGTTTGTGCGGCTAGCCTCGCGGCAGGCCCGCTCGCCAACAGGAAAGCCATCAACTGCCGCCTGCTCAACATACTCATGAGGTACCGCCCAGTGTCCGAGAGAGATGGTCGGCCAATCTCAATGACAGTGCCACCAGAGTAAAAGTCGGCTGCGCATAACCGTAGGTAGGAAATACCGAGCTTCCCGCCACGTACAGGTTTTTTTGTCCAAACACCCTACAATCACGGTCCACGACGCCTTCGCTTGCGCTCGAGGCCATACGTGTAGTGCCCATATGGTGTCGCCCAAATTCGCGCCACTCTGGCGGCCAATCATAGCTACGTGGCTTCAGCATGCGGCCTAGCCCGGCAGCGCCGAATTCATGCGCCATTGATGAGGCTATGCGTGCATGTAGAACGTGGTCCTGCTCAGTAAATCTCCAGTCAAGCGCGCCACGCGGCATACCATAACGATCCTTTTTTTCGCTAAGCATCACACGCGATTCGGAATTCGGCACCTGCTCGGCATTGATAATCAGATGATGCAGCGAGGCGCCATTCATCAACGGCGACCACTCCGCCATGCCATAACGCGAAGCCGCCGCCTGGTGTGTTATCAAACGTTGAACATCAGAAAAATGCGTAATGCCTTCGCTTACGTCATCACCTGGCGTAATTCCTGGGTTTGATGCCATCAGAAAAGCAGTAAAGTTTGGCAGCTCGTGACGCGTTAACGCTTCGGAGCTCATCGATAGCGAGGCAATTATTCTAGGCTGATGGGATGTGCTACGAACAAACGGGGCGTGCATAGTATAGAAGGAGAGATCACGTTTCGGGTTAGAAAACGCCACCAATCCGGCCCATAATCCGCTGTGATCAGAGAAATAACGGCCTACCAGATCGTTCATATTCCCAATACCGGCAGCATGCTGGCGGTTCAATGCCAACATCAAACGCGCATTTTCGATACCCCCCGCAGCCAGCACAAGCGCGCGGCACTGAACATTGATACGCGTATTCTTCTCAGTCGTGAATGTGGCCCGCTTCACCACATCACCATTCTGGTTGAACTGAATATCCGTCAGGTTCGCATTGAGAAAACAGTAGATAGCCTGCGAATCGTTAATGGCCTGACGATAGCTGGCGCCAAACCGTGTCGGCGGACTGAACCGGAAGACACGCGTCATCACATCACCCGCATCAATCGCCAGACGTCGCCCCGCCTCCCTCTCCCAATAGTCGGTATCGTAATGATGTGGCCCCAACTCAAGAATATCCGAAGTTTCAGCATAGTAATCCGCAAGATCTTCGGTTTTTATGGGCCATCCCGACCCACTGATCCAGTCCCGACGATGAAAATCCATTTCATCCAGTGGCCTCGTCCAACCACCCCAATGGTTTGTGGAGCCACCAAAGAAGCGTAACCGACTTATATGCAGCGGATCATACTGTTCACCCAGGTTATCTCCCTGGTAGACCATCTGCGAGGTCTCGGAAAAGTCCAGCCCACCGCCTTCCATCAGACAGACACGCAGCCCGGACGACGCCATTTTCCTTGCCAACGTGATGCCTGCGGCACCTGCACCAACGATACACACATCGGCGGGCACATCCAGACCGTCACGTAACAACCTGGTATCAAAGAACATCGATCCACGCTACCTCATAACCACTTGCTCAATACATATTGGGAATAATCGAGATGCATGCCCAGATAAGAAAGGCCTCGCTGCATAACGCGATTATTCAGTGATATTATCATTTCCGCATAATCGGCCTTCCCTGCCGCCTGTTGCAGCAGGCCGGCACCCGCCGCAAGTCCGGCTCCCGCATAGCCTGGCGCACATACCGCAAGAGCCCTTGTCATGATGCGATGCCGGGACATCATCCATGGCTGCATCACCACACCAGCTGCTGCAAATGCAACGACACCTCCTGAACGTTCAACAATTGCAATGACTCGATCTGTATCGGGCGCACCAATCAAACCATTGAGCCACTCTTGATACATTGCTTTTACCCGGCGCGCTTCCAGCTTTGGTTCGCGCGAAAAGCGTGAGGGAAAGCTGGCACAGGAAACAAGCTGCATAATGGCGCTATAATCTTTGGCATGGTATGGACGACTATGAAACAAAACACGAGATGTGTTCGCATGCTCCCTGGTCACCTTCCTGCCCATTGCCATTTTTTGATCTTTCAAGACGAAACCAAACATCATTAGCGCATTGAAAACTTCGATTGCCTGCGTAACCACCTGGCAAACGACATAGTCGATTTCCTCCGACATACGCTCAAACAGCCTATACAGGCCTGATAGTACAACCTCCGCCCTCATTTGAGACGGGCAATGTACGTGCAACACCCACATGCGCACACCGAAATGTTTACTGTCCCAGGTTAATGGCTCGAGTTTCAGAATGCCTGATGCAGTATCCGGCTGGCATATTACCTCCAGACACTCCTCACGCCCCGGTGATGTACAATATTGATGGAGCAACAGGCTGAGTTCCGTATCAGAATACAACCGTTGATAGTGCGCCGGCAGCATCCAGAAGTACTGCTCCCAACCACCCCACTGCGTTTCAAGCGGCAGAAACTCATTACCCATAATAATGATGCCTTCCGGGAGCAGAAGGTTTCCGATAGGTTATCAGTTCGCGCAAGACGGACAGAGGTCCTCTGGATATCTGCATTCCAGCGCGCACACCGGGCTCACTCAACAGCAGTTGATGTATTGCCGGCAGATGACAGGCCGGCACACCTGGGAAGAGATGGTGGGCGAGATGATAGTTAATGTTATGGGGATAACATACACATGCCGCCAGAAGCCCCACATCAACATGTCGCGCGGCACCAAGGCCGGTGGCACTCTCCAAGCCCCAGTGATCTGACACCCCCCGAAAGCGCATCATCGGCAAAAATATCAGGAAATAAGGCAACAGCCAGAACTTAATCAGAAGAATAATGTGTCCGCTATACCAGAATGCCAGCAGCACGAGGCTCAAAAAGAGCAGCCTGCCTATCAGCCAAACATCCTGTAATGTATTCGCTCCTTCTCTTTCTCCGTGAAAAGTCTTTAGCAGCTGCCAGGCATCTCCGATGCCCGACAATAGTAGTAATCGCTGCCGCACGGAGCGACACTCGCCAAGACGCTGCGGTTGATTACGATGCCAATCGGGGTCGAGATCCGTATTGAGATGACGGTGATGCAAGCGATGTGCCGAGCGATACCGCCGTAACGAAGTCAGCAATGGCCAAGCCAGGCACAGTTCACCCAGCAGGTCATTGAGCCCCTGCGAGCGCGTGAAACGATAATGTGCAGCCTCGTGCGCCAGCACGGCAAGTGCACCCTGGCAGGCACCGATCACCAACAACGCCACAAGATAGGTCAAAACACCGCTCTGCCACATTGCCAAAAGCACCGCCAACGCAATCAGCAGCCAGTCCAGAGCCGCACGCCAGAGCGTCGCTCCCACAGGGATGCGGTGCAGGGAGCGAATCAACTCAGGATGGCGACGCCACAGATATGCTGACCAAAGATGAATATCCGCCTGATCACCAGGTGGGGACACGGATGATTGCACAGATTCTCCCGAAAACTGACGACGCTGCCTGCTACAGTGTGCCACGGAAGCCTAGAACCGCTACAGCCTCAGGGTTGAGGCTGTAGCGTGATGGATGCATGTATCTGCGCAGACGGCATGACAATTCTACCCAAAGTGGCATCGCCCAGCATGATTCGGTCGATTTTCAGCTCCTGACCACTCATGCCTGCGCCCAGTGCAGGGCCCGGCAGTACTGCGCCTGCAGCCGCCTGATGAATACGTGGACCAGCAGCATGACCGAGTTTCACATCGTGCTGAATGACCAGTTTTGGTGTGCTGTCGCCGTCTTCCTGGGTGCCCCGTATATCAATACGACCATTTTCAAGCGAAATGTCGCCGGTGATGTTAGCCAACCGCAACGCCACATCAGGGCGGTTGGGCTCCGCAAACGATATATAGGAACCGTACGGCGAGGTGCCAAACCCTTCGTAACCGTCACCATCGGACATATCCAAAAGCCGAATGGCCCAGCTGTAACCCAGATAATTGCTCATGTCTGTAACATTCGGATCCGACGGAGACAACCGCATATTGGCCATCCCCTCCAAATTGACGCTGATCAAACTACCCAGAACTGTGCGCGGGCCCGTGCCATACCCACCTCCTGAATCAGGCAGAATGCCGCCACCGAAGGTGGTATTCATGGCAAATCGGACTCGTGGAGAAAAAAGATCCAGGCCACCGCTATGGTAATCCTGTGGCCCAGAATCGTAGGGTCGGAGCCAGATACGAGTATCGTCGGCCAGTACAAGGAAGCTGGTGCTGAGCAAACCAATACCCATCGCGTTTCGGGGCGCGCCGATGGGTTGCATCGGGTCCATACGAGTGTCAGCGATCATCAGGTGGCTACCCTTGTCCCAGTTAAAGCCCTGGAAGTTTCCACCCTCTTCGAAAGTCTGCGACATGATTGCCAGATCAGCGATCAGACCACGGTCAAGATCCCCCGGGTTGCCACCGGGATACAGGTAAATGTTGGCGTCGATATTGGCAAAGGTATAAATCAGGCCCCAGTCAAACGCACGCTTGGCCACGTTACCCAGCGCATCCTGCTCCAGCAGTGTGACTTTACGGGAGTAGCTCTGCAATTGCCCGCCACGTACAACCAGGCCCACTGCACCGGCATCACCGTTATGCGTCAACTGGCTCCCGTAGACCGATGAAATATAGCCAGGCTCCAGATTCACGAACCGGCGATCGTCCGTAGCGGAGGGCGCACAGGCACCACCAGCGGATGACGGACCATTGAAAGCAAAACCCCAGCAAAGACCGCCTGGTCCTTGCCCTGCACCGTTAATGGCATCCAGCGCGATCATCGGAAAGTAATGCGAATAGGGATTATTGCCCCATTTACTCCAATCACCCAGTTCGAAGGTGATGCGCGCCTGACTGTTTACATCACCCGTGGTTTCACCCAGCACCCAGCGAAACTCACGGTCCGGCTCACCCAGGCTGGCCGCGTCAGCCGCGCTGACAAAATCCCAGCGCGAGCTGAAATTCAAACCGCCGGACTGGTTATTGATGTCATAGACGGTACCGACGCCCCCAGGCCCTGCGGTGACGCCCGACCAGGCGCCACCGGTACGCCAGATGAGTTCCGCATTTTTCAGACCGCCAAGCCAGCCGAAATACATCAGACCCCGTCCGCCTGGCGTGAAATCCTGCCCGCCCTGCTTGAAGAAAATGCTGAAATCCAGCGCCACGTCGATAATGGATTCCGGCAGCGCCTGCCCCGCCGTGCTCATGACGATACCTTCGTCTGTGAGACCAAGCTTGCCGTGTTTCATTTCCCAGCGTGCGCGCAGGTCGTCGAGAATCAGGTAGGACAGATTCACATGAGCGGAATCCAGTTGACGGTGATAGAGAATCGCGTCGCGAATTTCGCCCGATAATGCGGTCACGCCGTCCATATTGAACAGGCCGGCCTGGGACATCAGCTTCAACGAGCCCTCACCATCCAGTGCCCAACTGCCATAAGAGCGGTCTGGATGCTGTCCCAGCCGAAGGTTATCGAGGCTCAGTCGCGCCCGATCCGTCCCGGGCGCACCGATATCGAGCTGGTACAGCAGATAGGGGTCAGTGCCGTCGCTGCCGACATCCAGTGATTGAGTGACATGTGCTGGAGTTCCGCCGATCACGGTGCCGGCCTGGTTCACCCCGCGTAGCGCAAGGTTTTCCATCACCAATGAAGCCTGCTCCGCCGTACCTGGATCGATGTCCAGACGCAATTCATCCAGGGTGATCCCGGTGGCACTGGTGGCGATGTCCACCACGATGCCATCACGCCCTGCTATGCCTGACATTTCCCCATCATGCAAAGGCTGCAGTGCAGCCGCCAGGCAAGGCCAGAGCATAAGCAGGAAGCAATATGTACAAACCGCTTTTTTCATTATTGCTCCTGCTAGCAGAACGTAGCACTACCCCAGCAATTCCGGGGTACGTTCTGTTCTGCTCCCAATTGAAGGTCCGATACGGACATATACAGCGTCGATGGAATCGTCAGATTGCCCACATTCACATCCATCTCACCATTGAAAAGCTGCTGAAGCCCCTGGTTAGTACCAATACCAATCGGATTAGCCTCAAAGTACTGCCGAAAAGCAACGGCCATCTGGTTAAAAGTCGGTGAGATATCAATTTGTTCAACAGGGTTCAGCTCACCCAGGTCGACCGGGTCGGAGAATGACATCCACCATCCCTGCTGCGCCACATCCGCGGTGGCGCTGCCCGGCCACTTGACGTCTTCTCTCTGGAAAGAAAGATAAAAAGGGCTATCGACTTTGATCTTATGGATAAACCCCAGATCCTGTGTAAAGTCAATTTCGGTGCTCAGGCCAGAAACCGAGCCTTCCATATTAACCGTCGCCTGGGATACGGATATGAAATAAGCCACGCTAATAGTCTGCTCCATCGTCACATTCAGCTGACCACCATTGAGACTCACCGTAGGCACCGCCCCCGTTGCGGTTACATTGGTACTGGTAACACGCGTTCCGTTTACTACTGCGCCAGCGCCGGCAAAGGGCACCGATAGCGATGGAATATTCACCCCTGCCGAGGTATTCGGGTTTGACGTGCCAGTGTTACCACTGAAGCAACCGCTGGTACAAAAGACAATGTTCGGATTGGTATCAAATTGCAGCACTGTACTGTTCGGATCGCTAGTGCCCCCTAAGTTGACGGCTTGTGTCTGCGCCGTTCCATATATAGGGAGGCTGGTCATGTAGCCACTGAAAGTATTGATCCCATTTGGATCAGTTGTGTTCTGTCCAGCCGTCAGAAGCCCTTGTGCCAGCTCGGAGCTGAGACGAAACCCGACCACCTCACGCAATGCAGCATCATGATCATTCTTGATAGCAAATTCCACGAACGGACGGGTCAATAAGGCAGAACAATTGACACGGTTGGTCTCGCAATCACCTGACAGGCTAAGATGATCGATATCAATATCACAACCAGGACCATTGACACCGCCACAACCTAACTGAAGTTTTTCTATATTGGTATTGATTTCCAATACCGCATCCAGACCAACTTTATAGAAATCAAGATTACTCCAGGCACCAGCCCCAGCTTCATTGTCCATCATGAACAGCGCCTGCCCTGTTATTTCGGACAACTGTTCGTCGGCGAGCTCCACCATAGCGCCACTCTGCGTCGTAACCAACACGGGCGCCAAACACAGTAATAATCTGCTCAGGAACTTCATCATCAAAACCCGTACATGTAAAAGTCGCCGCCGAATGCAATCCCTGCCCTCGGTCCGTTATTATCCCGGATACTCATGCCCATAAAGGACCCCTGCTCATCACGGTTGTAGCCGGGTACTGCGCCTGCGTCGTACTCCACTGCCAGACCACCGATATGCATGCCCAGCTGGACGTCGCTGTAGCCAGTGATAGTGCCATCAAGCGGGTTATAGCTACCGCCTGTGTTAGCGTAGTGTGTCCGCAAGGCTGGCGTCAGCACCATGTTCGCGACGGTGCAACCACCTTCAAGTAGACAATTCCCCTCGAGATCTTGAAAGCGGGTATTGCCTGCGACAAACGCGTCATTCACCCATACCGGTGTACTGGCCTCACCGAGAAAGGCTGCGTCAAGGCTCAGTTCATTCACAGAGAGGGAAGCATAGCCATCTTTATAGACAAGCCATTCGCCAGAATAACTGCCTTGCTCCCCTTCGCCTCGGCCGGCAATCTGCCAGGTAAACCGACAATTCAGATTACTCGCCCCACAATAGGTGCTGAGCATGCGGCCGTCAGTGGCCATATCGTTGGTTTTCTCACTGTTGAGATAGTAGTCAAAGCTGATCACCACCCCTTCCCGACCACTAACCTCCGAAAGCTCCGAATCGCTCAGGCTGCGCATGCCATTGGCGATAGCCAGCATTGGAAAAAGGAGCGCCAGCAGTGATGCCAGACACATTAATCGGTTCATATGCCGGCCCCTAAGGTTGTGATTTTCATATGCTGGATCAGCATACCCTCAATGCGGGAAATACCGAGATTGACTGTTGCGTTGGTGGGGACTCCACCAGATGCCCCACCGGTAAAGTAAATGCCGTTGGCAGTGGAGGTGGCCGTCGGCAGGTCGTTGATACCGTTGCCCATCGGGCCGTTTGGATTCGCCCAGTTGCCCCAGCGCACATAGCCATGGGTATCCTGATTAGGAGAAGCGATGCGTCCGCCCGCATCCAGAGCACAGGTACCAGTGGTTACGCCGCAATAAAAATGGTTGTAGATACTTGGGATATTGGGAATACGTGTCAGTTCTACGACAAAGTTCCCGTTCTGGCTCGCTGCCACGGGGTTCGCACTGGTGTCGTAGCCCGAAATGCCGGAAAAAGTAATCGCCTGATAGTGCAAGGTACCCAGCGGCAGAAACGCGTCCACATTGCGGAAATGCAGGCCTTCCTGATCGTTGAAATCAGGCACCGCATGCAACTGGTTTGGCGAATTGGGGGTCTGTCGAACAGAGAAACGAAAATCACCGGAAAGCGCACTCTGATAAGTGACGCCAAGCGTACGGTCAGCATCATTGGCAGTCTGCATCAGGCGCAGAATGGCAGGCTTGCTGCCACTGCCCGCACTATAGCTGTTACCGCCTTCCCAAACACGCCCAGACGCCACTGGTTTGCCATAAATCAGCGTCTGACTCTGCAGGAAGCCGGCATTGCCAACCACATTACCGCCGCCATCAAGCTGGCGCCCCACCTCCAGCTCCCCCCAGAACGCCCAGCGCCAGGGGTCCGAATTGGTTGGGCCGATGAACTCAAGCACGGTTGGCATGGTGGCTGCCAAACCGCTGTCGGGCAGGTTGCGCATCAACCCCTGATAATCAAAGCCTTCGTACTGGAAAACACGCAATACAAACGGATCGTACACAGAGGCGAACGCAGATACACCGAAGCTGCCATCCCCCAAGCCTATCGGACAGGACAACACCCCGCCGCTACAGCCGTTACCGTACCAATCCGTGCCTGCAGCGCTGCCGCTGGTCATCGAAAGGCCGTAGTACCGCGCATCCCCCCGTTGCCAGCCGACACCTGCCGCCTGAGGCGTGGGAGCTGAGCCAGTCAGTTCGATATAACTGGTCGGCGCCATACGGATACTGAAATTATCCATGGCAAACGCGAGACCCGCGCCAGTCACACCGGCCATCTCGTCTTCGGCAAGCGGGGTCATGTTACCTGGTGAGAACGACGCACTGGCCACACTCGACACTCCAAGCAGGAGCAGAGGGCCAAGACAGGACAGAAATCTCCCCGGAACCAAATGAATACGCACGTTATGCCTCGTTTTTTATTATCAATGCGGGCGGCCTCTGAACGGGCCTTGTGGCTGCTTCCGCATCGCGTGCCGGTCACTGAACTGCCTCGGACCGGTTTCCTGACAGGCTCAGGCTACATTTGCTCACACAAATGAGCAACCACACCCGGTCGACCGTTACAATAGCTATACAATAAGATAGCCATTCAATTCAATGACTTACGATCAAAGCCCCTCAAGATGACCCCGTCGAGAAGCCTGGCGCTGCACCATTGGGGCAAATTGTTACCGAGCGTAACACCTTGTGGCTCTTGTCGGCAGATCAGGCTTGCCGCCGTGTCATGCCCGACCCAGACGGCCGCTCAGGCGGCCCGCACGCCCTTCAGGCAGACCCAACGATATCCAGGTCCATCGCAAGATCACGCCACAGAGGATTGTGTCTGGAGATCAATGCCAGCAAATCCGGTCGAAGCATTGCCTTGATCATGCGCTCACGGCGTACCGCCAGATACGCGTACTGCTGCGCCTCAAAGTAGACCAGCTTGTTGTTGCTGCGGGGGTTATAAAAACAGGTGGTGGAGCGCAACTTGTGAATGATTACCCTCCGCCGCAAGTCCGGTGTCATCCCGGTGTACAGCGTAGAATGAAACTGATTGGTCAAAATATATACGTAATAACGCCTGGTCCCCGGCATCCTGCCCTCCAGCAATCCCGAATACGATTCGACGAATGATTGTGTCAGCAGGAAGACGGAGCGCTGCAAGCTTGGAACGACAAAGCATGTAAGACGATGCTGATTATCGACCGAGGAGATTGACTCGTGTCGCCCAAAGCTTGAACGGGCGCACGCCGCATTCAGGGCTCACATCCTTGACATGCCGGCCTTGGCCAGACGTCAATATCATCAGCATCCCACAACGATATCAATCCGCTCTCGCTCGACCTACTTCGCGAACATATCCATGAAATCCGCAACGGACAGGCTCTCCAGCATCGCCGGGTCGCCGCATGTCCGCAGGATGCGTTCCTGCTGCCGCGGGCTAAAACAGGTCGCCAGGCTGTCGGCAAACTTGCGTACCAGCACGGGTATGCCTTCATCACGCCGGCGCCGGTGCCCCAGCGGATACTCCACAGCGACCTTTCCCGTATCGCTCCCGTCGGAGAACTTGACCTGCACTGCGTTGGCAATGGAGCGCTTGGTCGGATCGTGATAGTCCCGGGAATAGCGCGGTTCCTCCCTGATTTCCATGCGCTCGCGCAATTGATCAATCAGTGGGTGGCCAGCATGGAAGGCATCTTCGTAATGTTCCGCAGTCAGCGTGCCGAATATCAGGGTCACGGCCACCATGTACTGCAGACAGTGATCCCGGTCTGCAGGGTTCGCCAGCGGGCCGGTCTTGGAGATGATGCGGATCGCGGATTCATGCGTGGTAATGATGATCCGCTCTATCTCATCAAGACGATGCCGAACCTGAGGGTGCAGACTGGCAGCTGCTTCAATGGCTGTCTGCCCATGAAACTCCGCCGGGTAGGAAATCTTGAACAGAATATTTTCCATCACGTAGCTGCCGTACTCACGCTGGAAACGAAATACACGTTCAGCTTCCGGTTTCAGCGCAAGGTCTTTGCAGGTATGGCTGAATGACACGTCGTAGAACCCCCATTGCGGTGCGGTCAGGACGCCCGGAATGCCCATTTCGCCGCGCAAGGCGATATCCGCAAGGCGCACACCACGACTGGTCGCATCCCCTGCCGCCCACGACTTCCGGGAACCGGCGTTCGGCGCATGACGATAGGTACGTAGTGCGGAACCGTCCACCCAGGCATGCGACACCGCGGACATCATCTGCTCACGATCAGCACCCATCAGTTTCGCCGCCACGGCCGTCGACGCCACCCGTACCAGCAGGACATGGCACAGACCAACTCTGTTGAAGCTGTTTTCCAGTGCCAGCACGCCCTGAATCTCGTGCGCCATGATCATCGCTTCGAGTACCTGCCGCATGGTCAATGGAGGCTTGCCTTGGGTGAGGTGTTGCTGCGAAAGATGGTCTGCCACGGCGAGAATCGCGCCGAGGTTATCCGAAGGGTGCCCCCACTCCGCGGCCAGCCAGGTGTCATTGAAATCCAGCCACCGAACAATGCAACCGATGTCCCAGGCCGCCTTGACCGGATCAAGCCGGTAGGCTGTGCCCGGCACGCGTGCGCCATGCGGCACCTGTGTACCAGGCACCAGCGGGCCAAGGTGTTTGGTACATTCGGGGAAACGCAGGGCCAGCAATCCGCAGCCGAGTGTGTCCATCAGGCAGTATCGCGCTGTTTCCAGCGCTTCATCGGAGACAATACGATAGGTCAGGACGTAGTCAGCAATGTCCTGAATAACCTGATCGTAGGCAGGGCGGGCATTGAGATCGGCATTGGCTGTCATGAGGCGCTCTCCTTCCAATGAATGAGAACCGGCCTATGCTCAGAATAGCAGGTGGATTCCGGCGCAAGACCGGCATCCACCATAGCACAGCTTCAGAAGACGTCGCCTGGAATCCGGACCTGACCTTCCATCAGTACCCGCGCACTGCGGCTCATGATGGCCTTGGTCACCGTCCATTCACCGTCGACCTGCGTCGCTTCGGCACCGACACGCAAGGTCCCGGAGGGGTGGCCGAAGCGCACCGCGCTGCGTTCACTGCCCCCAGCAGCGAGGTTCACCAGCGTGCCAGGGATTGCAGCGGCCGTGCCAATAGCCACCGCGGCGGTGCCCATCATCGCATGATGCAGCTTGCCCATGGACAGTGCGCGCACCAGCAGATCGATGTCGCCTGCATTGACCTGCTTGCCACTGGAAGAAACATAGCTCGCCGGGCCGGCAACAAACGCGACTTTGGGTGTGTGCTGCCGGCCTGCTGCCTCGTCCACATGCTTGATCAGGCCCATGCGTACGGCGCCGTGTGCGCGAATCGTCTCGAACATCGCCAGCGCCTTGTCGTCGCTATTGATCGCTTCCTGCAATTCAGTGCCGGTATAACCGATGTCTTCCGCGTTGATGAATACCGTCGGGATACCCGCGTTGATCAGCGTCGCTTTCAAGGTGCCCACACCCGGCACTTCAAGGTCGTCCACCAGGTTGCCGGTCGGGAACATTGCGCCACCGCCCTCCCCGTCATCGTCAGCCGCCGGATCGAGGAACTCGATCTGCACTTCTGCTGCCGGGAAGGTTACTCCATCAAGTTCAAAGTCACCGGTTTCCTGTACTTCACCGTTGGTCATCGGCACATGGGCAACAATGGTCTTGGCGATATTTACCTGCCAGATACGCACTGTCACCACACCGTTTTCCGGAATCCGTTCCGCCGGTACCAGGCCGTTGCTGATGGCGAACGAACCGACCGCCGCAGTGAGGTTGCCACAGTTACCGCTCCAGTCCACAAACGGTTTGTCGATGGAGACCTGCCCGAACAGATAATCCACGTCATGATCTGCACGGGTGCTCTTCGACAGGATCACCGTCTTGCTGGTGCTCGATGTCGCCCCGCCCATGCCATCAATCTGTTTACCATAGGGGTCCGGGCTGCCGATCACGCGCAGCAGCAGCCTGTCGCGTGCTTCGCCAGGAACCTGTGCCGCTTCAGGCAGGTCAGCCAGGTTGAAGAACACGCCCTTGCTGGTGCCGCCACGCATGTAGGTGGCGGGAATTCGTATCTGGGGTACGTGTGCCATGGTTCAGCCCGCCTCTGCCATGAATTCTTTCGCGAACTTTTGCAGAATCCCGCCGGCAGCGTAAACAGACACTTCTTCCGCCGTATCCAGACGGCACATTACCGGCACCCGCTGTACGTCACCATTCTGACGATGGATCACCAGTGTCAGCGGGGCGCGTGGCGCGGGCTCGCCTTCCACGTCGAAGCTCTCCGTGCCATCAATGCCGAGCGTCTTGCGGGTCGTCCCGTCCTCGAACTGCAACGGCATCACGCCCATGCCGATGAGGTTGGTGCGGTGAATGCGCTCGAAACCTTCGGCGACGATAGCTTCCACCCCGGCCAACGCCACGCCCTTTGCCGCCCAGTCGCGCGACGACCCCTGGCCGTAGTCGGCACCGGCGATAATGATCAGTGGCTGCTTGCGCTCCATATAGGTTTCGATCGCTTCCCACATGCGCATGACCTTGCCTTCCGGCTCAACGCGTGCGAGCGAGCCCTGCACCACTTTGCCGTCTTCGCCGGTCACCATTTCATTAAACAGTTTCGGGTTCGCCAGTGTGGCGCGCTGAGCGGTCAGGTGATCACCACGGTGGGTGGCGTAGGAGTTGAAGTCTTCCTCCGGCAGGCCCATCTTGTGCAGATACTCCCCCGCCGCGCTGTCCATCATGATTGCATTGGAGGGCGACAGGTGATCCGTGGTGATATTGTCCGGCAGTACGGCCAGCGGCAGCATGCCCTTGAGCGCCCGCTGGCTGGCCATGTTGCCTTCCCAGTATGGCGGCCGGCGGATGTAGGTGGACATCGGGCGCCATTCATACAACGGGCTGGCCGCGCGCTCGCCGTCGCCCTTTTTCTCGAACATCGGAATATAGGTCTGGCGGAACTGCTCCGGCTTCACCGCCGCCTTGACGATGGCGTCGATTTCTTCATCGCTCGGCCAGATGTCTTTCAGCGTAACCGGATTGCCGTTCTGGTCATGCCCCAGTACATCTTTCTCAATATCGAAGCGGATGGTGCCGGCAATGGCATAGGCCACCACCAGCGGCGGTGAGGCCAGAAACGCCTGTTTGGCGTACGGGTGAATCCGACCGTCGAAGTTACGGTTGCCAGACAGCACCGCTGTGGCATACAGGTCGCGGTCGATGATTTCCTGCTGGATGGCCGGGTCCAGTGCGCCACTCATGCCGTTACATGTCGTGCAGGCGAACGCTACCACATCGAAGCCGAGCTGCTGCAGTTCTGATAGCAGGTCCGCTTCTTCCAGGTACATTTTTACGGTCTTGGACCCTGGCGCCAGGGAGCTTTTCACCCACGGCTTGCGCAGCAGGCCCAGTTTATTGGCGTTACGCGCGATCAGGCCGGCCGCGATCATGTTGCGCGGGTTGCTAGTGTTGGTGCAGCTGGTAATGGCGGCGATGATCACCGCACCATCTGGCATCAGGCCTTCCTGTTGCTCCCAGGGCTTGGCAATACCGCGGTTCTGCAGCTCGGAAACCGGCAGCAACGCATGCGGGTTGGAAGGGCCCGCCAGATTGCGACCCACGGTGGACATATCGAATTTGAGCACGCGCTCGTAGTCGACGTTTTTCAGGCTGTCCGCCCACAGGCCGGTGTGTTTCGCATACTGCTCGACCAGGGCCACTTGCTCGTCGTCACGGCCGGTCAGCTTCAGATAATCGATGGTCTGGCCATCGATGAAGAACATGGCGGCGGTTGCGCCATACTCCGGCGTCATGTTCGCGATGGTCGCACGGTCGCCGACGCTGAGGGCATCGGCACCTTCACCGTAGAATTCCAGATAGGCGCCCACGACACGCTCACGGCGCAGAAATTCGGTCAGGGCCAGCACCAGATCGGTGCCGGTAATGCCGGGTCTGAGACGCCCCACCAGCTCCACACCGACGATATCCGGC
This sequence comes from Alcanivorax sp. S71-1-4, assembly GCF_009846755.1. Taxonomy (GTDB): domain Bacteria; phylum Pseudomonadota; class Gammaproteobacteria; order Pseudomonadales; family Alcanivoracaceae; genus Isoalcanivorax. Next base: position 195,489 of record NZ_AQOR01000004.1, read on the forward strand.
AGGCGCATCATGGAAGGATTGCCCAGCATCACGTTCTCGGCTTCCAGCCCACCCACACCAACGGAAATCACCCCCAGGGCGTCGACCATCGGTGTATGGCTGTCGGTCCCGACACAGGTATCCGGAAACGCCACGCCATCGCGCACCTGCACTACCGGCGACATTTTTTCCAGGTTGATCTGGTGCATGATGCCGTTACCCGGCGGGATCACGTCAACGTTGTCAAAGGCTGTCTTGCACCAGTTGATGAAATGGAACCGGTCCGCGTTACGCCGCTCTTCCACTTCACGGTTCTTTTCAAAGGCATTCTTTTCGAACCCCGGGTGTTCCACCGCCAGGGAGTGGTCCACGATCAACTGTACCGGCACCACCGGATTGACCTTGGATGGGTCGCCCCCCTGCTCGGCAATCGCTTCGCGCAGACCCGCCAGGTCCACCAGCGCGGTCTGGCCGAGGATGTCGTGACACACGACCCGAGCCGGATACCAGGGGAAATCCAGGTCTCGACGGCGTTCAATCAGCTGCTTCAGCGCGTCGGTCAACTCAGCGGGTGCACAGCGGCGCACCAGCTGCTCGGCCAGAATGCGCGAGGTATAGGGCAGCGTCTCAAAGGCACCGGGCTGGATCGCGTCGACCGCCGCGCGGGTATCGAAGTAATCCAGCGAGGTGCCTGGCAGGGGTTTGCGATAATCAGTGTTCATGGCGTCGGGGTTCACTCAGGTCGTGTGTGAAGGAGGTCATTCGGCGCACCAGACGTGCGGGGTGACACGTCCGGCACAACCGTGGCATCAGCGCTGGGCGATCGGTTCGACCTGACGCGGCGCTTCGCCGGTGTACTCGGCGCTCGGGCGAATGATGCGGTTGTCCGCACGCTGCTCGAACACATGGGCAGCCCAGCCGGTCAGGCGGCTCATCACGAAGATCGGTGTGAACAGCTTGGTCGGGATACCCATGAAATGATATGCCGAGGCATGGAAGAAATCGGCGTTGCAGAACAGCTTCTTCTCACGCCACATGACTTCCTCGCAACGCACCGATACTGAATAGAGGACGGTATCGCCCACATCCGCAGCCAGCTTTTCAGACCACTGCTTGATGATCGCGTTGCGCGGATCGGACACGCTGTAGATGGCATGGCCAAAGCCCATGATCTTTTCCTTGCGCTGCAGCATGCCCATCATTTCCTGCTCGGCGTGATCTGCGTCGCGGAATTTCTCGATCATGTCCATGGCGGCTTCGTTGGCCCCGCCATGCAGCGGGCCGCGCAGCGAACCGATCGCGCCGGTGATGCAGCTATGGATGTCGGACAGCGTGGAAGCGCACACGCGGGCGGTGAACGTGGAAGCGTTGAACTCGTGCTCTGCGTACAGGATCAACGACACATTCATGACCTGCTCGTGCAGGGCATTCGGCTTTTCACCGCGCAGCATGTGCAGGAAATGTGCACCGATGGAATCATCGTCCGTTTCGACGTCGATCTTCAGGCCGTCGTGGCTATAGCGGTACCAGTAACAAATGATTGACGGGAACGCTGCCAGCAGCCGGTCAGCCGCATCACCCTGCTGGCTGAAATCCGTCTCGGTTTCCAGATTACCCAGCATCGAGCAGCCGGTGCGCATAACGTCCATGGGATGTGCATCTTTGGGGATGCGCTCCAGCACTTCCTTCAGTGCCTGCGGCAAGCCGCGCAGACCTTTCAGCTTGGCCTTGTAGGCATCCAGCTCGGTCTGGTCCGGCAGCTTGCCTTTCAGGATCAGATAGGCCACTTCCTCGAACTGGCAGTTTTCCGCCAGGTCCTGCACATCATAGCCACGGTAGGTCAGGCCGGAACCGGATTTGCCAACGGTGGACAGCGCGGTCTTGCCAGCGACCTGGCCACGCAGGCCGGCGCCACTGAGTTGCTTTGCTTCTGCCATGGTGTTCCCTCTCTCTGTGTTTCAGCCCGGTGCAGGCACCGGGCGGTAAAGGTCGTGTCGTTGAAAAAGCTCAGGCTTTGCCTTTGCTGAACAGCGCGTCGAGTTTCTGCTCGTAATCGTGGTAACCGAGAAAATCGTACAGCTCCATACGTGTCTGCATGATGTCTACCACGTCTTTCTGATGACCGTCCTTGCGGATCGCTTCGTACACCGTCAAAGCGGCCTTGTTCATGGCGCGGAAGGCGGACAGCGGGTACAGGATCATGTTGGCACCGGCCGCAGCCAGTTCATCGCGGCTGAACAGGGGCGTGGCACCGAATTCGGTGATATTGGCCAGCAGCGGTGCGCCATCGATACCGTCGGAGAAGGCACGGTAATCATCCAGGGTGTGCACGGCTTCGGCGAAAATACCGTCAGCGCCGGCTTCCAGGCAGGCCCGGGCGCGCTCGATCGCGGCTGACAGCCCTTCTTTCTGGAACGCATCGGTCCGGGCAATGATGAAGAACTCCGGATCAAAACGGGCATCTGCCGCGGCCTTGATACGGTCCACCATTTCGTCCTTGCTGACGATTTCCTTGTTTGGGCGATGGCCGCAACGCTTTTGTGCCACCTGGTCTTCCAGATGCACGGCGCCAGCGCCGGCGCGGATCATTTCCTTGACGGTGCGACCGATGTTGAACGCCCCGCCCCAGCCGGTATCAATGTCCACCAGCAGCGGCACGTCGGTGGCCGCGCTGATGCGGCGCACGTCTTCGAGCACATCGTTCAGGCTGGTCATGCCCAGGTCTGGCAAGCCGTAGGAGGCATTGGCGACGCCGCCACCTGACAGGTAAATGGCGCGGTAGCCCACCTGTTCGGCCATCATCGCGCAATAGGCGTTGATGGTGCCCATGATCTGCAGCGGCTGTTCTTCCGCCAGTGCCTTGCGGAAACGCCCGCCTGCGGTCAGTGTCGTCATGCTCTCTCCGGTACGCTGGTTAAGCGGTGGGCACTTGTGGTGCCCGGTTCATCACTCCGGTCCGTCAGGGGTTCTCGCCCGGCGGCGTGGAGCGCTCGATGTTCTCGCGCGCGCGGCTGATATGCCGGCGCATCAGTAATTCAGCCATTTCGCCGTCGCGTGCCTCCAGGGCTTCGATGATGCGGCGATGCTCCTGCAACGCCCGCTGCGGACGGTTGGCGACGGTGGAAAACTGGTAGCGGTACATGCGCACCAGGTGATACAGGCCGCCAATGAGCATCTGGATCAGCGTGTCGTTATGGCTGCCCTGAATGATGCGGTAGTGAAAATCCAGGTCGCCTTCACGCTGGAAGTAAGCAGTGTCTTCTTTCAGGTCCTGCTGCTGCTCATGCTGGGACAACAGCGCCACCAGGCCGCTGATCTCTTCATCGGTCATGTGTTGCGCAGCCAGACGCGCCGCCATGCCCTCCAGGGCTTCACGGACATGATAGATCTCGACCAGATCCGGCAGGGTCAGGGAGGCGACACGGGTGCCCACATGCGGGACACGTTCAAGGAGCTTGCGGGATTCAAGGCGCCGGATGGCTTCACGCAGCGGTCCACGGCTGACGCCGTAGCGGGTGGCAAGTTCGGTTTCACCGAGCTTGGTGCCGGGCAGCAGTTCGCCACGCACGATGTCGTCCTGGAGGCGGGCAAATACCCTGTCCGCCAGGGTCCGGCCATCCGTCCCGGTGATGTCCGGGGACAGCTCGCTCTGCGGATCTTTTTCCAGGGGGTCAGACATGTATCACGGCCCGATTGTAGACAATCTCTGCATTCGGGCCGTGACTCTACCCCCTCAGAGAGGGGGTTTCAAGCGGATTGTTGACAATAATGCTTCAGGGCGGGCAGGTAGCCCCCAGATAGGTCAGATCGACCGAGCCCTGGACGTAGGACAGCAAGGTCTGGCTCTGGTCGTTGGTCATGGTCTCGTCTTCACCGAGGTTCAGCCCCTGATAGTACTTGACCGGCAAGTAGCTATCGATCCACTGTGCGGCCACCTGGTCATCAAAACTCTCATCAGAAAGGCGATACATTGGCCGGCTGCCATCCTGCACATCAATGCGCCCCTGAATCTCCGTACCGAACTGGTACAGGTTATCCTGTTCCGACGCATCGCCCGTCATCAGCATGACTACGTTGACGCTGGCCGGCACACCCGCCTCGACGAAGGTACGGCTGACATAACCGACGGGGAAATCCGTAGCGCTATTGTTCGACGGGCAGGCACCACTCTGGCCGGCGAAGATGATGGCGTGCTCCCCGACGCGACGGATTTCAATCAGCATCTCATCGGGCCCGGTGCCATCGTTGCCACGCGGCGTATCACTTACAAAGGTGAAAGTGATCGGGTCCGCTTCTTCGTCATCATCAATCTGGTATTCCTGCGGATAGTTGACCTTGTTCTTTTCTTCAAGGGCGGTGCAGAGCGCGCCATCGGGTTGCTCCAAAGCAGTACAGCCACGACGAAGCTGAAGGCGATAAACACCCGTCGCTGCATCCAGCGCGTCCTGATCAATAGAAGACGCCCCCAACCCCGAACGCGCTATGCGCATCGGCAGCCCCACCGGTGCCGGGTCAGGATCTTTCAACAGCATGTCTGCGCTGGAGGTGCCCAGGAATGTGCCGTTGATACGACCAAAGTCTGCAGCCTCCGGCGTATAGCTCATCCCGGGCATATTAAGACCGACATCAGTGCCGTTCTGGCCCTTTACGCCGTTATACAGAAAATCGCCCAGCATGCGGCCAGTCATCGTCAGATTGGTGCTGACATCGGTATTCATCAGGCCTTGCAGGGTCATGTTCTGCAACGCCAGCTCATTGTTCAACCCTGCCCCCCGCTGAAAGGTGATCGTGTCCTGCTCGGTTTCGGCTTCCTCGGTGCCCCCGGGAAAATAGGACAGCAGCACGTTGACAAGCCCCAGTGCTTCGCCAGTCGGCAAGACCAGAAGCGACCCTTCCAGGGCGCCGATATATTCATCCGCCCGCTGCTTGTCGGTACCGATCAGCTCAAGGATTGCCAGCTCACTTTCCTGAAAAACCATACTGAAGAGGCCGGAACGTGTCAGATCCATGCCGTAAGCCGTCCGCTGGGTCACAGTCGCTTCATCCGGGAAGACATAGGTCACGGGCAGATCGTCTTCCTCGGCCAGAGCCGTCAAGAGCGGCGCCCAGGCATTGGTGAAGTCTGTGTAGTCCTCCGTCTCCAGCGAGTTGCCCTGAACCAGCTCGATGTAGCGCATGTTGATCAGACCATCGCGCCCCTGCAGTGCAGGATGGATCTCCACATCATCTGTGGCCGGATCGCTGTCCAGTGCCATCAACAGCGCCGCGCGATTGCGCACTCTGTTGTCGGACGCAGGCAGGCGGCGCGCCGTGTTGACGATATCTGCCACGGTCAGGCGCACGAGACCCCAGTTTGTGCCGTCTTCCCCCACCTGCGTGAGAATCGCGGTCTGCGGCAGCGCAGCACGTCCTATCAGCAGCGAGTTGCCCAGATACAGCCCGTCACCGAGGAAGAAATCCACCGTATTCACGCCTTCAGGGCACAGCGCAGCGCCGGCCGGCACGATACGACCGCCAATCTCCTGGGGCTCGCCGGAGATACGGCTTACGGAGGTGCCGCAGCGATAACCGAGGTTGATGAACCGCGGGCCAACGAACTCCACCAGCACATCACCGGAGGGCTGTTCCTCACACAAGCCACCGGCCGGGCAGCCAGGCAGATCCACGTCGGAGAAATCTTCCTTGCCGTTACACCCCGCCAGGACGGCCAGCAGCATCAGCATGCCGGTCCCTGGGAGAAAGCGCTTCATGTTTGTCATGATGGAGAGTCTCAATTGTTCTGTTTCGCTTGTGAGCGGGCACACTACCTGCCCTGCTCTGTGCGGTAAAGCCCTGTGCCGGTGGGCGTCCGGGCTGCGATGCGGGTGGATCAATACCCTCTGACCACCACGCCGCCGTCAATGACCAGCTCGCTGTCCGCTTCCGTGACCAGCCCTGGCAGGCCGCCGTCAGCGTAACCCAGGTAGACCACCAGGTAACGATGACCGGCCTCTCTGGGCAGAGTTCCGTCTATATAGGCATATCGGGCCCAGGTTTCCGGAAAACGGCGTGTGAAAACGTTGTCCACCTGCAATACCGGCACTCCCTGCTCATCCAGCAATAGCAGTTGCGGATGCAGATAACGGCCATGCTGTTTGAAACTCAGCACTCTGATCTCCGCCACTTCACGCCGCAACGTCAGCACCCGTGCCGGCACCAGACGCTGCCCGACCCGGATTTGCTGCGCCTGCCCGGTATTGAACGTGAGCATGACCTCCTGCCCCGGCCGCAATGTCTCTGCGTCAGCCAGTAGTTCCCGGCAACAATCTGCCGCGACCGGCGTCACCGTCTCGATATAGCCTTCCTGAGCCTCGCCGCCCTCGCCAATCAGGTCGTACCCCGGTCCGCGCGCCGCCTCCGCGCGGCGTGCGGCACCCAGATCAATCACTTGCCGGGTGATCTGGCCATCACCGTCCACATAAGTGACAAAACGTTCTTCCGTTTCGTCTGCCGGCGTTTCATCTGCCTGGGGGCTGGCCGACCCCGAATCAGGTACCGGCGCATCGCCGGAGACCTGCGCCAGGAGCCCTTCGTCGACACTCGCCGGCAGTGTATCGGCACGCGGCGTGTCGGCCTCAGGTGCTGGCGCCGATACCGGCAGTTGCCCGGTAATCAGATTGCCCTGATCGTCGACATAGGTATAGAAACCGCCACGCGAACCGGACGCCGTGCAACCCGCCGCGGCAAGCAGGGATAACAGCATGAACACGGCCAGGCTACGCATCAGAAGCGCGTACGGAATGCCATGCCGAACATGGTGATGGACGCTTGTGTTTCGATATCCAGACCGGCATAGGGGTTGTAGACCAGGTTGTTGATCCCGGTACAGTTTGCCGCACAACTGGTGTTGGCGGGAATATCATCACGGCTGCGCAGCGTGGCCACCGCCAGATCGATCTCGGTGTCCTTGTCCCAGCGATATCCCAGCCCGAGACTGTAGTAGCGCGCCTCATTGATCGGCACCAGCGGTGCGCGCCGGTCATCGGGGATGGCCGAGGCCCTTGGCTCGTAGCCTGCGCGCAGCGACAGACGATCCGTCAATGCATACTCGGCACCGAAGGCCAGATTCCAGGTGGATTGATACTGCAGCGGAAAGTAAAGGCTGGTGCTGGTTGACCCCGGCGAGAAAAGACGCGCCAGGGCCAGCGCCGCATTGGTCGAGTCAAACTGGAAGTTAAACGCGTCCCACTCGGCGTAGTCCACCCACACGGCATCAATATTGAGTTGCAGACGCTCCGTCGGCTTGAACTTGATGCCGGTCTGGAAATGCGCCGGCATGGTCAGGTCCATGTTGATCAGCCCCGCATCCGTGGCACCGATCCGGCTCGGCAGCCCGAGTACGGCCAGCGCGATGGCACCGGTGGGACTGCTGCCGACACCGTTGATGGTCTCCTGCGCTGCATTGGAATAGCTGATCTTGTAGCGCCCGCGCATGTGCACTTTGGTGGGTGCATGCCACACCGCACCCCAGGCAAAGCGGTCGCTCGGTTCCCACAGGATGCCGAGGTTATAGGACGGGCTGAACCGCTGATCCATGGCCACGTCCATGGCCGCCAGGCTCTTGAACGGCCCCAGGCCTTCATTGGGCCGGCAGATACCGAACAGAATGATATCCAGTGCGAAATTCGACTCGCCCTTGAACGGCGCGCACAGGCTCTCGTCCACGATACGGGCAAAACCAAGCAGTTCGTTGGGCGAACGGAAATCTGTCTCGAGCGCCACCGCCTGGTATGAGAAACCGATCGAGGCCCCAATGGAAAGCTCGTCGTTGATCTGATAGCCCACTGAAGGCGACAGATAGGTAATACGGTTCAACGCCACACGGCGCCCCATGAAATTACCCGGGTCCCCTTCCTGGCGATAAAAGCCGGCCGCCATGGGCAGATAGGTCGCAGTGGCGAAGGTGAACTTGGACCCCGCCGGCTTGATCGAGAATGAGGGAATGGGGCCGGCCATCAGCGGGCCAGGCGGCAGGTCCACCACGTCATTCACGATCGGCACATACAACGACACACCTTCGATGGTGCTGGTGCTGGTGCGGAAGTTACGGCACACATCAGAGCCGTCGTTGGGCGCATCGGCACACACTACCGGGTCGTCGGAAAAGCCGAACACGTTGTAGCCGGGCGGCGCACTGAAGCGGGACTCCACCGACATGTCCACGGCCAGAAACTGCAGATCCATGCGCCGGCCTTCAAGCTTGGCCAGGCCCGCCGGGTTGAAATGGATCGCCATGATGCCCGGAGGATCAGCGGTCACGGCATGCGCCATGCTCATGGCGCGCACATCAATACCGATGTTGGTGGCCAGCTGGGCCTGCGCCGGGCCGCACAGCACCAGGGCCAGCCCCAGAGACAGTCGGCGCAGAAGCCGTAGTTTATTGTTATTCATCTGCATACATCCGCCAGTTCCACAGCGTCATCAGGCCCCCGGTTTCAGGCCCGTTACATCGATCGGCAGGGAAATGCCCAGCAGCACATCCGGTGAGTCTTCGGTCAGGCCGAAGCCAAAGCTGATATTGATAATGCGGTTGCTGGAGGTACGCAGGCCCAGCGAGGTATTCAGCACGCTCGAGGTGGAATCCTCGGAATTGGCCACGATCTTCTCGCCACCCCGGTCAAACACAAAGTTGGAAACAAAGTTGTACGACTGCTGATAGCTGGCAGACACCGACACCTCATAGGACAGCGCATAAGCCAGCCCCATGGAGAAACTGATCGAGTCGCCCGGCTCGACACGCTTGAGCAGGTCCGTGCCCCGGCGCTGGCTCAGGCCAGTGGCATCGAATGCCATGGTGTAGCCGATGGACCCGAACAGCACCACCGGGTCAACGATCTTGCTCATGCTGACGCCGCCGCCAATGGAGTAATAGCCTTTGCCACTGGAGAGCTCGGAATTGACGTTGATGTCATATGGGCTGTCACCGGTCGCAGTGGACAGCGTACCGAACAATGTGGTGTTGATACCGCCCGGACGTACCGGGAACGGCTGGTAGCGCAGGCCAAAGGTGACATCGCCCAGCGCAGCCGAGGACGCATCCTTCTGTGTGTCGTATTTGTACTGCACAGGCAGGCGGGTATTGAACGTGAGATTGTTCCAGATACCGTAGTCCACGGACAACGCCGCACCAAAGGCGTGCTCGGCATCGTTTTCAATCCGGAAACGGTTGATATTGCCCGAGGCCTCGTCAATACCGATATCGATAGTATCGTTGCGGAAGTAGCTGTAATCCCCCGCAAACACCACCGACAATTGTCCCGAAGGCAGTAGCGAGTACTGCTTTTCCGCCGCCTGGAACACTTCCTCCAGGTTGCTTTCCTCGGTCACATCGGTATCACGCTGCTGCAGGGCCTCGCGCGCCGCTTCGGCGCTGTCTTCTTCCGGCTCCTGGGCGATTGCAGCAACCCCTGGCACCAGGCAGACCATGCACAGCAGCGTCCGCCCTACCCATCCCCGAACATCAAGTGTACACAGCATCATTTGTTATTCTCATCAAAGAACATGAAGGAAATCCTGACGATTACTTCCTGCGGAAATAGGTCCGCGTTGGCACATTGATCACCCGCTCGACCCCGTCTTCATCGGTCGTCAGCACAGGCACCAGCGTGCTGGCCTTGTCGGCCCACTGCTCCATCGGCCGGGTGAACACCGGGAATTCCTGGAACGCCATCCGATTGATCGTCTGCTCATCAATATGGCGCAGATCATAGTCGGTCAGTGCCAGGCCATCCTGCGGTTCGAAGCCGTTCGGGAACACGATGAACAACACGTTCTGGTCCCAGATCTCTTCGAACTTGCTCTCGGTGAAACTGATGTTGCCCAGCGCCGGATCGGCCACATACAAATGGCCGTCGCGCCATTCGCGCAACACCACGAAATGTTTGAAGCCGCCGTAGGAGATCGGCACGATGGCCGGGTGATCAAGCGTGCGGAGATCTTTCATTTCGGCACGGAAACCGCCGCTGGGATGCCCCAGCGCCGTAGCAAGCCGGCGCATGTCGAGCAGGGAAAAACCACGCCGCTCGACGATTTTTTCCGTCTCGCCGAACCGCAGCAACCCTTCCATGATCTGCCGTTCTTCGAACTGCCGTCCCAGATACTGGTTCAGCACCGTCGTCAGCGCAGCAGACCCACAGGAATAGTCATAGGCCTGGCGCACCACATTGCGGTAACGGAATTCGGAAACGGGTTTGGGGATGATGCCACGTTCAATGACGGGGCCTTCATGGGTGGGATGCTCATAGTAGACGTAACCGCGGGGGTAATCTTCCACCACAGTCGCCTGATTGACGGCAAAGAATATCAGTGCCACGCCCAGCACGGTTACCAGCATCGGAGATGCCCTTTTTATTATAGTGTCTTGTTATCGCTATGATCCGGCCCTGGCCGAATCCCACCCGGTTTAAAAATTCACTACCCTGACACGCCCTCTCATTGAGCGTTACAGATTGTTGCATGGTAGCTCAGGAAGGACTGCCTATTGTTTGTTTTTTGTAACGGATACAGCAAAAACAAAGCCCGGCTCTCGCCGGGCCTCGCATTCATCACTTGGATGAAGACTCGTTACTTGCCAGCCACTGTAATAGTAGTGCCCGACAGGCTCAAGCCATTGATGTACACATTACCAAGAGCGTTCCCGCTGCCAAGCACCAGGCTATCCACTGTCACACCTGCGATGGAACCATCAAGCGCGATACGCAGACCCGCCGGGTTAGTCGTACCATCTTCAAGAGATACGGTAGTATCAGTAATATCCAGATCCTCGATAAGGATCGAACTGGCAGCAATGGAGCCACCACCCGCAGCATCATTCAGAGAGAAGTTGGTAATCGTTACGTCACCAATCAAACCATTCGTGATGTTGACGAAGTTTTCCGCACCATCCCCAAGCTGAACCTGCAGCTCCAAGCTAGCAATACTGATGTTCATGGAATCCAGAATAGCCGTCTGGGAGGGAGCAACACCAGCCAAAGCAGCGGTACCGGAGTCAGCAGCTTGATGGGTTGCAGAAGCTGCCTTGCCGGTATCAATCACATAAATGTCACCGGTATCCAGAGACAAGCCACTTACGTTGACATCGACCACCAACACACCATTGGTTGAGTCACCAGCTGCATCAATTTCCAGACCAACAGTACCGGCAAGAGCCATGCCCCGGATCAAAATACCACCTGTCTGATCGAAAGTAGCCAGACCAACAGGGGTGGCGTTTGTCAAGCCGGTCGTATCATCAATCAATACATTCATGGTCTGGTTCAAACCAAGAGTAATGCTGATACCGTCCTGACCCGTCACCCCGGAGAGCGCCGCATCGTCCATAGCCTGCATGGCAAAACCGGTAGCAGGCAGAGTGGCGATAGCGGAGACGAGAGCGAGTTTCCTGAAAACTTTCATTTATTATCTCCTACGCGTGCACACGCTTATTATTTTCTTTGTAGTGCTGACCCAACCTTTTTGGTGGTTGGTATCAGTCAGGCCTCACCTTAACATTCCATATACAAAACCATCAATAACCGTTACGAACGTTCACTGAGCGTTCATATGTTCACAACACGATGAAAGATAAAGGGTTTTTATCAGACTACGAAAATCGGCCCAGCCCCCCGACGGACGCCGTTCGTCGCCTCGCCGGATGTCACGTTACACAATGTAACGCACAAGCGTACCTGCATCACACTTCAGCAGCGGTCGCGACCGGCCTGCCGGGACGGTACACTCTGCGCCCGCCACCGGCGCTACCGAGAGTTGCATGACCCACACCTCTGCCCCCCGCCCCATGGCAGCCTTTCATGACGGCCAGAGTTGGCGACTGTGTCATCAGCCGGCCAGGACGCTGACGGTCCCGATTACCGATCGGGATAATCTGCGGACACTGCCGGCAGAGGTAAACCATTGGCTTGCGGCGGGCCCGGACCGCCTGGCGGTGGGCCTGGTCGGTTACGAAGCGGCCGCATTGCTGCACCATCCGGACTGCACCCACACGTCCACCCTGCCTGCTGCGGTGGTGCATCTTTATACGGACACCCCCGCCGCCGGCGCCCTGCCCCCGGCAGCTCCCGATGACGATTTCCGGTTGACCTCGCCTTTCACGCCCGACTGGTCCCGAGCGGGATATCTCGCCGCACTGGAGCGCATCCAGGCCTACCTGCGCGCGGGCGACTGCTATCAGGTGAATCTGGCGCAACGTTTCAGCAGCCGTTTCACGGGCCATCCGTGGGACGGTTGGCGAGCACTGGTGGCAGCTCATCCGGCGCCGCACGCCTGCTACTTCGAGCATGACCACGGCGCCGTGTTCGGTGTTTCTCCCGAGCGCTTTCTCTCGGTGCGCGGCCGCGCCATCGTCACGGAACCCATCAAAGGCAGCCAACCCAGGGGAAGAACGCCCGAAGAGGATCAGTATCTGGCCGATCTGCTGCGGCACAGTGACAAGGACCGTGCGGAGAACCTGATGATCGTTGACCTGCTGCGCAATGATCTCGGGCAGCTATGCGAACCGGGCAGCATCCAGGCAGAACCGCTGTTCCAGCTGAGGCGTTTTTCCAACGTGCAGCATCTGGTTTCCACCGTGCGCGGCACACTGCGCACCGGCATCAGCCCGCTGGAGGCCCTGCTGGCCTGCTTCCCCGGCGGTTCCATCACCGGGGCGCCGAAGCGGCGCGCCATGCAGATCATTCGCGAACTGGAGCCTGGCCCGCGCGGCTTCTATTGCGGCAGCCTGTTCTGGCAGCGCAGCAACGGAGAGTTTGACTCCAGCATCCTGATCCGCACCTTGCAGGCGCAGCATGGCGAGCTGGTATGTCATGGCGGCGGCGGCATCGTGCACGACTCTGATCCCGCTCAGGAATACGCGGAGAGCCTGTTCAAGGTGGAAAAACTGATGGCGGCGCTGGAACGCTAACCGCCCGCGTCCCCAGGAGACCGGCAGCCTCCTGAGGACCTGCTCAACACGCTGTCAGAGCGACAGGTCGCGCACGCTGGCCTTGAGGATTTCCTGTTTCAGGTCTTCGTAGGTGTGTACGGCGGGGAACTGCGGGAATTCATCAATGACGTTTTGCGGCGCATGGAACAGGATGCCGGCATCCGCTTCGGCCAGCATGGTGGTGTCATTGTAGGAATCCCCGGCGGCAATGACGCGATACTGCAGGCCATGAAACGCCTGGACAGACATGCGCTTGGGATCTTTCTGGCGGAGTTTGTAATCGGTGATACGCCCGGCCTCATTGACTTCCAGCCGGTGGCACAGCAGCGTCGGCCAGCCCAGCTGCCGCATCAGCGGCTGGGCAAACTCATAGAAGGTATCGGAGAGAATCACCACCTGAAAACGCTCGCGCAGCCAGTCCACAAACTCGCGCGCGCCCTCCATGGGGCCCATCTCGTTGATCACCGCCTGGATATCCGGCAAGCCATAACCATGCTCGTCGAGAATGCGCAGGCGCTGCTTCATCAGCACGTCGTAATCCGGGATATCGCGGGTTGTGGCGCGCAGGGCCTCAATGCCGGTGCGCTCGGCGAAATTGATCCAGATTTCCGGTACCAGTACACCTTCCAGATCAAGACAGACGATTTCCACGATATCCCCCAGGGCGGCAGTAAGTGATTGGGCGGCGCCAATGTAGCCGCCCGACCACGTCAATGCAACGGCCCGGCGGGGTGTGGTCCGGGCGGCATAACCTTAGAACCAGAGCGTAGTTCAGCCCGGCCAGCCGCGCTGATAGACTGGCCAGCCCCGATCAAGACCCGCAAGGACCACCATGACCCTGACCGAGCAGGACATCCGGCAGTGGGACCAGACGCTGCAGCAGGCCACACCCCGCAAGCTGCTGGAAGAGGCGTTCAGCCGCTTTGACAATATCGCCATCTCCTTCAGCGGCGCCGAGGATGTGGTGCTGATTGACCTCGCCGTCCGCCTGCGGCCCGATGTGCGCGTCTTTACCCTGGATACCGGCCGCCTGCACGCCGAGACCTACCGCTTCCTGGATCAGGTCCGCGAGCGCTACAGGATCGACATCGAGGTGATGTTCCCGCAGGCCGAGGCAGTCCAGAAACTGGTCACCGAAAAGGGCCTGTTCAGCTTCTACCAGGATACCCACCACGAGTGCTGCGGTATCCGCAAAGTGGAACCACTGAAACGCAAGCTGGCTACCCTGGATGCCTGGATCACCGGACAGCGCAAGGACCAGTCCCCGACCCGTACCGATATTCCGCTGGTACAGCTGGATACCGGCCTGGCCGCACCGGGCCGGCAACTGGTGAAATTCAATCCGCTGGCAAACTGGTCGTCGGAACGCGTATGGGACTATATCCGCGGCAACGAGGTGCCCTTCAACAGCCTGCATGAGCGCGGCTTTGTTTCTATCGGTTGTGAGCCCTGCACCCGTCCGGTGCTGCCCAACCAGCATGAACGCGAAGGGCGCTGGTGGTGGGAAGAGGCCACCAAGAAAGAGTGCGGCCTGCATGCCGTCAACCTGCGTGAATGACCTGCACCAAGCGCCCGCCTAACGCAGGCACCGGGACGCACCAGCGCCCCGGTGTTTTCTACAGTACCGGCAACTCGATGTCGGCAAACAGCGCTTCCACTTCATCGCGGCTATGACAGGCCAGCGCGCTGTCCACCAGCTCGCGGGTCAGATGCGGCGCAAACTCCCGCATGAATTCGTACATGAAGCCCCGCAGGAACGTCCCCTTGCGGAAACCGATCCGTGTGGTGCTCGGCTCGAACAGGTGGCTGGCATCCAGCTTCACCAGCCCCTTGTCCTGCTCCGGGTCCAGCGCCATGTGCGCAATGATGCCCACGCCCATGCCCAGGCGCACATAAGTCTTGATGACATCGGCATCAGCGGCCGTGAAGACCACTCTCGGTGTCAGGCCACGGCTGCGGAACGCCTCGTCCAGTTTGCTGCGGCCGGTAAAGCCGAACGTATAGGTGACCAGAGGATGCTCGGCCAGCGTGTCCAGCGTCAGCGTCTTCACCTTCGTCAGCGGATGCCCCTGGGGCACCACCACGGTCCGGTTCCAGCGATAGCAGGGCATCATGATCAGATCAGAGAACAGGTCCAGCGCCTCGGTGGCAATGGCGAAATCCACCGTGCCGTTGGCCGCCATCTCTGAAATCTGCATCGGCGTGCCCTGGTGCATGTGCAGGGCCACATCAGGAAAGCGCTCGGTGAACGCGCGGATCACCGGCGGCAGCGCATAACGCGCTTGCGTGTGAGTCGTAGCCAGGCTCAGTTCGCCCCGTGTCTCGTCCCGGAATTCATGCGCGACGCGCTTGATGGACTCCACCTGTTGCAGAATCTCACCGGCCAGACGCAGGATCGCCTGCCCGGCGGGCGTGACATGGGTCAGGTGCTTCCCGGAACGGGCGAAGATATCCACCCCCAGTTCGTCCTCAAGCATCCGGATCTGCTTGCTGATGCCGGGCTGGGAGGTATAGAGCGCCTGCGCTGTGGCGGAAACATTCAGGTCGTGCCGGGCCACTTCCCAGGCATATCGCAGTTGCTGAAGTTTCATGTTGCACACCAGTTATAAGAACTGGCCCAAGTATGCTACCTGCGCATAAAAGATGCCATGGGGGGGCCGAGGGCGCCTCTGAATAACGCCCCGGTCGTCCTGCGGGGCTTTATTTAGAGATTCCCTGGCCCTTCCCCGGCACCTTAGGCTCGTTGCTGACCCCATGCGGCACGTGCCCGGCCGCCACATGGCGGGCGGCCGATTCACAGTGGCCCTGCTGGTCGTCAAAGAACACGTCTGCGGCGAAGGCATCCAGGAACGCGCCCTTGTCCAGGCCGCCGAGAAACAGGCTTTCGTCGATGCGGATATCCCAGGCCCGCAATGTGCGCACCACCCTTTCATGGGCCGGCGCCGAGCGGGCCGTCACCAGGGCGGTGCGGATCGGGCTGTTATCGGGATCGAACTCGCTCTGCAGTTTGTGCAGGGCCGCCAGAAACCCCTTGAAGGGGCCACCGGACAGGGGCTCGCGCGCGGCGCGCCGCTCATTCTCGGTAAAGGCCTCCAGGCCCGACTCCTGGAAAATGCGCTCGGAATCATCCGAGAACAACACTGCGTCACCATCAAACGCGATGCGCAACTGGCCATCATCGCGGCTGCTGGTGCCGCCGGAGAGAATGGTGGCCGCCGCGTAGCCGGCGTTGAGCGCCTCACGCACATCATCCTGGTCGGTGGACAGAAACAGGTGCGCCCCGAAGGCCGACACGTAGCGGTGCGGGCTGTGCCCGCCGGCGAAGGCGGCACGTGTGATCGGCAGTTGGTAGTGCTCGATGGAGTTGAACACCCGCAAGCCGGTGTCCGAGCTATTGCGTGACAGCAGTATCACCTCCACGCGCGGTTCCCCGCCGGCCCTTTCGTTGATCTTGAGCAGCTTGCGTACCAGCGGGAAGGCGTCCCCCGGCTCCAGCACTTCGTCTTCGTGGGTAATCTGATAGGCCTGATAGGCTTCCAGCCCCTCGCTTTCATAGACACGATGGCTGTCAGACAGGTTGAACAGCGCACGCGAGCTGATCGCCACCACCAGCTTTCCTGCAAAACTTACCGGCATCGTCAGTGTTCCTGGCAGAAAGAATTTCGCGACTGGCCACGGCACGCACCAGACAAGTGCAATCGGGCAGCCCTTTCCCTGGCGTCACCCACCGGTACGCCAGGGCGCCCCGTGGGCATTTGCCGCCGGGCGGATATGTTGTAGGCCCGGAATTTCTGGCATAAAGTTGCGAACATGTTATCGGGCGCAGCGCCTCTGCCCCGGTTTCCGTCAACCAGCTTCGCCGATACGTGACGCGAAGTCACCTGCAACCCAGGGGAAAGGGAGTCATCCATGGCCGCAAAGAAGGTAAAAGACCGGGTAGAAGAGTTGCAAGAGCAGATTCGCAAGCTGGCTGAGCGCTTTGACCAGGAGCGCGAGAAGCAGATCGCGGCCCTGGAGCAACAGCTCGAGAAAGCGCGCGAGCGTGTCTCTGTCGAAATCAAGCGCCAGCGTGAAAACCTGGGCAACTTCGAGAAACTGCAGACGGAATACCGCGACAAGGCCAACGCGAACCTGAAAAAGCAGGTCGAGCGCGCCCGCAAGACCGTGGAAGAGACCCGCCAGCGGGTCAACGACTCCGAAACCCGCCGCATGCTGCTGGAGGCCGAAGTCAAGGTGCTCAAGGCCACCGCCAAGCAGGCCAACAGCCTGGCCAAGGTGATCAGCCAGTACGAAAAAGACCTCGAAAAGCGCGCCCGCGAAATCGAGAAGAAGGTGAAGCCGGCAGTGAAGAAAGCGGCGGCCAGCAAAGCACCCGCCAAAAAGGCCCCGGCCAAAAAAGCCAAGGCCGCTGTGAAGAAACCCGCCGCGAAGAAAGCGGCTGCCAAAAAAGCCCCGGCAAAAGCATCCGCCAAGAAAGCACCGGCCAGAAAAGCCCCGGCGAAAAAAGCCCCCGCCAAAAAGGCGCCGGCAAAGAAAGCCCCGGCCAGCACACCCGAAAGCAACGGCTGATCGTCACGCGCGATTGACCTAAAACATTGACCTAAAAAACAAAGGGGCCTTCCGGCCCCTTTGTGCTTTCCTCGATCCGGTCCGGTCAGGCCGGCGTCAGCAGCATGCCGCTGAAATGGCGCACCACTGGCTCCTTGTGCGGACGCCCCAGCGCCGGCAAACCTTTTTCCACCGCCATGTAGGCCGCCTTCTGGATGGTCTTGCGGGCCGTGGCCACAATGCCCCGGTTGAACGCATTGAGCTTCACACAGCCCACCAGGCCATCGAAGTAATGACGCAGTGCGTCGTCGCACAGACGGCACATCACCGTGACCAGATCCCGGGAATAGCCACTCTCGCCTGCCAGATAGCCATCGAACACCCGTTGCAGTTCGGCACCGTCATGCCCTGTCAGGGGAAACGCCAGGTACAACCGGCCATCACGTTCAGCGGTCAGGCCACGAAAATGCGCCGCCAGCGCCTGCTGCTCCGCCGGACCCGCCTTGCCGACCAGATTGCGCACCAATGCCCGGGCCGCCTTGTTGATGATCTTCACGCCACCCTGCACCATTGTCGCCACACCACCCTGTACGCCGACGGCGTCAATCGGGCCGTCAAAGAATGCCGCCAGAAGATCGTTCAGAAAATCGTCCAGCAGCTCGTTCAGCAACGCACTCTGATCAGCGTCCGGCGATGCCGCCGCCTCACGCAGGAACTGGTCAAGACGCTCATGCAGCGCATCAGACGCGGGAAACGCCACACGCACGGTCCGGCTACTCATGGGATACTCCGAAAGACTGAATTAGGCAGGCCCGGCATTGTAACCAGCCCTTCGTCGAAGCCGTTGACCGCGAAGAAACAGCGTCATGGCGATAAAGCCGATGACAGGCTCACCGCCAGCGCGGCAAGACCTCCAGCAGACGGCGTGCGGCATTCGTCACCGCCTCGCCCTGCTCCGCTTCAAGCGCCTCACGCTGCCGGTCCTGCGCACGCCGCTCTGGCCGGGGCAACGCCTGCCGCCGCTCACCGATCGCCAATGTCGACGCAGCGTCCGCCAGGCGGTGAATAGCGGCCAGGTCCACCGGCTGTGCGGGCGACACCACCAACAGATCGAGCAATGTCGCCAGACGTAATGCGCCTTCAGTGACATTCACCTGTTGCTGCACCACCGCCCGCGCCAGCACCTCCAGCTGATCGATCAGCATGCCCTGACGCGCCTGTGTCTGCGCCAGGCGCTGCTGCTGCCTGTGCCAGACCCGGCGCCACAACACTGCGGCATAAAGCGTAAGGGCCAGCACCGTCAACAGCGCCGCTATCCACCAGATCATGCGCGTGCTTCTCCCTGGGGCCGTGTATGTCGAAGGGTGTTGAAGGATGTAAAAAACCGGGCCCGGTCCGGGCATCCAGCGCCACTGCGTGGTCTGAGTCTGGCAAACGTCATGCCAGCGCCACGCAGGCGGGACAGGATAACCGCCATGCCGTGCGTTGATTTTCACCGGACGCGCGGCCATTGTAACCACTTTGAGGAGACGGGTGTGCTTGCTGCACTGGAACAGACGCTGACACCGCTGTGGGAGCTCATCGAGCCATGGATACCGGCGCTGGTTGGCCTGGGTGTGGTGATGGCGATCGCCTCCACCTTTGCCATTCCCTGGCTGATCGTGCGCATGCCCGCCGACTACTTCACCGCCCCGCGCAAACCGGATATTGACCGGGGCGTGCTCGCGACGCTGGTGTGGTTGCTGCGCAATGCACTCGCCGTGCTGCTGGTGCTCGCGGGCATGGTCATGCTGGTATTGCCCGGCCAGGGTCTGCTGACCATCCTGATCGGCATCGGCATCAGCACCTTCCCGGGGAAATACCGTCTGGAACGCGCTATCATGCGCCGCTCTGCGGTGTTCCGCAGCGCCAACTGGATCCGCCGCCGGGCGAACCGGGCGCCGCTGGACTATCCGGCCGCAGACCACCACTGAACAGCATACTGACAATCTATCGACGGAGACGCCGTGGAGCTCACAGCCCTGCGCTGGCGGGATGACCGCCTGGAACTGCTTGACCAACGCCTGTTGCCTGCGGAAACCCGCTGGCTGACGCTGCAGACCGCCGCCGAGGTCGCGGCCGCGATTCACGACATGGTCGTGCGTGGCGCGCCGGCCATCGGCATCAGCGCCGCTTACGGCGTGGTGCTGGCGGCACAGGGCCTGGGCGACACCGCGTCGGCCGACCAACTGACACCCGCTGTCAGCCTGCTTGCTGCGAGCCGCCCTACTGCCGTCAACCTGTTCTGGGCGCTGGAGCGTATGCAGCGCACCATGGCCGGCCTGAACGGCACGGCGCTGATCGACGCGCTGGCCCGCGAAGCGCAACGCATTCACGAAGACGACCGCGCCATGAATCACCGCATGGCTGGTTTCGGCGTACCGCTGCTGCCGGAAAACGGCCGCATCTATACCCATTGCAACACCGGCGCCCTGGCCACTGGCGGCCATGGCACCGCGCTTGGTGTGCTGCGTTCCGCCTGGGCCGCCGGCCGCATCCGTGGCGTGATTGCCGGCGAAACGCGCCCGTGGATGCAGGGCAGCCGCCTGACAAGCTGGGAACTGATGCAGGACGGCGTGCCGGTCACCCTGGTTGCCGATTCCAGCGCCGGCCACCTGATGCAGCGTGGCGAAGTGCAGGCCGTGATTGTCGGCGCCGACCGCATCACCGCCAACGGCGATACAGCCAACAAGATCGGCACCTATTCCCTTGCTGTGCTGGCCAGGCACCACGGCATTCCGTTCTATGTCGCCGCGCCACTGTCGACCATCGACCCGGCGCTGCCGAACGGCGACAGCATTGTGATTGAAGAACGCGACGGCAATGAAGTGCGCTGTATCCAGGGCATGCCGATTGCCCCGGCCGAGGTCCCCGTTTTCAACCCCGCGTTCGACGTGACACCGGGCGAACTGATCACCGCCATCATCACCGAGCACGGTGTGATCCACCGGCCCGACACTGATACCATGGCGGCCTATCTGGCCACCGTGCGCGACGTCCACTGAATCTGCCCAGGCGAGCCCCATGACGATGTCTTCCACCCGCCCCTGGTCCCCTGCTAGCTTCCGCGAAGCCGCACGGGAAATCGCCGCGATCGGGCAACGCATTTACAGCAACGGCTGGTCCCCGGCGACCAGCAGCAATTATTCCATGCGCCTGAACGCCGACTATTGCGCGGTCACCGTTTCCGGTCGTGACAAGGGCCAGCTCACCGAAACCGATGTGATGGTAGTGGACATGGCCAACCAGCCGGCGTCTGCCGGCAAGCCTTCCGCCGAGACCGGCCTGCACACCCAGCTCTATCGCCGGCTGCCGGCGGCGCAGGCCGTGCTGCATACGCACTCGCCCGTGAGCACCGTATTGACCATGCACTACCCCCGTGAAAACATCCTGCGGCTGGAAGGCTATGAACTGCTGAAAGCCTTTTCCGGCATCACCACCCACGAAAGCCGGCTCGATATTCCGGTGTTCGACAACACCCAGGACATCGACGCGCTGGCAGGCGACGTGGATCAGGCCATGGCCGACGGGCGTATTACCCACGCCTATCTGATTCGCGGCCACGGTGTCTACACCTGGGCGGAATCCATGGCCGCCTGCTACCGGCAGCTTGAAGCCCTGGAATTTCTGTTCGCTGTCGAAGTACAGCGCCGTCAGTTGAGGAACTGAAACCATGAGCAGCATCCGAGTCTACGCCGACAAGGCACCGCAGGACGCCCTGCAGCAGAGCAATGACCACGCCACCATCGCCGGCATTCTCCACCAGGCCGGTGTGCGTTTTGAACGCTGGGCGGCCAGTCAGCCCGTGGCGCCGGGCGCCACGCAGGACGAGGTGATCAACGCCTATCGTGCCGACATCGACCGCCTGATCAACGAAGAGGGCTACCAGACCGTGGACGTGGTCAGCCTCAATTCAGATCACCCGGACAAGGCCATGCTGCGGCAGAAGTTCCTCGACGAACACCGCCACGGCGAAGATGAGGTCCGCTTCTTTGTCGCCGGCGCCGGGCTGTTCAGCCTGCATATCGGCGACAAGGTGTATGAAGTGCTGTGCGAACAGGGCGACCTGATTTCCGTCCCGGCCAATACGCCACACTGGTTCGATATGGGCCCCAACCCGCACTTTGTCGCCATCCGCCTGTTCAATAATCCGGATGGCTGGGTCGCCCACTTCACCGGCAGCGACATCGCCGGCCGCTTCAACCGTCTGGAAAACTGACGCGCAAATGATCAAGGCGATTCTCACTGATATCGAAGGCACCACCAGCAGCATTTCCTTCGTCAAGGATGTGCTGTTTCCCTATGCGGCAGCTGCCCTGCCGGGCTTCCTGCGCGAGCACTGGGACACCGCTGCCGTACAGGAACAGGTACGCGCCCTGCGCGGGCAAATCGGCGAAGCGCTGTGTGATGCGGAGGCGGTGAATGCCCTGTTGCAGCAATGGATCGCGCAGGACCGCAAGGACACACCCTTGAAGGCACTACAGGGCATCATCTGGCGCACCGGCTATGAGCGTGGCGATTATCAGGCGCACATGTATCCGGAAGTGGCGGATCAGTTGCGTGCCTGGCACGCGCAGGGGCTGCGGCTGTTCGTCTATTCTTCCGGGTCGATTGCCGCGCAGAAACTGTTCTTCGGCTACAGCGAAGCCGGCGATCTCACACCCTTGTTCGAAAATTACTTCGACACCACCTCCGGCCACAAGCAGGACGTCGACAGCTATCGCCGTATCACCCAGGCCATCGGCCTGCCAGCGAACGAGATACTGTTTTTATCGGATATTGTTGCCGAGCTGGACGCCGCCCGCGCCGCCGGGCTGCATACCACCTTGCTGGACCGGGACGGCCTGGCGCCGGAGAGTGATCATCCGCGCAAGACCCGTTTTGACGAGATTGTGTTGCCGGGGTGACCTTTGCCGGTGGTGGGATTCGCTGCGCTCTTCCCACCCTACCCATTATCGAGGCTGCCGTAGGGTGGGAAGAGCG
>NZ_AQOR01000040.1 GCF_009846755.1 Alcanivorax sp. S71-1-4
GGCGTGGTGTTCAGCGGCAGCAGTCAGGTCAACGTGCGCAATCTGGTCGTGGCCGCCGCGGACATGAGCGACAGCCAGTTCACCGATCACGGCCTGTACGGCGCAAATGCCAGTACCGCCAGCTTCACCCAGGCGGGCGGGCAGGTGATCGTCGAAGCCGGTGCGCTGATCGAAACGGCAAAACCGGCGTCGGTGACGCAAGGCGGTGGCTATGTGCTGCTGCTGGGCAGCGCCGTGCACCAGGATGGCCGCATCGTCACGCCGCGTGGCCAGGCGCAACTGGCGGCGGGCGACAGCTTCATCATTCGCCGGGGGGTGGGTACCGACGGCAACACCGCCTCCACCACACGCGGCAACGAAGTGGCGCCGCAATGGATCGCCGGCAGCAGTGCCGGCCTGGTGCGCAACACCGGCCTGCTGGTGGCCAGCGAAGGCGACATCACACTGGCCGGCCGTGACGTGCGCCAGGAGGGCGTGGCGATGGCGACCACCACCGTCAATACGCGCGGCACCGTGCACCTGCTGAATGCCGCCAGCGACAGCCTGGGCCAGGTGACGCTCGGTCAGGATGCGGTCACCGCCGTGCTGATCGAAGACGACGGCAAGACCACCGCGCTGGACAGCCAGCGCGAGGCACTGATCGCGCAATCCGCCGAGCAGGATCTGCTGCGCGGTGCCAGCAACAGCGGTGCGTTCGATAATTACGCGCGCCTGTCCGACCGCCGTGATCAGTCGCGCATCGAAATTGTCTCCGGTGGTGACGTGGTGTTCGAGGGCGGCAGCCTGACGCTGGCCACCGGCGGCCAACTGGCGGTGCAGGCGACAGGGCGTTCGTTTGTGTCGCGCGACGCCGCGCTGGATGTGTCCGGGGCGGTGAACGTGTCCGTGTCGATGGGCAGCAACACGGTGCGCGTCAACGTGCAGGGCAACGAGCTGCGTGACTCGGCCGCCAACCGCGACAGCGGCAAGCTGGCCAACACCAGCATCTGGGTCGACCGCCGTGAGCTGATTCTGGTGCCGGCGGGCACCGGCGGTTACGAGACGGATCGCTGGTACACCGCCGGGGGGTTGCTGGAGGTCAGCGGTTATCTGAGCAACCAGGGCCACAGCATCGGCGAATGGGCAGCACAGGGCGGCACCCTCACGCTCAGCGGCCAGGAAGTGATCACCCAGGCTGGCTCGCGGATCAATCTGGCCGGCGGCACGCTGGATGTTGGCACCGGCTACGTCAACCAGACCTGGATCAAAGGCAGCGACGGCAAAGTGTATGCCGCTGGCGAGGCGCCGGCGCATCTGCAGTACGCCGGGTTGTTTACCGGCGCTGAACGTGTCTCCGAGCGCTGGGGCGTGCGCGAAACCTTTTACAACCCGTTGGTGGCGCCGGGCCGGCGGCTGGAAAACGGCTATGTGGTGGGCCGCGATGCCGGCAGCCTGATCATCAGCGCGCCGACCGCCGTGCTGGAAGGGGAGATCGACACCCGCGTGTACAACGGCGAGCGCCAGATCCGTGACCGGGACGCACTCGGCGACGGTTACGGGCAGGCGCAGACGGCCTGGGCACAGCGCGGGCGCCTGTTGATCGGGCGTTATGAGCTGGCCTCGCGTGGGGTGTTCGATACGGACGTGCGGATAGCGGACATCCCCGGCGTGGCCGCAGAGCTTGCCGCCACGGACACGGTATCGCCGGCGCGGGAAGGCACCGTCTGGCTCGATGCGGCCTGGTTGGCGGCGCAGACGCTGGGCGTCGTCGAGATCGGCACACAGGGCGCTATCTCGATCGAACGCGATCTGACGCTGGCCGACGGTGGCCAGGTGTCGTTGCTGGCACCGGAGATCAAGGTGGCGGCAAGCATCGTGGCACACGGCGGCCAGTTCACGGCGACCCACCTGCTCAAGCCCAACGACACACTGCCGCTCCAGGTGCTGGTGAAAAACGGCGGCTCGGGCTTCACGCTGACCGACACCGGCGCCATCGACCTGACCGGCCGCTGGTTGAACGGCCTGACCGACACCGGCGCGCAGTCCGGTTTCGATTTCATGGATGGCGGCAGTGTGACGATCGAGTTCGGTGGCGATGTCGCCCTCACCGAAGGCAGCCTGATCGACGTCTCGTCCGGCGGTGCCGTGCAGCCTTCCGGGGCAATGACCGGCGGGCGCGGCGGCAATGTGACGCTGATTGCCGGGTCGGAGCAGGTGGGCGGCAACGCCGGGCACCTGCAGCTCGATGGCCGGCTCGCGGCTCCACGGCGGCGGCCGGCTGGCGCTGACCACCGGCGGGCAGATCGTGATCGGTGCCGGGGCGCCGGTGGAGGATGCGCTGAATCTTTCCGCTGCGCATTTTCAGGCCGGCTTTTCGGCCTACGACATCAATGGCCAGGCCGGTGTGCAGGTCGCAGAAGGCGCGACGATTGACGTGCTGATGCCGGTGTACCGGTTCGGTGCGGACAGCCTCACCACGCCCACCGGGGCAGGCCGCACCACGGCGCTGGAGCGGTGGACGCCGCCGCTGTACCAGGACGACACCGCGGCGGGCCATCTGGTACAACGCGCCGGCGCCGACCTGACGCTGCGTTCGCAACGCCTGTCGCAGGGAGGCGACGTCGTCATCGGCGAGGGTGCAACGGTATCGGTGGACCCCGGTGCGACGATCCGTCTCGCCAGCCCGACCCAGATGACCGTTGAAGGCCGGCTCAACGCCTGGGGCGGGGCCATCCTGCTCGATGCCATTGCCGACGTCCTCCACGCCCCCGAGGCGCATGACCGCTCGATCTGGATCGGTGACAACGCCGTGCTGGATGTGGCGGGGCGTGCGGTCACGGCCGTGGATGGCCAGGGGCAACGTCAGGGCTGGGTACAGGCGGGCGGCACCATCCAGCTCGGCAGCGCGCTGGACTGGGAGAGCGGCAACCCGGTGCAGCGGCGCGCCCCGGACATGCACGTGGTGATCCGGCCGGGGGCGTTGCTGGATGCCTCGGGCAGCAGCGCAGTGCTGGACCTGCCAGGGCTGGAACAGGGCAGCCCGCGCGCGCCGGTCACGGTGGCCAGCGACGGCGGCAGCATCGTCATGGGTTCGGCCAACGCACTGTACATCGACGGCACCTTGCGGGCGGCAGCGGGGGGCGAGGGCGCCTCGGGCGGCACGCTGGCGCTGACCTTCCAGGGCGGCACCTATAACCGGAACCAGGCGACAGAAGCCGTGCTGCAACCCCGTGTACTGGTCCTGACCCAGCACAAGGGCGAGGATCGCCTGGGCGCCGGTGCGCAGCCGGGCGACGCCCTGGAATACGGCACCAGCTATCTGAGCGTGGAACAGATCGACGCCGGCGGCTTCGATCACCTGTCGCTGTTTGCGCCCCTGCGTACGCCGGATGACCTGACCCTGTCCATGGGACAGAGCCTGCGCCTGTGGTCGCCGTTCGGCGTGTTCGGTGACGCGGCGCCGGAGCGCACCCTCCATCTGTCTGCGCCGTACCTGATGCTGGGTGTGACCGGTTATGCCGCCTCCGGCAATACCGAAGCCGCGACCTCGAATGTGTTGCCGCTGTCGCCCGAGCGCAACGATGTCTTGCGCATTGATGCCGATCACCTGGATGTATTTGGCCGCAATGAGTTCACGGGGTTTGCCGATGTGGTGATCAGCAGCCAGGGCGATATCCGCCTGCTGGCCACGCCGACCACCATCGGTGCCGCGCGCACGACGCTGTTTGCCCCGGACCGGATGACACTGACGGCGGCGCAGATCTATGCCGCCAGCGGCGCCGACGGTTATCTCGGTGTGGGGGACACCAACGGCGGTGTCCAGGTGACGTCAGCGCCCGACGATCATCTGTTTATCCGTTCCCACGGCGGGCCAGTGCCGGACATGCCGCATTCCGTGGGTGGCAGCCTGCATCTTGCCGGGGGCCTGATCGAGCAGGGCGGCGTGCTGCGTGCGCCACTCGGGTTTATCGAAATCGGCCGGCCCTACGACAATCCGGTGGTGCGTTTCCTGGACGGCAGCCTGACCTCGGTCAGCGGTGCGGGGCTGGTGATGCCCTACGGCGGCACCGTCGACGGGATCACGTATCACCTCAACGGCGTCACCATTAACGCGCCCCCCATTGGCGGTACCTCGGCCGGCGGGCAGCGGCAACTGCTGATCTCGGGTGAGCAGATCATCGTCGAAGAAGGCGCGGTGCTGGACCTGTCCGGTGGCGGTGATCTCCGGGGCGCCGGCTTTGTCAGCGGGCGTGGTGGCTCGGTGGATATCCTCGCTACGGCGCTGGCCAATGCCAACCCGGCCTTCGAGTTCAGTCTCGCGGGCAACCCGGTGTATGCGCTGGTGCCTGGCTATCAGAGCGGATACGCGCCGACCGGCGGCAGTCAGGGGCAGGGCGCCCCGGCGACGGGGCAGCAGGTCACCGTCCCGGATGGCGTGCCCGGCCTGCCGGCCGGCACCTACACCCTGATGCCGTCTTCCTACGCATTGCTGCCGGGAGCGTTTCGCGTGGAGATCGGGCAGACCGTGCTGTCGGGGCTGTCCGGTGTCAGCGCGACGGGCAGTGGTTCGTTTGTGGCGGCGGGCTATCTGGGTACCGCGCACACCGGCGTGCGTTCGCCGGTCGCCAGCCAGTTGATCATCACGCCGGCTGATGTGGTGCGTCTGCACAGCGGCTACAACGAAACCAGCTATAACGAATTCATTCTGGCCGATGCCGCCCGGCGCAATGTGGCGCGCGGCATGCTGACGGTGGACGCGCGCGCCCTGCGGCTGAATTTCAGCCACGGCGCAGGGCTGAATGATGAACCCGCGCTGACGTTTGACGGCACGGCGTTGTTTGCGCCGGCGGCGGACAGCGCCGGCTTCGGCGGGATTCTGGGTGTGTCGGTGGAGGGTGCCGGCAGCTCGACACTGCAGATTCTGGCGGATGGCCAGTCGCCGCTGGAGAACCTGACGGGTGCGGCCATCGAGGCCAGTCAGCTCAACGCCTTCAATGCCAACCGTGTCGTGCTGGGCGGCTACCTGGCCGGCGCCAGCTATTACAGCATGGTGGACAACGTGATCCTGCGCAGTGGCGCCACCCTGCGTGCGCCGGAGGTGGCCCTGACGGCGGGTGGCAGCGGCATCGGTGTGCTGGTGGAGCAGGGCGCGACCATTGATACAACGGGCCTGGGCAAGCCGGGTTACGCCTCGGACGATGGCTACCTGTTCGATACCCTGTCCAGTGCGCTGGTGGTGTCCAACGGCTGGATCAATCTGCTGCCGTCGACCGGCACCGTGAATCCGACCATTGATCTGGGGGGCTGTGCGGCGGGGAGTGTCTGCACGGGTGAGACCCGCATTCTGACCGAAGGCACGCTGGCGGTGGCGACCAACGGGGCCTTTACGCTGCGGGATTCGGTCAGCTACGGCGCGCGCGATCTGGTGCTGGCGGTGTCCGCCGTCAATCTCGGTTCTGCCGAGGCGCTGGCGGAAGCCGGCGCGGCCGGGCAACTGCCGCCGGGCATGGCGCTTAATCAGCAACTGCTGGCCGAGTTGCTCGACGGCAATACGGCGCAGAGCACGCCGGCACTGCAAACGCTGGTGCTGAATGCGCGCGATGCCTTCAATATTTATGGCTCGGTCACCCTCGATACGTTTGATCTGGAGGGCGCTTCGCGGCTGGAGCGGCTGGTATTCGGGGCGCCGGCAATCTATGGCTATGGTTCGGCCAGCGACGTCACCGCCATTCGCACGGGCGAGTTCATCTGGGCGGGCACTGGCGCGGCCAATCCAAACGCCGCCAACCGGCCCGGCGACGCCGTGCCGGTGCCGCCAGGCGCGGCGATTCTCGACCGGCTTGCCGGTGGCACGCTGGATATTCATGCCGAGACCATTCGCTTCGGCTACGTGCCGAATACCCAGCCGGTTCGTCTGGTGCCGTCTGATCGCATTGCGCTGGGTTTCGACACGCTGAATCTGAACGCAAGCAAACTGATTGCCGTCGATACCGACAATGGTTCGCTGCACGTCTATCGCTCACAGACGGGCTACACCGCTGACCAGGGTTGGCATTACGCCGGTGGCGAACTGAACATCAACACGCCCCTGCTGAGCGGCGGCAACGGCGGCAAACTGGCGATGCATGCCGGTGGCGCGATCACGGTCACGGGCAGTGGTGCCGGCGCGGCCGCGCACGACACGCTGGGTGCGGAATTGCGTTTCGTGGGCCAGTCCATCCACCTGGATACAGCGGTGGTGTTGCCCAGCGGCAAGCTGGTGCTGGACGCGGTGGAGGAGGTGGTGCTCGGCGCTGGCGCGAAGATCGATCTCGCGGGCCGTGAAGTCACTTTGTTTGATGTGAAGCGCTACAGCTGGGGCGGTGATCTGGTGATGGCCAGCCGCGACGGCAATGTACGCACGGCGGCCGGCTCGGTGATCGACATTTCCGCCCGGCACAACCGTGGCGGCAGCATCGATGTGACGGCGCTGGGAGAGGGCGCGGGGCAGGTCGATCTGCTGGGCACCATCCACGGCAGTGCGTCAGGTATTTTTGATGCCGGCGGCACCCTGGTGCCGTATGACGCCGGGCAGTTCACAGTCAGGGCGCAGTCGCTGACGGACTTTGCCGCGCTGAACGCGCGCCTGAATGACGGTGAGGTGTTCGGTGCGCGGCGATTCCAGATCAGGCAGGGCGATCTGGTGGTCGGCAATGAGGTGAAGGCGCGCGAAGTGCAGATCATTGTCGATGGCGGTGATCTGACGGTGAACGGGAAAATCGATGCCAGCGGCCAGCAGGTCGGCGCGATCCGGCTGGCAGCAAAAGGCGATCTGGTCATCAACGGCACGCTGGATGCGCACGCCACCGGTATGCGCCTGGACAGCTACGGCAAACCGATTGCCGCCGCCAACCGTGCGGCGGTGGAACTGGCGACCCGTGAAGGCACGCTGGTGATGGGCGCCGGTGCAGTGGTGGATCTGCGTACCGGCACGGCGTCCGCATTTGCCGACAATATCGCGCGCGGCACACTGGATCTGATCGCCCCGCGTGTCGGCACCGACGATGTGGCGGTGGACGTGCAGGGCGCCGTCGAGGTGCGCGGTGCGAAAACAGTCGCGGTCTACGGGCTGCGCCGCTATGACGATGCGCCACTGGCTTCGTTGCCGGATGTCTCCGGCACCCGTCCGCAGCTGATTACCCAGTCCTATCTCGACGGCATTGACCTCGACAGCCAGGCATTCATGGAGGCCGCGCTCGGCAATGCGTCGCTGGCGGCGCGGCTGGCCGGGCTGGCCCAGTACCGGTTGCGTCCGGCGGTGGAAATCACCAGCAATGCCGCGCTCAATCCGGACGGTCACCTGACGGTGGCGGGCGATATTGATCTCTCCGCCTATCGCTACGGCCCGGACGCGAACCGGCTTGATCCGGCGCGACGGGGCTTTGGCGAACCGGGCATGCTGGTGCTGCGCGCGGCCGGCGATCTGAATATTCACGGCAGCATCAACGATGGCTTCGCGCCGCCGCCGGACACGCCGGACGACAACGGCTGGCTGCTGACCGAAGGGCGGGAGAGCTATTACTTCAATGGCTATACGCCGTTTGGTGGCGACATTGTGGTGCCGATTGACGGCGTGGTGCTGGATACCGGCACCATTTTCCCGGCCGGCGCCGTACTGAATTACGACATTACCGTCGCACCGGCCACGCTGCCCGCAGGGGCCACGGTGCCGGTGGAGGTCTCGCTGACCGGCGCGCTCTCGCTGCCCGCCGGCCTGGTGCTGTCGGCGGACGTGACCACCGCCGACGGCACGGTGCTGCCCGCCGGTACAGTGCTGGCGGATACGCTGGTGCTGGGCGCCGGCGCGAAACTGGCGGCGGGTTTCCTGCTGCGCGACGCAGTGGGTGTGGCGTCCTTTACCTTGCCGAAGGGCACCCGGCTGGCGACCGCGCTGACCACCGACGCACCGATGACGCTGGCGCGCGGCGCGCTGATTCCCTCGATGACCAAAGTCGAGCTGGTCAATGATGAGCCGGTCAACCTGCGCCCCGTGGACGGTGAAGGCCGGCAGGGGCGCAACTGGGCGCTGGCACCGATGCTCCCGGAAGGCACCACAAGCTGGGACCTGACACTGGTGGCGGGCGCCGACACCGGCTCGTCGGATATGCGGGCGCGTAACGTGCTCGGTGCCGGCGATATCGTGCTGGCGGATACACATTATGGCCAGGTGGGTACGGTGACGGTCCGCTATGAAGGCGGCTCGGGTGGTGGGGGTGGCCTGGTGCTGACCCTGGACGGCGCCATGGCGGCGTTCGGCGATGCCCGTTATGCCGGCCTCAATGCAGAAGAACTGGAGGCGCAGCTGCTCGCCGACTATGGCTTTGGCTTCGAGGATTTCTGGGGCATGTCGCTGGAAGGCTATTGCGATTTTGATCCCGGCAGTTGCGCCATGCAGGAACCCAGTGACGGCATGGAATGGGCCTTCAACGAAGAGGGCGCCATCGGTTTCTTCGGTGAGGCATCCCTGGCCGGCAAGACCCAGCAGGAAATCGACGCCTGGATGCAGGACAACTGGGGCATGAGCTGGGATTACGCCTTTAACGGCGAGTCGATGGCGTCGGTCTGCAAGGGCAATGACGGCTTCTGCACCAGCACCTTCATCGACCCGACGCTGAATATGGAAGGTGCGCTGGGCTGGATTGGCGAGGCGCGCTTTGCCGGGCTGACGGCGGAGGCGCTGGATGCCGCCCTGATGGACGCCTACAGCGCGACCTTCCAGGACTTTTTTGGCCAGACGTTGCCGGATTTCTGCAATGCCAACCCGACATTGTGCCAGCCTGCCGGCTTTGCGCCACCGACGGAAGTGCGTGATTACCAGTTCGCGTTCGGCACGCCTGCGTTCAGCGTATTGCGTACCGGCACCGGCGATCTGAGCCTGGTGGCCGGCCGCGACGTGGCGATGATGTCGCTCTACGGGGTGTACACCGCGGGCCAGCAAACCAGCATTGCCGGGATCGACAATCACCGCTTCAACCTGCCGCGTGGGGGTGAAGGCGGATCGTCGCTGGGTGCCATGCAGGGGTACCCCGACTATGACGTGGCGCAGGCGGCCTGGCAGGCGTGGTACCCGGATCAGGGCGGCAACCTGCTGGTGTCCGCCGGGCGCAATATCCTTGGCGACAGTCTCGGCGCGCTGGCGACCTCCGGTGTGCCGGACGCCACCCGGACGGCGCAGGTGTCCAGTGTCGGCGTGGGCAACTGGTTATGGCGTCAGGGCACCGGCAACTCAACCGATATCGACCCGGTGGACACCAGCTGGTGGATCAACTTTGGCAGCTACATACAGCCGACCGGTTCGGACAAATCCTTGCGGATGACCGGCTTCACCGGCTTTGGGGCGCTGGGGGGCGGTAACGTGCGCATTCAGGCGGCGGGCGATGCTGGGATCGTGTCCGGTCGTGGCGAGGGCATGCGCTTTACCACACAGCGTGCCGAGCGTTCACAGGGGCTGGTGGTGGCGGTCGGCTCGACCGGCCGTGTGGTGGGCGAGCAGATGACGCTGACCGGCGGTGGCGACCTCGACATCCGCATTGGTGGCCGGCTCAACCCGAATGCACTGGCCAGCCAGCAGGCATCGTCCAGTTCGCTGGGCGGTACAACACGCGACAATCTTGATCTCAACGGGGTGTTCACCAACCTGCGCGGCACCCTGACCGTCACCGGCGGTGGCATTGGCGGCATGACGACGGGGTATGGTGATGGCGCCGGTGTACGACCGGGCAATCCGTTTGCCATGGGCAGTGCCTATACCGTGGCCGGGCCGGTGCTGATGCTCGGTGATGCTACCGCCTGGCTGGAGACCCGTGGTGATCTGGTGCTCGCCGGTGCCGGCAACCCGGGTCTGGTGGATACCCGGGGCGGGCCGGCCTACACCCGGAGTGGCGAACTGCTGGAGGGCAGGGGCGTGGCCAGCTTCTCGCTCTGGACACCGGCCACGGCGGTCAATCTGTTCAGTGCCGGCGGCGATCTGGCGCCGGCCGCCTTCGGTGAAGGGAACGTGCTCGGCAGTAACCTGTTTGCGACCCGTGTCGAGGGCAATTCCGGATGGGACTACCACTACGCGCCCGCCATCCTGCGGGCAGTGGCGCCTGGCGGAAATATTCTGATCAATCCCCGCACCATTACCTTCGGCGCACGGCAGAACTCCGTGCTGCTGATGGCGCCTTCGCCGTCCGGCGCGCTGGAACTGCTGGCCGGCGGTTCTGTCCTGGCACAGCCGGAAAGCTACGCCATCAGTATGTCCGGCGCGTCGATGGAGGTGTTGTCCACACCGTTCAATCCGGCCTTCAGCCTGGTTGGCTGGCAGTACGCTGATCTGATCTACAGCAACCAGTCTAACGACGGCGTCAACGGGTTGATCGCGTTTGGCCCGAATACGGTGAGCACCGCACTGCGCAGCAGCAATCCGGACCCGGTGCGCATCTACGCGGTGGACGGCGACATTACCGGCCTGCGGTTCGGCGCCATCAATACGCTGTTCAATGGCCGCGGCCCGGGGGGCGGCAACCGCACCCGTGACAGTTACTGGTATGAAGTGGCCTCGGCCGTCCAGCTGCGTGCCGGCACCGATATTCTCGATGTGGATATCAAGGCGATGAACAACCACGCCACCGATGTGACATTGCTGCAGGCGGGCCGCGATATCGTTTATGCGGAGGTCACCGTGGCCGGGCCGGGCAATCTGGATATCAGTGCCGGTCGCCAGATCCGTCAGGATGACGTGGCCAGTGTGCAGTCCATTGGCAGCCTGGTGCAGGGCGATACCCGTCCGGGCGCATCCATCGCCTTGCTCGCCGGGCAGGCGCAGGGTGTGGACTGGTCTGCGGTACGCGATCGCTATCTCGACACGGGCAATCTGGCCAACCCCGAGCTGCCGCTGGCCGAGCAACCGGGCAAGGCGGTGAAGGTGTATGACAAGGAATTGTCGGCCTGGCTGAAAGCACGCTTCGGCCTCGACAGCGAAGGGGCCGACGCGTTGTCGTACTTTGATGCGCTGGCGCCGGAGCAGCAGCGTATTTTCCTGCGCGAAGTGTATTACGCCGAGCTGCGCGAAGGCGGGCGCGAGTACAACGATGCGGACGGCCCGCGTTTCGGTTCCTATCTGCGCGGCCGCGAGATGATCGCCACGCTGCTGCCGGACACCGACGCAGCAGGCAACGAGATCACGCGTGAGGGCGATATCGTCATGTTTGGTGGCGCGGGTGTGCGCTCCAACTTCGGCGGCCACATCGAGATGATGGCGCCGGGCGGCCAGATTCTGGTCGGGGTGGAAGGTGTGCTGCCGCCTGCCTCGGCGGGCGTGATGACGCAGGGGGAGGGCGACATTCGCCTGTTCAGTGAGCAGTCGCTGCTGCTTGGCCTGTCGCGCATCATGACCACCTTCGGTGGCGACATTTTTGCCTGGTCAGCAGAGGGCGACATCAACGCGGGCCGCGGTGCCAAGACCACCGTGCTGTTCACGCCGCCGCGCCGCACCTACGACCAGTGGGGCAACGTTCGCCTGGCACCGCAGGTGCCCAGTTCCGGCGCCGGTATCGCTACCCTGAACCCGATTCCGGAAGTGCCGCCGGGCGACATTGACCTGATCGCGCCGCTGGGCACCATCGATGCGGGCGAAGCCGGCATCCGGGTGTCCGGCAACGTCAACGTGGCGGCGTTGCAGGTGCTGAACGCGGACAACATCCAGGTGCAGGGCGAAGCGCAGGGCATTCCGGTGGTCGCCGCAGTCAATACCAGCGCGCTCAATGCCGCCAGCTCCGCCAGTTCGGCGGCGGCACAGGCGGCCGAGGGCGTCACCCGCCGACAACAGGGCAGGCAGCCGTCGTTGATTACCGTGGAGATCCTCGGCTTTGGTGACGAGCCGATCGAACGCGGTGCGCCCGGCGCTTCGCTGCGCAGCAGCGCGGTCGATGTGCTGGGCCAGGGGCCGCTGTCGGCGGAACAACTGGCGCGGCTGACCGACGCCGAGCGACGGCGCCTGGCGGAGCTGTAACCCCTCCCTCGCACGCCGCACCCGTTGTCGGGTGCGGCGCCTCCCGGGTCGTGTCATCGAAATGTCATGTGCACCCGGCAGGATAAAGTCCTTTGCTTTCGTCCCCGAAACAGAATGCGCCGGCCTGGCCCGGCCGCGTTCCGGGGTGCCTCCAGCCGGGCGTGGCCCGGAATCAGTGCCGGTGTTGTGCATGTCGGATGCGGGTCGGAACCTCGCGGTCCGCCGCGGCGGTGTGTTGCTGCTGATGTGGTGTGCGTTGCTGGTGTCGGGGACGGCCGCCACGGAAGCGCCGCGCCGTTTCGATATCGCGGCGCAACCGCTGAATGAAGCGTTGGCACAGTACAGCGCCCTGACCGGCATGGCGGTGCTGTTCGACAGCGCCCTGGTGAACGGCCGGCGCAACGCGGCGCTGGCGGGGTATTTCAGTGACAGCACGGCGCTGGCGCAATTGCTGGCCGGTACCGGGCTTGAGGCGTATTACAGCGGCGCACAGGGATTTACCTTGCGGCATCAGGGTGCGCCGGATTCACGGGTCACGGACGACGCCGGGCAGCATGCCGTCACGGCACGTCGCTATGCCACGCTGGTGCAGCACAGCGTGTGGCAGGCGCTGTGCGCCAGGGCACTGACCCGGCCGGGGGAGTATCGCGCGGCCCTCCAGTTGCGCATCGCCGCCGATGGCCGCGTGGCGGCATCGCGCCTGCTGGCATCCACCGGGCATGCCGCGCGTGACGCGGCGATACGCCAGACGCTGGCCACGCTGCACATTGCGCTGGCGCCGCCGCCCACCCTGGCGCAACCGCTGACCTTGCTGTTGCGCGCGACAGACACCGACGCAATGGACGACATACGGGCATGCCCAGGAGCAACAGATGTCGAGGCAGACCATCAAGGCCCTGTTCATCCAGCGTTACGCAGACCTGCGCAGCCGCCTGAGCTACCGGCTCGGCAGTGACGACCTGGCCGAAGACGTGTTGCAGGAAACCTGGCTGCGGGTGGACCAGATGGCAGACGTCAACGGCGTGCAGAATCCGTTCGGCTATCTGTTTCGCATGGCACTCAATGTCGCCGCCGATCAGCGCAAAGCCCAATCCCGCCTGCTTTATTACACTGAAATCGAAGAACTGATGCAGAGCACCGACGATGCACTGGACCCGGCCAGCGCCGCCGTGGCCCTGCGGGAAGTCGAGCAATTGCAGCGCGCGCTGTACAAACTGCCGTCGCGGCGCCGTGCCATTTTGCTGGCATCGCGGGTCGAGGGGGTACCGCACCGCGACATCGCCGCGCGCTTTGGTGTCTCCACCCGCACGGTGGAAAAGGAACTCAAGGTGGCACTGCTCTATTGCGGCGACTGGCTGGACCGGGAAGTGATGCAGCGGTTCGGTCCCGGCGCCGGAAAACCGTCTACATGGGAGACGCAGGCTCCAACGGATGATGATGCGCACGATGAACGTGATTGATATGGATCAGCTACAGCAGCAGCGCCTTCGCCGCGAAGCGCAGCACTGGCTGATTCGCCTCACCTCCGGTGAGGCGACCAGCGAAGACGCCCGTGCTTTTTCCGACTGGTGCGCACGCAGCCAGGCGCACCGCCGTGCCTTCGCCGAAAGCCGCCGCCTGTGGCAGCGCATCGGGGACGCGGCCAGCGCGGAAACGGTGCTGGCGGAGAACGCGCCGCGCTATGACCGCCGCGCGTTTCTTCAGCGCGCCCTGCTCGGCGGCGTGGCGGCCTGCGCCGGCGGCGTGCTGCTCAGCCGTGAAGCCGCCTGGTGGCCGGGCGCGGCGGATTTCGAAACCGCCGTGGGCGAACAGCGGCGGGTACAACTGGCGGATGTGGCCGTGGAAATGAACACCGGCACGCGCCTGAACGCGGACGTCAGCGGTGCGGAACTGGCGATGCTGGAGCTGCTCACCGGCGAGGCGGAAATCCGCGCCAGTGGCGCGGCGCGCCAGGTGCTGTTGCGCGTGCAGGGCGGCAGCGTGCTGGCGGCGGCCTCCGACTTCAACGTGCGGGCCGACACCGGCCAGGTCTGCGTCACCTGCCTGCACGGCAGCGTGGTGGTCGACTACCGGGGCGAGAACCGCACGCTCATGGCCCGCCAGCAACTGGTTTTCGGCGCCGACCGCCTCGGCCAGATACACAACGCCGACCCGCAACGGGTCACCGCCTGGCAGCGCCAGTTGCTGATCTTCGATGATGAGCCGCTGTCGCAGGTGATCGCTGAAATCAACCGCTACCGGCCGGGCCGGCTGATCCTCATGAACGAGGCGCTGGGCCGCCGCCGCGTGCAGGCACGCTTCACGCTCGACCAGCTCCCGGATGTGGCGCAACTGATCAGCGATGCCTACGGCGCCACGCTCACCCGCATGCCGGGCGGTGTCGTCCTGCTCGGCTGATCCCGCCACATTTCCGTCATCCCGCTGTGCTCAGCTTGCCGTGGCGCAGGCCACATTTCCGGCAAAGAGATTCATGAAGTTTTCGTGACAAATGTTCGGTTAGTGCCGCGCCCCATCGTCTATGAGGAACAGTTCTGACATCAGCCTGATGGCGGGCTTCCGATGACAACCACCTGTCTGCGGAAAACGGCACCGGCTTTCGTCTGACATCAGAACCGCCGGGGAGACGCACGGCGGCTCCCGAACGCGGCCTGGTGCCGGAACGCAAACAAGCGGAAACGAATTCATGCAGTCATTGAACAAGTTGCACCTGCTGTCAGGCGTCGTGTCGCTTTGCCTGCTGGTGCTGGCGGGAAGCGTGGCGCAGGCACAGACCGCCGGGGAAGAACAGGTCGCGCCCGCACCGGACAGCGAGGCATTGATGCCGACCGTGACGATTCGTGAATACATCGTGCGGGGCAATTCTGTCCTGTCGACGCTGGAGATCCAGCGTGCCGTGTACCCGTTCCTCGGTGAAGGCCGCACGTTGACGGACATCGAAGCGGCGCGTGACGCCCTGCAACAGGTCTACCAGCAGAAAGGCTACCAGTCCGTGTTCGTGGAACTGCCCGAACAGCAGGTCAGCGGCGGCATTGTCTTTTTG
Organism: Alcanivorax sp. S71-1-4; assembly: GCF_009846755.1. Classification (GTDB taxonomy): domain Bacteria; phylum Pseudomonadota; class Gammaproteobacteria; order Pseudomonadales; family Alcanivoracaceae; genus Isoalcanivorax. Next base: position 15,051 of record NZ_AQOR01000040.1, read on the forward strand.
CAGGTGGGTGAAACACGCATTGGCCGCGTGCGGGTGATGGAAGCGGAATACACCTCGCCACTGGAAATCCGCAAGGCGGTGCCGGCACTGGAAGAAGGCAGTGTGCCGAATTTTGAACTGGTGCAGTCACAGTTGACGGCGCTGTCCGGCAGCGGCAAGCGGCAGGTGGTGCCGGTGGTACGCGAAGGCGCGCTACCCGGCACCATGGATGTGGATCTCAACGTCGACGACAGCAGCCCCTGGTATGGCAGCCTGTCGCTGAACAACGACTACAGCGCCGACACGACACAGTTGCGCGCCGTGGCCACCGTCGGCCACGACAACCTCTGGCAGAAAAATCATCAGGTGTCACTGACGCTGTTCACCGCGCCGGAAGAAACCGACGACGCCATGGTCTGGTCCGGCAACTACACCGCGCCACTGAGCGAACGCTGGAACCTGCGTGTGTCCGGCTACACCTCCGACAGCGATGTCGCCACCGTGGGCGGCACCACCGTGATCGGCAAGGGCAGCACCTACGGCGTGTCGCTGATCCACACCTGGCCGTTTGCGAACAACTGGGTGCACTCGGTGTCGGCGGGCATTGATGTCAAGGATTTCGACGAACAGATCGGCCTCGGCGGTGACATGAGCAAGGTGCCGCTGAAGTACGCGCCGCTGTCGCTGTCCTACACCGGCTACCGGTTCACCGATGTCTCGCAGGCGGATGTGAACCTGACGCTGCTCAGCGGCTTTCGTTCCGTGTTCGGCTACGGCAGCAGCGAACAGGAATTCGAAGACAAGCGCTATCGCGCCTCCCCCAGCTTTACCGTGCTGAAACTCGGCGGCGGTTACACCCGCACATTCGCCGGCGACTGGCAGGCGGCGCTGAACAGCTCACTGCAGTTTGCCAGCGGTCCGCTGGTGGCCAATGAACAGTTTTCTGCCGGCGGTGCCAGCAGCGTGCGCGGCTATCTGTCAGCGGAAGCCACCGGCGACAACGGTGGCCTGGGCTCGATCGAACTGCGCACGCCGTCCTTGAGCAACTGGTACGGCCCGGACCTGAACGAATGGCGCCTGTACCTGTTCGCGGAAGGCGCGCGGCTGGAAGTGCTGGATGTCACCGAAGAGCAGCGGCGGGTATTTCGCCTGGCCAGTGCCGGTGTGGGCACCCGGGCGCAGTTTTTCGACTGGCTGTCCTGGGGTGTGGACATGGCCTGGCCGTTGCGCCGGGGGCCGAACACCGAAGAGTACGACCCGCACGTGCATTTCAACGTGCGCGCCAGTTTCTGATTTTTTTCGCGGCAATGAGCGGGGCCGACCTGCCGGACGGCTCACCACACTGAAAGGGAACGACCTGGAGTACGCTGACCATGCAACGCTTGATAACCCTGATACTTGCCTGCCTGTGTGCGCTGCCGCTGGCGGCGCAGGCCTGGTGGCAAACGGAATGGAGCTATCGTAAACAGATCTCCATCGACACCACCACCGAAGGGGCGGCGATCAGCGCTCCGCTGGGCCGCGCGCCTGTGCTGGTGCGTTTGCACACCGGCAACTTCACCTTTGATGGCGTGCAGGAAAACGGGGCCGATATCCGTTTTGTCGCCAGCGACGATCAGACCGTACTGCATCACCAGATCGAGCGTTTCGACGCGCTGATGGGCATCGCCTACCTCTGGGTGGACGTGCCGCAGATCGACGGTGGCAGCCGCCAGGATATCTGGATGTACTACGGCAATGACGCCGCGCCGTCCACCAGCAACGGCCAGCTTGCCTTCGACCCCAACTACACGCTGGTGTACCACTTCGACGGCATCGCCGGGGCGCCGCCGCGTGACACCACCGCGTTCAGCAATCATGCGCAGAATGCCCTGTCGGATGTCACCGAAGGCGTGATCGGCAGCGCGGCGCAGTTCAACGGCATCGAGCCGCTGCTGCTACCGGCCAGCCCGTCGCTGGCGGTGCCGGCCGGCTCGCTCTACACGCTGAGCGCCTGGGTGCGCGCCGACCAGATGCAGGGCGAGCAACTGCTGTTCAGCCGCCGTGACGCCGGCAACGCCCTGTTGATCGGTATCAGCAACGGCGTGCCGTTCGTGGAAGTCAACGGTGCGCGCTCCGAGCCCGGCCAGCCGCTCTCGCCGGGTAGCTGGCAGCACCTGGCCGTGACCGCCGACGGCACGGCACTGAAACTGTTCGTCAACGGTCGCGTCAGCACCACGTTGCAGGCCATGCTGCCGCCACTGGCGACCGTCGCCGCCATCGGTGGTGATGTGCCAAACGCCGCGCCGGCGGACACGCTGGAAGAGGGCACCACGGCACCGGTCGCTGCCTACACGCCGTTCATTGGTGCCATTGATGAGCTGCGCATTTCCAAAGTGGCGCGCGCCGACGCGCTGATCATGGCCGATGCCCTGTCGCAAGGTTCGGAATCACGCCTGCTGGTGTTCGGTGTGGACGAAGAGCAGTCCGGCTTCGGTTTTGGTGGCCTGGGCTTCCTGTTCAGTGCGGTGCCGATCGATGCCTGGATCATCATCGCGGTGCTGGTGTTCATGATGATCCAGTCGTGGGTCATCATGATCCGCAAAAACGGCACCGTGGCGCGCATGGAACGCGCCAACGAGCAGTTCCGCGAAAAATTCTCACAGGTCGGCATGCGGCTGGAAATGCTGGCGGACAAACCGGGCGCGGAACGCGAGTTCGCCGATTCCTCGCTGTGGAAAATCTACCAGGCGGCGATCAATGAAATTCGCACCCGGCGCAGCCAGGGTATCCAGCACATCTCTGCGGCCTCCATCGAAGCAATCCGTTCCTCCATGGACGTGGTGCGCACGCAGCAACAGAAAATGCTCGGCGCGCGCCTCGGCACCCTGTCCAACGCCATCGCCGGCGGCCCCTACATCGGCCTGCTCGGCACCGTGCTCGGCATCATGGTGGTGTTCCTCGGCACGGCCATGGCCGGCGACGTGAACATCAACGCCATCGCACCGGGTATGGCGGCCGCGCTGCTGGCCACCGCGATGGGCCTGTTCGTCGCCATCCCGGCGCTGTTTGGCTACAACCGCCTGGTCAGCCGCAACAAGGACGTGAATGCCGACATGCGCGTATTCCTGGATGAATTCGTCACGCGCCTGGCGGAAGTGTACGAAGCCGAACATCGCTATGACGACGCGCCGCACGGCGTCGCCGCCCACGCGTAAGGAGCACAGCATGGCCTCCGTGAACAGCCCGGAAGACGAAGACAGCGCGGTCGACGGCATCAACATCACGCCGCTGGTGGATGTACTGATGGTGGTGCTGGTGATGTTCATTCTCACCGCCACCGCCCAGGTGGCCGGCATTCGTGTGGACCTGCCCAAGGCCAGCTCGTCGGTGTCGCTGTCGGAATCAAAAACCAAGGCGATCTCCATCAACGATGTGGGCCAGGTATTCCTCGACGCCTACCCGGTGACGCTGCCGGAACTGGAAGACCGGTTGCGCACGGAGAAAGCGCTGAATCCGGACTTCCCCGTCGTGGTACGTGGTGACGCGGTGGTGCAGTACCAGAAAGTGATCGAGGTGCTGGATCTGCTGCGCCGGCTCGAGTTGACCCAGGTGGGCCTGGTAACAGGCCGGCCAAAATAAACAGGACCGAACATGTTTGATCGCATGACCATCCCGCGCACGCGCCAACCCCGTGGCCTGGCGCTGCCGAAACTGGTCTGGGGCCTGCTGACTGGCGTGGTGGTGGCGGTGCTGCTCTGGTGGTTGTGGCAATGGGCCAACGACATGAGCGGCGTACGGCGCGAAGCACCGAAGATGCAGACCATCATTCCGCTGCCACCACCGCCACCGCCGCCGGAGGAGCCGCCACCGCCACCGGAGCCGCAGGAAATAGAGGAAGAGGTGCCGGAACCGGACCCGGAGCCGACGCCGGTGGAAGAACCGCTGCCGGAAGACGAAGCGCCGAAGCCGGCCGATGACCTGGCAGAAGCGATGCAGATCGACGGCGAGGCCCAGGCCGGCGCGGATGCATTCAATATCGCCGCCGGTTCCGGCGGCGGCATGGCCGGCGCCGGCGCAGGACGCATCGGTAATGCCACCTACGGTCAATACCTGGCGTATCAGTTCCAGCGCATTTTGCGTGACGCGGAGGAAACACGGCATCTGAGTTTCCGCTTGCAGGCCAACGTCTGGCTCAACGATGCCGGACAGATTACCCGCGTCGAGTTGCTGCGCTCCAGCGGCGACGCCGAGGTGGACGCGCGTGTGATTGCGGCACTGCGTGCGGTACCGGCGCTGTCCGAGCGGCCGCCCGCTTCATTGTCCTTGCCGGTGCGAGTGTCCCTCCAGGGACGCCGGCCTACTTAACATCACCGAATACAGACTCGTTCAGGAGCAGTGCCCATGAATTTCCGACTTCGCCGACTGGCCGCCATGATCGCCCTGGCCTGTGCCGTGTCCGGCCAGGCAATGGCCCAGCAGAGCGCGGCCACCGACAGCAGCACCACGCGCAATCTGATCAACCTGCTGGTGCAGAACGGCGTGCTCACCGAAGCGCAGGCCGAGGCATTGCTCCAACAGGCCGCGCGCGAGGCGGCACAAGCTGCGGAGCCGGTGTTGCAGGAAGGGGATGTGCGGGTGCCCTACATCCCGGAGAACGTGCGCGAGGACATCACCGAGGACGTGCGTGAGCAGGTCGTCAGCCAGGCGATTGCGGAAAACTGGGCGCAACCGAATACTTTCCCGGAGTGGGTGTCGCGCATCCGGCTGGATGCGGATGTTCGGGTGCGCAGCGAGTCGCGTTTTTTCGACGACTACAACGACCAGTATCTGATTGATTTCCACCGCTTCAACGAAGAAGGCCCGCAGGATATTTCACAACAGGCACTGGCCACCGGTGCCTGGCCGCCGTTCTACAACACACGCGAAGACCGCATCAACCTGCTGCGGCTGCGCGCACGGTTCGGTTTCAGCGCGGACATTTCCGAGCACTGGCGCGCCGGCCTGCGTGTGGCCACCGGCAGCGACGACAACCCGGTGTCCACCAACCAGACCCTGGGCGGCGGGCTGGAGAAAAAAGACCTGTGGCTGGATCGCGGCTTTATCAGCTGGTTGCCGACACAGCGCCTGGCATTCACCGCCGGCCGCTTCGCCAACCCGTTCATCACCACCGACATGCTGTACGCCAGCGACCTGAACTTCGACGGTATCGCTGCCACCTATGCCGCCGCGGCCGACGGTGGCATGTCGCTGTTCGGGACGCTGGGCGCCTTCCCGCTGGAATTCACCAGTGACGATTCCCCGTCGCGCAGCGAGTTCAAGACCAAGAACCAGGACAAGTGGCTGTTCGGCGCGCAACTCGGTTCGCTGTGGAAGATGGACAACGACAACCAGTTGCGTGCGGCGGCGGGTTATTACCACTTCGACAACATCAGCGGCGAACGCTCCGCGCCATGCCAGCCCTGGTTCAGTGACCGCGAGGCGGGCTACGGCTGTAACACCGACTGGTCCCGCCCGGCGTTCATGCAAAAGGGCAACACCCTGTTCGTGCTGCGCGACATCACCCTGGACCCGCTCAACCCGGCGGCCACGCCGATGGAGCAGTACGTGGGCCTGGCCTCGGAATTCCAGTTGGTGGACGTCAACCTGAGCTGGCAGGCCGCGCTGTTCAATGACATGACGCTGCGGGTCGCCGGCCACTACGTGCACAACCTGGCCTACGACGAAGACGACATGCTCAAGCGTTCCGGCAGCGCCCAGCAGGGCACCACCGACGGGCGCGTGATCAACAACCTGGATCAGCAGGGCAACATTCGCAGCGGCGGCGACGCCTGGATGCTGGACCTGACCCTGGGCACGGCGGTGGACATCCGCGACGCCGGCCAGTGGAACCTGCAACTGGGCTACAGGCACATCGAGCCGGATGCGCTGCCGGATGCCTACAACGATTCCACCTTCCACCGTGGCGGCACCAACGCCAAGGGCTATTACCTGGGCGGCGCCTACGGCTTCCACAAACGTGTGTATGGCCAGATGCGCTGGATGAGCAGCGAGGAAGTGTATGGCGCGCCGTTGCGGGTGGACATTCTGCAACTCGAAGTCAACGCACGCTTCTGAGGCAAATCAGAGAGGGAGCATCGTCATGATCACCACATCACCCCGTACCACCGGCCTGCGCGCCTTGCTGTGCGGACTGGTCATGGCCGGCCTGGTGCCGGCCATGTCTGCCAGCGCCAACACACTGGAAGAGCGGCTGCGCGCAGAACTGCGTTCCACCGCGCAATCCTTGCAGACTCTGCAAAGCCAGCAGGCACGCACCGAGGCGGCACTGCGCACGGCGGAAACCGAGCGCGATGCCGCGCAACAGGAAGTCACGCGCCTGCGTGCCCAGCTTGAGCGCGCCAGCCAGAGCACTGAGAGCCTGCGCCGCAATGCCAGCGCGCAACTGGAAGCCCGCAACGATCAACTGGCGCAGTTCCGTGGCGCTTACGACGAACTGCTGGAGATCGCCCGCACCAAGGAAGCTCAGCGCATGTCACTGGAAGCCGCACTGGGCCAGCGCGACGGCCAGTTGACACTGTGCATGGAAAAGAACGACCAGCTTTACGACACCGGCCAGCGTGTGCTGAACGCCTACGAGGACATCAGCCTGGGCGATGTGCTGCGCACCCGGCAGCCGTTCGCCGCTGCCGCCCGTGTGCGCTTCGACGAGATCGCGCAACGTTACGGCGATGAACTCTACCAGGGCCGTTTCGATCCGCAGATGCAGCCGCCGGCGGTCACCGCCGACCAGGCGTCCGCTACAGCACTTCGTTAACCCCCTGTTGAGAAGAGGATTTTTGCCATGAGTGATACACCAATGATCGACGCCGTGTCTGTCGAGAGCATGACCGCCCTGTTGCAGTCCGCCGGTTACCGCGTGACGCCGTCCGAGCAGGGCGATGTGGTGCAACTGCTGAGCGCTTCCCAGGGCGTCGGTTTTGCCCTGCGTTTCGGCAATCGCCGCAGTGATACCGAATACCTGGATTACACCCTGAGCTGTGCCCTGCGCGTGCAGGGCGCGTTGCCGCCGGCGCTGGTGAACGACTGGAACAGCCAGAAACGCTTTGCGCGGCTGTCGCACCAGGCCGGCTTCCTGCTGCTGGAACAGGACGTGATCGTGGCCGGGGGTGTCAGCGAAGGCTGCCTGCGTGCCAACGCGGAAATCTGGGACCGGCTGTTGCAGGAATTCATCCTGTTCCTGAAGCAATACATCGCCCAGCCAGCCGACGCCGATGCAGCGGCGGACGCGGATGCCGTGGAAACCGAAACGGCCTGACGACAGCGAGGTGCGCATGTCCCGTGGCAAGACACTGTGGAGGATGATCGGCGTGGGCGTAGTGTCCGCGCTGGTGTCCGGTTCGCTGGTGGCCGGGCTGGTCCGGCAGGAACGCACGCCGTCGGTGGCGGACGTCGATGGCAGCATGGTGGCGCGGCTGGGCGAGGGCGCCAGCCTGCACAGCGGCGAACTCCGGCAGCGCTTGCAGGCGTTGCCGGCGGACAGCCTGGCGGCGGTGTCGGCCAACCGTGCACTGCTGGAACAGTGGCTGAAGGAGCGGCTGGTGGAGCGTGCGCTGGTGAACGAGGCGCTGGCCAGGGACTGGGCGGCGCGCGACACGGTCGCCGCCGCCATCCGCCAGGTAACGGAGCAACTGGTGTTGCAGGATTACCTCGGCGCGTTGAGCGAACCGCCAGAGGACTATCCCGCCGAGACGATGCTGCAACAGGCGTACCGTCGCGCGGCACCGGAACTGGTTGCCCCCGATCTTTACCAGGTGCAGCAGATTTTCATCGCCGTGACCGGCAACACCGAGCAGGCCGCCGCACAGCAGCGCGCAGACGCGCTGGCCGAACGGGCGCGGCGTACGCCGCAGGCTTTCGCCGATCTGGCGCGCGCGGAATCGGACAACCCCGACATCGACACCGGCCTGGTGCCGCTGTCGCAATTGCTGCCCGCCGTGCGGGCACCACTGGCGGCGCTGTCGCCGGGTGACATCACTGGCCCGGTACGTTCCGAGGCCGGCCTGCATGTCCTCAAACTGGTGGCGCGGGAACCGGCGCGTCAGCTCAGCCTGGAAGAGGTCGCGCCACAATTGCGCGAGGCGCTGCGTCAGCAATATCGCCGGGACCAGATCACCGAATACGTGGATACCCTGCTTGCGCGCACGTCACTGAATATCGACGGCGCAGCGCTGACCCGGGTCATGGAGTCGCTGCGTTGACAGACTGTTGAAAGCACTCTGCTGAAGGGAGCGGATCGCGACATCGGGGACGAAGGCCAGGGAAGTACAGACGGGCGCCGCAGGCCGTGCCGGCACGGTGCCTGTTCGGGCAAAGGCATTTCACAGTACAGGAGGTGCGCAGATGTTCTCCGCCGATGATGATCCGCGCCATTTTACTGAACATGACGAACGGCAGGCGTCCGTGCGCGAGCGCGCCCCCTGGCTGGAATTTTTCGACAGCCGCGCGCAACTGGATGCGTTTGTGCAGGTGGCCGAGCTGGCCAGCTTCCGGCGTGCCGCAGTGCACCTCGGTCAGGGTGTGGTGTCGCTGCGGCGCCAGATCGGCAGGCTGGAACGGCAGCAGGGCGAACGCCTGTTTCGCCGTGAAGGCGATGCGGTCCGGCTGACCGGCGCCGGTCGGCGCCTGTACGCCGTGGCGCGGCTGATCCCCGGTGTCACGCGCACCGATCTGCTGGCGCAGCCACTGTCGCGGCCGGTCACGCTGACACTGGACGAACCGCTGGCGCACGACCTGCTGCGGCGCGGGCTGATGACTCATCTGCGCAACCAGCCGCGTGCGCGCATCAACCTGTTGCATGCCATGCCGGGCCATGCGCTGACGGAAGACACCGACGTGCGCGTGCTGCTGCGCGAGCCGGAAACGCCGCCGCTGGATGATGCGTTTCTGGTGCGGCGGCTGGGCTGCCTGCGTTTTGCGCCTTTCATCGCGCGCCGCCATCAGACGCGCAATGCACTGCCGCTGGAAGACTGCCTGCTGGTGCAATACCGGCCCTTCGCGGCACTGCCCGCCTTTGAAGAATGGAACACGCTGGTGCGACAGCGCAGCGTGGGCGTGCTGGAAGTCGACACCAGCGACCTGCTGCGAGACTGCCTCACCTGGAGCGCGGCGATCGGCCTGCTGCCGCATTACAGCCACCGGCTGGACCGCAACCTGTTGCCGCTGGACACGCTGCTGGCGGACACGCCTGCACAGGATGTGCATCTGCTGGTGCGCCGGGACATCAGCGACCGCGTCGAAGTGAACGCCGTGGTCAACATGCTGGTGCAGGCGTTTGCCGACCGCCGTGAATGGTTGATGGATTAACGTTTCTGGTGGCAATGGCTGACAGCCACGTCAGCCTGTACTGACAGCCACACGGGCGTCGCTCCGGCAGGCTTTGCTTCATCGCAAAGGGAGCTTGCCATGAAATATCTGATACTGTTCTGCCTGTTGCTGTGTGGCACCGGTGCCGCGCGGGCTGCCCCGCCGGCCATCCTGCTGGCGTCCGACTACGCGGGTGAAACGGCGCTGCACGCCTTCTGGGTCAGTGAAAAACTCGACGGCGTGCGCGCACGCTGGGACGGTGAACAACTGGTGTCCCGCCAGGGCAATGTGTTCAACGCGCCGGCCTGGTTCACGCACGGGTTTCCCGAGGTATCGCTCGACGGTGAACTGTGGCTGGGCCGGGGCCGTTTTGCCGACGCCTCCGGCGCCGTGCGCCGGCAGCAACCGGACGCGGCGCAGTGGCGCGAACTGCGCTTCATGATTTTTGATCTGCCATCGCATCCCGGTACGTTCGACGAACGCCTCGCGGCGCTGCGTGAACTGTTCGCCACGTCGCCGTCGCCGTACATGGTATTGATCGACCAGTTTCGCGTGGCGGACCGCACCGAGTTGCTGGCGCGGCTGGACACGGTGGTTGCCCAGGGTGGCGAAGGGCTGATGCTGCATCACGGCAGCGCCCGCTACCAGCCCGGCCGTTCCGACGCGTTGCTGAAACTCAAACCGTATCAGGACGCCGAGGCGGTGGTGATCGGCCATCTGCCGGGCAAGGGCCGGCACGCCGGGCGGCTCGGTGCCTTGCAGGTGGAAACCGGCGACGGCGTCCGTTTCCGGCTGGGCACGGGGTTTTCCGATGACGAACGTGATGCGCCACCACCGCTGGGCAGCGTGGTCACCTACCGTTATCACGGCGTCACGCGGGATGGTGTGCCGCGGTTCGCCAGTTTTCTGCGGCTGCGGCACTTGCCGTCCACAGCGGAGGAGGCGTATCAATAGACCGGGCCGCAAAGGAGATGTGAAATGCCCAGTGACCTCGACGACCTGACGGACGATATCCGTAAAGAACGGCAGCAGTTGATGGCCGGCATCGAGCTGGCACTCAGCCAGGGCCGGGTCGCGCTGCGCAGTGAAGAGCAGCGTCTGCTGGAACATTTCTGGCAACGCCAGCACAACACGACGCGTGAATTCCTGACACTGAATGAACTGGTATTTCTCGAAAGCGACAGCAGAGGCGTGCCTGGCATGCACAGCATGATCCGGGCGGACCTGATCAGGCCGCTGGGCATGCTGGTCAACAAGGGTTACCTGTCGGTGCGCAGCTACGGCAAGGAAGTGGTCTACCGGCTTGATCTGCTCGGTGTGCGTTACATGGCGCAGGCGCACCCGGACACCGTGGCCAATGCACAGAAACTGCTTGGCTGGCTGGTGAAGCAGCCGCTGTATGTGCTGATCGGTCTGGTGGCGTCACTGGTGACGATCGCGGGTGCGCTGTCGGCCCTGGCGGTCTGGATGCTCTAGGGAATCTCTGAATAACTCCCTGTTAAGGGTGAATGGCCACGCAGCGTGCCCGAGACTGTGCAGTAAATGTGAATTCCTCCCGTTTGCGGTTGCGCCATTAACAGGCCGCTTCCTAAAATCCCCTGTCATTATCATCAACCGGTAGTCCGGCCCGGCCTGCGGCCAGAGGTGCACACTCGCGTGGCGCCGCCCGCGCAGGCGGTGGCGTATCACGGGCCACCGACCCAGCGCCGGTAGCGAGCCCATGCCTGAAACACGTTCCGCCCTGTTTTCCCGTGCCCGCCTGATCTGGGTGGTGGTGCTCGTCGTCGTGCTGGGCGGGTTGTGGTATCTGCTGTCGCGCTCACCCTCGGCGCCGGTCGGCATGATGCCGCGCAGCGCCTGGGACGGCCCGGTGGCGGTGCGTACCGCCAGCGCGGAAGCCGGCGAGCTGAGCGTGCAGATCAAGGCCATCGGCACCGTCACGCCGCTGAATACCGTCACGGTGCGCAGCCGGGTGGAAGGCGAACTGGCGCGCGTGCTGTTCGAGGAAGGCCAGGAAGTGGAAAAAGGCGCGCTGCTGGCCGAGATCGACCCGTCCTCCTACCGCGTGCAACTGGCCCAGGCCGAAGGCCAGTACCAGCAGAACCAGGCCGAACTGGCCGGCGCCGAACAGGATCTGGCGCTGTACAAAGACCTGTACGAACAGGACTCCATCGCCCGCCAGCAACTGACCCAGCAGGAAGCCCTGGTGAACCAGTTGCGCGGCGCCATGAAAGCGAACCAGGCGCAGATCGACAGTGCCCGCCTGCAATTGGCCTGGACCCGCATCGAGGCGCCGATCACCGGCCGGCTTGGCCTGCGCAACGTGGACCCCGGCAACCTGATCAGCACCGGCGACACCGAAGGGCTGGTGACCATCACCCAGATGCGTCCGATCTCGGTGGTGTTCACGGTGCCGGAAGGGCAGCTTGAGGCGGTGCGCAGTGCGTTCGCCACCGGCAAGCCGATGCCGGTGGAGGCGCTGGACCGCAACGGTGAAACGGTGCTCGCCAGCGGCCGCCTGACCACACTCGACAACCAGATCGACACCGCCACCGGCACCCTGCGCCTGCGCGCCGAATTCGATAACGACGACAACGCGCTGTTCCCGAACCAGTTCGTCAATGTACGCCTGCAACTGCGCACGCTGCCGGACGCCGTCACGATTCCCGCCGATGCGGTGCAGTACGGTTCGCGCGGCACTTATGTGTATGTGCTGCGCGACAACAAGGCGTACCTGCGCCCGGTGACGCTCGGCCCGGTGGATGGCGAGCGCGTCGCCATCAGTGAAGGGCTGGCCGACGGCGAGCCGGTGGTGCTGGAAGGCATGGAGCGGCTGCGTGATGGCCGTGATGTCGTGGTGGTCGAAGGCGACAGTGCACCACCGGCAGCC
>NZ_AQOR01000041.1 GCF_009846755.1 Alcanivorax sp. S71-1-4
ACTTCATTCAGCCGACGCGCTTCGACACCTCCGTGACGCAACATTTCATGGCCGCCTCCGGTATCGTCAGCGCGCCCATCGAACAGGTGCTGCGCGCCAATGCACAGCAGTACCTGCGCACGCGGGCGGCCTGAGCGCGCGAACAGGCCCCGGGTTAGTCCTGCCCCGGGGCCTGTGGCATAATGCGCGCCCCATCGCGGCACGCCGGTTTTGATACGGCGGCCTGCCGCGCCCGCCCCGCTGATCCGGTAGAAGACATTGCTGACCACCGCCAACATCACCATGCAGTTCGGCCCCAAGCCGCTGTTCGAAAATGTGTCCGTCAAATTCGGTGACGGCAACCGCTACGGCCTGATCGGCGCCAACGGCTCCGGCAAGTCCACCTTCATGAAAATCCTCGGCGGTGATCTGGAGCCGAGCGCCGGCAATGTGTCGAAAGCACCGGACGAACGCATCGGCAAGCTGCGCCAGGACCAGTTCGCCTATGAGCAGTACAGCGTGATCGACACCGTGATCATGGGGCATGACGCGCTGTGGAAAGTCAAAGCGGAACGCGACGCCATCTATGCCAAGCCGGACATGACCGAAGAAGACGGTATCCGCGCCGGCGAGCTGGAAGGCGAGTTCGCGGAACTGGACGGCTACACGGCGGAATCCCGCGCCGGCGATCTGCTGATCGGTGTCGGCATTCCGGTGGAACAGCATTTCGGCCTGATGAGCGAAGTGGCGCCGGGCTGGAAACTGCGCGTGCTGCTAGCGCAGGTGCTGTTTTCCGATCCGGACATCATGTTGCTGGACGAACCGACCAACAACCTGGATATCAACACCATCCGCTGGCTGGAAGACATCCTCAACCAGCGCCAGTGCACCATGATCATCATTTCCCACGATCGCCACTTCCTGAACAGCGTCTGCACCCACATGGCAGACCTGGACTACGGTGAACTGCGCGTCTACCCCGGCAACTATGACGAGTACATGACCGCCGCCACCCAGGCGCGCGAGCGGGTGCAGTCGGACAACGCAAAGAAAAAAGCACAGATCGCGGAGCTGCGCACATTTGTCAGCCGTTTCTCCGCCAACGCGTCGAAATCACGCCAGGCGACCTCACGCGCCAAGCAGATCGACAAGATCAAGTTGGAAGAAATCAAGCCGTCCAGCCGCCAGAACCCGTACATCATTTTCGAGCAGGACAAGAAACTGTTCCGCAACGCGCTGGAAGTGAAAGGGCTGGCCAAACAGTTTGAAGGGGAAGCCCTGTTCAGCGGGCTGGACCTGACCGTGGAAGTAGGCGAGCGCATCGCCATCATCGGCGCCAACGGCGCCGGCAAATCAACACTGATGCGCTGCCTGGTCGGTGACCTGACCCCGGACGCCGGCGAGATCAAATGGTCGGAAAACAGTGCGCTGGGCTATTACGCCCAGGATCACGCTGCCGATTTTGTCGAACCGCTGCACCTGATCGACTGGATGAACCAGTGGGGCAAGCCCAGCGACGATGAACAGATCATTCGCGGCACGCTGGGCCGGCTGCTGTTCACCCAGGATGACATTGCCAAGACCGTGAACGTACTCTCCGGCGGCGAGCAGGGCCGCATGCTGTTCGGCAAGATCATGCTGCAACGGCCGAACATCATGCTGCTGGACGAGCCGACCAACCACCTGGACATGGAATCCATCGAGTCACTCAACCTGGCGCTGGAAAACTATCCCGGCACGCTGCTGTTCGTCAGCCATGACCGCGAGTTCGTGTCTTCGCTGGCGACGCGCATCATCGAACTGACGCCTACCGGCATCGTCGATTTCCACGGCGCCTACGAAGACTACCTGCGCAGCCAGGGCGTGGCCTGAGCACGCTGCCGGCGGCACGTACGTCGCTCAGTCCGCCAGGCCAAGGAAGCGGAACGGCTCGGCCTGACGGAATGCGCCGGTGGCATTGCCGGAATAGGTATGGTCCTGTTCCGGCCCCAGGTCCAGCTTCATGACCTTGCCGGTATCCGCAGAAAAATCGATCGCCTTGAGATCGACCCAGAAGGTATTGGGTGTCAGCGCCGATTCGAAAAAGTAGAGCAGGCGCTGATGGTCTGCCACCGTGCGCCAGCGCGTGGAGGAAATGTTCGGCTGGTCCGGCGTGGCAATGCCGTACGGCACCGACACATTGCGGATCACGCTGAACACACTGGCCAGCGCACGGTCAGGGTCGTCGTCCTTCGGAATCGCGTTCACATAAAATGCCGCGCGCGCAAAACGGTCGGCGGCACGGTTGGTGCCCGGCAGCATCACGGTGCCACCGATCTGTTGCCAGTAGGTATTGAGCGCCAGTTGCTCCTCGAAAATCGGCGAGTTGGTCATTACCTGGTAATCGCGGCTGTGGTGGATCACCTGCTTGCCGCCAATGTATTCGATAATGGCACTGTCACCGCTGGCGTCAGACATCGACAGATGCAGGGTCGCCAGCCGGTTTTCGCCCGGCACCTTGTCGGTGACAAGGGTGAACGGCTCACGGCGTAACGCGTTCACGGCCTCGTCCACGGTGGCGAAATTGTCCAGCACATATTGCGCCCAGGCGGCGAGCGTCAGGCCCGGCTTGCTGCGCCGGTTGAACTCGGGGTATTCGGACTCCACCAGCCACAGGACGTTGACCATCAGCCCCGCCTCGTTCAGGCCGTCGGTGGTGGAAATGTCGTAGCCGGTGGCGATCACGCTGCCGTAGCGGGAGGTCCAGCGCAGCGAGTTGGGCCCGCTTTCACCGGTGCGGGCCATACCGCGCGGGAATGCCCACAGGTGCGTGGCAACGTCGGTTTTCCAGTCCATGGAACGGGCGGTGATGATATGGCCGTCCACGCCGTGGTAGACCAGCCGGGTGCAGGCTTGCGCCACCGGCCAGGCCAGCGCGCAGAACAGGGCAAACAGCAGGATCAGCAGTCGGTCAGAAACGGGACGGTGCAGCATGCGGGAAGCTCCTTCTCCGGGGGTCTGCGGTAGCGTACCCCGATTCCGGGAAGGGCGAAATCACGCCGCCGCGCGGGCACGCGGCGGCGGAGGATCAGTCCAGATCGTCGAGCGTCACGTCCAGGTCCTGCTTCGCGACGTTCACACCCCAGAAGGTGTAGGTATCTTCATCCTCATCGATCAGACGCACATCAAACAGCGGTGAATCGTAACCCCGCAGGGTAATCCGCACGCTGGCGCCATCCTCGAGAATATCCTTACCCAGCACGTCCTCTTCCCATTCATCGGAATGTTCCGGGCTGACATAGGCATACAGGATATCAAAGCCGGTGCTGTTGGTGATGGTCAGAAAATAATTGTCTGCCTGGGCGTGCGCCGCCAGCAACAGTGACAGACACAGCCCGAAGAACCATTTCAGGCGCATACATAACCCTCCATTGTTTCCTTTTAAATGTTTCCTGATAAATCAAGAACCCCGATCAAACCCTGCCAAGGATACCCAAAGTCCCCGGCGAGAGCATCAGGTTCGCCCGAATCCGGCGTCCGTACCAGTGTCGCTGTGTAAACCGGCCGGGCCACCGGTCGGACCAGCTCAATCTCACCGGCGGCCAGCCGATAACCCGCTCAACAACCACCGCAAGGAACGGGCATGCAATCACTGACCATGGCCAGAAAGCTCTGGGCCGCCCTTGGCATCACCTGGCTGGCAATACTGCTCCTGATGGGCTGGATGAACTGGCAGAACCGTCAGACCATCCAGCAGGAACGGCAGGACACCCTGCGGCATATGGTCAGTGCGGCGCAGCACCAGCTCGCCGCGCTGTCTGAGCAGGCACAGCGCGGCGAGCTGTCGATCGACGCGGCCCAGGCGCGCGGCCGGGAGGCCATCGCCAGCATCCGTTTCGGTGACGGCGACTACCTGTTCGCCTTCGACCCGGCCATGCGCATCCTCGTGCATCCGGTATTCGAGCGTGGCACAGACATGAGCGACTACCAGGACGCCGGCGGCAACAGAGTCTTTCACCTACTGATGGACGTGGTGCGCAAACAGGGCAATGGTTTCGTGTCCTATCTCACCACCCGCGCCGGCGGCGAGGATGAACTCTCGAAGCTCACCTATATGGACGTCTACGCCCCCTGGGACTGGTACATCGGCACCGGCGTCTACCTGGACGATATCGACGCGGCATTTCGCACGTCGCTGCTGCGCTCGCTGATGATCCTGCTGGTGATTGGCGTACCGATGACACTGCTGATGGGCTGGATCATCCGCGACACCACCCGTCGCCTCGGCGGCGACCCCACCTATGCCGCCAGGATAGTGCGCTACATCGCCGACGGCGACCTCACCCGTAGCACGCAGCTTTCTGCAAGCGACCGCGACAGCCTGCTGTTCCATATCAACCGCATGCGCGAAAGCCTGCTCGACATCCTTCGCGCCATCCTGCACAGCGCCGATGACGTCAACAGCGCCGTGCTGGATATCCGCAGCGGCAACGACGAACTCGCCACGCGCACCGAGCAGCAGGCCGCTTCGCTGGCGGAAACCGCCAGCAGCATGGAGCAGATCACCGCCACGGTGAAACAGAACGCCGACCATGCCGACCACGCCCGGCGCCTCGCTGGCGCCACCGAAGATCGTGCGCGTGCCGGACGCAGCGCAATGGAACAGGTGATCGAACTGATGCAGGCCATCACCCAGAGCGCCCGCCAGATGAGCAGCATCGTCGACACTATCGACGGCATCGCCTTCCAGACCAACATCCTGGCACTGAATGCCTCGGTGGAAGCCGCCCGAGCCGGCGAACAGGGGCGGGGATTTGCCGTGGTCGCCAGCGAAGTGCGCAATTTGGCCAGCCGTTCCGCCGAGGCGGCGCGGGAAATCAAGACACTGATCGAAGGCGCCCACGCGCAGGTGACGCAGGGCAGCCGGCAGGTACAGGACACCGGCGACATCATTGCCGGCATGAGCCAGGACATGACCCAACTGAACACGCTGATCAGCGAAATTTCCACTGCCTCGACGGAACAGAGCCACGGTATCGGGCAGGTCAATCAGGCCGTGACACAGATGGATCAGATGACGCAGCAGAATGCATCGCTGGTGCAGGCCAGCAGCCAGGCGTCGGAAAAACTGGCCGCACTGAGCAACGCCATGCGCGAACGCGCCAGCCACTTTACCGGGGCCGACGGACCCTGACCAGGAAAGCGAAAAAAAACGCGCCACCGGCATGCCGATGGCGCGTTGTCAGCCGGCCACACTACGCAGCTTGACCAGTTCGTTCATCAGACCGTCCAGACCGCCGTACACGGAGATCCGGTCGATCCGGCCAGTGACACGTTCCAGCGCTTCCAGCTCTTTCAGCCGCATCAGCACCGGGCTGTTCTCCATCATCTTTGCCGTGTTGTGCAGCGAGCGCATCGCCTGGGTTTCTTCGCGGCGGCGAATCAGGTTGGCTTCCGCCTCTTTCTGCGCCTGCACCACCTGGTTCAGGATCTCTTTCATTTCACCCGGCAGGATGATGTCTTTCACGCCGACACTCAGCAGGCCGATGCCGACGTCGGCCAGCGCGTCACTGGCCGACGCCAGCAATGCGCCGTTGAGCGCATCCTTCTGCTCAAGCAGCTCATCCAGCGAGCGCGTGCCCACCGCTTCGCGCAACGCGAGTTGCAGTACGCGATACGTGTAGGCGGCCGCATCTTTCAGCATTGAAGCCAGCTTGCGCACATCGGTCACCTGATAGCTGGCCGACAGGTTCAGGCGCAGGGATACCCGATCACGCGTCAGGATTTCCTGGCCGCTCACCTCGGCTTCGGTCACACGCAGGTCCACCAGCGTCACATCCACTGAGCGGCCCACTTGCCAGTAACCGTAGCTGCCGGCGTCCAGCACTGCCTGCAAGCCACCGTTGACCCGCAACAGGCCCACATGCCGCTCCGGCACATCAATGCTGTACACCAGCGCACGGGCTTTCTGCAGCAACGGCACATTCAGGCTCTTGCACAGCGGGCCGAGCAGCGCGGCCGGCAGCGCCAGATCCTGCGCAACATCGATCACGTCAACACGCAACGCATCGACATGCCGCCACAGCACGATTTCGCTGGCCGGCGGCAGCAGGTCCATCAGTTTGCCGTCGCGATAGATCAGGGCCACCTGCGTATCGCCAGTCGCATAACGCACCAGATGCTCCTGCAGTGAGGCGTGCTCGCGCATCAGGTACTTGGTGTCCGGGCGCGCCATCACCAGGTCACTGATGCAGTAACGTTCCAGCGTGACCTTGCCGCGCAGCAGGCTGACGCGATGGCGGCCCGGCAACAACAATTTTTCATAACGGCCGCGATGCCACAGCAACACACGTTGCTGGTCGGCGACATCCACCGTCCTCCAGAGTTTCATCATCACACTACTCCCTGTTTCGTTATCACTTTCGTCAGGTGGAACCTGCCCGCCGCGCGGCGGCGGACGGTCTGGGTCACCGGGGTGAACGCCAGCTTGCCGGCTCACAGGCAGTGGCCGGTGTTGAACGGATCGGCAATCACGGCCAGGCCAGTTCATTGCACACACCGCTCTCCACCGGCGTACCTGTGTCACGCCAGTCACCAGCCACCGTCAGCGGCCAGCGCGGCGGACAGGCTCCGGGTTTGAGATTTTTTGCATGGGTAACCGCCATGTGGGGAGTCGAACCCCGGCCCTCCGGCCTTCCCTGTCGCTACGTGCTGTAGCAGGTGCTATCACGGGACTCGAACCCGTGGCCCGCAGGCATGGCCTGCTGCTCTACCCGGCTGAGCTAGATAGCCTGTTCGCGCCGCAATGACGACCGGTACACGGCCAGCCAGGGGCCGCCGCGCCAGGCTGGTACAGAACCAGCGCCGCTGTTCGCCATCGACAACGTCGAACCTGTTTGCGGAACAGGGCGCGCGCCCTGCTCCGGCATCTGTGTGCGCATGACGCGCAGGCAAAAAAAAGCCCGGAAGGTTTTGCCTTCCGGGCTTTTTCAGATGCAACCGGGAAGGCAGCGCCTTCCCGACTGAAAGACGCACGTTTAACGCTGTACTGCCACCTCATTCATGGCGCACGGCCGCACACCGCTGTCGATGCAGCGTGGCTGGCTGTGCTGGATTACCGTGTGTCTTTGCATAATGTGTTGATCACTGTGCTGGTAAAAATCAGGGCGGCAAGAATACGCCTGGCGTGTAAGTTGTCAACCATAAAACGCTGATCAATTTCAAACAGCAGTTTGATTTTTCCGTCCGGACCGCCACCGCGACGCTTGATGCGCCTCGGCAAAACAGGCAACCTCGCCAGGTCTTCCGTCAGCCAGGACCCGGTCCCATGCTCCGCAGCAAACTGCCCGACCTGGGCATCACTATCTTTACCCGCATGACGCAACTGGCGCAGGAAACCGGCGCCATCAATCTGTCGCAGGGCTTCCCCGACTTTGCGCCGCCGGCCGCGTTGCTGGAGGCTGCCGCCCGGCATCTGCGCGACGGACAGAACCAGTACGCGCCGATGATCGGCATCGCTCCGTTGCGCGAACAAGTGGCACGCCAGATTGCCCGGCGTCATGGACGGCAGCTCGACAGCCAGCACGAAGTCACCATCGTGCCCGGCGCCACCGAGGCGCTGTTCTGCGCCATCCAGGCGCTGGTGCAACCGGGTGACGAGGTGATCCTGCTCGACCCCAGCTACGACAGTTACGCCCCCGCCGTCCACCTGGCCGGTGGGCGGTGCGTACACGTGCCCCTGCAACAACCGGATTTCTCGATCGACTGGCAGCGGTTGCAGGAGGCGTTCTCGCCACGTACCCGGCTGCTGGTCATCAACTCGCCGCACAACCCCAGCGGCGCACTCATCACCCGCGCCGATCTGGACCGGCTCGCGGCGCTGCTGCGTGACACCCATGCCCTGCTGCTCTCCGACGAGGTCTACGAGCATCTGATCTACGATGGCGCACAGCATGCCAGCGTGCTCGCGCACGACGAGCTGTACCCGCGTGCCCTGGTGGTCAGTTCGTTCGGCAAGACGTACCACGTCACGGGCTGGAAAACCGGCTACGTGGCCGCGCCACCGACGCTCACCGCCGAGCTGCGCAAGGTGCACCAGTTCGTCAGTTTCTGTGGCGTGACACCGTTACAGCATGCCCTGGCGGACTTCATGGCCGCGCACCCGGAACATCTCGACGAGCTGCCACATTTTTATCAGGCCAAGCGCGACCTGTTCTGCCAGCTGATCGGGCCCTCGCCCCTGCGCCATGTGCCGACACCCGGCACCTATTTCCAGCTTGCCGATTACCGCGCCATCCGCGACGATCTGGACGACGTGGCGATGGCCGAGTGGCTCACCCGTGAAGCCGGCGTGGCGGCCATCCCGATTTCCGTGTTCTACCGCGAACCGCCGAAGGGCCTGCGCCTGGTCCGCTTCTGCTTCGCCAAACAGGACCAGACCCTGCAACAGGCTGCCGAGAGGTTGTGTGCGCTATGAATGATCTGACGCTGGCGCTGGTGCAGACCACCCTGCACTGGGAAGACCACACCGCCAACCTGAGCGATTTCGATGCGCTGCTGCCGGCTGCACAAGGCGCCGATGTGGTGATCCTGCCGGAAATGTTCACCACCGGTTTTTCCATGGCGCCGGAGCGGCTGGCCGAAGCCGCTGACGGCCCGACCCGCGACTGGCTGCTCGGCCACGCCCGCGCACTGGATGCCGCCATCACCGGCAGCGTGATCGTGCGCACCGACAGCGGCCAGTACGTCAACCGCCTGTACTGGGCGCAGCCGGACGGCACCCTGCTGCATTACGACAAACGCCACCTGTTCCGCATGGCCGGCGAACACGAACACTATGCCGCCGGCACGCAGCAGCTTGCGCTCACCTGGCGCGGCTGGCGCATTCGTCCACTGATCTGCTACGACCTGCGGTTCCCGGTGTGGAGCCGCGCCAGCGACACCGACCTGCTGTTGTACGTCGCCAACTGGCCGGCGCCACGCCGACTGCACTGGCTGCGCCTGCTGGCCGCCCGCGGCATCGAGAACCTGTGCTACAGCGTCGGCGTCAACCGCATCGGCGACGACGGCAAGGGCGTGCCACACAGCGGCGATTCGGTGGTGTGTGATTTCCAGGGCGAGACCCTGCTCGACGCTGAAAGCGAAGACGGTGTATTCCACACCACACTGTCTGCCAGCGCGCTGCAACAGTATCGCGAACGCTTCCCGGCGTGGCGCGACGCCGACCGCTTTACCCTCACGCCGTGATTCATCCGATCCTGCGCATGGGGGATGCGCGCCTGCACCGCGTGGCCGAACCGGTCACCGCCTTTGACACTCCGGCGCTGCACGCCCTGGTGGCCGATCTGTTCGACACCATGGCCGCCGCCAACGGCGCCGGCCTGGCCGCGCCGCAGATCGGCGTTAATCTGCGCGTGGTGATTTTCGGCATCGACCACAACCCGCGTTATCCGGCGGCGCCACCCGTGCCACGCACCGTGCTCGTCAATCCGGTGCTGACACCGCTGACCGACGAGCAGGAAGAAGACTGGGAAGGCTGCCTGTCGGTACCCGGCCTGCGCGGGCGGGTGCCGCGCATCACGCGGCTGCGCTACACCGGACATGATCAGCACGGCCGGTCCATCGACCGCACTGTCGAGGGGTTTCATGCGCGGGTGGTGCAACACGAATGCGATCACCTCGACGGCATTCTGTATCCGCAACGCCTCCGGGATCTGCGGCAGTTCGGCTTCACGGACGTGCTGTTCCCTGGCCAGGACCTGCCGGACGATTGACCCGGCGGCTCAAACAGCCTGCACAGGAAACTGCTCAGAGGGCGATACGATCTGCTGTTGTGCCGCCACCAGCGGCAGGTCACGGGAACCGTCAGGGGTGGCCTGCACCAGCGCATACAGTGTGGCCGTGGCCAATGCCAGGGCCTGCGGTAACGTCTGCCTGGAGAGCAGATGCCCCAGCAGTACCGCCGAGAATACATCGCCCATGCCATTGGGCAGCGGGTGCCGCGCCAGGCGTGGCGTCATCACCAGCCAGGCACCCGTGCCGTCCACCGCCAGCGTGCCGAGCCTGTCCGCCGGGATATCCGGCGTGACCAGGCTGGTGATCACCACCACGTCCGGACCACGCCCGCGCATGTGCCGGGCCGCCTGCACCGCCTGGGGGATACTGGTCAGCGGGGCGTCCGTCAGCAACTCGAATTCGAACTGGTTCGGCGTGATGATCTGCGCAAACGGCATCGCCTGGTTGCGCAGAAAATCCGGGATCGCCGGGTTGACGAACACACCGCGCCCCACATCGCCCATCACCGGGTCACACAGATAACGCACCGCAGGATTGTCATGCCGGATGGCTTCCACGGCCTCAAGGATCACCTCGCCGGTGCCGGCATCGCCCAGATACCCTGACAGCACCGCTGCCACCCGCGCCAGCACGCCGCGTTCACGCAGCCCCTGCAAGACCTCGCGGACATGCGCGGCACCGAACACCGTGCCGCGAAACTGGCCATAGCCGGTGTGATTGGAGAACTGCACCGTATTCACCGGCAACACCTCAAACCCCAGACGCTGCAACGGAAACACGGCGGCCGCATTGCCGACGTGGCCCAGCGCCACATGTGACTGGACAGAGAGAACAAAGGGCGGCACAGCATCACGCATCAGTCGGGCAACTCCGCATACAGATCATCGGCGCTCAGCATAGCCGATTCGCCGGACACGGCGCATTCATCGGTCCGTCGCCTATCCCCCTCGCCGAACGCCTATACTGCGAAGCAGTGCGCACCCGCGTACCATTGTTGTTTCATTATCATCGTTGAGCCCTGGGGGGCTCTTTCAAAAGGGGGTTTCATGCACCACGTTTCCCGGACCGGGCCGAGTGCCCGGCGGCATCGCCATGTTCTGTGTTTTCTGATCCCGGCCCTGACACTGGCCGCCTGCGGCGGCGACAGCAGCCGCCGTCACAGTGAGCGCCAGCTCAACGAGACCAGCGCACCGCTGGCGCTGCGGGCCGTCACACACAGCTTATTCGCCAGCCCGAAAATCATTACCTACATGCCGGCGCTGATACAGCAGGTCAGTGAAGAGCAGTGCAGTACCGGCAGCGTGACCATCACACCGGAAGACAGCAGCCCGGTCACCGACATTGCCTACGCCGAATGCCTGGAAGACTTTGGCGGCATCAGCACACTGACCGATGGCACCCTGCACTTTGGCTACTCGGACGACGACACGCTGATCCAGGTCGTGGCGGAAAATTTCCTGGAGCATTCGCTTTTTCTGGATATCGAAGACCGCCTTGTCACCTTCGATGGCCAACTGGACTTTCCGGCCGGGCCGGCGTCACCGGTCAGCTATACGGCGAACGGCACCTATCATCTGGTCCACACCGCCCCGGATACGGATGACGACGTACTGATCCGGTTTCAGGACTTCCAGATGACGAGCACTCTTAGCGGCACCGACCTGATTCAGTATCCGGGCGGCAGCCTGCTGCTGGACAATGGCGCGGTCATCACGCTGACCACCGGCGACAACGGCCTGACCCGTCCCGAAGACGCCATCTGCCCGAGCAGCGGCACCCTGACCGTGACCGCCAGCGACGGCAGCCACCTGGATGTGCTGTTCAGCGGCGAGGACCACATCGTCGTGACCGTGAACGGCGTGGCCCAGCCCGAACAAAGCTGTGATGAGTACCTGGCGTTGATCGCTTACTGAGCCCGCGCGCGGCTAACGCACGCGCGCACACAAAAAAGGGAGGCACGTTTGCACGTGCCTCCCTTTTTTTCAGCCGCCCGTCAGTTCAGGGCAGCCGCGGCCCGTCTTCTCAGAGCGGGACGATGTTCTCGGCTTGCGGGCCTTTTTGGCCTTGCGTGATGGTGAAGCTCACGCTCTGACCTTCAGTCAGGGTTTTGAAGCCGGTGCCGGTGATCGCACTGAAATGCGCGAACACATCCGGGCCACCTTGTTGCTCGATGAAGCCGAAGCCTTTGGATTCATTGAACCATTTGACGGTGCCGGTGACTGTGCCAGACATAATATCGTTCCTGTAATACATGGAGTAACGTGCCCCGAAATCGGGACGTTCAACGCTGGAGCGGGGCTATTACTTATGAATTACGAGACTAAGAACTACCGAGAGGACATCGACGCGGGCTTCATAAGATGGCATACGTTCAAGCTGGCAGACAGTCTCTGCCGTTGTGGCGCAAGAGTCAACGTATTTCCTCCCGGCGCGCCATTGAGGCTGCGGCCGTGCCCGGTTTTTCCCGCCTGAACCGCCCCCGCGGCCACGCCGCATCACGTTCAGAGGCCGCACGGGGCGGCCAGCCGCGCCAGCTTGTCGGGGTTGCGCATGATGAAGATGCCGGTCGCACGCCCGGCCGCGTCACAGGCGAAGCTCACTGACGCCACGATATGCCCGGCATCGACCAGCAGCGCACCATAGCCCCCGTTGATCCATGTGAGGTGCCAGGTATAGGCGCGCCAGTAAAGGTTCAGCCTGCCGGCGATGAAATCCAGCACCGGCGCCTTGCCTGACAGCGGCGCAAGCAACGCCTGCACCTTGCCGCCGCCATCTGTTCTCAGCTCGATGTCGTCCGACATCAGCAGCGCCAGCGACGCTGTATCCCCCGACGCCACGGCCTCCTGGAACGCCGCCAGCAGCGCGCGCTGGCGCACCGGCGGCACGGCACTGCGAACATTGCCGTCACCCACGTGCTGCCGCGCCCGTGATACCAGCTTGCGACAGGCCGCCTCCTGCACGCCCAGCGCAAGCGCCACCTCTTCATAGGGCTGGTCGAAGACGTCGTGCAGCAGGTACGCCGCCCGCTCTCTGGGCGTCAGCCGCTCAAGCAACAGCAGGAACGCCACTGACAGGGAAGATGACAGCTCCAGCGCAGCGTCCGGTGCGTCCCCGGCCTCGGCCTGGAGCGGTTCCGGCAGCCAGGCGCCGACGTAATCGACCCGCACCTGGTGTGCGGCGCGCAGCAGGTCGATGCTGCGGCGCGTGCAGGCGGTGGTGAGCCAGGCCTCGGGATGTGCGATCACCGCGCGATCCGCCTGGCTCCATTTGAGAAAGGTATCCTGCACCGCGTCCTCGGCTTCAGCGACCGAACCGAGGATGCGGTAAGCCAGCCCGGTCAGGAACCCCCGCCGGGCCTCGAACAGCCGGATGTCCTGCGGCTCAATCATCTCAATGTCCTGACACCTGAATACGGTTCCACAGATTGATCATGGCCACGGTCGCGGTCAACGCGCTGATCTGCTCGTCACTGAAATGGGCCCGCAAGGCGGCCCGCAAAGCGCCGTAGTCAGTCTTGCGATCGAGCAGGGTCAGCGCCTCGACCCAGGCCAGCGCCGCGCGCTCGGCCGGTGAAAAATCACTGACATGCTCCCAGACCACGAGACGGTCCAGCCGCTCACTGGTTTCGCCGTCTTCACGGGCTTCCCGGACATGCATCTTCACGCAAAAGGCACAGGCATTGAGCTGTGAGGCGCGCAATTGCACGAGGTGATGAAGCGTGCGGTCCAGACCGTGCGCATCAATCGCCTCGTGAACGCCGGTCAGCGCGCTGATGACATCGGGAAGGGCCTGGAAAAGGTTTACTGGCCTGGTCGTCATGAAAAATCCTCGCTACAGAAACAGGGGGGTACCACCCTGTGACGATCCAGCGCCCCGGCGTGTGACATGGCGGCCACACACCGCCCCTCGGCGCCCTCCCATGACACCGCTACCCGAAACACGATCCACAATGAAAACCATTATCATTATTGATATAGTGCCCTCCTCGCTATCCGGTCATCACAACCGTCACGGGGTTCCTCATGATATCGACCCACCTCCGGCTTTCTGCGCTTTCTCTGGCCATGCTTGCGGCCACCCCCTTTGCCCACGCCCAGACGCAGACGCCGCGACAGTCCGGCGACGGCGCCTACCTGCTCGAAACCGTCGAGGTGCAATCCAGTGCAGACGCTTCCCGGGACGGCCTGAGCCAGCCCTTTGCCGGCGGACAGGTGGCCGAAGGCGGACAGGTCGGCATTCTCGGCACCCAGGCAGTGATGGACACCCCGTACAGCTTCACCAGCTATACCGAACTGTTGATTGAGGACCAGCAAGCCGCCAGCGTCGGCGAGATTCTGCTGAATGATCCGGCGGTGCGTGTGGCCCGCGGTTTTGGCAATTACCAGCAGGTATACATCGTGCGCGGCCTGCCGGTATTTTCCGACGACATGACCTACAACGGCCTGTACGGCCTGTTGCCACGCCAGTACCTGTCATCGTCCTTCATTGAGCGTGTGCAGGTCTTCCGTGGCGCCAACACCTTCCTGAAAGGCGCCGCGCCCGGCGGCAGCGGCCTGGGCGGCGCGGTGAACGTGGTGCCCAAGCGGGCGCCGAACGACCCGATGACACAACTCACCGTCGGTGGCCAGACCGGCGGCCACGGGCATGCTGCCGCAGATATCGCCCGGCGCACCGACGATGGCCGCTTCGGCATTCGCCTGAACGCCGCGCGGCGCAGTGGCGACATGGCCATTGAGGGCGAATCCTCAGCACTGTCGATGGCGCATATCGGGGTGGATTACCGGGGCGACGCGCTGCGCGTGTCGGCCGACCTCGGTTATCAGGATCACCGTGTGGACGGCGGGCAGCCGAATATCACCATCGATGGCGGCGTGCCGATTCCGGACGCGCCGGATGCAACGAAGTCCATCGGGCAGTCGTGGACCTATTCTGATTCGGAAGATCTTTTCGGCACGTTGCGTGCGGAATATGACTTCGCCAGCAATGTGACGGGTTGGGCGGCGTTTGGGGCGCGGACCAGTGATGAAAGCTCGATTTTTGCGAATCCGACCGTCACTAACGTCAACGGCGACTATACGGCAAGCCGTTTCGATACCGCACGGGAAGATACCGTTGTGACGGGTGAAACAGGCGTTCGTGTACGATTTGATACCGGCGGCATTGACCATACCGTGAGCCTTTCCGGCTCCGTTTATGATCTCGAATCCAAGAATGCCTATGCATTTGGTGCGCCAGCCTTCAGCGGCAATATTTATTCACCCGCGCCTGTCGCACTTGCCCCAAATACGGTGCCTGGCGGAAACCTGTCAGACCCCGGACGCACCATTCACACTTATTTCCAGAGCGTTGCCCTGGCTGATCAACTGAAGATGTTGGACGAGCGTCTTCTGGTAACGTTAGGCGTGAGATATCAGCGCCTTAAAGATTACAACTACGATTACAACACCGGGAACCGCGACACGAACTTCAGCTACGACGAAGACGCGCTGACCCCCACTGTCGGCATCCTCTATAAATTGACGCCTACCGTCTCAATGTATGCCAACTACATCGAAGGTTTGCAGAAAGGCGCCCGCGCCGGAAATACCGCCGCCAATGTTGGCCAAACACTTGATCCTTATGAAACCAAGCAAAGCGAACTCGGCGTGAAATACGATGGTGGCCGCCTGGGCGGCAGCGTAGCCGTCTATCGCAGTCGTAAGCCCGTTGCGGGCCAGGACGCGAACAACATCTTCAAAATTGTCGACCACCAGAAAAACACCGGCCTGGAACTGATGGCCTACGGCCAGATCACCCCGACCATGACCGTCCTCGGCGGCATCAGCTTCCTCGACGCCGATGTCGACGGCGACAAGGCCATCGGCGCCCCGGAAACCCAGGCCAACGTCAATCTGGAATATCGCGTGCCCCAGTGGCAGGACGTCACGTTCGACGGCCGTGTCATCTACACCAGCTCGCAATACGCCGATGCCGGCAATCAACAAAAAGTGGATGCCTGGACACGCCTGGATCTCGGCGCGCGCTATCTGGTCCCGCTGGCCAACGGCACCTTGCTGACACTGCGCGGCCGCGTGGAAAATGTCACTGGTGAGGACTACTGGGCATCGTCAGGCGGCTATCCGAACGCCGGCTACCTCACCGTCGGCGCACCGCGCACGCTGCTGCTCTCCGCCACTTTCGACTTTTAACCTGACAACCCAAGCGCCCCGGTCAACGGGGCGCCCAGGCAGTCTTTTATGAAACAGAACACACTGCGCGTCTGGTCCGCCGTCCACACCTGGACCAGTCTCATCTGCACGGCCTTTATGCTGATGCTGTGCCTCACCGGCCTGCCGCTGATATTTCACGACGAGATCGAAGCGCTGCTGGATGACCACGCCTGGCAACCGGCCAACCCGGACGGGCCACTGCTGTCGCTTGATGCGATGCTGGCCGCCGCCTACGCCAACCGGCCCGGCGAAGTGCCGCTGTTCATGAGTTTCGACACCGACCGCCCGGTGGTGAATGTCACCAGCGGGCCGACACCGGACGCGGCGTCAGGCGACATGCACTTTGCTTCCTTCGACCGCACCAGCGGCGCGCTGGTACCGGCCCACGACGACGGCGGCGTGATGCATTTTCTGCTGCAACTGCATACCGACATGTTCCTCGGCCTGCCGGGCATGCTGTTCCTCGGCGCCATGGGGCTGTTGCTGGTGGCCGCCATTGTCTCCGGCGTGGTGCTGTATGCCCCCTTCATGCGCAAGCTGGATTTCGGCACGCTGCGCACGCACCGCTCCCGGCGCCTGAAGTGGCTCGATTATCACAACCTGCTCGGTATCGTGACCGTGGCCTGGCTGGTCGTGGTGGGCCTTACTGGCGTGGTGAATACCCTGGCCAATCCGATTGTCGATGCCTGGCGCAACCAATCGCTGGCCGATCTCACCGCCGGCTACCAGGGCGCTACGGTGCCGACGCCGGCGGAGATGGCCTCGCTGGATGCAGCCGTGGCACAAGCCATCAAGGCCGCCCCCGACATGACACTGCAATTTGTCGCCTTCCCCGGCGGCAGCTGGTCCACCGACTACCACTATGCGATCTTCCTGCACGGCAACACGCCGCTGACCTCGCACATCATTACCCCGGCACTGGTGGATGCCCGCACCGGCGCGTTCGCCGACATGCGCGAAATGCCCTGGTACAACAAGGCGCTGGCGCTCTCCGGCCCGCTGCATTTCGGGGATTACGGCGGCCTGCCGCTGAAAATTCTCTGGGCGGTGCTCGATGTGCTGACCATCATCGTGCTGGTCACCGGCCTGTACCTGTGGGCCGTGCGCCGCCGTACCGCACCCCGCGACGACCGCACCCCACTGGCTGCCACCGGAGAACGCGCATGAACCGCCCGTCACGCCGCGACAAGACACTCTGGCAGATTTTTGCTTTGCCTCTGCTCGCCGCCATCGCCAGCCTGGTCGGCCTGGTCGCAGCACTGCTCGGCGACGGCTGGCTCAATCTGCTGGCGTGGATCGGCCTGGCGGTGCCGGTATGGCTGGTGGGCCGGGCCATGATGTGCGACCCGGAACGATAAACACTGCCTGACAACTCGCATCACCCGAGCGAGACTCTCTCGACAAACGGCAGTCGCCGGTCCGGTCAATGGCAGGATAATACAGCGGTCATGTGCCATCCGGGGCCGCCTTGTTGGCACACATCCAGTATGCTGTCCGGCATGGCAGCACACTCCGGGGAGCAGATTGTGTCCGGCAAGAATCACCACGATGCACTGATCGGCAAGATTTATGACACCTCGTTGATGCCCGGTGACTGGGTTGATCTGCTGGATACCATTGCCGGCTGGGCGGGCGAACAGCCGGACGCGTCCGGCGACGCCAGTGTGGAGCCGTTGATCAGCCACCTCGAACGCGCCGTGCGCAGCAGCAGTTATATTCACGCGCTGGAGGACCGCAACCGCATTCTCAACAGCATGTATCACCAGATGCCCTGGCCCATGCTGATGCTCGACGACCAGATGCAGGTGCTGGAATGCAACCCCGCAGCACACCGGGCGCTGGCCGACGGCCCCGTCCAGCTGCTGGCCGATGGCCGGTTGCGCTTCAGAGATGGCGAGCTACGCCGTGCACTCAAACGCGTCAACACGATGGCTGCAGGCCGGCAGGTGCAACTGCTGAATTCTGCCCGCGACACCCTCACCCTGCTCTGCTTGCCCGTGGAAAAGTCGGACGCCCCTGGCCCGGTGGCACACATCCGTACCATTGTGTGGATGCTCTCCGGTCACCACGTGGTGATGCCGTCGCCGGAGATGTTGCAGTCGGTTTTCAATATCACCCAGGCGGAATCCCGGTTACTGCACTTATTGTGCAAGCTAGGCAACCTGCAACAGAGCGCTGCCCTGCTGTCCATCAGCGTGCACACCGCGCGCACGCAACTGAAGTCCACCATGGCGAAGCTGAATGCGTCCAGCCAGGTACAACTGGTCAGTCAGGCCATGGGGCACGCGTTGGTGCAGACCGCCCAACCGGAGCAGGCACCGCCGGACACCGAGTACACTATGAACCTGCCGGATGGCCGGGTGCTGAGCTGGTATGAATACGGCGATCCGAAAGGCCGTCCACTGCTGACGCTGGACAATCTGGGTGGCGCAGTGCCAGACCACACGCTGTTTGACGACTGGTACCGGCAACAGGGACTGCGGGTGATCCTTGTCATCCGGCCGGGCTATGGACTGTCCACCGCGCGGCGCGGGATGCAGTTTCGTGACCTGGGGCCGGACCTGCGCGCACTGTGCGGCCACCTCAATCTGTGCCGGCCATCAATGGCCGCCTATTGCGGCGGCGGGCCGTACGCATTGTGCGCTGCGGCGCTGGAACCCGACCTGTTCGACCGCCTTGGGCTGCTCGCCACCACCGTGCCCATCGAACATTTTGAACTCGACAAGCTGGACCGTATTCACGCCATGTTCCTGCGTTTGTTCCGCAGGGACCCGCGCCTGTTCGTGCTGGTGGGCCGGCTGGCACTGCGTGGCGTGCAGCGTGCGCCGGAAAAATATTTCAGCCGGCTGGCGCAGTCTCTGTGCCCGGGCGATCAGCAGGTACTGAACGACCCTGACCTGCTGGCCCGGCTGATTCGCCGCATGCGCCAGAGCCATTTCCAGGGGGCGCGCATCATCATTGATGAATACCTGCGCCTGCAACAGCCGTGGGGCGTGGACCTGAGCCAGATCAGCATCCCCGTGCTCATGTGGCACGGCGACGACGACCGGGTCATCTCCGTTGGTGGCGCCCATGCGCTGGCCCGCGATATTCCCGGGGCACAGTTCCGCGCCCTGCCGGGGCTGGGCCGTTTTCTGATTTACCGGGTATGGCAGGATTTTCTGACGGCGTTGCTGGCGCTGCCACAGGCAGCGCCCGACCCACACGGAACCTCCGCTCTCCACGCCCCCTCTCCCAGATCATAATCCCGGCGTCTGCCAGGAAAAGCTGAGCGAAACTGCCCTGGCCTGGTGAGGCGTATCGTCCATCTGCAACGCCGTGCTCAACCTGCCTGCACGGTACCCCAGCCCCACACTGCCGTGACGGGTGGCGGAAACATACAGCCCCGGCCAACGCGCCGGGTAGTAATACAACCGCACGTCCTGATAACGATCTATCCAGACCAGTTCGGCGCCCAGCGTGTAGCGCTGTGCCAACGTAGCCTGCCAGTGCAGAAAGGCTTTCACCGGCAGCCGCTGCCAGTGGTGCCGATTACCTTCGTAGCCGGTCATGGCAGCGCGCACATTGAGCTGCCCGTCGTCATCGTAGGCCACCCGGTCGCTGGTCAGGTCAGCCGTCGTGTAGTACATGTCGCGCCAGTAAATTCCGTTGAGCCCGTCCAGCAGGTGCAGGCGCAAACGATGCCGTGGATTGATCTGCCATACGGCATGCAGATCCAGCGCAGCACCCTGGCCACGACGACGTCCTGTCGGCCGGTCCCAGAGTGAATCGCGGGTGTAGAAATAGGTCAGGTGCGCCTGCCCCTGATAATCGTCGTCGTAGGTCTCAATATCACCGCTGACCTGCCCGTCGATCATCTCCGTGGCATTGAGGAGTTGCAAACGGGTGGTCAGCGTCAGGTTCGGCGCCGGGAAAAATGTGTAACCGAGCGCCACCCCGCGCATCAATACCTGATTGACATCCAGCCGCAACGGCCAGCGGCGCCCGGCAGGAATGGCGCGGCCGGTCTCGCTCCGCCAGATCAGTTCGCTGGCGCTGCGCGAGCTCCGGGCAGATACCTCATAGCGGTACAGCGCACCGACACTCAGATTACCGTAGCGCACGCCAACTTCGGCCCGACCGAAACCGAGATGCTGCTCACCGGTCCTGAAATCCCGCCCCATGCCCCAGACCAGATCATGGACCGGGAAAGCGTCGCTATGGGATTCCACCCACAGCAAGGCATAGGGCTTTATTTCTGCGCTGGCAATCCGTCCATGGCAGAGCAACAACAGGCACAGTGCGCTGCGTAAAACGACACTCCACAGATACATTGAGCGGGCCTGTCTCTCGTCACGTGTCATCACAATCAGAAAAATGGCGGCCGGAGCCGCCATTTTCATAACGCCAGAAGGTGTGTTACTGGATGCTTTCGAACGTACCGTCCACATAAGTGACCTTGATCAGGTTCGGCTCGGTGATGGTCGCGTACACCACACCACCGACCTGGATATTGCCGAACAGATCACCGCTTTCGTTGACTTGCAGCACCGCCACCACACCATCCTGGTTGGTGAGAGTCACGCCCGAAGTCGTTACTTCATCTTCACCGTCTTCTGCTGACGGGTTTAGGGTCAACGGCGCGCTGATCTGCAGCGTCTTGCCGGGGTAGCTGATGTTGACCGCCACGTTACCGGCGGTCAGTGCCGAGCGGGAACCTGTGATTTCAATACGGCTTTCCTCCGCAATGCCCGCCAGCGCCACCGTGATCCGCAGCGAGAAATTGCCTTCGATGAACTCGCCGGCAGTTTCCTCGCTGGTCTGCTCCCAGCCGGAGTCACTGCCATCGCACATATGGAGCTCACTGCACCGGGTTCCGGGCACGCTGCTGGTTTCTTCCAGCACGTAACCGTTCGCGTCGGCCTCAAAAGCGAAGTTGAGCGCCAGTGCATTGTTTGCCGTGTCCACCGTACCCGAGAACGTCAGCGCGGCAATGCCGAAGGTGAATGTTTCGTCTTCCACCGCCTGCCAGGTGCAGGAGACTTCATCACAAACGTTCTCATACTCTTCATAACTGGTAGTGTGCAGCCCGCTGACATCAAGCCCCAGCGCCCCCTGCAGCGCCACCCCGCCGGCCAGATCTTCACCAGTCTGCGTATCCCGTTGCGCCAGGCGCACGGTCAGATCGAATTCCGCACCGCCGGTAAAATCCTCTTCCGAGACGCCTTCGAACTCGTAATTGCCGGTGTCCGTTTCCTGGTCGGTCAGCGACGAGACCGTGCTGCCGGAGACCACCCCTTCAATAATTTCCAGCTTCAGCGCCGGCAGGCTGACCGCACCGGAGATCTGCAAGTCCACGGCAGTGGTTTCGGTTTCCGAGTAGACCACACCCGAGGCTTCCTCCGGATCCGCGCAGGCGTTGCCGGTGCAGTTATAATCCAGCACCAACGTGGCGCTGAGATCGGTTTCCAGCGCCTCGGCAACACCGCTCACACTGGTGACCGTGTAGCTGTCGTTAACGAACGTGACTTCCACTTCGGCCATGTCAAAGGTAACGATCTGTGGGCTGGTCAGCGCTCCATTTTCTGTACGCTGCGCGTGGACTTCCGCAATGGCATTGACCGCATATCCCAGTGCCTGCGCAAGCAGCTCCGTATCGGCAGACAACAGTGTTCCCGCCGCCTCCAGCTCATTGGCGAATGCCTCTGCGCTCGCTTCCGTTATGAATGAGGTGCCCAGCGTGCGGACCTGGCTCACGAACGCCTTCGCCTTGGCCAGGTTGGCCAGTGCCGCGGTGTCCGAGGGCGCGGCCTGAGTGAGTTCTTCGCCTAGCTGCTGCGCTGCCGCCAACGCCGTACCCAACGTCGTGGAGACGCCTGACAGATTCGCGCCGGACGTGGTCAACGCAGCCTGCGCCGCAGTGTAGATCTCTGCCAGGTCAACGCCGGTGCTGACGCTTTGCTGGCCATAGAATTGGCCGCCACTGGTGTTGATGAACGCCGTCGCCAGCTGGTCCAACGTTTGCCCTTCCTCCAGCGCGGCGCCATACAGGGCCGCCGCCAGCAAGGCACCTTTCTGAGCGTTGGCATCGGCCCCTTCCAGCGCGGTGGTATCCGTGATGTCCACCGCTGGCAGCGCCGTCAGTTCGCCGGTCACTCCGAACAGGTTGGCCACATGACTGTTGGCCAGACGGATCGCAACGTCGTTCAACACAGCCGCGCGGGCCTTCGCCGCCGCCAGGTGAGTCAGCGGCGTGACGTTGATGGACACGGCGCCGCCATCCAGCACCGCCATCGCTTCGAGCGCCATATTCGCACCAAAGGGAACGTCCGCGCCGAACGCCGCCGTCCCGCCTTCGCCATCGTCACACCCGGCCGGCACGTCGCACACCATGCTGGCGTCCGCGTTCCCCGTGATCGTGATGAGGGCCGGGCCGGTGTAGCTGAGATTCAGACTATAGCGGCCAGCATCATCCGTGGTGGTCATCTGCAGGGCTTCGCCGTCCACCACGCCGTCCACCACCGGATACACCGCCACATCGGCGTTTTTCAGAATGCCCTTGACGGCAGCCCCCTCGATGTCCGACGACGGCGCCGAACCGCCCGACCTGCTGCCACCCCCGCCACCACCGCAGCCGGACAGCACGACAGACAGAGCAACAAATGAACTGACAAGCAAAGACTGTGCTTTCACAGTGAACTCCTTGTAGTGGTATCCCCAATTAAAGCCAGGGCGTGATCGTTACAGGGCGGGCACCTACCCGCATCCCCCATATGGGGTATGCCGTGGCATCATTCGGGCGTGCGCCCTCCGCATGCCGTGGCAAACGCGAGGCGGGCGCCCTATTTCCGGCGGCACGTATGGTACCCTCGCCACCCTCCGGCGCCCGGCGGCCCGAGTGGGCCCGAGCGAGGCAGACCGCGCTCAGCAGGCGCCCAACCGCCCGTCAGGCCCGCCAGCCAGGCTCTACGGCTGCCAGCGCGCCTGAAATCAGGTACATTTAGCCCCCCGCTCAAGCAGGGGAACGGCCCGTCTCCCCGATCCATGCAGGGAATGGCCGGCCAGCCCCCACGTTTTCTGCACGTGGCCGCGCTCCCGTGCCGGGGATAAGCCCGGAATCAGGTACCAGGCTGGTGATGTCCGCATCGCCCGGCGTCACGTTTCCTGTCAGGCCGCTGATCGGAAAGGTTGTTTGCAATGCCATGTCACATGGCTTTAACGGAGTACAGAACATGACCAAAGACGTTGCCGTGATCATGGGGTCCCGCTCGGACTGGACCATCATGCAAGAGGCCTGTGAGGCACTGGACCTGTTCGGTGTCAGTTGGCACGCCGAAGTGGTGTCCGCCCACCGCACGCCGAAACGTCTGGTCGAGTTCTCCGAAGCCGCTGCCGACCAGGGCTACAAAGTGATCATCGCCGGCGCCGGTGGCGCAGCCCACCTGCCGGGCATGGTCGCCTCCCTGACACCGCTGCCGGTGCTGGGCGTGCCGGTGACCAGCCAGGCCCTGAGCGGCGTCGACAGCCTCTATTCCATTGTGCAGATGCCGCGCGGCGTGGCCGTGGGCACCCTGGCCATCGGCGCCCCCGGTGCCTGGAATGCCGGCCTGCTGGCCGCGCAGATTCTGGCCACGCAGCAACCGGACGTGATGGAACGCATCAAGCGCTTCAAGCAGGAACGCGCCGACGCCGTGCTCGCCGATGCCCAGCTGGGGGCGAGCCAGTGACACCACGCGTTCTCGTACTCGGCACCGGACAATTATCAATGATGCTGGCGGAAGCCGGCGTACGCCTGGGCGTGATCGTGGACCGCCTGTCGCCGGAAACCGGCGAGCTGTTTCCCGGCACTTCGGACCTGGCCCTGCACCTGGACACCGACGCGCTGCTGGCGCGCTACGACGCCATCACCGTCGAGCGCGACACCATGCCGGACAACGCCCTGGTCAATACGCTGATGGCGTCACCGAAGGCCGCCATCCGCCGCACCATGGCCGTGCTGCCCGACCGGCTGACACAAAAGCAGCTGCTGGATGACCTCGGCATTGCCACCTCACCCTGGTTGCCGGGCACCGAACTGGCCCGGGCCCGCGAACAATGGGGTAATGTCGTCATCAAGGCACGCCGTGGCGGCTACGACGGTCGTGGCACGCAGTTCCTGCGCACCGGCGACGCCCTGCCCGACGCCGACGAAAACACCATCGTCGAAGCCACCATCGGCTTCCGGCGTGAACTGTCCCTGCTCGCCGCTCGCAGCAGCACCGGCGAAATGGCGTTTTACCCGCTGGTGGAAAATATTCACCGCGACGGCATCCTGAATGTCACCCGTGCCCCGGCAAAACAGCTCACTGCCACGCATCAGGCCAACGCTGAAACCATGGCACGCGCCCTGCTCGAAAAACTCGATTACCACGGCATCATGGCCATCGAATTGTTCGACTGTGGTGACGCGTTGCTGGTCAACGAGATTTCGCCGCGCGTACACAACTCCGGGCACTGGTCACAGGAAGGCGCCAACATCAGCCAGTTCGAGATGCACCTGCGTGCGTTGACCGGGCTGCCATTGACGCCCCCCGATGTGAAAGGCGTCGCCGCCATGCTCAACCTGCTCGGCGTCGCATATGACATTGAGTGGCTGCACCGCCCCGGATATCTCCACTGGTATGCCAAGGAAGTGCGCCCGGGCCGCAAGATGGGGCATGTGAATTTCATGACGCAGGATGCCGACACGCTGGAAGAACAGATGCTGGCGTGGCGGGATGTGGCCAGAAGCTGAACAACCCGGTCCTGACGCACGATGAATCCTGACCGCCTTGTCGCAGGCGGCCAGGATTCACACAAAAAACGAGATAACTGCCGCGTTCCCCGGCTTCATTACGGAACAGGCACAATCACCCATTGATAGCGATCCGAGCCGTTATAGCTTGGCTGCGCAAAAACCTCGTGATCACCATCACCGTCCTTCTTGTTCCCGGCCTTCACCAGTTCGCCGGCACGGGTGTACATCCTGTAAATCTCTCCGCCACCGTCAATCAGTTCCAGTCTGAACAGGTAGCGGTCTCCCTTTGAACCATCGATCGTGCCCGTGTTGTGCCCCCAGATACGGTAATCATCACCGCTGTCCTGCTGATCACCCCGAAATAGAAAACCACCCGAGCTCGAATAGTTCTGAAAAGAGAACTGGTTGTCTCCCAGCGCGCTGATGCGCCATGTAGTGGTCAACTAATCCCGGA
>NZ_AQOR01000042.1 GCF_009846755.1 Alcanivorax sp. S71-1-4
AATCACCCGGCTTGGGTAGCGGGTAGCAGATTGCAGATTGCGGATCACGGATCGCGGATCGCGGATCGCGGGCAGAAGGCAGAAGGCAGAAGGCAGAAGGCAGAAGGCAGAAGGCAGTTTCGATGGTTTTGTGCGAGCAGTGTGCGGCATGGACCCGGTGGGTTTCGCGTTCGCTCTACCCACCCTACCCCCACAGAATCAGTTTTCGCTGCGCCCGCGCCGTTGGCGGAAGAAGCTGCGCAGCATGATGGCACTGTCCTCCGCCAAGACCCCGCCAATCACTTCAAGACGATGGTTGTAGAAAGGCTGCTCCGGTAGCCGCAACTGGCTGACGCAGGCCCCCGCACGCGGCTCCGTGGCGCCGTAGACCAGCCGCGCGATGCGCGCATGCATCAGCGCACCGAAGCACATGGTGCAGGGTTCGATGGTGACGTACAGGGTGGCGCCGCTCAGCCGGTAGTTGGCTTCATGGCGCGCCGCCTCACGCAGCGCCATCACCTCGGCATGCGCGGTCGGATCATGCCCGGCGATGGGACGGTTCCAGCCGCGCCCGAGCACCTGGCCATCACGCACCACCAGCGCCCCCACCGGCACTTCACCTTCAGCGGCCCCCTGCGCGGCCAGCGCCAGCGCTTCGCGCATCCACTTTTCGTCGTCGGTCACGGCTCACTCCTTCACTACGCGGCTATGGTAGCCGCTGGCAGGCCCGCCCGCATGGGGTAAACTGCGCCCCTTGATTGCAACCACCAGAGCGAGACCCTCCATGACCCAGCCGACGCTTGGCACGCCACTCTCCCCCACCGCGACCCGCGTGTTGCTGCTCGGCAGCGGCGAGCTGGGCAAGGAAGTGGTGATCGCACTGCAACGGCTGGGCTGCGAAGTGATTGCCGTGGACCGCTATGCCAATGCACCGGCGATGCAGGTCGCCCATCGCAGCCACGTCATTTCCATGCTGGATGGCGCCGCCCTGCGCGCCGTGATCGAACAGGAAAAACCCCACCTGGTGGTACCGGAAATCGAGGCCATCGCGACCGACACGCTGGTGGAACTGGAGCAGGAAGGGCTGCATGTGGTGCCCACCGCCCGCGCCGCGAAACTGACCATGAACCGCGAAGGCATCCGGCGCCTGGCGGCCGAAGAGCTGGGCCTGGCCACCTCACCGTACCGCTTCGCCGAAACCGAGCAGGAATACCGCGACGCCATTGCCGCCATCGGCCTGCCGTGCGTGGTGAAGCCGGTGATGTCGTCGTCCGGAAAAGGCCAGAGCACGGTGAAAAGCGATGCGGACATCCAGCACGCCTGGGACTATGCCCAGTCCGGCGGCCGTGCCGGCAAGGGCCGGGTGATTGTCGAGGGGTTTGTCGATTTCGACTATGAAATTACGCTGCTGACCGTACGCCATCGCGACGGCACCTCCTGCTGCGCGCCGATTGGCCACCGTCAGGAAAAAGGCGATTACCGTGAATCCTGGCAGCCGCAACCGATGTCCGATAAAGCCCTGGCGGAAGCCGAGCGGATTGCCGGTGCCGTCACCGAAGCGCTCGGTGGCCAAGGCATTTTCGGCGTGGAGCTGTTCGTGAAGGGCGACGCCGTGTATTTCAGCGAAGTCTCGCCGCGGCCACATGACACCGGCATGGTCACGCTGATTTCCCAGAACCTGTCCGAATTCGAATTGCATGCCCGCGCGATTCTTGGTCTGCCGATCCCCGCCATTCGTCAGTACGGCCCGAGCGCCTCGGCGGTACTGCTGGTGGAGGGCGATTCCAGCCAGATGACCTACGGTAACCTGGCTGCAGCCCTGGCCGAACCGGACACCGACCTGCGCCTGTTCGGCAAGCCGGAAGTGCGTGGCGAACGCCGCCTGGGCGTGGGCCTAGCACGCGACGAAAGCATTCAGGCCGCAATTGACAAGGCACTGCGCGTGGCCGGCGCGATTGACGTCACGCTCTGATCAGCGACGCCGGCGCGCCTGCTGTTGCAGGCGCCGCTTGCGCCACCACAGATACACCCCGGTGCCACACAGCATCACCAGCACCCAGCCGCTGACAAACACCAGCCAGCGGCCCGCCAGCCCGAACTGCGCGCCATTGTGCAGCGGGAACTGCCAGTCGAGGAAACGGTTGCCGGCGGGCACCTGTCGCGCATCGCGTGTGGCCAGCACCTGCCCTGCACCACTGACCCAGACCCGCGTGGTGCCGTGCCCTTCACCCGCCTGCCGAAACGCCACGCGATAACCGTTACCGGGGCCATCGGGAAAATCAATTCGCGTCAGTGTCGCTTCCGGGAATACACGCCGCGCCGCGTCGATGGCGGCGTCAAATGACACCGGTTCGCCTGTCGCAGCCAGTGACACCTTCTGCGGCGCTTCCACCGGCAACACGGCCCTCACCAGCGCCGTTACCTGGGCAGGAAAGACCAGCGCCGTGCCGGAAAACGCGACGATCAGCATCACCGGCAACAGCACCACGCCAGCCACCTGATGCAGATCGTGATTGAAACGGAACGCCCCCAGGTCGCGGCGTACCGTGAACGCTCTGCGCCAGCGACCCGCGCGGGGCCACCAGAGATACAGGCCCGACAGACAGAAAAACAGAAGAAACAGGCCGCAAACACCCACCACATATTTGCCGGTGCTGCCCGACAGCAGCGTGTAGTGCAGCCGGTAAACCCAGCTCATGGGGTAGGCGCCCCACTGCCGCACGGCCAGTACCTGCGCAGTAGAGGGCGACACCGCCACCTGAATCGGACCGGGTGCGCCGTCGGGGCCGGGGAAGCGCACCACGTGCGGGCTGCGCTGATCCTGCGAGACGTCCAGCCGTCGCGGCACCGCGTCCGGCATCGCGGCCTGCGCCGCCGCAATGATCTCGTCGAAGGAACGCGAAGACCCCGGCGTGCTGCGCAGCGCCGGGGTCAGCCACTGATCCTGCGTGTCGTGAAACACCAGCAGGCTGCCGCTGGCGCCGATCACCCCCAGCAGCACCGCCAGTGCCAGCCCTGCGTATTTATGCAGGGCAAGCAATGTGGGTTTCATGCCCGATCAGAAATCCAGACTGTAACCGACACTGAGTGTGCGGCCACGGCCTTTGGTGTATTGATCATCCAGCAGACCCGCACTCTGGGCGAAGAACGTGAAATAGTCTTCATTGAACAGGTTGTCGATACCGAACGACAGTTTGCCTTCGGACAGCGTGTAGATCAGCGATGCATCCACCAGCGTATAGCTGCTGAAATCGTTGTCGGCACCATTGCCCGGATAGTTGCGGCTGAACAGATAGTTGCCCGTCATCTGGCTGGCGATCCTGTCGTTCCACCGGGTTTGCCAGCGCAATGTCAGGCGATCAGGAGAGATGTCCCGCGCACCGAGACGAGTGTCGGTATGGCCGTCCCGGTCGGAGTCATATTTGCCATTCACATGAGCGTAACTGGCACCGATACGATGACGCTCGGTGAGCTGGTAGTTGGTATCGACTTCCATCCCTTCGATCTCGGATTTTTCCCGCATCACCTCGAACACGCCGTTGACCTGTTCCAGCCGTGCCCCGAGATCAGAATCGGAACGGAAGTAGCTGATCTCCGCATCCCAGGCACCGTGACGGAAGCGCCAACCGATTTCCTGGTTGTCGGTAACAATCGGCTCCAGATCAATAAAATCATCCACGCTCTGATTTGGCTGATTCACGGCACGCAGAACGCGCCCCACATCCGGCATACCGAAACCTTCAGAATAATTGGCAAACAACTGTGCCCAATCGGTGACCTGATAGACGACGCCGAAGTTGAAAAGGGTTTCGTCGAAGCTCGGCTCGCCACCTTCAACAAACTGACCGCCGTTGTACGAAGCCAGCGTGGTGAAATCATCCACTTTCAGCTTGGCGTATTCATAACGCACACCCGAATGCAGTGACAAACGCTGGGTGGCCCGATATTCACCCTGAACAAACGGGGCGATATTCTCGAACCGGGTTTCCGGCACCCACTCCCGGCCGGTCTGTGTCAGCACCTGACTGGTTTCATCCTGCAGCACGTCCATACCGGCGGTGATCTTCAGCCGGTTGTTGAGCATGCCATCACGGGTGACAGTGAACTTTGCACCGACTTTGTCAGATTCATTCTGCGACTGGTCAAAAAGATCATTGATAGGAGCATAAGCCGGATCCTGGAACGTACCCGCCCTGGAACCGCCATACAACGCCCGGAAACGCTGCGTATAAACCTGCGCCAGCACCTGATTGCCCAGCCAGTTGTCGTGCCGGTAGGTCAGGTTGGTGGTGACTACATCATTCTTCGGCGCATCCCCTTCCGGCGACCCCGGCACCGACGTGGCTGGCACACCGTTGGCACGGTCTCCGGACACCAGCACATAATCGTGATGGCCATCCAGCTCAAAGCGGTTCACCGTGAATTGCAGTTGCTGGTTTTCCGTCAGCCAGTAACCCACTTTCAGAAACAGGTCGTGGCTGCGGGAATCCATGGTGTCGCCCTGCGCCGGGTCGATGCCGATGGCGCGGCCGTCGGCATCGTAATACATGCCGCGTTCTTCAAAGGTGGCCGCCGCCAGGAAATCCCAGTTGCCGCGCACGCCTTCCACACGGTAGTCCAGCTTGTAGCCGACGCCGTCTTCGTCGTAGTCGGTGGGCGCGCTGGCGCGCATGCCCAGGTGCTGGCGAATCTGCGTGCCTTCCGGCCGGCGGGTAACGAAGTTGATGATGCCGCCGGTGGCGCCCAGGCCATGTTCGGCGCTGGCACCGTGAATGATCTCGATCCGTTCCACCATCGACAGGTCGATGGTATAGCCATCGCGGGACCCGTCACGCAGCGGGTTGGACTGAGGCACGCCGTCGATCATGAACAGCGGGTTGCGGCCCCGGAACGTCTCACCGGAATTGGTCAGCTTCTGGCGGCTGGGCGAGAACGACGGGATCAGGTTGCTCAGCACCTGGGAGGTATCCGAGGTCACCGCCAGTTGCTGTTCGAGTTCTTCACGGGTGATGATGGTGATCTTTTGCGGCGTTTGCCCCGCCACACTGCCGCCCCGGGTAGCACTGATCGAGACTTCTTCGAGTTTGTTGACGGTTTCAGCAAGCACAGGCTGGGCCAGCACCAGTGGCGCGAGACACAGGCCGGACAGAACGGGATGACGCACGGCGGAACCCCCGGATCAGAGAATGAGCAAAGTGATATCAGGCGGCACGATATGGCGACTGAGAATCATTGTCAAACAAGAGAGACAACCGGTTGACATCTGCCCGGCGGCCCCCACTATCTGCCTGAACGCTGGTCCGTCATCAGCGCCATCAGCCCGTGCATGGAGTTGCGGTAATGCAGAATATGCCCGTCCACCCTGACACCCACAGCAAGGTCATCGGCTACCTGCTCTGGATCTTCGGCTTCACCGGCTCACACCGTTTCTACTATGGCAAACCGATCACCGGCACCATCTGGTTCTTCACCTTCGGCCTGTTCCTGATCGGCTGGATCATCGACCTGTTCCTGATTCCGGCCATGGACCGCCAGGCCGACCATCGCTTCCGCACCGGTCAGGTGGACTACAACCTCAGCTGGATACTGCTGACCTTCCTCGGCCTGTTCGGTGTGCACCGCATGTACATGGGCAAGTGGATCACCGGCATCCTGTACTTGTTCACGGCCGGTCTGCTCGGGCTGGGGTATCTGTATGACCTGTGGACGCTGAATACGCAGGTGTCGGAACGTAACCGGGTGCTGGCCACACGTTAATCCTTGAACCCGGATAATTAAGAGCGGTGGGATGGTAGGGTGGGTAGAGCCAAAGGCGAAACCCCCCGGGTCCATGCCGGTTATTCACTCCCGCAAAAACATCGAAATCACCCGGCTTGGGAAGTGGGCAGTTTCGATGATTCTGTGCGAGCAGTGTGCGACATGGACATGGTGGGTTTCGCCTTTGGCTCTACCCACCCTACGTCAAGCCGGCGCGGCCGCACGTGATGGTTCACCGCGCAACTTGATGACATCCGCACGCGGCGGTGCGCCGAACATGCGGCTGTATTCGCGGCTGAAATGCGACGGGCTTTCATAGCCGACACGGTAACTGGCGGTGGCCGCTTCCAGCCCTTCGGTCAGCATCAGCCGGCGCGCTTCGTGCAGGCGCAGTTTTTTCTGGAATTGCAGCGGCGACATGCGTGTCACCTGTTTGAACGTGTGAAACAGCGTCGACTCACTCATGTTGACGTTGTCCGCCAGTTCACGAATGCGCAACGGCTCGGCAAAACGATCCTTGAGCAGTGCAATCACCCGCGATACCCGGTGTGCCTGGCTGTCTGCTGCCGCAAAGTCGCGCATGCGCGCGCCCATTTCGCCCATCAGTGCCCGGTAGATGATCTCGCGCCGCGCCAGCGGGGCCAGCATGCGCGCGTCGGTGGGGGAACCGAGCAGGCTGACCATCCGTGTCATGGCTTCCAGAATGCCAAAATCGACCTGCGCGATGCACAGGCCACAGGCCACTTCACTGCAGGCGATGTCCTCGTGCAACGGCATGTCATCACCCAGTTCCAGAATCAGGTCAGCCACTTCCTGCGGGTCGACGGTGAGTTTCACGGCCAGGTAGGGCTCGTCTTCCGATGCCTGCAGCACCTGCCCGACCACCGGCAGGTGTACCGACGACACCATGTAGCTCAGTGGCCCATAGATGATTTCCCGGTCCCCCAGTTGCACCGTCTTCTGCCCCTGGGCGATGACGCACAACGCCGGCTCATAGACTGTGGAAGTACAACTGGTGGCACCGTTGGCGCGCAGCAGTTCGAGGCCCGGAATGGCCGTGCTCACGA
Organism: Alcanivorax sp. S71-1-4; assembly: GCF_009846755.1. Classification (GTDB taxonomy): domain Bacteria; phylum Pseudomonadota; class Gammaproteobacteria; order Pseudomonadales; family Alcanivoracaceae; genus Isoalcanivorax. The sequence continues at coordinate 6,804 of NZ_AQOR01000042.1, forward strand.
CGCCTTCTTCGGTGATGTGTTCCATGACCTGTTCTGCCAGCTTGCGGCACAACGGTGCATTGATCTGTTCGCTGCAGGCACTGTAGTCGATCATCATCTCGATCCTCCCGCCGACCGGTTCGGGCAGTATACGCAGCCCTCCGGGGTGGATAAGGGCCGGTCACCGCGTTCTGCAGGATCAGGCAAGGACCGTGCAGGAACGTGCAAGCCGCACCGCAACGCCGTACCCCGCGGGGCAGGCCCGCTCGACGCAGCACGGTGGGCGCTGGCTGACTGTGCACGTGCGCACCGGCATCTGTCCAGTCCGGCATGCTGGCAGTTTAACCCTTGCATGACAGGCTCCTGACAACCTCTGTCGCAGCTTTGTGTCACCAATAGCACACGCTGTTATCTCGCCCGCCGCAGACGCACCGCCACGCCGGTGCGGGTTTACGGCTGCGCCACGATCATGGCCCGTGCCGTTACTCGGCGGCAACAAAACAGAATCAGGCAAGGACGCTGCATAAACCGGATATCCCCCTGGCCCCGCCGCTGCGTAATCTGTACCGACTGGGCCGGGTATCGACAGACACCTTCGCCATCGACAGCACCACGGTGCTGTTTTGTTTTTCAGCAAGCGGTCGCGCCCTCGCGCCACCGAATGGAAACCTGCAAGACAGGAAGCGAGCACGTCATGAAAGCAGTCACTCGAAGGGACGGAACAATGATGCTGGGCATAACCATTACCGTGCTGATGCTGGCCGTGGCTTTTCTGGCCGGCTGTGATGCGCGTGGCCAGGCCGCCGAGTCGGCGCCACCGCCGCCGCAGGTGGATGTGGCCGAAGTACTGGCCGAAGACGTCACCCTCTGGAACCGCTACACCGGCCGTGTGGCGGCACCGGAAACCGTCGCCCTGCGTCCGCGCGTCAGCGGCTACATTGACAAGGTGGCCTTTGAAGAAGGCGAACTGGTGCAACAGGGACAGGTGCTGTTCGTGATTGACCCGCGCCCGTACCAGGCACGCCTGCGCGCCGCCGAAGCCGATCTGGCGCACGCTCGCAGCCTGTTGGCCCTGGCTACGACCGAGGCCGCACGTGCCCGGCAACTGATGGAAAGCCGCGCCATTTCACGTGAGGAATTCGACCAGCGCAGTGCATCGCAGGCCAGCGCACAGGCTACCGTACAGGCGGCGGCTGCCGCCCTGGACACCGCCCAACTGGACCTGCATTACACCGAAGTGCGCTCTCCGGTCAGCGGCCGTGCCGGCCGCGCGGCTGTCACCCGCGGCAACCTGGCCAGTGCCGACAGCACGCTGCTGACGACGGTGGTGTCCGTCGACCCGGTACACGTCTATTTCGAGAGCACCCAGCAGACCGCCAATGAACATGCCGCCACTGACGCAGGCCATATTCCGGTGCGGATCGGCCTGCCCGGCGACGAAGGGTTCCCGTATCGCGGCGAGCTGGATTTCATCGACAACCGCGTCAACAGCGACACCGGTACGCTGCAATACCGCGCTGTGCTGGCCAACCCGGACGGCGTATTCCGGCCCGGCCAGTTCGTGCGGGTAGAGATGCCGCTGGAAAGCGCCCGCCACGCCGTACTGGTGGACCAGAAAGCCGTACTCACCGACCAGGATCGTCGCTACGTGTACGTGGTGAATCAGGAGAACCGCGCAGAACGCCGCAACGTCATTGCCGGTCGGCGCGTCGATGGTCTGCTGGTGATCCGCGAAGGGCTGTCGTCCGGGGATCAGGTCGTCGTGAACGGCGTGCAGAAAGTGTTCTACCCGGGCATGGAAGTGGTGCCACAGCGGGTCAGCATGCGTGCCGGGCAAGACGGGCAACTGGCGGTCACGCCGTAACCGCCATGCCGGCGGCCCCCGCCGCCGGTCAGAACAAATTCAAGGAACTGTGGGCGGCATCGCCATGCCGCCCCGCTGAGGTGTTGCCATGAACTTTTCCCGTTTCTTCGTCGACAGGCCGATTTTTGCCGCAGTGCTGTCGATCATTATCTTTGCGGTGGGGGTCATCTCGATTCCGCTGCTGCCGATCAGTGAATACCCGGAAGTGGTGCCCCCCTCTGTCGTGGTACGTACCGTCTACCCCGGCGCCAACCCGAAAGTGATTGCCGAAACCGTGGCCACGCCACTGGAAGAAGCCATCAATGGCGTCGAGGACATGATGTACCTGAAGTCGGTGGCCGGCTCCGATGGCGTGTTGCAGATGACCGTCACCTTCCGCCCCGGCACGGATGCAGACGATGCCACCGTGCGCGTGCAGAACCGTGTCAGCCAGGCACTGGCCCGGCTGCCGGAAGATGTACGCCGGCAAGGTGTCACCACGCAGAAGCAGTCGCCCACCTTTCTGATGGTGGTGCACCTGACGTCACCCGGCGGTGAATACGACACCCTGTACCTGCGCAACTACGCACGCCTGCATGTGAAAGATGTGCTGGCCCGTATCCAGGGCGTGGGCGACGCGCAGGTGTTCGGCGGCGGCGACTATGCCATGCGTCTCTGGCTCGACCCGGACAAAGTCGCTGCGCGCGGCCTGACCGCCAGCGACGTGGTGCGCAGCGTCCGCGAACAGAACGTGCAGGTGTCTGCCGGCCAGTTGGGCGCCGAGCCGATTCCCGACAGTGATTTCCTGACCCTGATCAACGCCCAGGGCCGCCTGCGCAGCACCGAGGAATTCGAGGACATCGTGCTCAAGCGCGGTGCCGACGGCGAAATCGTCAGGCTGGCCGACGTGGCCCGGGTCGAACTCGGCGCCGGCGACTATACCCTGCGCTCCCAGCTCGACGGCAAGCAGGCGGTGGGCATCGGTATCTTCCAGGCGCCCAATGCCAACGCGCTGGAAATCCGCGACGCGGTCATCAGCGCCATGGACGAGATGTCCACCCGCTTCCCCGAGGGCGTGGAATACGAAGCCGTGTACGACACCACCATTTTCGTCCGCGACTCCATCAACTCGGTGGTCAAGACACTGCTGGAAGCCATCCTGCTGGTGGTGCTCGTGGTCACGCTGTTTCTGCAAACCTGGCGCGCGTCCATCATCCCGCTGCTGGCGGTGCCGGTGTCCGTGGTCGGTACTTTCGCCGTGCTGTACCTGCTCGGCTATTCGATCAACACCCTGACACTGTTCGGGCTGGTCCTGGCCATCGGGATTGTGGTGGACGACGCCATCGTGGTGGTGGAAAACGTCGAACGGAACATCGAGGAAGGATTAAGCCCGGTGGCCGCCGCGCACCAGGCCATGAAAGAAGTGTCCGGTCCGATTGTGGCGATTGGCCTGGTGCTGTGTGCCGTGTTTATTCCGATGGCCTTCCTGTCTGGTGTCACCGGCCAGTTCTACCGTCAGTTTGCGGTAACCATTGCCATTTCCACCGTGATCTCCACCATCAACTCGCTGACCCTGTCACCGGCCCTGGCAGCCATGCTGCTGAAACCGCACGACGCACCGAAAGACCGCCTCACACGCATTATCGATGCACTGTTCGGCTGGGTGTTCCGGCCGTTCAACCGGTTCTTCAACCGCAGCTCCGCCAGCTACCAGCGCGGTGTCGGCAAATCACTCGCGCGGCGCGGCGTGGTCTTTGCCATCTATGCCGTGCTGCTGACCAGCACCGGGCTGATGTTCAAGGCAGTGCCGCCCGGGTTTATTCCCGTTCAGGACAAACTGTACCTGATGGCCGGTGTGAAGTTGCCGGAAGGTGCCTCCCTGGAACGCACCGATGCCCTGCTCAGCCGCGTCAGCGAAATCGCCATGGAAACCGATGGCGTGGCCCACACCATCGCTTTCCCCGGCCTGAACGCATTGCAGTTCACCAACACCTCCAACACCGGTGTCGTGTTCCTGCCCCTGAAACCGTTCAATGAACGCAGCATGAGTGCCGAGGAAATCAACGCGGAAATCAATCGACGCATCAGCGAACTGAAAGAAGGCTTTGCGTTCTCGTTTATGCCGCCACCGATTCTCGGCCTCGGCAACGGCTCCGGTTACCAGTTGTTCATCGAGGACCGTGGCAATCTCGGCTACGGTGCGCTGCAGGACGCGGTCAACGCCATGCAGGGCGCCATCGCCGGCACGCCGGGCATGGGCTTCCCGATCAGCAGTTATCAGGCCAACGTGCCACAGCTGGATGCCACCGTGGACCGTCTGAAGGCGAAAGCCCAGGGCGTACCGATGACGGAGCTGTTTGATACCCTGCAGACCTATCTTGGCTCGACCTACGTCAACGACTTCAACCTGTTTGGCCGTACCTGGCAGGTCATCGCCCAGGCCGATGCCTCGCATCGCGACAGCGTCGAGGACATTGCCGGCCTCTATACCCGCAATGATCGCGGCGAAATGGTGCCGGTGGGCGCAATGGTCAGCATCAGCGAAAGCTTCGGCCCGGACCCGGTGTTGCGCTACAACGGCTACCCGGCTGCCGACCTCGCCGGCGAAGCCGACCCGCGCATTCTTTCCTCGGCCCAGACCATGGACGCGATCACCGCACTGGCCGCCAGCACACTGCCCAACGGCATGGCCTTTGAATGGACCGACCTGAGCTACCAGCAGGCCACCCAGGGCCGTGCCGCACTGGTGGTGTTCCCGCTCGCCATCCTGCTGGTGTTCCTGGTGCTGGCCGCCTTGTACGAAAGCTGGGTCCTGCCGCTGGCGGTCATCCTGATCGTGCCGATGTGCATGCTGTCGGCGCTGATCGGAGTCTGGTTTGCAGGCGGCGACAACAATATTTTCGTGCAGGTGGGCCTGGTCGTACTGATTGGCCTGGCATGTAAAAACGCGATCCTGATCGTCGAGTTTGCCCGCGAGCTGGAACATCAGGGCCGTGGCGTAGTGGAAGCCGCACTGGAAGCCTGCCGCCTGCGCCTGCGTCCGATCATCATGACGTCGATCACCTTCACCGCCGCCGTGGTACCGCTGGTCATCAGCAGCGGCGCGGGCGCCGAAGTGCGCCAGGCACTGGGCACCGCCGTGTTCGCCGGCATGATCGGCGTGACCCTGTTCGGCCTGTTCCTCACGCCGGTGTTCTATGTCGCGCTGCGCAAATGGGTGCTGCGCCGCGCCGACGCCCTCAACGCCCCGCAGGAGAACCCGCACCATGCGTAAATTCCTCTTCGCCCTGCTGCCACTGGCTATTGCCGGCTGCGCTGTGGGGCCCGACTACGAGGCGCCGGACACCGGCGCCCCGGAGACCTTTGCCAACGCACTGCCACAGGCCGCCGACGATTCACACGGCGAACAGCGTTTCTGGCAAGGGTTTGATGATCCGCAACTGGCGACACTGGTGCAGCAGACGTTGCTGGCCAACCATGATCTGCAGGCTGCACTGGCCCGCTACGAAGGCGCCGAGGCGCTGCTGCGCGGTGCACGCCGCGAACAGTGGCCCTCCATCACCGCCAGTGCCGGCGCTGCCGAACAGCATCTCGCGGCGGTGGAACGCACCTCGTCCGCCGAACGCGTCGAGGTGTATCAGGCCGGCGTCGCCGCACGCTGGGAACTGGACCTGTTCGGCAGGCTACGCCGCGCCACCGAATCACGCGTGGCGGAACTGGACGCCGCCGGTGCGGATCTGGCCGCGCTGCAAGTGGCCCTGGTCGGCCAGCTTGCCAGTGGTTACTTCGAACTGCGCGGCCTGCAACAGCAGTACCTGATCGCCGAACAGAACGTGGCCAATCAACAGGCCCTGCTGGATATTGTCAGCTCGCGCGTGGAGGCCGGCCGTGGCACGGCCTTTGATCAGGTCCGTGCGCAGGCGCAGCTGGACACCACGCGTGCGGCATTGCCGGCCATCGACAGCGCGGTGCAGGTCACACTGCATCGCCTGGCCGTCCTCACCGGACAGCCACCGGCGGCACTGCGCGACACCCTGGGCGTGCCCGCGCCCCTGCCGGACGCCCTCCCGTCTGTGCCAGTGGGCAGCCCCGGCGACGCATTGCGCCGGCGGCCGGATATTCGCGCCGCCGAGCGCCGGCTCGCCGCCGCCCGCGCATCGGCGTCGCCACCGCCGACCTGTTCCCGCGCTTCAGCCTGGACGGGCTGATCGGCTCGGTAGCGGGCGACAGCAGCGATCTGTTCAGCGGGCCGGCGGAGTCACGTCGCATCGCATTGGGCGTGGACTGGACATTCCTTGATACCGGCCGCGTGCGGGCCCGTATCGACGCCGCCGATGCGGAATCCCGCGCGGCACTGGCCGGTTATCAGCAGACTGTGCTGAACGCTCTGGAGGAAACCGAAAACCTGCTCGTGCGTCATCAGCGCAGCCAGCAGCGCACCGAGCGCCTGCGTGATGCCACGGCGGCGGCCACCGAAGCGGTGCGCCTGGCCCGCACCCGCTATGACCAGGGCTTTATCGGTTATTTCGAAGTGCTCTCCGCCGAACAGGAGCTGATCAGTACCCGCGACGCCCTGATCCAGAGCCAGACGGACGTGACGGTGTCCATGGTCAATCTGTACCGCGCCCTGGCCGGCGCCCCCCTGCCGGCACCGGAGACCGCCGCACGCTGAAGCCTGCACGGGGCTGTGATACAACAGCAGGGACATTTGCCGACAAGGACGTTGCCGTGACCCTGCGCCCCCGCCTGCTCCTCGACCGCCTGCGTGCCAGCCTGTGGGTGGTCCCGCTGGGCCTCGTGCTCGGCATGATCCTGCTGTGCGAACTGCTGCTGGCGCTTGATGCCCGTTATCCCATCGAGTTGCGCCTGATGTCCGGCGCCGGCATCGCCGGTGCCCGCGACATGCTGCAGGCGGTGGCGTCCAGCATGATCACCGTCGCCGGGCTGGTGTTCTCGCTGACACTGGCGGTCCTGTCCCAGGCGAGCGCACAATATTCCTCGCGCGTGCTGCGCGCTTTTCTCCGCGACCGCGTCAACCAGACCGTGCTGGGTGTGTTCCTCGGCATCTACGCCTACTGCCTGGTAGCACTGCGCGGCCTGGGCGTGGATGACAGTGCCATGCCGACCCTGACGGTCATCGGCGGCCTGCTGGCCGCCTTCGTCGGCATCGTTTATCTGATCTATTTCATCCACCACATCGCCGCCAGCCTGCAGGTGGAAAATATTCTTGCCGCCATCGAAGCCGACACCCGGCCGGTGCTGCAACGACTGTACCCGGACGATTGCGAGCCCGCCGCAGAACCGGAAGTGATGCCCACACGCCCGGACGATGCCATCGCCATCCCCGCCCCGTGCAGCGGCTACCTGACCGATGCCAACTTCACCGCACTGACCGACATCGCCACCACGCTGGACGGCGTGGTATACGTGCCACACCGTGTCGGCGACTTTGTGCCGGCCGGCTACCCGCTGGCCTGGCTCGCGCACACCACGCGCCCGGACGACACCGTGCTCGCGCAACTGCGCGACGCGTTTTCACAGGGCCCGCAACGTTCGCTGCAACAGGACGCCTCGTTCGGTATCCGCCAATTGGTGGACGTGGCACTCAAGGCGCTCTCACCCGGTGTCAACGACACCACCAACGCGATCATGGTGCTGGATCGTCTGCATTCCCTGCTGAGCGTGGTGGTGGCACGGCCATTTCCGTCTGCGTTGCGGCACGTGGAGGGCGAGTTGCGGCTGGTCGGCACACGGCCGGATTTTGAAAGCCTGCTCGGGCTGGCGCTGGACCAGATTCGCCAGTGGGGCGCCAACAACCCGGCGGTGCTGGCGCATATGCTGCGCATTCTGGGTGAGTTGCTTCTGCGGGCCTGTTCGGCCGAGCGCGCGGCGCTGTTGCAGCAGTATGCACGGCGGGTGCTGGAGACTGCAGAACGGGATGTGCCGGAAAAGCAGGATCAGAAATGGATCAGGCAACACGCTTCAATCGCCCTCGGCGACACCAATTCAGTGTCGTCATCCGCACACCGAGCGAGGCCGACACGGACACCCTGAGCGAGACTTTCAGCAATCGGATGACTTCAGAGCACATCACGACAGCGCTCGACGGGGTGCTGTGACCGGCTTAGCGAGCAATGCCGATCTGCTCCACCAGCGTCTGCGCCAGCCAGTCGGCAAATACCCGCACCCTCGGCGACAGATGCCGACTGTGCGGGTAAACCACCGAAATCGTGCTTGGTAGCGGCCGGTACGCCGGCAGCACCTCCAGCAGTTCGCCGTTTTCCAGATGCGGTGCCGCGGTGTACAGAGGCACCTGCACCAGCCCGAAGCCCGCCAGGGCGGCGGCGAAGTAGGCTTCAGCGTTGTCCACGGTGAGCGTGCCCGGCAGGGTGATCTCGTGGCTCTGACCGTTGAGGACGTATTCCCAGGGCAGCACGCGGCCAGTGCGCGCAGCGTGGTAATTCACCGCCTGGTGCGTGGCCAGTTCTTCCGGCGTCCGGGGAGTGCCCAACCGTTCGAGATAGTCTGGCGACGCACAACTGATTTCCACCATGCTGCCAATGCGTCGGGCCACCAGCGACGAATCCGGCAGGCTGCCGACGCGCAGCGCGCAATCCATCCCCTCCTGGATCAGGTCCACCGGCCGGTCGCTGATACTGATTTCCAGTTCGACCTGCGGATAACGTGCGCAGAACTGCCTCAGCGCCGGCACGATCAACAGCCGCGCCGGACGGCTCGGCAGGCTGATACGCAGCCGGCCGGCAGGCACCTGGCGCGGGCTGAACATGGCTTCGGTCTGTTCCAGTTCCTCCAGCACGATCCGGCAACGGGCTGCAAAGGCCTCCCCGTCCGGTGTCACGCTGACACGGCGCGTGGTGCGTTGCAGCAGCCGCACACCCAGGCGTGTTTCCAGTGACTGCACAGCGGTGGTCACCGTGGCACGTGGCATGTCCAGCGTTTCGGCAGCGCGGGTGAAACTGCCGGTATCGACCACGCGCAGGAACACCTGCATTGCCCTGAAACGATCCATGGGCACCTTCCTGATTGTTCAGATTTCTGAACAGAATAAACCATCACCGTGCATTTATCCCGCCACAGCAAACTATCAAACTGGCCTTTCTCCGTTCCCCCCATTTCGTCTTTCAGCGAGGTTTCCACCATGCAACAACGTCAGTTGGGCACACGCGGTCCGGTCGTCTCGGCACTCGGTCTGGGCTGCATGGGCATGAGCGATTTCTACAGTGGCCGCGACGATGCCGAGTCCATCGCCACCCTTCACGCCGCACTGGAACAGGGCGTCACGATGATCGATACCGCCGACATGTATGGCCCGCACACCAATGAGACGCTGGTCGGCCGGGCCATCGCCGGGCGGCGTGAGCGTGTGTTCCTGGCCACCAAGTTCGGCGTGGTCCGTTCTGCCGATCCCCATGCACGGGCCGTCAACGGCCGGCCGGAGTATGTGCGTGCCGCAGTGGAAGGCAGCCTGCAACGCCTGAACGTCGACACCATTGATCTCTACTACCAGCACCGCATCGACCCGGACGTCCCCGTGGAGGACACCATCGGCGCCATGGCGGACCTGGTCAGCGCCGGCAAAGTGCGGTATCTGGGCCTGAGCGAAGCGTCCCCGGACACGCTGCGTCGCGCACACGCCGTGCATCCGGTCACTGCGCTGCAAATGGAATACTCGCTGTGGAGCCGTGATGCCGAGCAGGCCATGCTCGCCACCTGCCGCGAACTGGGTGTCGGTTTTGTTGCCTACAGCCCGCTGGGGCGCGGTTTTCTGACCGGCGCGATTCGTTCGCCGGACGATTTCGCGGACGACGATTTCCGCCGCCATAACCCGCGCTTCATGGGTGACAACTTCCGCCACAATCTCACGCTGGTGGACAAGGTCCGCGCCCTGGCGGAACAGAAAGGGGTGCAGCCGGCACAACTGGCACTGGCCTGGGTGCTGGCGCAAGGTGAGGACATCGTGCCGATCTTCGGCACAAAACGGCGGCAGTATCTGCAGGACAATCTCGGCGCGCTGGAAGTGTCGCTGAGTGCCCAGGAGCTGGCAGAGATCAACAGCGTCTTTTCACCGGAGGCGGTCGCCGGCACCCGCTACGGCGAGGCCGGCATGCGTACCGTGGGCCGCTGACAGTCGTCACGCACGAAGTGCAGAAAACGGCAGCCGTCGTACGTCAGTTCGCCGACCGGGTGGAATCCCAGGCGGGCGAGCCCGCGCAGATGAGGACGTTCCGGCGGCAACAGCAGGCTGACGCGCTCGATGCCCAGCGCCGCCTGCTGTGCCAGCATGGCCCGGCATACCGCCGGGCCTGCGCCCCAGAAAGCCCGGTGCAATACCAGCGCAAGGTCAGCGCCGTGCGCTTCTTTCTGGAAGCCACCCCAGCCTGCAAAACGGCCATCAATGCGCAGCGCCCAGGGACCATAACCGTGATCGGCCCACTGGGCGTCCTTGTCGGCCATCCACTGGCGCACGGCAGCGGCGTCCCAGGGCGTGGTCGCCAGCGGCAGGTACCGGTTGACGTCAGCATCGTTGAGCAATGCCAGCCACGCCTGCACATCAATGTCTACAAAACGAAACAATCCGAGCTGTATGCCTGTCTTGTTCATCGTGTCCTGTTCAGCCTGTTCAGCGAATGAAGACCAGATACAACAGGCCACCGATCAGCAGCCATTTGAGCAGATAGTACAGCCCGCGTTGCCGTCGCTTGAGCTGTTTGGCACGCGCCCGCACTTTGTACACAACATCGAAAATCCTGTTGAGCACTCCAACCCGGTCGCCGGCGACATTTTCCGTGCTGGTGGCACTGACCACCGCACGCTTGAAGCCACGGTTGATCCAGGTGGCAAAGCGATAGCGCAACGGCCGCTCCACGTCACAGAACAGGATGATGCGATCCTGATCTGTCCGGTTTTCCGCCCAGTGAATGAAAGTCTCGTCGAACACCACATCCTGGCCGTCATGCCAGACATGCTGCTCGCCGTCGACATAAATGGCGCAGCGCGGGTCATTGGGTGTCACCAGCCCCAGGTGATAGCGCAGCGAACCGGCAAACGGATCACGATGCTTGCCGAGCGCCGCGCCGGCCGGCAACAGGGCAAACATGGCCGCGTTGACGCCGGGCACCTGCTCCACCAGCGCCACCGAGCGGGGACACAGCGCCCGCGCCGATGGCTGTGCCTCGCTGTACCATTTCAGGTAAAAACGTTTCCAGCCGGTCTGGAAAAAGGAATGAAACGCCAGGTCGTTGTCACTGGCCGCCTTGCGGATATACCCCTCGTTGAACAGGTTCAGGGCCTCATCGCGGAACACCTGCCAGTTGTCACGCAGCAGGTCCAGTTCCGGGAAAGCGGCCCGGTCAATCAGTGGCCGGTTTTCGACCTGGCTGGTGGCGTACACGAAGCAGTTGTAGGGCCCCATGATGGTGGAATGATCCAGCAATTGCCGTGTAAAGCGATGCCGCACCCGCCCACGAAAATGCACAAAGGTGCCGCAACCAATAAACAGATACAGAAACCATATCTTCCCTGTCCATAACCAGGCCATGATGCGCTCCTTCCCCAGCCAGTGTACCCCAGCCGATCAGGCTGCCCGCGGACAGAAAAAGGACGGTACGCGGACAACCACCTTGCCCGATTACGGGCTGGCGCAATTGTAGTAAAACCCTGCCAAATGGATTGTAAGGATGTGTACCAAAACATCGGGCCTGAGAAGCGGCCCGATGTTTTGCCGCCACCTTCGGAATCAGACTTTGCGCCGGCGGATGCGCATGTTGAGCATCTCGACGGCAAAGCTGAATGCCATGGCGAAATAGATGTAACCTTTTGGAATATGGAACGCCAGGCCGTCGGCGATCAGCGCCGTGCCCACCAGCACCAGGAACGACAAGGCCAGCATCTTCAGTGTCGGGTGCGCCGACACAAACTGGCCGATGGCATTGGCAAACAGCATCATGAATCCGACGGCGATGACCACCGCAATCACCATCACGGCCAGGTGGTTGGCCATGCCCACTGCGGTGATGACCGAGTCCAGCGAAAACACGATATCCAGCACCGCGATTTGCGCCAGGATACCGAAGAATGAAGACGTGCCGGCTGTCTTCAATGTCGCCGGCGCGTCGCCGTGATCTTCGATGGAATGGTGGATTTCCAGCACGGCTTTCACCAGCAGGAACAGACCGCCGACGATCAGCACCAGGTCCCTTCCCGAAATGCCCTGGCCGAGCACCATGAACAGGTCGGCCGTGAGCTTGGTCAGCCAGGCCAGCGAAGCCAGTAACAGCAATCGCATGATCATGGCCAGCGCCAGACCGATAAAACGCGCTTTCGGTCGCTGCTCCGGCGGCAGGCGGTCAACCAGAATGGTCAGAAAAATGATGTTGTCGATGCCCAGGACAATTTCCAGTGCCGTCAGCGTGGCCAGTGCGACCCACGCTTCCGGTGAGGCAATCCATTCGAACATGGCGGCGCGTCCCTGTCTGTTGAGGTGTGGTTATTTGGTCACCCACTGGCCATCGGGGGTACGCACATAGGCCCCGGCGCTGGAACGTTCAATGGCCTTCTGCCCGGCCAGGTTTGCCACCTGGTCCAGCGTAATACCGTTTTCACGCGCGATGCGTTCGTAGGCTTCGCGGCGCTTCGCGTTGATGTCCGCCACCAGCTCGACCGCCTCCGGTGTCGCCTTGACCACGCCCAGGTAGCCATTGGGCTGTTCGCCGACAAGACCCTGCCCCTTGGCGTCATCCAGACTCAGCGCCAATGCCATGCTGCTCATGCCAAGCAGCAACGCGGCCATCAGTAACTTGATTGTTTTCATGCGGCCTCCTAGAACAGTGCGCTGTCATCGCTGAACAGTTCATCGATATCCTGCTCCACCCGCAGGCGGATTTCATGATCGATCTTCACGTTCAGGTTGATGGTGATTGGTTCCTTCGGTGCTTCCAGTGCGATGCGCGGTGTACAGGCTGCCAGCGGCAGCAGGCACGCCGTCAGCACCAGTGCACCGGCACGGTCCGGGCGAATGCTCATTGTCGATACCCTCTTGGCCATCATCTTTACTGCGGCAACCTGTCCATCACCTGCCGGGATATTTCATCACCGATCCGCAGGCTGCGCAGCAGCACCAGCACATTCTCGCGATGGGTGTAATTAAACACCACCGGCAAGCGCTTCTGTTGCGGGTTTTCCCCGCGGATGGTCACTGCTGCATCAAGCCAGCCATCGGCGGTCATGTCCAGACTTGCCTGAAAATCGCTGATCTGCAATACCGACAGGCTGTCCAGCGCCAGTTGCACGGCGCGGTTGGCGCCGGCCATGGCGCTGGTGCTGGAGGACGGCATCAGCAACAGTGCCAGCGGCTCCTCGTTGGCCAGCCGGCCGCCCTGGACAGCGACGGAATCGGTGCCCAATTGCAGCGGCAGATAGCCCCCGACACGGCCCGCAAGCTGGACCACCGGGTCCGTCTGCAACGCCGCCACCTGATCCAGGCTGATGCGGCTGATCACCACTGGCTGGAACGCCGGTGAAGGCCAGTCCAGCGCCGGCGCACGCAGATAACCACCGAGCACGTCGGCGTAGATATCCGACAGGGACCAGGTCGCCAGGTCGGCCTGCTCCAGTGTCATGCGCAGGTTGCGGATCGGCGTGCCGATATCCAGCTCCGTCAGCGTGACCGGCCCTCGGCTGGCCAGCGTCACCTGCTCGCCGCGCACGCGCACCGCCAGTTCGCCAGCGCCACCGCTGGCGGTGATGCCGCCCCAGTCCAGTTGCAGATCGCGCAGGCGCACGTTGCCCTCAAGAGACGGCCCGTCGTCGCGCCATTGCCAGTCGCCTTGCGCGTCCAGCAAGCCACCACGAAAAGTCATGCTCAGGCCATCGCTCATTGCCGGCGACAGCGGCGACGTCACGCTGACGTCACCCGCCATGCCATCCTCCGTCAGTGCTGCACGGGCCGCCAACCGGCTTTGCCAGTCCGGCACCGCCAATGTCATCCCGGCCGCATTGCCACGCGCAACGAGTTCGCCGGTGATTGCCGGGATGCGCCAGCGTTCAGCGACAGCACCGTCGGCGTGCAGGGCAAACCGCCCATGCGCGCCAGCGCCATCGAGGGTGACCGGCGCCGCGTTGCGCACGGTCATCGGTCGCAGCAGCAATGTGCCAAGCAAACCGCGCTGCAGGCGCAGTTCGCCCGGCATCAATTGCAGGCGGTTGTCGGCGGTCAGCCGCCACGGCATATCCAGTCGCAGTTCGCCGCCCTGGTCCAGCGCCACCAGCCGGGAATCGCCACGCAGCCGGCCTTGCCATTGCCCGTCCTGGCGCTGCGCCTGTACCCGGCCGGTGAGCGGAAAATCCTGATACTGCCCGGTAAAGCGGGCGTCGGTGCGCCACGCGGGGGCACTGAGTTGCGCGGTGGGGACCGTGACATCCAGCCGCAGATCGGCGTCACGCACGGCCAGGGTCAGCGGCGCACCGCGCACACCGTCAGCGTCGGCGTCCCCGTGCCAGGCTGCGCGCACCCGATAGCCCGCGTACTCACCGGCCAGTGCCAGCGCGCCCCGCCAGCGCCAGTCAGCCCCCTGCCAGGTGACTTCGCTGTCACGGGCCGTCAGGTGAAGTGTTTCCCAGCGTGCGTCCAGCGGCAGCGCCACCATGCCTTCTGCGGCAAGCGGAATCGCCAGCGGCGCATCCCAGCCCAGCGAGACCTGCGCGGGCAGGGTCAGTTGCGCCGGCGAGAGCGTCAGTGTGTGGCGGGTCCAGCGCAGAGGCACCTCACCGCCGAGCTGTTCGCCTGTCAGTATCAGGCGCCCCTGCCCCTGGGCGATGCCGGGTGCATCGGTCGCCAGCGTCAGTTGTGCCTCACCCTGCGGGCCACTGGCGCGGGCGGACAGACTGACCTGTTCGATACCCTGCTCCAGATGCCCGGCGGCCGATAACGTCTCACCGGCGGCCAGTTGCCAGCCGGCAGGTAACGCCACCGGGTCACTCAGGTGCAGCGCCGCCCGCCACTGCTGTTGCTGGAGCTGTGCCTGCAGGCGTGCGTCGGCGCGTTGCGGCCGGCCGGCGTAGCCCAGTTGGGTGCCCGCCGCCGAGAGCGTGCCGTCGGGCAGGCCGTCGCGAAGCCGGCCCGCACCCTGCAGCGTCACTGTGCCGAGCGCATCGGGCCAGAGCTGTGGCAGCGCCAGTGCAGCGTTCAGCGTCCAGTCGCCACTGTCACGCGCGAGTGTTGCCGCGGCGTGGCTGTCCTGGTGTGTCGCATGCAGTTGCCATTGCTGGTCACGCTGGCGCGCTGACACAGCCAGCGGCGGCAGGCCCGCGGCAGTGAGGCGCTCGATCCGCAGATCCAGTGGGGGTGTCCAGGGAAGGTCTGGCAATCGCCATGGCGTGTTGTCTTCGGCGGGTGCCGGGCAGTCGTGCCAGTCGAGATGATCGAGGGTCATCGACAGCGGCCATTCGGCGCGCCAGTGCAGCCCCTCGCCGCTGGCCACCACACAGCCCGCCTGTGACCAGTGCCAGTGCGCCACCTGCAGCCCTGCCTGCCAGCGCACTCCCTGCACCGCCAGCCCGCTGGCGCGCCAGGCCAGCGATGCGCACAGCAGCCCGCCCAGCAGTAACAGCAACAGCACACCTGACAGCACTGGCGCGATACGCCGGCCACGGGGGCGGGGTGTTTCGGCGTGCGTCATCCTCGACCTCCCTGCCAAGCCGGCTCAGGCCGGCGACAGCGCCATCTGCTGCGCCAGCGGATCCTGCCGGTAGAACCGGCTCAGTTCGATATAGAGCGCCGGCCACGCCTGCTGCAAACGCGCCGGGGCTTCAAAAAAACATTCCGTGACCACGGCAAAGAATTCGCCCGGATTTTCCAGCGCGTAGCTGTCCACCGGCATCGGCCGTCCCTGTTGCTCCCGTTCGGTCAGATCGTCCCAGGCGGCGGTGAAGGTGTCGTGCCAGCGGGCGCCGTCCAGACCATGCAGCGGCGGGGCACCGTTGGCACCGTCGCGCCGCATGTCGAGCTTGTGTGCCATTTCATGCAGGACCACGTTGTAGCCTTCTTCGGCGCTGGCGGCGCAGACATCTTCCCAGGACAGCACTACCGGCCCCTGCTCCCAGGCTTCGCCACTGAGGACATCCGGTTCCTCGTGTACCAGCCCGAATTCGTCCGGGCCGTGATGGGAGGGGATAAAGGCGCCTTCGTAGAGCACCACGGTGTACCAGCCGTCGTACCAGTCCAGGCCAAGATTGAATACCGGCACCGCTGCCATGGTCGCCACTTTCAGGCGCATGGTATCGGTGATGGTCAAACCGGCGCCGGACGCAAAGCCTTTGCGCAGCAGGAACCGCAGCGCCAGTTCGCGCAACCGTTGGCGGTCTTCGCCCTGATAACGGGCCGCCACCGGCCAGTCAGCGATGGCGGTTTCCCAGGTGGCCACCGGCACATCCAGTGCAGCGAGGCGGCGGTCTTCCCGCCAGCGGCGAAAGCCGTTGAACATGCAGTATTCCCGAACAGTATCCGGCACGGACAATGGCCGAAGCATAGCAGCACGGCTTTGCCAGCGGCGAGCCTGCCCGCCGGGCAGGCCGGGACGGTCTGCCGGGATTTTACAGATTTTGTCCAGCCATTCGGGCGCTTCGATGGTCTGATCATTCAGCAGGGCCAGACAGGCCCGGCCATGTCTCACTCACGAGTGCACCATTGCGAGGATGTCACTATGAACAAGGATCAGGTCAAGGGACGTACGGAAGAAGCAAAGGGCAAGGCCAAGGAAATTGCCGGCAAAGTGACCGGCAACAAAAAGCTGGAACGTGAAGGCAAGGTCCAGAACACCGCCGGCAAGGTACAGTCGAAATACGGCGATACCAAGGAAAAGCTGAAGCAGTAAGGCTACTGCGTGCACTGGCGGCGCCCGCACGGCGCCACCAGTGCATCAGCACCCCATCACTGCTTGAAGACGTATTTGCCCGGGCCGGTGAAGATCAGTGCCACTGCCGTGAACAGGAAGAAGCCCTGCAGCTCCAGCGCCCAGCCACCACTGCCACTGAGTGCAAACAGTTCATTCATGTGCACCAGCACAATCGCGACCAGCATGTTGCCCACGATCAGCGCGGCACCCACGCGACTGTAGTAGCCGATGATCAGCATCAGTGGTGCAATCACCTCACCGACGAATACACCGTAGGCAAAAAATTCCGGCAGGCCGAGGCCAGCCAGCATGCCTTTGATGCCGGCCACGCCGGAGGTCATTTTCGCCACGCCATGAAACAGCATCAGGATGCCGAGGGTCAGGCGCAGGATCAGTTTGCCAAGATCGGGATGGTGCATGGTGCGGGTCCTTTTGCGGGCAATGTTGAATTAAGCTGTATGACAGCGCAGGTGCATGTAGTCAACCGTACATCGTTCGCATGGCCGTTATCTTTAGCCAGTAGGGTGGGTAGAGCCAAAGGCGAAACCCACCGTGTCCATGTCCGTTAATCACTCCCGCAACACCATCGACACTACCCTGCTTCGGAGGCAGGTAGCTTCGATGGTTTCGTGCGAGCAGT
>NZ_AQOR01000043.1 GCF_009846755.1 Alcanivorax sp. S71-1-4
GAGGGCTTTGTCAGCAGTCTGACCCGCGCACTGCGCGGGTTTTTTTATGGCTGGCGGTGAGGGAGGGATTCGAACCCTCGATACGCTATTAACGTATACACACTTTCCAGGCGTGCTCCTTCAGCCACTCGGACACCTCACCTATAAATCCTGAACAACTTCGCTGCTTCCCGCTGTTGGGCAGGTCGCACGCCAGCGTGCTCTGCTACTCGGGCCTGTGGCCCTCGCCCCTTCGGGGCCGTCGCTACACAACGCGACGTTCGCTTGCCTTCGGCAAGGCGTCAGCCACTCGGACACCTCACCGGATATTCAATCTGCCCGCCCAGGGAAACCCCGGCGGCAGAGGGCGCGTAGATTACCCGAGTCGCCCCTTGATCGCAACGCGCTTGCCGGCTCAATCCACGCTTTCGTGAGAGGCCGACAGATCACGCGCCAGGTAGTACGCACTGAAGCGCGCCGCCACGTCATCGGCAGGGCCAAGCAGTTCCGCCGTCACCGCCAGACGGGCCCGGCCGCGCCGTTGCAGCCGGCGGGCAAACGCGGCCAGGTCATCCGGTGTGGCATGCACCTGTACACGTGCCTCTGCATACAGCGGCGCAACGTAATGCAGGCTGGATTCGGCCGCGACCACATCCACCCGTTCCACGCAGGCCTCCCCTTCCAGGGTGGTCAGTGCCCAGCCGCCCAGGGTCAGCAGCGCAGCCTGACTGCCGGCAAAGAAGGTGCCCTTGTCATTGATGTTCGGGGCCAGGGGGGCGCCCAGCAGTAATTCGCCGGGCCGGTGGGCCAGCAGGGCAAATTGCAGATGCCGGGTCAGGGGGATGGCCTCACGGATGTGCGCGGCCAGCGCGTCCAGGGCAGTCACTGTGGCATGTCCCGTAAGTAAGGTGCATGGGGTTCTTCGGGGACACGTTTGACGGAGCCGGTAGGTGTGCCCAGGTAGATGTAGCCGACCAGTTCATCCTTGTCGGCAAAGCCCAGCCGTTTCTTCACCAGTGGATGGCTGGCCATGGCGCCGGTACGCCACATGGCGCCAATCCCCAGTGCATGGGCCGCCACCATGATGTTCTGGATCGCCGCGCCGGTGGCGACAATCTGTTCGATCACCGGCACGCGGTTGTCCGGGTCGGTTTCTGCCACCACCACCAGGATCGTCGGCGCACGCAGTGGCTTGCCGCGCAATTTGTCCAGAGCAGCCGCGTCGCAATCAGGTTCGGATTGCCGCTTTGCCTCGACGAAGATGTCACCCAGCCGCTCGCGCTGGGCGCCTTCAATCACCATGAACCGCCACGGCCGGAGCACGCCGTGATCCGGTGCGCGCATAGCGGCGCGCAGCATGATGTCCAGTTGCGTGCCGTTGGGGCCGGGTTCACCGAGTTTGGCGACGGACACCCGGTTATGCAGCGCGCTGATTGCATCCATCTGTTGATTCCCTCGTACTTCGATACGGCCGTTGTCACGACGATGGCCACGGCAAACCCGGGCATTGTACATCAGCCGCCGCACACGGCTGCAGACAGACGGTCACCCCGGCGGGAAGCTCGCCCTTTTTCCTTACCACGCAAGTGGTTTAAGCTTGCCCGATTCACCCGCAACAGGCTGCCATGAAATCCGCCCAGCACAACCATAACAAGCGTCGCCAGGGGGACACTCGCGCCGTGGTACGACGCCAGGCCAATTATATCCGGCTGCTGGAATTCGTCGTCGCGGCCATCGTGCTGACCGCCGGGGTGCAACTGCATCTGTATCCGGAACTGCACCTGCTGATGGTGGCGGTGCTGCTGGGCTACCCGCTGGCGGCACAGGCGCTGGCCTTCCGGCTGGAAAGGAAGGGCCACCGCCAGCAGGAGGCCAGCCGCGTGCTGGTGCAGCTTGATGCGGTGCTGATCGGCCTGACCATCGCCTCACTGCATTTCGCGCTGATCCCGTGCATTGCGCTGCTGATCATGGTGCACGCCAACGCGGTGACCACCGGCGGTGTGCGGCCCTGGTTGCTGAATGTGCTGCTCACCGCCACGGGTTGCGGGCTGGGCATGCTGGTGTTCGGCATCCAGGTGTTGCCGGTCGAGGACACGCCGCTGCTGATGACGCTGCTGTCGCTGCTCGGCCTGGGCATTTATGTCGGGGCCTCCTCTCTGTACGCGCTGAATCAGGCCCGCCATGTCCGCATGGCCCAGGCACATCTGGCCCGCCAGCAGAAGCAGGCCATGGAGCTGTCCCGCAAGCTGGCCAAATACCTGCCGCCGCAGATCTGGGGCCAGTTGTTCTCCGGCAAGCGTGACGCCAAGCTGGAAACGCGCCGCCGCAAGCTGACGGTGTTCTTCTCTGACATCAAGGGCTTCAGCAATATCTCCGAAGAGTTGCCGCTGGATACTCTGACCCGCATGCTTAACACCTACCTCAGCGAGATGACCCGCATCGCGCTGCGCTACGGCGGCACCATCGACAAGTTTATCGGCGATGCGGTGATGGTGTTTTTCGGTGACCCGGTCAGCAAGGGCTCGAAGGAAGACGCCTTCAACTGTGTGGCCATGGCCCTGGAAATGCAGCGGCAGATGAAGCTGCTGCGCCAGCGATGGCAGCGCGAAGGTATCCACCAGAAGCTGGAAATCCGCATCGGTATCAACAGTGGCTATGTGACGGTGGGTAATTTCGGCGCCGAATCCCGCATGGACTACACCATCCTGGGCACGGACGTGAACCTGGCCAGCCGGCTGGAGTCCTCTGCGCGGCCCGGCCGCATCATGATCTCGCAGGCCACCCATGAACTGATTCGCGACCGGGTGATGTGTCGCAATATGGGCGAGATCGAGGTGAAAGGCTTCAATCGCCCGATCGCCGTCTATGAAGTGCAGGACCTGAAGGAGAACGCCGCCGGGGCCGGCGGCTTTGTGTCGGTGCAGACGGAGGGCTTCAGCCTGCATCTGGATGTAAAGCGTATCCGCAATTTCGACCGTGACCGCATTCTGCACGCGCTGGCCAAATCAGCACGTGATCTGCAACGCAAGAGCTCGGTCAGCACCAGCTTCGAGGCCGAGGGTTTCTCGCTGCATGTCGACAGCAGCCGGCTGCGCGAGCGCGATTGCAGTAAAGTCATCGAGGTGATGGGCAAGGCCGCGCAGCGTATCCAGAAACAGCGCATTATCTAGGGGCTGCGCCCCGGCGGCGAGCTGCGAGCCAAAGCCTTTCGTTCTTAGCTCGTAGCTCAAAATAAAGGAGATCGCGCATGACGGATATCCCACGCCCGGCGGGCGGGGTACATCGGTTGCTCGGTTGGCTGGAACGCTGGGGCAATCGCCTGCCACACCCGGCGCTGCTGTTCGCCCTGCTCTGCCTGACAGTGCTGCTGGCGTCCACCCTGCTCAGCCTGCCCGGTGTGTCGGCCACGCACCCGGTCACGCAGGAGAGCATCACCGTCCGCAATCTGCTCAGCGCCGACGGTCTCCGCTATATGCTCGGCAGTCTGGTCACCAATTTCACCGGCTTTGCACCGCTGGGCATCGCCATCGTCGCATTGCTCGGCATCGGGCTGGCAGAGCGCAGCGGTCTGCTGGGCGCCGCCCTGACGTCGCTGGTCAGCGTGGCGCCCCAGGCGATGCTGGTGCCGGTGGTCGCCTTTGCCGGGGTCATGTCGAGTATCGCCATGGATGCCGGTTATGTGGTGCTGATTCCGCTCGCGGGCCTGTTGTTCCAGTTGGCCGGCCGGCATCCGCTGGCCGGTATCGCCACGGCTTTTGCGGCGGTCTCCGGTGGTTTCAGCGCCAACCTGCTGATCGGGCCGGTGGACGCCATCCTGGCCGGGCTCAGCACCGAGGCAGCCCGTCTGGCAGAGCCGGAGACCACCGTACTGGCCAGCGCCAACTACTGGTTTCTGCTGGTTTCCACGCTGCTGGTGACCGGCCTGGTGACGCTGGTCACCCGGCGCTGGATCGAGCCCTGGCTGAGCAGCCAGCCGGCGGCGGTGGTGGCGTCCCCTACCCCCCTGTTCACAGACCGCCGCCCCCTGCGGCTGGCGGGCATCAGTGTGCTGATCATGGTTGCGCTGGTGCTGGCCCTGACGCTGCCGGCCAACGGGCCGCTGCGCAATCCGGACGGTGGTCTGATCCCCTCGCCGCTGGTCAGCAGCAGCGTTGTGCTGATCGCCCTGATCGCTGCCGTGGCCGGCATCGTGTACGGCATCACCCAAGGAAGTTTCAAACGCAGCGCAGACGTGGTCGAGGCGATGGAAGAAACGCTGCGCAGCCTGTCCGGCTATCTGGTGCTGATGTTTTTCGCGGCGCAGTTCGTGGCCTGGTTCAACTGGTCGAACATCGGCATTGTGCTCGCCATTCATGGCGCGGACTGGCTTGGCGGGCTGGCGCTGCCCCAGGTGGCCGTGCTGGTGCTGATGGTGCTGTTCACTGCGCTGCTGAACCTGATGATCGGCAGTGCTTCCGCGAAATGGGGGCTGCTGGCGCCGGTATTCGTACCAATGCTGCTGTTGCTGGGCATCAGCCCGGAAGCCACCCAGGCGGCCTATCGCGTGGGCGATTCGACCACCAACATCATTTCACCGCTGATGCCCTATTTTGTGCTGGTGCTCGGTTTTACCCGCCGCTATCAGGCAGACGCCGGGGTCGGCACGCTGGTGACATTGATGCTGCCTTACAGCCTGGTGATGTTGTGCGGCTGGTCATTGCTGCTGGCGCTGTGGCTGGGCATGGGCTGGCCGCTCGGTTTTTGAGCGGCCTGTCGGGTCAACGTGCCTGGGCGGCGCGAATCTCGCCGGCACGCTCGATCACCTCGGCAGCGGTGAGGCCATCCAGGTGATCAAACGGTGAGCTGAGTTCGTCCATATTGCCGCTTTGCGCGGCGGCCACGTCGTCACGGGTGATGCCGGTCAGCATCACGATCATCAGCGCCTCGGTGAAGAGCTGGCGTTCATTGTCATCCATGTCGGCCACCACTTTTTCCAGCGATGCCTCGAACGCATCCTCACTGCTGGCATCCAGGCGCGGATCACTGCACCCCACAAGCATGAGTGCCAGTATCAGACCGGCGAGATATTTTTTCATACGGACAGACCTTCCCTAGTTCACGGCAGGAGAACGCGCGGTGCGCTATTGACGCACCACACGCAGATTCGGTGGCAGTTCCTCGAAATTGGAGCGGAACGGATTGATGTCCAGCCCGCCCCGGCGGGTAAAGCGGCCGTTCACACTCAGATGGCGTGGCGCACACTCGCGCTGGATATCCAGAAAAATCTGCTCCACCACCTGTTCGTGGAAACCGTTGTGGTTACGGAACGAGACCAGATAGCGCAGCAGGCTGGCATGGCTGATGGGCGTGCCGGTGTAACGGATGATCACCGTGGCCCAGTCCGGCTGCGCCGTGACCGGACACCGGCTGCGCAGCAGGTGCGAATACAGCAGTTCGGTCCGCTCCGGCCCCTGTTCGGTCATCAGCAGGGACGCATCGTGTTCGAACTGGTCGATGTCCAGGTCGATGTGGTCCAGTGCTGTGCCCTGCGCTTCCCACATCGGCTGCCGCGCGGCCTCTTCCAGCGTCAGAACACGCACTTCCACGGCCCCGTCTGCGGCACTGGAGAGGTCTTTCTCCATCGCCTGCTGCACCGCCCGCCGGTCCGCGAAGCGGGTGTTGGCAAAGGAGTTCAGATACAGCTTGAGAGACTTCGATTCCACCAGATTGCGGCTGGTGCAGGAAACACGGATCTCGGCCATGGCCACCACCGGCTTGCCACGGTTGTCCAGCCAGGACAGTTCGTAGGCATTCCAGACGTCCATGCCGTGAAACGGCAGGTGCGCATCGGCCATCTCCAGTGCTTCGCGCGCATCCCAGCGCGGGATCGGGCACAGCAGTGACGGCGTGTACTGATCCAGATAGTCAGTCTTGCGCCCCAATGGGGTATCGCTGAAGGGGTTGCCCATGGTGCTCTCCTTGGTCCTCCTGCCCCGCACGCCCTCGTGGTAGCGGTGACCCGGCGGGTTCTGCTGCGAGTTTAGTGCTTCAGGCCAAAAAAGGAACCTGCGTGCATACCGGACAGGCGGCAGCGCAGGCCGTCTGTCTCCCGGACTGTCTCAGACTGTAAAAATGCAGGGCCTGTTCACACTTTCCCACCGGCTCCGCTCAGTGACGTATGCCGGTTCCCCGGCGCAGCAGCCCCAGCGCCACCAGGAACAGCACCACGGTAAAACCGAAGATCGCCAGCAGCGACAGCCCGACATTGACATCGCTGACACCCAGGATGCCGTAGCGGAAGCTGTTGACCATGTAGACCACCGGGTTGAGCAGTGTCACCCCGCGCCAGAATTCCGGCAGCAGCTCGATGGAATAGAACACCCCGCCAAGGTAGGTCAGCGGTGTCAGCACGAAAGTCGGAATAATGGAGATGTCATCGAAGTTGCGCGCAAACACCGCGTTGATGAAGCCGGCCAGTGAGAACAGCATCGCCGTCAGCACCACCACCAGCAGCGTCACGCCGGCATGTACCAGGCTCAGGTCGGTGAAGAACAGCGCCAGCACGGTGACAATGGCGCCCACCGCCAGCCCGCGTGCGATACCGCCGGCAATATAACCGCCCAGGATCACCACCGGTGACATCGGCGACACCAGCATCTCTTCGATGGAGTGCTGGAACTTGGTGCTGAAGAACGAGCTGACCACGTTACCGTAGCTGTTCTGGATCACGCTCATCATGATCAGGCCGGGGACAATGTACTGCATGTAGTCGAAGCCACCCATGTCACCGATACGGCTGCCGATCAGGTTGCCGAAAATGACAAAATACAGCGTCATGGTGATCGCCGGCGGCAGCAGTGTTTGCGGCCAGATACGGGTGAAGCGGCGGATTTCCTTGACCAGAATAGTGAGAAACGCCACCCACTGTTCGCGCAGACTCATGCCGGCACCTCGCTGTCCAGATTACGTTCCACCAGGCGCAGGAACAGTTCCTCCAGCCGGTTGGCCTTGTTGCGCATGCTCATTACGGCGATGTCCTGTGAAGCGAGCTGTGTGAACACGTCATTGAGCGGTTCGGATTTCGGCACGTCCACTTCCAGGGTGCGGGCATCGCGCAGGCGCACCGTGAAGCCGTTCAGTACCGGCGCCGCGCTGACCGCGCCGGCCAGGTCCAGAATGAAGGTTTCCACCTGCAGTTTTTCCAGCAGCGACTTCATGTCGGTGTTCTCGACGATGGTGCCGTGATCAATGATTGCGATATGCCGGCAGAGCGATTCCGCCTCTTCCAGATAGTGGGTGGTGAGGATGATGGTCTTGCCCTGCCGGTTCAGTTCGGTGAGAAACTCCCACATCGAGCGGCGCAGCTCGATATCCACGCCAGCGGTCGGTTCATCCAGGATCAGCAGTTCCGGCTCATGCACCAGCGCGCGCGCAATCATCAGCCGGCGCTTCATGCCGCCGGAGAGTTCACGTGCCTGGTTGTCGCGCTTTTCCCACAACCCCAGCCGGCGCAGGTATTTTTCCGCCGCCACCTTTGCCGGGCCAGCGGGGATGCCATAGAACCCCGCCTGGGTGACGACGATATCGAACACTTTCTCGAACTGATTGAAATTGAATTCCTGCGGCACCACGCCGACTTTTTTCTTTGCCAGCTCGCGCGCACTGTCCAACGAGTGGCCGAAGATGGTGACCTCGCCGCCGGATTTGTTCACCAGTGAGCTGACGATGCCGATGGTGGTGGATTTGCCCGCGCCGTTCGGCCCGAGCAGGGCGAAGAAATCGCCCTTGTGCACATCCAGGCTGATGTCTCTGAGCGCCTGAACGCCGTTCTTGTAGGTCTTGGTGAGATGACGAATGGACAGCGCAGTCAAGAGATTACCTCGCAACGGGGCAGTAGCGGATGAGCAGTCATGGGCAGACAGGCGGAAGCGGCAAATGTGCGGGCACGGCCGCCGTTTTTCAAGCGCCGGCCGGCGTTGAGGGCACAGGCGACAGGTCAGGCGCCAGCGCCAGGTGGTGCACAGTGATCCGGCCGGGTTCGCCGCGCCAGATCCAGTGCAGGTGCCCGGCCTCGAACCACAGCCAGAGACCTTCCATCATCCAGGGCCAGTCTTCATCACTGATTTCGCCACGGGCACGCAGGCCGGCGGTAAAGGCCGCCAGGATCGTATCGTGGGTGACGTGCACGGCCATTGAGCCCGCCGGTGGCTGGCGTGCGTGCAGATAGCGGGTCAGCTTGCCCAGCCCGTCGGCGGGGCTGAGCACACCGTCCAGATCACCGGCCAGGTGCCGGTTGATGAAGCCCACCACGCCCAGTTCGAAGAACAGCGGCCCGGCCAGCCGGATATCCTGCACATAACAGCCCGGCTCGACCAGATCCCCCACCTGTTCCAGCGCCAGCGGCCCGTCCACCAGACCGGCGGCCAGACCGCCCTCGTGCATGGCCCGCGCAGTGTCCAGGCAACGTCCCACCGGGCTGGAGTAGAACGCACTGACCGGACGCGGCAGGCGCGCGCCCCAGTCGCGGGCCAGCGCCACCCCTTCCGGGGTCAGGGGCAAACGGTAATCGGCAAAGCCATTCTGCGCCTGCTCGCGCACAGAGTGACGGGTGAGCAGATGCACAGCGTGCTGCGTCGGCAGCAGCTCAAAGGCTGCTTCCAGGCGGGGATGTAAACGGGCCATAAACCACTCAGGCCGGCGCGCGCCGGCTTACTCTCGGACATCGGGGCAAGCCTCAATCATCAATGACACCCCCGGCAGCGTCAAACTTGATCCGCTGCACCACCCCCGCCAGAATCCGACCCGATACACGCCTCACAACAGGACCACCCGTGCTCACTTCGCTGACCCGCCTGTTTCCGCTCTGGGCGCTGCTTGCCGCGCTGCTGGCCTGGGCGGTGCCCGCACCCCTGGACCGGTTTGGCGGCGCCATCACGCCGCTGCTGATGTTGATCATGTTCAGCATGGGGCTGACCCTGAACTGGCAGGACTTTGCCCGCGTGTGGCAACGCCCCGGCCGCGTGGCGCTGGGTGTGCTGCTGCAATTCTCGATCATGCCGCTGGCTGCGCTGGCAGTGGCCCGGCTGCTGCAGCTGTCGCCAGAGCTGACCACCGGGCTGGTACTGGTGGGCTGCTGCCCCGGCGGCACGGCCTCAAACCTGATCTGCTATCTGGCCCGCGCCAATGTGGCGCTCTCGGTGACACTCACCGCTGTCTCGACCCTGTTGGCCGTGCTGCTGACGCCGGCGCTGGTGATGCTGTACCTGGGCACGCATGTGCCGGTCCCGGCGGCACAGATGCTCTGGAGCCTGGTGCAGATCGTGCTGTTGCCGGTGCTTGGTGGTGTGCTGATCAATTCACTGGCCGGCAAACGCCTGAGCACGCTGCAACCCTGGCTGCCCCTGCTGTCGATGCTGGCCATCGTGGTGGTCATCGCGGTGATCGTGGCCATCAACCAAGGCCGCATCGCCACTGTAGGGCTGACGGTGCTGTGCGCCGTGGTGTTGCACAACCTGCTCGGCATGGCGGCAGGCTACGGCGTAGCGCGGCTGGCGCGCACTGGCGAGGCCGATGCACGCACGCTGGCGATCGAAGTGGGCATGCAGAATTCCGGGCTGGGCGTGGCCTTGGCGATGCACTATTTCACACCGCTGGCGGCGCTGCCTGGCGCCTTGTTCAGTGTCTGGCACAATCTGTCCGGCGCGCTGCTCGCCAGTGTCTGGGGCCGGCGGTAGCGTCTGTCACATCGCCTGGCACAACTCCAGCCAGCGCTCGATACCACGGCTGCGGTATTTCTGCCGGTGCAGGACAAAATAGAACTGCCGGCGGAAATCCCGCCCTGGCACCGTCAATGGCACCAGGCTGCCACGCCGGAAGGCTTCCGCCAGCGTGACCCGGGACAGGCAGCCAATGCCCAGCCCGGCCTCCACCGCGCGCTTGATCGCCTCGGTGTGCTGCAGTTCGAGCAGGATATTCAGGCGTGGCAGCAAGCCGTGCATGGCGCGGTCGAACGTCTGTCGTGTCCCCGAGCCCTGTTCGCGCACAATCCAGGTCGCCGCCAGCAAGGCGTCATCGTCCAGGTGCCCCTGGCGCGCCAGCGGATGCGACGGGCTGCAGAACACCACCAGTTCGTCATCACGCCAGGGGGTCACGTCCAGGTCCGGGTGCTGCATCTCCCCTTCGATCAGGCCGATATCCAGCTGGAAGTGCAGTACGGCATCCGCAATATGGGCGGTGTTGTCCACCTCCAGCACCACCCGCACACCCGGCACCTCGCTCATGTAGCGCGCCATGATGCCCACCGCCAGATAGTTGCCGATGGTGAGCGTGGCGCCCACCTTCAGTTCCCCCATCTCGGTGTGTGCCGCCAGCACCCGCTCCAGTTCACCCGCCTGCTCCAGCAACCCCTGCGCGCGGGGCAGCAGCACGCGGCCCAGTTCATTCAGTTTCAGCCGCTTGCCGGCCCGGTCGAACAGCGCCACGTCAAACTGCTGCTCCAGTTCTTTCAGGGCGCCACTGGCGGCAGATTGCGACATGGCCAGGCTCTCGGCGGCACGGGTGATGTTTTCGGTACGGGCAGTGGCGAGGAACACTTCAAGCTGACGCAGGGTGTAGCGCATGGCGGGCGGCTCTCGGGGCTTTTTATATCGTTATAACCGATAAGCCTTATCAATACATCCCATTTTACCGATATCGTAAGCGCCGCTATGCTATTGCATTACGACTGAGAATGGTTTTCATTTGTCAGCCGTTCCTTACCGCAGCAACCGCGAGAGTCAAAGCCCATGTCAAACTTGAACAAGGAAACGGTCACCAGCGTGCGTCACTGGAACGACACCCTGTTCAGCTTCACCACCAGCCGTGATCCGGGTTTCCGGTTCAAGAACGGCTACTTCACCATGATCGGGCTGGAAGTGGACGACCGGCCGCTGCTGCGTGCCTACAGCATCGTCAGCGCGAATTACGAGGAAGAGCTGGAATTCTTCAGCATCAAGGTGCCGGACGGCCCGCTCACTTCACGCCTGCAGAACATCAAGGTCGGCGATCAGGTGCTGGTCGGTCGCAAACCCACCGGCACACTGGTGGCCGATCATGTGCTGCCGGGCAAGAACCTGTACCTGCTCAGCACCGGTACCGGCCTGGCGCCGTTCATCAGCATCATCAAGGATCCGGAAATCTACGATCACTTCGACAAGATCGTGCTGACCCACGGTGTGCGCTTCGCCTCCGAGCTGGCCTATCAGGAGCTGATCGAGAAAGAACTGCCGGAGCACGAATTCTTCGGCGAGGTGGTGCGCGACAAGCTGATCTACTACCCGACCGTGACCCGCGAGCCTTACCGGAATCAGGGCCGCCTGACCGATCTGATGGAAAGCGGCAAGCTCTACAGCGACATCGGCCTGCCGGAGATCAACCCGGACACCGACCGCTTCATGCTCTGCGGCAGCCCGGCCATGCTGAAAGACCTGACCGCCCTGCTGGACGCTCGCGGTTTTCGTGAAACCCGCGGCGGCGAGCTGGGCCACTACGTCATCGAGCGCGCCTTCGTGGAAAAATAATCACGCCACGGCGCTCATAAAAAAACGGCTGCCTCGCGCAGCCGTTTTTTTTGTCCGCAGCATAAAGCCGCAGCCTCACCCGACGAAGTTCAGCAGAATCCCCGCCGCCACCGCCGAGCCAATCACACCGGCCACATTCGGCCCCATGGCGTGCATCAGCAGGAAGTTTTGCGGGTTCGCTTCCAGCCCGACCTTGTTCGCCACCCGCGCGGCCATCGGCACGGCGGAGACACCGGCAGCCCCAATGATCGGATTGATCTTCGACGATGACAGCAGGTTCATCAGCTTGCCCATCAGCACACCCGTGGCGGTACCGATACAAAAGGCGGCCAGACCAAGGGCCAGGATGCCCAGCGTTTCCGGCACCAGAAAACCTTCGGCGCTCAATTTCGCCCCCACGGCCAGGCCGAGCATGATGGTCACCACGTTGATCAGCGCATTGCTGGTGGTTTCCACCAGCCGGCTGACCACACCGGATTCCTTCATCAGGTTGCCGAAGCAGAACATGCCCAGCAGCGGCGCCGCATCCGGCAGCAGCAAGGCCACCAGCAACAGCAGCAGGATCGGGAACATGATTTTCTCGGCACGGCTCACCGGACGCAGCTGCTCCATGCGGATTTCGCGCTCCTTGCGCGTGGTCAGCAAGCGGATGATCGGCGGCTGGATCAGCGGCACCAGCGCCATGTACGAGTAGGCAGCCACCGCGACGGCCCCCAGCAACTCTGGCGCCAGCCGCGTGGTGACATAAATCGCTGTCGGGCCGTCGGCACCGCCGATGATGCCGATGGACGCCGCCTGCGCGAGCGAGAATTCCAGCCCCAGGCCATTGAGCGCCAGCGCGCCCAGCAGCGCGGCGAAGATACCGATCTGCGCGGCGGCGCCCAGCAACAGCGTGCGCGGGTTGGCCAGCAACGGTCCGAAATCCGTCATGGCCCCCACGCCCATGAAAATCAGCAGCGGAAACACGCCGGTGGTGAGGCCCACGGTATAGATCAGATACAACAGCCCGTCGCTGTAATTGGCATCCAGCGCCAGCTCGTGAATCTGCGCCCGCAGCGCCGGCTCCGCCGCCTGATAGATCGTATACAGTTCCTTGGTGGCCAGTTCGGCGCTGGCGCCCAGCATCTGCGCCATCTGTGCCACCAGCGCATCGCTGCCCAGATTCAGCGCCTGGCTGACTGCGGATTCCGCCAGCCCGGCCACCGGGATATTGGCCATCAGGCCGCCGAAGCCGATCGGCACCAGCAGCAGCGGCTCGAACTTCCGCACGATGGCCAGGTACAGCAACACCAGGCACACCAGGATCATGATCGCCTGCCCTGCCTCGATGTGATGCAGGCCGGTGCTCAGCCAGAGTTTTTCCAGTCCGTTCATGCAGCCTCCGTCAGGCGATGTTCACCAGGGCATCACCCACCGTCACCGCATCGCCTTCCTTGACGTGGATTGCAGTGACCGTGCCGGCGCGCGGTGCTGAAATATCGGTTTCCATTTTCATGGCTTCCAGCACCATGATCTTTTCGCCTTCCTGAACGGCCTGGCCGGGTTTCACCAGCACCTTGAAAATATTGCCGGCCAATGGCGACGGGACGGGTTCGCCGCCACCGGCGGGGGCAGCTCCGGTGGCGGGCGCGGCACCGCCGATCGTTTTCACGCCAGTGATGTCTCCGCCGTTACTGACGGTCACTGTGTATTCACGGCCTTCCACTTTGACGGTATAGATTTCTTCGCCGTCATCGCTGGTCACCACACTCCCTTCGCGGCCGGTAGGCGCCGGCTCAAAGGCGCTGGCATCGCCACGGTGTTGCAGGAATTTCAGGCCGATCTGCGGGAACAGCGCATAGGTCAGCACATCGTCGATACGACGCTCGCCGTCCGCCAGCGTGATGCCTTTTTCTGCGGCAACGCTGCCCAGTTCCGTGCTGAGCCTGTCCATTTCGTCGTCAATCAGGTCCGCCGGGCGGCAGGTCACCGGCGCATCGCCGTCCAGCGCGCGGGCCTGCAATGCAGCGTTGAACGGCGCCGGGGCTGCACCGTATTCGCCCCGCAGCACGCCACGGGTTTCTTTCGACAGCGCCTTGTAGCGCTCACCGGCCAGCACGTTCAGCACCGCCTGGGTGCCGACGATCTGCGAGGTCGGTGTTACCAGTGGAATGAAGCCGAGGTCCTCGCGCACGCGCGGGATTTCCTCCAGCACTTCGTCGAGGCGGTCCGCCGCGTTCTGCTCACGCAGCTGGCTTTCCATGTTGGTCAGCATGCCGCCGGGCACCTGGGCTACCAGGATGCGTGAATCCACGCCGCGCAGGCTGCCTTCAAACTTCGCGTACTTCTTGCGCACCTCACGGAAATAGGCTGCGATGTCTTCCAGCAGGTGGATATCCAGCCCGGTATCACGTTCTGTCCCTTCGAGGATCGCCACCACCGCTTCCGTCGGGCTGTGGCCGTAGGTCATCGACATGGAGGAAATCGCCGTGTCCACGTTATCAATGCCCGCTTCCGCCGCCTTGAGCGCAGTGGCCGTCGACAAGCCCGTGGTGGCATGGCACTGCATGTGCACCGGGATCGACAGGGTCGCCTTCAGCCGCGACACCAGTTCGAACGCCACATACGGCCGCAACAGCCCGGCCATGTCCTTGATGCAGACCGAATGCGCGCCCATGTCCTCCACCTGTTTCGCCAGGTCGACCCACATGTCGATGGTGTGCACCGGGCTGACAGTATAAGAAATGGTGCCTTGCGCATGGCGGTCCTGCCGCAGCACCGCTTCAATGGCACGGCGTATATTGCGCATGTCGTTCATGGCATCGAACACGCGGAACACATCCACGCCATTGACCGCCGCGCGCTCGACGAATTTGTCCACCACGTCATCGGCGTAGTGGCGATAACCCAGCAGGTTCTGGCCACGCAACAGCATCTGCTGCGGCGTGTTCGGCATCGCCTTCTTGAGTTCACGGATGCGATCCCAGGGGTCCTCGCCAAGGTAACGGATACAGGCATCGAAGGTGGCGCCGCCCCAGGACTCCAGCGACCAGAAACCCACCTGGTCCAGCTTGCCGGCAATCGGCAGCATGTCGTCGATCCGTAACCGGGTGGCGAACAACGACTGATGCGCGTCGCGCAGCACCACATCGGTAATGCCAAGCGGTTTTTTCTCACTCATGGCCAGAACCCTTGCTCATCGAATTTGATCGGTGCGCGGCCGGCGGGCAGAACGCCGGGCAACGCCGGAAAAGTCAGGACTGACGCGCGCGGTGCTGGCGCACGGCGTCCTGCAGCACGGCAAGCATGTGCGGCGGAACCGGGGCCGAATCGGCGCTCAGGGAAGGTGCCGCCGGGGCCGGCGGTGGTGCGTCGGGGAGGAAACGGTTGATCAGACGGGACATCACGGTGGTTGCCACCACCAGCAGGATCAGGAAGGCATAGACCACGCCAATACCCATCAGCGTCAGGTCCAGGCCCCGGGCCATCAACTCGTTCATTCAGCTACCCCTTTTCTGAAGCGGTGGCGGCGAAGATGACTGCCTGCCGGCATGCTGGGCCAGCCGCAACGCGCGCCGGGCCTTGTGGACCCACGCACACTTCGTCGCCATGTAAAGCAGGCCGGCAATTTACCGGCATTGTCGACAACACGCAATCCAACCTGTGTGGCAAAACGCGCTGGCGAACAGAATTTGACCAGCTTAGCGGTCGCTGACCGAAAACGCACCTGATCCCGGCAGCCGGGTGACGAAATCGGCCCCCAGCATGCCCGCTGGCGTGTAGCATCCCGGCGCCGCCTCCGTCGACAGCAGGTGCATGACCACCGCCAGCGCACCGTCGATGGTCAGTGCATAGCCATTCGCCGTCATCAGGCGCACCACCTTGCGATCGCCACGGGCGTTGCGGGCTTCACCCCATACCCGGGTTGTCAGACGGGCACGGGCGCCGGCGTCCGGTCCTGTCACATAGCGGGTCACCAGCCCTTTCAGCCGCGCCTGCATCCAGCGGTTGCCCAGCACCGGCCGGAACAGGTTGCCGAGCCGCGCCATGGCAATCGCCGCCCGGGGCAACGGCAGCCAGGTATCAATATTTGGAATACCTGTCGTGTACCACGCTGTCGACACATCACCCCACGGAATAGTCATCGCTGAACGGGGCCCGGCACCGAAATCGATCACCCGCCGCCCCCAGGCGAGCGGCTTGTCGACAATGCGTCCATCGCGCCTTACCTGGCAGCCGGTACTGAAGCCTTCAATCACCGTTTTCGACGTGCCCGGCGACAACCCCGAGGCTGTCTCGAACCCCAGCGACAGGTGCGTGGCCTCCGGCATCAGCTCTTTCAGTTTCAGCGCCACGCAATCCGTGGGGATCACGTCAAACCCGACACCGGGGCAGATCACGATGCCGGCCTGCTCCGCCCGCGCCCGCTGCGCCTGGGCGTGCTCGAACACAGCAATCTCGCCGGTGATGTCCAGGTAGTGGGCCCCCACCGCCAGACAGCCCTCGATCATCGGCGCACTGGTGGCCGAAAACGGCCCGGCACAATGCAGCACCAGCGCCATGCCGGCCAGCCCGTCACGCACCCTGTCCGCCGCGTCCAGCGCGAACACCCGGTGCGGCAGGTCCAGCTCCCGTGCCAACGCCTCAATCCGCACGGCATCCCGGCCGGCCAGTACCGGCGACAGCCCGCCCTGCTTCGCCGCACGGGCGATCAATTCACCGGTGTAACCGTTGGCACCGTAGATCATCCATTGCATGCGTCGGGCTCCTGTAGACAACAGATATTGGCGATGCCGGCATCAGGCACCGGCACCCGCAGCACGCATCCTCCCACGAGGACCGTCGCTGTCGTCAACATCAAAAAATCCTGGGGCATGCGCTTGACGCCGCAACGGCTATTGGGAATAATGCGCAGCCTCTTGGGGCGGCAACGACAAATTGCCACTATCGCCTTGAGAACACTGGTTTTATGCACCAGCCAGTGTCAGGCAACAACAAGGTTTATGCACCCGTAGCTCAGTTGGGTGAGCAGGGAAACAGCGAAAGACATTTCGCCCCTGCGAACGCCATTCGGGTATTACCGAATGGCCGGGATTTCAGGGCAACGTCCTGAAATGAGCGTCTGCAAAGCGCAGCTTTGCCGGCCTCGAATGGCACCAGCCGTGCCAGGTAACAACAAGGTTTATGCACCCGTAGCTCAGTTGGATAGAGCGTCTGGCTACGAACCAGAAGGTCGGAGGTTCGAATCCTTCCGGGTGTACCATCAAGACAAGGGGTTGCTGATCAGCAACCCCTTTCTTTTTTGTGCTGCATCAAAAACTGCATCAAAAAATCCACTCTTCTACGCCAATTTCCATACCTCAAGCAGCGCCCATGACCCACCCGGCCGACAACTCACGATGGCAGCGCACTGTCACTATGGGCAGTAAATTCCTTTACGCCCACAGCGCAGGGACCTCTCCGAGCTGGCACCATGGAGGCAGGAGAGACCTACCCTCGTTTACGCGCCGGTGGTGTCCGAGTGAACCCGGACCGTGAACTGCCCCAGAACCCAGAACAACGCCGTAACGCCGGTGTCCTCGTCCTGAATCGCCTTCTCAATGCCTGTAAATGTGCCCATTTCCTCTCCTCGCCCGAATCGCGGGTATAAAAAAACCGCCCAGAGGCGGCTATGTCGGCTGTGCTGCCATTGACCAAAATGCAAACCATAGTATACATTTTCAAAATGAAGACGATCCTTACCACCACACAGTTTGACGACTGGCTCACCCGACTTCGCGACAAGCAGGGCAAGGCCAGAATCAACGCCCGCATTCGCCGCCTTGCCCTCGGCAATCCCGGCGACATCAAATCAGTAGGTGGCGAGGTTAGCGAACTCCGTATCCATGCCGGCCCGGGTTACCGGGTATATCTGACAGTTCGCGGCTTTGAAGTGATCATCCTGCTCGTAGGTGGCGACAAAAGCACCCAGAGCAAAGACATCGCGGCCGCCCAAGCGCTCGCCAAGAAATACCAGGAGGCTCCATGACTGAACATAAACTGAAAACATGGGATGCAGTGGACCACCTCGAAGATCAAGAGGACATGGTCCTCTATCTCAACGCTTGCATCGACGAAGATCCCGGCGACGGCTCCCTTGTCCGGGCCGCCTTGAATGATATCGCTCGGGCCCAGAATATGTCGCGCTTGGCACAGGAAACCGGGTTGACCCGTGCGGGACTGTATAAAGCCCTCTCTCCCGAAGGCAGCCCAGGTTTTGACACCATGCTGAAGATCACCCGGGCTCTGGGCCTGAACCTGCATTTCGATCAAGGCACTCATTAAAAAGCCCGCTTGCGCGGGCGCAGACTGAGGACAAACCCCTGTTTTTGAATCACCTCTTCGAGGCGATATAAAAGTGGGTGGTCGCATTCCAGGTTGCAGCCCCACGGCTATGCAAGTGGAGGTCATCACCAGAAAAGCAGGGGCTCTTTGTTCGGGGTGGATGATTTTTTAGTAGAAGAATGGCTGCTGAGGTTTGTCAGCAGCCTGAGGGGATGCAGAAATGCATCCCCTTTTTCTTTATTCCACTCTCTCGAAAAGCGTCCTGTTCTGCCCGCTGTTCAACGCAGCCGGCCCCTTATGCCTGTCCAGGTTTGATGTCAGAATGCGCCCTTTCTGATATCAGATCCTGACCATGCGCATCGCCCCGCTCACCGCCCTGATCTGTCTGCTGCTTCCCCTGTCAGTCACCGCCACGCCGGCCAACTTCGGTCAGGCGAAGCTGGAAGCCCGCCAATACATCTACTACGACCGCCACACCCAGGGCGACGCCTACTGCGGCTGCAACTGGACCTGGACAGGCCGCTCCGGCGGCCGCGTCGACCTGGCAGGCTGTGGCTATCAGGTACGTGCCCAGGCCAACCGGGCACAACGGATCGAGTGGGAACATATCGTGCCGGCTTCAGACTTCGGGCGGCAACGGCAGTGCTGGCAGCAAGGTGGCCGGGCGCACTGCACTGCCAGTGACCCGATGTTCTCGATCATGGAAGCCGACCTGCACAACCTCACGCCGGTGGTGGGTGAAGTGAACGCTGATCGCAGCAACTACGGCTTCGGCCTGCTGACGGGCACCCCGGCACAGCATGGGCAGTGTGATGTACGGGTGGACTTTGCACAGCGTACGGTGCAGCCGCGCGCCGCATTTCGCGGACAGATTGCGCGCACCTACTTCTATATGGCCGACCGCTACGATCTGCGGCTCTCCAGCGCGCAGCAACGGCTGTTCATGGCCTGGGACCGACAGTATCCGGTGTCGGACTGGGAGCGGGAACGCGACCGGCGTGTGGCCGCGCGCATGGGGCATGGCAACCCGTTCGTCAGCGGAGTGCGACAGTGGTCGCTGAACCACCGCAATAGCCGCGACGGGCTGGTGTCTGTCGTGCCCGGGCAGGCGGCCAGTGCGGTGGTGCACGGTAACCGTAACAGCCACATCTATCACCTGTCGCATTGCCCGGGCTACACCGCCATGGCGGAGCGCAACCGGGTGTCGTTCAGTTCGCCGGCCAGCGCAGAAGCCGCCGGCTACCGGCGGGCCCGCAACTGCCCGTAACACGCCGCTCAAAATATATATTTAATTGAAATATCGCTATTCGTATGCAATGGTGCTCCCTGCCAAGACCCCTTTTACAGAGGGCGAGAATAATAAAGGAGAGCCCCGATGTGTGAGCCAGCCTGGCCACCTGTCCCCGTTCTGTTCGCCCTGCCGGCCGCCCGGCGCCGCTGATGCTGCGCGCGTCCCCCGCTCTGGCTGCGGCCCGCTCACCGACCAGGGTCTCGCTGCGGCTGCTCCGCCGCCTGGCCGATTTCGCCATGCCGCTGTGCATGGCCGGTACGCTGCTGGATCTGGTCGCCAGCGTGCCGTTCGCCCCCTGGGTGGCCAGGCCGGCGCTGCTGGTCTATCTCGTCTTGCAGGCACGCCATTTGTCCGGCATGGCCCGGGCCGTCCTGGTGGTGGCCTGCACCGGCGCCGTGCTGACCGCGTTGTTTCAGCCCGAGCCCTGGCCGCTGCTGCTGGAAGGCCTGGACCGTTTCTGCTTCTTCGCGACCTTCATGGCCTCGTTGAGCCTGCTGCGGGTGGCGGCGATGCGCTCGCGGCTGATCCGCGAGGCAGGTTATTCACTGATTCGCCAGAAGCCGTCGATGCGTTACCCGGCCCTGTCGCTGGGCACCACACTGTTCGGCATCATCCTGAACATCGGTGCGCTGAGCCTGTTCGGTGCCATGATCCAGAAAGGCAATACACTGCGCTCCGCCGGCGGCGACGAAGCCCTGCGCACGGCGCGGGAACGACGGATGATTCTGGCGATGCTGCGTGGCTTCGCGATCACGCCACTGACATCGCCCCTGGGCATTGCTGTGGTGGTGCTGCTCTCGAACATGCCGCAACTCACCTGGCCCATGCTGCTGCCGGTCGCGCTGCCCATTGCCACACTGATGATGCTGCTCGGCTGGTGGCTGGACTGGTGGCAGGGGGGGTGCGGCGGCCCGCACACGCCCGTCTCTGCGCCCGCTCGGGCGCTTCAGCCTGGTCGTGGTCAGCATCACCCTGACGGCTTTTCTGTTCAGCGGCCTGGGGCATATCGGCCTGCCCATTGCGGTGCTGATCGCCTGTCCGCTGTGCGCGTTTGTCTGGCTCGCACTGCAACGCCGGCGGCTCAACGGCGGCAGCGGCACCGGGCGGGCCTGGGCTCTGGTGGTACGGCGCGCCAGCACTATCTTTGCCGCCAACCGCAGCGAAATCGTGATGCTCGGCGGCTCCGCCTTTGTCGGCGTGCTGATCACGCCGCTGGTGGATATCGCATTGCTGAACGCCTGGCTGTCCGCGTCCGGCCTGCACGGCCTGGGGCTGGCCGTGACCGCCATGCTGCTGACACTGATCCTTGGCCAATGCGGCCTGAACCCGGTGATCAGCGTCACGCTGATCACCGCCCTGCTACCTGATCCACAGGCCCTGGGCCTGGTGCCGGAAGTGCTGGCCGTGGCGCTGATGAGCGCCTGGACCCTGTCGATGATGTCGTCCCCCTTCACCACCGTGCTGCTGATGGTGAGTGCCTTCTGCCGCCGCTCCCCCTATTTCGTCGCCTGGCGATGGAACGGTCTCTACTACCTCCTGTGCCTGCCGCTTGTGATCGGTGTACTGGCACTGGGACAACAGTTTCTTGGCTGACACAACGCGCTGATAACGGTTTGCTGTCTCCGCCCTCCCCTGTCATGCAAGGGGGAGGGTATTTTTTTTGATCCAGCGCGTGCCGTAGGGTGGGTAGAGCCAAAGGCGAAACCCACCACCTCCATGCAGCACACTGCACGCACAAGACCATCGGAACCACCTACCTCCCAAGCCGGGTGATTTCGATGATTTTGCGGGAGTGAATAACAGGCATGGACCCGGTGGGTTTCGCCTTTGGCTCTACCCACCCTACCTTTTTTCCAAAAAAAAAGGCCACACGGGAGGCATGTGGCCAAGGGATTTCCCGGTCGTTGCCACCGGGAGGAAGCAGAAAAACCAGCGTCAGAATTTCACGTTTACGCCCACGGCATAGTTGGACGGGGTGACGTCGTACTGGCCGGTTTCGGCAAACAGGTACACCTGATCGTTCAGGTGGCGTTTCACCTGGAAGATCATGCCGTCGTTGTCTTCGCTATCCAGTTCGTGGTCTTTTTCCACGTAGGCCAGTGCAGAGGACCAGCGCTCGTTCAGCGTGTAGTCCACGCGGGCAGCCCAGGTGGTGAAATCGTTGGCCAGACCCTCCGGCACATCGTTCTGTTCCACCACCGCGCTCACCTTGAAGCTGTCCCAGCTGTAGCCGACGGAGGCCGCGTTACGCTCTTCCTTCTCGCCACTGCCGGTCTGCTTGTCGGAGATGAACACCTGGCCGACGGCGAAATCGAAGCCGCCGTTTTTGTACAGGGCGCGGTAGCTCCAGGCATCGATGTCGCGGTCGTTGGCCTTGTTGAAGGTGAACGAGCCGAAGATCACCTGCCAGCCAGCGAATTTCGGCGTGGCATACGCAAGCAGGTTGGTGGTGGCATCACCCTGGGTGAAGAAACCGTTGATGCCGGTGCGGGCGTGCATGGCGTTGTACTCAAAGTCAGCGGTGGCGCCATAGATGTGCGCAAACTGGCCGCTGCTGGAACGCGGTGCAACAACAAAGGCACCGTAGCGGGTCGGCATCACAATCTTGGCGTCACGCACGTAGATGTCATTGGCGCTGCCGCTGGGGCTGTAGACCAGCGGATCCAGGTTGTTCGCGGCGGCACCGAAGTCCGCAGTGAACTGGTAGTTGATCGCGAAACCGTCGAATTTGTAAGAGCCGGCAACACCTGCACGCAGGTCATAGGCCCAGGCATCCAGGTCACGGCCATCGACTTTCAGGCCGCCCATGCCCATTTCGCCGGTGAATCTCGGTCCGTTTGCCAGCGCAGCGGTAGAGCCCAGCATGGCAGCACAGGAAATTGCGATAGCAAGATTTGTTTTTTTCATGGTGATTCATCCTAGTCCGGTTAAATTTTATTCTGCGACCGATGCATCGGCCCGGATCATCTGTTGCGTTGCAGTGATGACTCCTGCCTTTTCTCTGGCAATGCGAAGCTCATGCAGCGGTAGCGCTGTGCGCTGCTGCCCCGCAGGAAGTCACTTCCTTTTGCGCCCGTGAGGGCGGGTCCGTTTATTCGGTACGCTGCATAGGCAATCCTCCTGCTGGCCGACTTCTCCGCTGGCAGAAACACTGTCGTCCCGACATGGCTACCAACCCGTCCGGGCGCCGAGTGCGGCCCTGACTGCTCTGCAGGGCCGCACCCTTCCCTCAGCGCCCGAGGGCCTTGGCGGTTTCGCCGCCAATCCCCCAATGACTCTTCGGCACCTCCTGGATCAGCACGCGCACCGCTTCGCGGCGTGCGCCAATGCTGTCGCAGAGGGCGTCAGTGACGGCGGCAATCAGCTTTGCCTTTGCTTCGTCGTCACGGCCTTCCATGATCTGAATAGTGGCTATCGGCATATTTGGCCTCCGCTTGATGGTGTCAGACGAAACGCATGGAAACGCTGCCCATGTCCTGCGCACGAAGGGTCACGGCATCGCCGGCTTTCACCGCCACCGCAGCGGTGATGGCACCGGACAGAATCACGCTGCCTGCCGGAATTTCCTCACCCCGTTCGCCGAGCATGTTGGCCAGCATGGCAATACTGGTGGCGGGATGCCCCAGCACGGCTGCGCCGGCACCGAGCTCGACCACCTTGCCGTTGATTTCCATGACCAGGCCCAGGTTGCGCAGGTCAACGTCGTGCACGTTGCGGGCACGTGTCCCGGTGACGAAACGCGAGGACGAGGCGTTGTCGGCGATCACGCTGACCAGATCGAATTTGAAGTCGCGGTAGCGGGAATCGATGATCTCCACCGCCGGCAGGACGAAATCGGTTGCCGCCAGCACGCTGCCGACATGGCAGCCCGGGCCTTTCAGGGGCGCCTTGGTGACGAACGCAATTTCCGCTTCCACTTTCGGGTGGATCAGATCCTTCATTTCGATTTCGCCGCTGTCCGGACGCTCGAAATAATCGGCCAGGAAGCCATAGATCGGGGTTTCAACACCCATCTGCTGCATCTTGGCGCGGGAGGTCAGGCCCATTTTCATGCCGACGATGCGGGCACCGCGCTCGATCTTGCGGCGGCGAATTTCCCACTGCACGTCGTAGGCATCACTGAAGGTCATGTCCGGATAGTCATCCGTGATCTTGGTGATGTCGTGTGCTTGCAGCTCGGCCTGTTCTACGTGATCGGCAAGCTGTTCAATCTGTTCGCGTGTCAGGCTCATTGCGCCCCTCCGGCTGTTTGGGTGTTGGCGTCACGCTGTTGCTTGAGCATGTCCAGCGCGACATCCACGATCATGTCTTCCTGTCCGCCGACCATGCGGCGGCGCCCCAGCTCGACCAGGATGTCCACGGTCTTGAGGCCGTATTTCTGCGCCGCCACTTCGGCATGGCGCAGGAAGCTGGAATAGACGCCGGCATAACCCAGCGCCAGCGTTTCCCGGTCCAC
>NZ_AQOR01000044.1 GCF_009846755.1 Alcanivorax sp. S71-1-4
TCTACCCACCCTACCGCCTATTTCTTATACCGGCGCACTTCCAGCACGCCCGGCAGCTGATCCATCCGCGCCAGCACCTTGCCCAGGTTGCCGAGCGTGGAGATTTCGATGGTCAGCAGCATGGTGGCGGTGTTGTCGTCCTGGTGCGATTCGGTGTGCGCGGCAGTCACGTTGACGCGCTCGTTAGCCAGCACCGACAGCAAGTCACGCAACAGCCCCTGGCGATCCCAGGCCCGCACGAAAATATCCACCGGGTAACTGATGCGGTCGGCATGGCCCCAGCTCACCTCGATCACACGGCGCGGATCATCCGCCTGCATCGACAGCAGGTTCGGGCAATCGGCTCGGTGCACGGTGACGCCGCGCCCCTGGGTGATGTAGCCCATGATCGAATCACCCGGGATCGGCTGGCAGCAGGCGGCGATGTGCGTCATCAGGTTGCCGACACCTTCGATGGTGATGTCGCTGCTGTCGGCGGGCCGTTTGGTCGCCTTGCGCGGCACGAACTCCAGTTCCTGCTGCGGCGCGTCCGCTTCCAGCAAACCCTGCACCTGGTTCACCACGTGCGCCGGGCGCAGGTCGCCCGCCCCGAGGGCCACCAGCACATCCTCGCCGGTCTTCAGGTTGAACTGCGGTGCGAGTTTGTCCAGGTCCACCTGGCCCAGCGCCAGCCGGGACATTTCCTTTTCCAGAATGGCGCGGCCCTGGGCAATGTGGGTGTCACGATCCTGGCGCTTGAACCATTGCTGAATACGCGCGCGCGCCGACGAAGTCCGCACATAACCGAGCGAGCCGGTCAGCCAGTCCCGGCTGGGGCCGCCCTCGCGGGTGGTGAGAATTTCGACCTGCTCGCCGGTTTTCAGGCGGTAATGCAGCGGCACGATGTGGCCGTTAACCTTGGCACCCCGGCAGCGGTGACCCACTTCGGTGTGGATGTGATAGGCAAAATCCACCGGCGTGGCGCCGGCTTCCAGGGCCACCACATGGCCATCCGGGGTGAACACATAGACCCGCTCACTGGAATCCTGGGCGCGAAAATCGTCCACCATATTGGTGACGCTGGCCTCGCCGAGTTCATCGTGCCATTCCAGCACCTGCCGCAGCCAGGCGATCTTGTGCTCGTCCTGCCCCTTTCGGCGGCGCGCGCCTTCCTTGTAGTGCCAGTGGGCACACACACCCAGTTCGGCATCCTCGTGCATGTCGTAGGTACGGATCTGCACTTCAAGCATCTTGCGATCCGGGCCGACCACGGCGGTGTGCAGGCTCTGGTAGCCGTTTTCCTTTGGCGTGGCGATATAGTCGTCGAACTCTTTCGGCACGTGCTGCCACAGCGAGTGCACCACGCCCAGCGCGGCATAGCAGTCACGCACTTCCGGCACCAGGATGCGCACGGCACGCACGTCGTACACCTCATAGAAATCGAGGTGTTTTTTCTGCATTTTTCGCCAGATGCTGTAGATATGTTTCGCGCGGCCGTCCACCTGCACATCGTGGATGCCGGAACGGGCCAGGTGACCTTTCAGTTCATCGATCACCTTGACGATATAGGCTTCGCGGTCGAGGCGTTTTTCGTCCAGCAGCTTCGCCACTTTTTTGTAGGCGCCGGGCTGAAGGTAGCGGAACGACAGATCTTCCAGTTCCCACTTGAGCTGGCCCACACCCAGCCGGTGCGCCAGCGGCGCATAGATATCGAAAATCTCGCGCGAGACTTTCAGGCGGCGTTCTTCGTCACCGTCTTTCAGCGCGCGGATGATCACCGTCCGTTCAGCCAGCTTGAGCAAGGCCACACGCACGTCATCGACCATCGCCACCAGCATCTTGCGCACGTTGTCGAGCTGGCCTTCCTGCTGCCCGAGCACCGGCTTGCGTGTCGGGTTGAGCACGGCGCTGATGGCCGCCATGCGCAACACGCCTTCGACCATGCGGGCGATGGTTTCACCAAATTCGCGTTCGACTTCCAGCAGAGAAAGGTGGCCTTCGCGTACCGCGCGGTACAACACCGCCGCCGGCAGTGCTTCGCCGTCTACATGCAGGTCCGCCAGAATCTCGGCCATTTCCAGGCCGATGCGGTAGCAGCCGATACCGTAGGGCCAGCGGCGTCCGGCCAGATCCCCGGCTTTTTCGCACGCCTCCGCCCGGGCGCAGGCGCGCTCCAGTACGGCGGTATCCTGCAGGTGACACCGCTCGGCCACGCTGTCCAGCCAGGCGGGCAGATCGCTGTATTGACCATCCAGTGGTACCTGTCGGCGGACAGTGACCATGCAATACTCCCAGAGCCTGTGGGACGCGTGACGCTAGGCGCGTTCAAACAGGGCTATCGATTCCACATGCGTAGTGTGCGGGAACATGTCCATCACGCCAGCGGCCCGCAGCCGGTAGCCCAGGCGCCCGAGCTCGCCGGCATCCCGCGCCAGCGTGGCCGGGTTGCAGGACACATACACCAGTTTACCGGCCCCGAATTGGGGCATCAGGCGCACCATTTCAAGGGCCCCGGCGCGCGGCGGGTCGATCAGGATGCGGTCGAACCTCTCCGCCGCCCAGGCCTGGCCGGTGACCTCCTGGCTCAGGTCCCAGGCATAAAAAGCCAGGTTTTCCATACCGTTGCGGCGCGCATTCTCGTAGCCGCGCTGCACCATCGCCTCACTCAGTTCCACGCCCACGACCTGCCGCGCGCGGCGGGCCAGTGGCAGGGGAAAATTGCCCAGGCCGCAAAACAGGTCCAGCACGCGGTGTTCCGGGGAGATATCCAGCAAATCCAGTGCCAGCGGCACCATCTTGCGGTTGATCACCGCGTTCACCTGAGTGAAGTCCGTAGGGTGAAAGGCCAGCGACAGGTTATCCACTGGCAATTGGTAGTACAGGCGTTCCTCACCCTCGGTGGGCCACACCCGGTGTACCGTGCTTTCGTTGCCCGGCTGCAGGTAGCAGTGCCAGCCGCGCTGCTG
Organism: Alcanivorax sp. S71-1-4; assembly: GCF_009846755.1. Classification (GTDB taxonomy): domain Bacteria; phylum Pseudomonadota; class Gammaproteobacteria; order Pseudomonadales; family Alcanivoracaceae; genus Isoalcanivorax. Next base: position 2,946 of record NZ_AQOR01000044.1, read on the forward strand.
GCAAAACGTCACGATGGCAGCCTGGTCGGCCGGCGTCAGCGGATCCATATGGCGGAACACCAGCGCGATCACCTCATCGCCGGCTGCCACCTCGATCTGCGGCAGGCGGTAACGGGCATCCAGCCCACCCACCAGTTCACGCAATGCCATCAGCGAGTGGCCAATTTCCGGCACCAGCACTTCGCAGCGCTCGATATCAGCGAGGAATTTATTGCGTTTTTCCCGGAACCCGACCAGGGCGGTATTGCGCGGGTCGACATAGCGCGCACCCAGGCGCGCCTTGCCCCGGTAGCCGGTCACCGGGCCGGTCAGCGGCGGCAGCCACTGGTCCGGCACCAGGCCGCCGAAATGATCCAGCTGCTCGGCCAGCACCGCCTGCTTCATCTGTATCTGCGCCTCGGTGCTCATGTGTTGCAGGCTGCAGCCACCGCACAGCATGGCGTGCTGGCAGGGCGGCTCGGCGCGTTCCGGCGCGGCCTGCTGGATGCTGACCGCCAGCCCTTCGTCGAACTTGCCGTGCAGGCCGGTGTAGCGGAACTGCACGCGTTCGCCGGGCAAGGCGTTGTCGATGAAGGTGGTCTTGCCCTCGATACGGGCGATGCCCCGGCCATCGTGGCTCAGGCGTGCAATGTCCGCCGCAAACTCGCCTTTCGGCAGCGGCTTGTGTCGTCTTCTGCGTCCCATCAGTGCATCAACCCGCCTTGCCGGGTGCGCTGAACACGCCGGTGGAGAGGTAACGGTCACCCCGGTCACAGACGATCGCCACGATCACGGCATGTTCGACACGCTGCGACAGTTGCAGGGCCGCCGCCACGGCGCCGCCAGACGACACACCGCAACTGATGCCCTCTTCGCGGGCCAGCCGGCGCATGGTCTCCTCGGCGGTCTGCTGGTCCATATCCACTACCTGATCGACCCGGCTGGCATCGAAGATGCTGGGCAGGTAGGCCTTCGGCCAGCGGCGAATGCCGGGGATGGAGGCACCATCGGTCGGTTGCAGGCCGATGATGCGAACGTCAGGGTTTTGCTCCTTGAGGTACTTCGAGACACCCATGATGGTGCCGGTGGTACCCATCGATGACACGAAGTGGGTGATGCGCCCCTGCGTATCGCGCCAGATTTCAGGCCCGGTGCTCTCATAGTGCGCCAGCGGGTTGTCCGGATTGGCGAACTGGTCCAGCACCTTGCCTTCGCCGCGCGCCTGCATCGACTGGGCCAGGTCGCGGGCGCCTTCCATGCCCTCTTCCTTGCTCACCGAGATCAACTCGGCGCCATAGGCGGCCATGGCATCACGCCGTTCCTGGCTCTGGTTGGCGGGCATGATCAGCTTCATGCGGTAACCCCGCATGGCGGCCGCCATGGCCAAGGCGATACCGGTATTGCCGCTGGTCGCCTCGATCAGGGTGTCGCCGGGGCGAATATCACCCCGGGCCTCGGCCTTCATGATCATGTTCAGCGCCGGGCGATCCTTGACCGAGCCGGCCGGGTTGTTGCCCTCGAGTTTCACCAGAATCACGTTGGAGGTCTCGCCGGGCAGGCGTTTCAGGCGCACCAGCGGCGTATTGCCCACCGTGCTTTCGATACCGGGAAAGTCCATAACCGCATCCGTCTGAATCATGGGCGCCATTGTACCCGAAGGGGCCCACGGCACCAGCGGGCGGCTGGCCGCTGGCCGCCCGGGGCAGGCATAATCCGGTGACCGGTGATGCCTGGGAAGGCCCATGAGCAATATCAATCTGCGCACCCGCATTCTGCTGCTGACCGCCATCCCGGCGATCGTCGCCACGCTGACGCTGGGCGGCTACATGTTCGGCAGCCGGGTGGACGACATCCGCGACAACACCCAGAACCTGCACCGGCTGATTGTCGACAGCTACGCCGCACGCATCCAGGCCATGCAGACGCCCACTCTGGATGACTACCAGAAGCTGATGCGCGGCCTGCTGGAAGAGCAGGATGTGCGCGCCGCCACGTTGCGCGAAGGCGATGCCGCCATTCACGCCGGCCCGCGCATGCGCCCACTGGATGCGGACACGCCGGCATTCACCACACTGGCCCCCGACATCGATGTCATTCCCACGGAAGGAAGCTGGCGCTGGCGCCAGCAACTCGCCCCGGGCCGTGTGCTGGAAGTCGAGTTCGCCAGCAGCCGCCAGCGCATCGAGATGCTGCAGACCATGCTCACACTGGTGCTGGCCACCGTCGGCATCATCGGCCTGGCCCTGATCCCGGCGCTGCGTTTCAGCCAGCGCATGACCGCGCCGGTGCAGCGCTTTACGGAAACCCTGGAGCAGATCCGCGACGGCGAACTCGGCGTCCGCGTGCATACCGGCGCCGGCGGCGAGCTGGGGCGGCTGGAGCACACCATCAACAGCATGGCCGCTTCGCTGGAAGAGGCGCAGATGGAACTGCAACAGAACGTCGACCAGGCCACCGAGGACCTGCGCGAAACGCTGGAGACCATTGAAATCCAGAACATCGAACTGGACATGGCGCGCAAGCAGGCACTGAAGGCCAGCCAGATCAAATCAGAATTCCTGGCCAACATGAGCCACGAGATTCGCACCCCCCTGAACGGCATCATCGGTTTCACCCGGCTGTTGCTGCGCTCGGAACTCAGCCCGCGCCAGCGCGACTACCTCAGCACCATCCGCAAATCCTCCGAAGCGCTGCTGGCGATCATCAACGACATTCTGGATTTCTCGAAAATCGAAGCCGGCAAACTGAGCCTGGACCGCGTGCCGCTGCATCTGCACGACCTGATCGAAGAAGTGCAGACCATGCTTGCCCCGCTGGCACAGGAAAAGAGCCTGGAGCAGGCAGCCATCATCTACTCGGATGTGCCGCTGCAACTGCTCGGCGACCCGCTGCGCATCCGTCAGGTGCTGACCAACCTGGTCAACAATGCCATCAAGTTCACCGAGCGCGGCTCGGTCGTGGTGCGCGCCATGCTGGAAGAACAGCGCGACCACATGGCGACCATCAAGATCGCCGTGACAGACACCGGCAACGGCATCACCGAAGACATGCAGCGTGAGCTGTTCAGCGCCTTTACCCAGGTTGACCAGAGTGCCGCCCGGCGTATCGGTGGCACCGGGCTGGGGCTGGCGATCAGCAAGCGGCTGGTAGAGGAAATGGGCGGCGAGATCGGCGTCGACAGCACAACCGGGCGCGGTGCCACGTTCTGGTTCACGCTGCGCGTGGAAATCGACGAGCACACGCCGGTGACCGACAGTTTCCGCGCGTTCCGTGGCGCCAGCGCCGTGCTGGTGGAACAGAATGAACATGCCCGGCTGGGGCTGTATCACATGTTGCGCGCCTGGGGCATGGAGGTGACCAATCTGCAGGCGCTGGATGCCCTGCACACTGCGCTGGCTGCCGACGAACTGCCGCCGGCGGATTTCATCGTCATCGGCATGTCGCCCGGCCATGACCAGGGCGCGGCGCTGAACGAGAGCCTGCAGCAGTTGTGCCAGGTGCGCGGCAAACCAGTCGTCGTGTTATGCAACCAGGCCGACCGCCTCAGCCGCGATATTCCGGTCATGCCGTCGCTGTGCCGCATCCTCGGCAAGCCCGCCACGCGGCTGCGGCTGTACGATGCCCTGCTGGAACTCAGTGGCCAGGAAGACGTGTCCCCGCCCGCCCGCGACGACAATCCGCGAGAGGCGGCCCTGCATGTGATGGTGGTGGATGATCATGCCGGCAACCTGCGGCTGGCGACGGTCTTTCTGGAAGAAATGGGTGTGCGTGTCACCGCCTGCAAAAGCGGTGCCGACGCGATTGAGGCGTTTGGCGCCGAGCCGCTGGACCTGGTGTTCATGGATATCCAGATGCCGGACATGGACGGCCTGCAGGCCACACGCCAGTTGCGCGCGCTGGAAGCTGACGCACGCCATACACCGATCATTGCCCTCACCGCGCACGCGCTGGCCAGCGAACGGCAACAATTGCTGCAGGCCGGCATGGACGACTACCTGTCAAAGCCGGTCAGCGAAGGCCACCTGCGCCACATGCTGCAAAAATGGGTGCCGCGTTATCAGCCGGGGGCCCAGCATGATGCGCCCCCGTCACCGCCCGCGGAGAGCACGACACCCGTCGCCAGCCTTGAAGCCTGCCCGGTGTTCGATGCCGAGCTTGCCCTGCGCCGCGCCGGCGGCCGCGACATCCTCGCGGCAGAGATGCACACCATGCTGCGCGCCAGCCTGGAGCAGGACGGCCCGCACATTCGCGCGCTGGCCACACAGCAACATCACGACGCACTGCTGGAAACCGTCCACAAACTGCATGGGGCCACCCGCTATTGCGGCGCACCACGGCTCGAACAGGCCGCACGGCAACTGGAGGAACAACTCAAGACGCATGCCAGTGCTGCGGATATCCATGCCGCGGCACAGACGCTGCTGGAGGAAATCGACCGCCTGCTGGCTCAGGCGCCGGATTCGATTACGGCGAACGCCAGCACGTAATCCCGTTCATCACTGATCGACACATGCGTGCGGCAGTTGCCGATCTGCCCCAACCGTGCCGCACCGGCCCCCGACCAGAACACCTGCGGCCGGCCGAGTGCGTCCGGCAATACGGCCATATCCGTCCAGCGCAGCCCCTGACGCAATCCTGTGCCCAGCGCTTTCAACAGGGCTTCCTTGGCCGCGAAGCGCTTCGCCAGCCAGCGCACCGGGGTGGCGTGTGCGCGCTGGATACGCAGTTCATCCGGGTGCAGCAGCCGCTCGGCCAGTGCCTCGCCCCGGCGAGCCCACGCCGCATCGATGCGGGCCACCGACACAATGTCTGTACCAATACCGACAATCATGCGCCGTACCGCGCAGCCTGATCGATCAGTGCCCGCATGCTGCGCACCGCTTCGTCCAGCCCGGTGAGCACCGCGCGCGCAATGATCGCATGGCCGATGTTGAGCTCGTTGATACCGGGCAGCGCCGCGATCGGCGCCGTGTTGTGATAATGCAGGCCATGGCCGGCATTGACGATCAGGCCACTCTCCAGCGCCAGATCCAGCCCCTCACGAATGCGGCGCAACTCAGACTGGGCGTCCTCCACATGCACCGCTTCCGCGTACTGGCCTGTGTGGATCTCGATGGCCGGCGCCGCACAGGCTACCGCCGCCTCGATCTGCGCCGGTTCCGCGTCGATGAACAACGACACCTGAATACCCGCCTCGCGCAATTGCGCGCAAACGTCTTGCATGCGCGACAGATTGCCGGCCACATCCAGACCGCCCTCGGTGGTCAATTCCTCGCGGCGCTCCGGCACCAGACAGCAGTGCGGGGGCTTCAGGCGTGTGGCGATGGCCACCATCTCGTCGGTGGCCGCCATTTCCAGATTGATGCGTGTCTGCGCCGTCTGCAGCAGCAGTGCCACGTCACGGTCATTGATATGCCGACGGTCTTCGCGCAGGTGCACGGTAATGCCGTCCGCCCCCGCCTGCTCCGCGATCAGCGCGGCCTGCACCGGCTCCGGATAACGGGTGCCGCGCGCCTGGCGCAGGGTGGCCACATGATCGATATTGACGCCAAGAAGCACGGGCATGGACAAGCTACCTTATGGTGGTTTCCGTCGGTTCAGCAGTATAGCGACGGTAGGGTGGGTAGAGCGAATGCGAAACCCCCCGGGTCCATGCAGCACACTGCTCGCACAAAAACATCGAAACTGCCCTGGCCCGGAGGTAGGTAGTTTCGATGGTTTTGCGGGAGTGATTGACGGGCATGGTCCCGGTGGGTTTCGCATTCGCTCAATCAACCCACCCTACCCAAATCAGCGAAAAAGCTCACGGCTGACGAGGGGCCGGCTGCCCAGATGCGGCGCCAGCGCGGCGCGCAGCAGGTCGCGGGCGACGCGGCGGGTGTCGTCCTGCCAGTCACCGGCAGCCATGCCCAGCAGGGCGCTGCCGGGCCAGCCGCTGGCGGCGGGCACCAGGCCCAGTTCGGGATCCAGGCGGTAGGTCTGGCCTGCGCGCAGCGGTGCGCCGGTGGCGTCTTCGGTGAGGGAAAAGCTGTAGCCCAACTCATCCAGCAGCGCCAGCTCGAAATGCCGCAACAGAACGTCCTGCGCCGGTACGTCGGTCGCCAGGGCGTTGAGTGTTGCCTCATACGGCGCCATCAAGCCGGGGTGAGGGTCGTTGCGGTGCAGCAGGCGCACCAGCAATTCGTTCAGATACATGCCGCAGTACAACGCGCGGCCCGCCAGCGGCAAGGGGCTGCCAGCGCTTTCCACCTGCTGGATATTCAGCAGTTCACCGCGCCCGGCAAAGCGCATCAGCAACGGGCGGAAAGGCTGCAGATGATGGTTGCGGCGGCCGCCACGGGCCACGACACCGAGCCGGCCCCGGCCGGCGCTGAACAGGTCCAGCACCAGGCTGCTGTTGCGATAGGGCCGGGCGTGCAACACCCAGGCAGTTTCCAGCGCTGAGCCTCTGTCCGCCATGGCGCGGCTCAGTCGTAACCCAGCGAACGCAGGGCACGTTCGTCATCGGACCAACCGGAACGGATCTTCACCCACAGGGTCAGCATCACCTTGCGGTCAATCAGTGCTTCGATATCGTGCCGTGCCTCGGTCCCGATTTTCTTGATACGGTCGCCGCCCGTGCCGATCAGGATTTTTTTCTGGCCACGCCGCTCCACCAGAATGGCCGCCGCGATATTGGTCACCGTCGGGTTGTCTTCCCACAGCTCCACTTCCACGGTGATCTGGTGCGGCAGCTCCTGGCCGAGCTGGCGGAACACTTTTTCGCGGATCATTTCCGCCGCCATGAAACGCAGGCTGCGGTCGGTAATCTGGTCTTCGTCGTACCAGAAATCCGCTTCCGGCAGGTATTTTGCCAGGGTGGTTTCCAGCACGTTCAGGTTGTGGCCGCCGAGCGCCGAGACCGGCACCACTTCGGCAAAGGCCATCTGCTCGCCCAGGAACGCCAGGTGCGGCAGCAACCGTTCCTTGTCTTCCACGGCATCCACCTTGTTCACCACCAGCACCACCGGCACGTTCACCCGGCGCAGCAACGCCAGCACGTGTTCGTCTGCCTCGGTCCACTTCAGCGCGTCGACCATAAAGCAGACCACGTCCACATCCGCCAGCGCCGACACGGCAGCCTGGTTCATGCTGCGGTTGAGCGCGCGGTCTTCGCCACGGTGGATGCCGGGGGTATCCGCGAAAATGATCTGGTGGTTGTCGCGGGTCAGAATACCGTGAATACGATGCCGGGTAGTCTGCGGCTTGCGCGAGGTAATGCTGATCTTCTGGCCGATCAGATGATTCATCAGCGTTGACTTGCCGACGTTCGGGCGGCCCACGATGGCGACCACACCGCAGCGGGTGGCGGGAGTACTCATGCCTGTTCCTCAAGCCAGGCCAGCGCGGCGGCGGCGGCGTCCTGTTCGGCGCGGCGGCGGCTGCTGCCCGTGGCAGTAAATGTCTGGTCGTGGCTGGTCAGCGCACATTGCAGGTCGAATTGCTGGTCCGGGGCCTGACCACGGATATCCAGCACAGTGTACTCCGGCAGCGGCAGCTGGCGCGCCTGTAACCATTCCTGCAAGCGGGTCTTGGCGTCCTTGTCGGCGTTCTGGGGGGACACCTCGGCCAGCCGGGACGCAAACCAGGCCAGTACGACGCGCCGGCAAACATCCTCGCCAGCTTCCAGCAGCAAGGCGCCGACCACCGCCTCCAGGGCATCCGCGAGAATCGAATCACGGCGGTGACCACCGCTTTTCATCTCGCCGCCGCCCAGCAGCAGGCAGGCCCCCAGATCAAGCTCGCGGGCCACCTCGGCCAGCATGGCGCCACGGACCAGTATCGAGCGCATGCGCGTCAACTGGCCTTCACGGGCCTCGGGAAAATGGTCGAACAGCCAGCGCGTGATGATCTGCCCGAGTTGGGCGTCACCGAGGAATTCCAGCCGTTCGTTGTTGTGACGGCGATCCGCACTGCGGTGGGTGAGCGCCTGTTGCAGCAGGCGCTCGTCCTGAAACTGGTAGCCCAGGCGCTTGCACAACCTGGCGAGGTCCACGGCAGTCATGTCGTCTTCCGGTCGGGCCGGGTGCGGTCATGACCCGGATAAGATATCAGCGGATGTGCTTCTCGAAATCCTGCTTGAAACTCAGGATCAGGTCCACATTGCCAAACAGCGGCTCGCGCACTTCGTAGTCGAAGCCGATATACAGCAGGCCACTGTCCTTGCTGATCATCAGTTCACGGGCGCTGATGGCGTTGACGTTGTTGACGTTGAAGCGCTTGTCCAGCGTGGCGCGAATTTCGTTTTCCGATTGCAGGCCGACCTTGCTGTCGGCCAGCAGGCCATTGATGGCGGTCTTGATGGTGCTGTATTCCATGTACGCCGGGATCACCCGCAACGCCGCCGTGCCCAGCACCACGGCCAGTACGATGATGACCATCCAGCCGGCCACCGACACCCCACGCATCCGGGACGGAAAAGTTGTCATGAGACCGCCTCCAATCGTTGCCTGATCGCCGGTCTGCGCCGGCTTGCTTAAAAGGGTGTTGAAAAAGCCTCTTTGAGACTTTTTCAAGCCACCTTTGCGGCGCAGGTCCGCAAAGGTGGGCACCAAAAATCAATCGCTTATCGCGCTTGATTTTGCTGACGGCTTAATTGAGCCGTCGGCGCAGGCTGTTTTTCAACAGCCTGTTAGTCGGCGTCGTCGAGTTTGTCGATGGCGCCGTTCCGGGAGAAGCTCGGCAGGGACAGGCCGGGCCGCCAGTGCATCCAGATCAGGAATGCCTTACCGACAATATGATCTTCAGGCACCATGCCCCAATACCGGCTGTCGTTACTGTTGTTCCGGTTGTCACCGACCATGAAGTATTCGCCCTCGCCGACCACCCAGTCCTTGTCTTCGCTGCGCGACATGAGCACGCCGGTGAACGGGTTGATCTCGGCTTCATGGCGCACCAGATGGCGCGTCTCGCCCAGGGTCTCTTCATACAGGGTTTCCTGCAGGCGGCCCATGCGCTCGCTCGCAATCTGCTCACGCGGCAGCGGCTCGCCATTGATGTAGAGCTGGCCGCCGCGCTGGCTGATGCGGTCGCCGGGCACACCGACCACGCGCTTGATGAAGTTCTGCGCCGGCTTGAGCGGGTAGCGGAACACCATCACGTCGCCACGCTCCGGCTCGCCCAGGTCAAGAATACGGGTGTTGGTCACCGGCAGCCGCAGACCGTAGGCGAACTTGTTCACCAGGATGAAATCGTTGACTTCCAGCGTCGGCAGCATGGAGCCGGAGGGGATGGTGAACGGCTCGACCACGAACGAGCGGATCACCAGCACCACGAAGAACACCGGCAGCAGGGAATTGGTGAATTCCACCGTTTCCTTCACCGCCTTGCCGCCCCGCTCGCGCAGTTTGAATTTCCAGTCCAGCAGCCAGATCACGCCGGAGATGAAGACGGCCAGGGTCAGCCAGAAGCCAATATCAATTTCCATCAGTCGCTCACCTTGAGTACGGCGAGGAAGGCTTCCTGCGGAATTTCCACACTGCCTACCTGCTTCATGCGTTTTTTACCGGCCTTTTGTTTTTCCAGCAGTTTCTTCTTCCGCGACACGTCACCGCCATAGCACTTGGCGATCACGTTCTTGCGCAGCGCCTTGACAGTCTGCCGCGCAATGATCTTGCTGCCGATGGCGGCCTGGATGGCCACATCGAACATCTGCCGGGGTACCAGGTCCTTCATTTTCTCGACCAGCACACGGCCACGATACATGGCCTGGTCCGCGTGGCAGATCATCGCCAGTGCATCGACCCGCTCGCCATTGATCAGTACATCCACCCGTACCAGCTTTGCCGGCTCGAAGCGGTCGAAGCTGTAGTCCAGCGAGGCGTAGCCCCGGCTGCAGGATTTCAACTTGTCGAAGAAATCCAGCACCACCTCGGCCATCGGGATGTCGTAGGTCAGTGCCACCTGCTTGCCCAGGTACTGCATATTCTTCTGCACACCGCGCCGTTCGACGGCGAGCGTGATCACACTGCCGACATAATCCTGCGGCACCAGGATATTGACCCGGGCAATCGGCTCGCGGAATTCCTCGACCTTGCTCGATTCCGGCAGCTTGGACGGGTTATCCACGTGCAGCACGGTGCCGTCCACCAGCAGCAGTTCATAGACCACAGTCGGCGCAGTGGTGATCAGGTCCAGGTCGTATTCGCGTTCCAGCCGCTCCTGGATGATCTCCATGTGCAGCATGCCGAGGAACCCGACGCGGAAACCGAAGCCCAGTGCGTCGGAAGTTTCCGGTTCGTAGAACAGCGAGGCGTCGTTGAGTGCCAGCTTGGACAACGCATCGCGGAAGTTTTCATAGTCATCCGCGCTGACCGGGAACATGCCCGCATAGACCTGCGGCTTGACCTTCTTGAAGCCGGGCAGCGCCTCGACCTCGGGGGTTTTGGAATGGGTCAGCGTATCACCTACCGGGGCACCGAGAATCTCTTTGATGCTGGCGCTGATCCAGCCCACTTCGCCGGCTTCCAGCACCGTGCGTTCGGTGCGTTTCGGGGTGAACACACCCAGCAGGTCCACGGAATGGGACTGGCCGGTGGATTTCACCAGGATCTTGTCGCCTTTTTTCAGGCGCCCTTGTGTGACGCGGACCAGCGATACCACGCCCAAGTAGTTGTCGAACCAGGAATCGATGATCAGCGCCTGCAGCTTGCCGTCACGCTCGCCGGTGGGTGCCGGAATACGCTCGACCAGTTGTTCAAGCAGGTCTTCGATGCCCAGGCCAGTCTTGGCCGACACGCGGCAGGCATCGTGCGCATCCAGGCCGATGATCTCCTCGATCTCCTGGATCACCCGCTCCGGCTCCACCTGCGGCAGATCGATCTTGTTCAGCACCGGCAGCACTTCCAGGTCCTGTTCGATAGCGGTATAGCAGTTGGCCACCGACTGCGCCTCGACGCCCTGCGCCGCGTCCACCACCAGCAGCGCGCCCTCGCAGGCGGACAGCGAGCGCGACACCTCGTAGGAGAAATCCACGTGGCCAGGGGTGTCGATGAAGTTAAGCTGGTAGGTCTCGCCGTTCCGCGCCTTGTAGTAGAGCGTCACGCTTTGCGCCTTGATAGTGATACCGCGCTCACGCTCCAGGTCCATGGAATCGAGCACCTGTTCCTTGAGCTCACGCTCGGACAGGCCGCCGCAGACCTGGATAAAACGGTCCGCCAGGGTCGATTTGCCATGGTCGATATGGGCAATGATAGAGAAATTTCGGATATGGCTGATATCAGTCACAAAGCACGCCGGGCCAGGAAACGATGGGCCGCGATGATAGCGGATTTGGCCCCCCAGAGCGATGGTTCCCATCGTGCCGGGGGGCAGCTGCGAGCGACGGGCCGCAAGCGTCGGGCCAACACCTCAAGCGCGTAGCCTGCGGCTCGCAGCCCGCCACCGGAAGCGACCCTCAGGGCGCTTCCTCGATCCTGATCGCCATGAAGCGCGGGTTCTCGCCACGCTGCACCAGCGCGGGCACCCAACTGTTGGTGGGCAGGCTCTCGACGATCTCGGTCAACGCCGCCGGGTTTTCCACGTCCAGATTGTTCAGGGTGCGCAGCACGTCGCCGGCCCGGATACCGGCGCGTGCGGCCGGCCCCGGCTTCACATCCGTCACTTTGACGCCATGGCTCAGGCCCAGCTTCTCTTTCTCGGCATCGGACAGCGGCGCCACCGTCAGGCCCAGCGGCGCTGCGGCCGCTGGCGGTGCGGCGCCCCGCTCACTGCCGCCGTCCTGACGCATGTCTTCCGGCAATTCACCCACAGTGACTTTCAATGTCTTGCGCTTGCCCTCGCGGACCACCTCCATGGTCGCCTCGGCACCGGGCGCGACACGCCCCACCAGATGCGGCAATTGCGGCGAGCGATCAATGGTCTCGCCGTTGAAACTGATCACCACGTCCCCTGCCTCAAGGCCGGCTGCGGAAGCCGGGGAATCCTTCATCACCTGTGCCACCAGGGCACCGGCAGGCTTGTCCAGCCCAAAGGACTCGGCCAGGTCACGGTCCACATCCTGGATCAGCACGCCCAGCCAGCCACGCGCCACGCGGCCGTCCTCGCGCAGTTGCTGGACCACGTCCATGGCCATGTCGATCGGGATCGCAAACGACAGCCCCATAAAACCGCCGGACTGCGACACGATCTGTGAATTGATGCCGACCACCTCACCGTCGAGATTGAACAGCGGGCCACCGGAGTTGCCGGGATTGATGGCCACGTCGGTCTGGATAAAGGGCACATAGTTCTCGTTCGGCAGGCTGCGGCCCAGCGCGCTGACGATACCCGCCGTCACGGTGCTCTCGAAGCCGAACGGCGCGCCAATGGCCAGCACCCATTCGCCCACTTTCAGATCGCGGGAAGAGCCGATCTTGACCACCGGCAAGTCGTCTTCCTCGATGTGCAGCAGCGCCAGATCGCTTTGCTGGTCATGGCCGACCAGCTCCGCCTCCAGTTCGCGGCGATCCTGCAGACGCACCAGGATGCGGTCGGCGTCACGGATCACATGATAGTTGGTGAGGATGTAGCCATCTTCGGAAATGATGAACCCGGAGCCCTGCGATTCGGCATCCCGTTGCGGGGCATCGAATTGCTCTTCCATGCCCTCGAAGAAATGGCGGAAGAATTCCGGCACCTGCTGCCCGCGCAGACGCCCTTCAACACCACTCACCCGCTGCAGGGTGGAGATGTTGACCACCGCCGGTTCCTGCTCCTGCACCAGCCTGGTGAAATCAGGCAGGGTGTTGGCCTGCGGCCCGGACTGCGGTCCGCAACTGATCAACATACCTGCCAGCAACACGAACACCCAGCGTGCAAAGACTCTCTGCGTCATCACTCAACCCCCTTGGTCGTCAATGGTGAACACCGGCCTCTCCGACCGGTCCGTGGTGGTATCAGAAAGCCACCGACGGAAAAAAATCGTGTGTGCGACAGCGCAGGCCGGAATCAGTATTCCGCAGGAGACGCCATCTTCACCGCAGGATCCGGACACAGGCGCCGCATGATATGCGGCTGCAGGCGCGGGTCTGCGGCCCGGCTCTGACTGTACCAGCGATTGATCAGGAAGCCGACCGCCAGCCCGGCCACACCCAGCGGCGCAGACAGGTCGGTCTGGTTCAGGGAAAGCTGCGATCCCAGCAGCGCACCGGCAAACAGCAGCAGCAATGGCATCAGGTAGATCATCAGGGCACCACGAACCAGGGCGCCCTCGGGAATACCGAGCACGATCTGATCGCCTGTGTACAACACCATATCGGGATTCAGCACACGCAGCCTGGCGCGGCTGCCGGCACGTTCGCTGTCGAGGAGTTTGTGTCCGCAACCGTTGCGGGCGGTGCAGCTTTCACAGGCACTGCGGCGCAGTGTCTCAACCCAGACCGCATCCGGCTCCACTGCCACGACACGGCCGGTCTCTTCGATCACTGCGCGGCCCCGGTGATCGGCTGGCCGTTGAGGCGCACCTCACCGAGCACCCGCTCGGCGGTAACCTGTGGCACTTCACCCACCAGCGTCAGCAGAAAACTGCCCGTGGCATTGTCGACCTGGCGACTGACCGCCACCGTCGGTCCCAGCCGGCTCACCCCCTGCTCGGCCATCACGCCGGGCGGAATCGCCTGCACGAACAGCGTGAACGACGCCAACCCGTCGCCGTAGGCCATCGCCGCCACCGGCAGACGGTGCGGCGCACTGCGGCGCAGGTCCCGTTGCGTGGTGACAAAACCGGCCGGCAGCCAGCCCGCCTCCAGCGTCGGCTGCCCCGGCAGCGGCTCCGGCAGGGATTCGATGGCGTACTGCACGGGTACGTCCGGCACGGCGAAGTCTTCCCGCGTCAACGATGGCTGCAGATCCAGCGCGAGGAATTCCACCCGCTCCAATGCCACACCGCCGCTGTCGACCATCTCGGATTTCAGCAACAGGCGGCTGTCCCGGTCGATCCACAGGCGGTAGCCGTAACGGTGATTGTCCAGCGGGTTCACGCGCACGCGCAGCGCGGCACGGCCGGCCACGCGGCCATCACCATCCAGCAGCACGTTGTACTGTTGCGGCAGGTTGGTGGCCAGCCGCTCATGCAGCGACAGACGGGCCAGCGACTGGCCCGCACCCACGGACAGGCGCGTCATGCTGCGATCGGGATGAATGCAGATGACCTCATCGCCTTCGCGGATCAGTTCCGCCAGCGGGCCATCCAGATGGGTAAGGCGTTCGAATTCATTGCCATCGATCACCGCATGGCGCACTTCCAGCGTCGACAGCTCGTTGCCATACATGTAGAGAAAACGGCCCTGGTAGCTGAGGCTGCGGTAAGCCTTGGCCATGGAGGCCAGCAGACTCTGCGGCGGCGACACCACCTCTCCGGTGGGTGCCGCCTGGGCCAGGGCCAGATGGGGCAGGAGACACAAAACAGGCAGCAGTGCCCGGTACAGCGATACCCTCATTGCGGGAACCCCTTAACGAGCCCCCTGCCGGGCATCGGCGCTGACCAGACGGACATAGGGCACCATGCCCTGCCCGCTGTGACGCGCAGTGAATTCGCTGTGGCGCAGCAGCATCGGGCTGAGTTGCTGGCTGCCCTGCATCGCTGCCGGTTGCTGGGCGCGGCCACCCAGGCCGACCAGTGCAGCTTCGGCAAACGGGCGGGCGGCACGCGGTGCTTCCATCGGTGCACTGGCCACCATCGCCGACGGCGTATCGGTGCCTGTGCCCTGCGTGCCCCAGTACTGCCAGCCCACGGTCACGGTGGCCGCCGCCACGGACGCGGCCACCGCAGCCCGTGCCACACTGCCGATCCAGCCGGTGCGACGCACTTTTTCCTCCGCCAGCGCGGCGCTCAGGCGATTGCTGAACCCGGCCGGCACGGCGGCGACGTCATGTCCTTTAAGAATGTCGCTGGTCAGTTGCCAACGCGCCCATCGGGCAACGCCGGCCTGGTCCAGGTCGCGCAGCATACGGCGTGTTTCGAGTTCAGAGGTCTCTCCATCCAGCAGGGCGGACAGGACTTCACGCTCGCGTTCACTGTTCATGACGTCACCTTCAGCACGTTTCAGCACGTTCACAGACTTTCCATCACCTGACGGATCAGCCCCGTTCCATCAGGGGCCGCACTACCTGATCAATCGCTTCCCGGGCCCGGAATATCCGGGACCGGACTGTCCCGACAGGACAATCCATCACCGCCGCGATGTCTTCGTAACTGAGACCCTCGAATTCCCGTAATGTCACCGCAGTCTTCAGTTCCTGCGGCAGGGCGTCAATGGCCTCGTGGATCGCGGCTTCCAGTTCGTGAGACAGCGCGAGGGATTCCGGAGTTCCAAGTTCATGCAAACCTTCGGCGCCCACGAACTGCTCGGCGTCCACCGCATCCACGTCAGAGCCCGGCGGACGGCGGCCCTGGGCCACCAGGTGATTCTTCGCCGTGTTCACCGCAATGCGATAAAGCCAGGTATAGAAGGCGCTGTCCCCACGAAAACGGGGCAGCGCCCGCCAGGCCTTGATAAAGGCCTCCTGGGCAACATCCTGCACTTCATCATGGTCACGCACATAGCGGCTGATCAGCGCGAAAATGCGGTGCTGATACTTATGCACCAACAGGTCGAAAGCGCGCTGATCGCCCTTCTTGCAGCGTTTGACCAGTTCCTCGTCTGACACCCGGGGTCCCCCGACAGGCTTTGCTCAAGCCGCAATGGTTCCATCTGATAGCTGTACCGCGTACAAGTTCCGCAGCATGCCGTAACGCGTCGTTGATCCATCTGGCCCGACCCAGCGGCCCGAGATGACGGATGCATGACCCGCCGCGTTCAAAACGGCGCATTGTAGCAAAGCCTGTGCCAGCGCGCGCCAGCCGTTTCAGGAGGTTTTACACCTTGCCAGCCGGCCTTCCCGGCGCCCTGCTATGGTGTCCGCCCGGTCACGTTCCTATACTATCGCCGCGCCAGGCACCGGCATCGGCCGCGCCATGGCATGCGCCTTTATCCTGGCCCTGCGGCCAGCGACGGCTTCTTGCCTGCCGCCGCGGACGCCCACCGGAGTAGCTATGGCCACCTACCGCCATGATGTACTGATCATCGGCAGCGGCGCTGCGGGTCTCACCGTCGCCCTGCGCATGAGCCCCGACGCGCGTATCGCATTGCTCTCCAAGGGCGAACTCACCAGCGCCAGCACCTATTATGCCCAGGGCGGCGTGGCCGCCGTGATGGACCAGAAGGATTCTCTGGAATCGCATATCAAGGACACCCATGTGGCCGGTGCCGGCCTGTGCCACGAGGACGCCGTGCGCAAGACGGTGGAAAATGGCCCCGACGCCATCCGCTGGCTGATTGATCAGGGCGTGGGCTTTACCCGTTTTGAAGAAGATGGCCGCCAGGGCTTCCACCTGACGCGCGAGGGCGGCCACAGCCACCGGCGCGTGATCCACGTGGCCGATGCCACCGGGCTGGCGATCTCCGGCGCGCTGATCGACCAGGTCGGCCGGCGGCAGAACGTGGAGCTGTTTGAACACCGCACCGCCGTAGACCTGATCGTGCAGGACGGCCGTTGCGCGGGCGCCTACATCCACAACCCGATCACCGGCCGGACCGATGTGTTCCTGGCCCGCGCCGTGGTACTGGCCACTGGCGGCGCCTCGAAGGTTTATCTCTATACCTCCAACCCCGACGTCGCCACCGGCGACGGCGTTGCCATGGCCTGGCGCGCCGGGTGCCGGGTGGCAAACATGGAATTCATGCAGTTCCATCCGACCTGCCTGTATCACCCGAAGGCGAAGTCCTTCCTGGTCACCGAGGCCATCCGTGGCGAAGGCGGCCACCTGCTGCTGCCGGACGGCTCGCGCTTCATGCACCACTTCCACGAACGCGGCGAACTGGCCCCGCGTGACGTGGTGGCGCGCGCCATCGACTTTGAAATGAAACGCCTGGGCGCCGACTGCCTGTATCTGGATATCAGCCACCGCCCGGCGGATTTCATCATCAACCACTTCCCGACGGTGTACGCCAAGTGCCTGCAACTGGGCATCGACATCACCCGCGATCCGATACCGGTGGTGCCGGCGGCCCACTACACCTGCGGGGGCGTCCTCACCGACATGCACGGCCGCACCGACCTGCCCGGCCTGTACGCCATCGGCGAGACGGCCTTTACCGGCCTGCACGGCGCCAACCGCATGGCCAGCAATTCACTGCTGGAATGTTTTGTGTTCGGCCAGGCCGCCAGCGAGGACATCAGCGCGCAACTGGGCACACTGCCCGAGCCGCGCAATGCACCGGAATGGGATGATTCGCTGGTCACGGATTCCGACGAAGACGTGATCATCTCGCACAACTGGGACGAGCTGCGCCGTTTCATGTGGGATTACGTGGGCATCGTACGCACGGTCAAACGGCTGGAACGTGCCATGCACCGGATCGACCTGCTCAAGCGCGAGATCGCCGAGTACTACTCCAACTATCGTATCTCCAGCGACCTGCTGGAGTTGCGTAACCTGGTGGTGATCGGCGAGCTGATCATCCGCTCGGCACTGCAGCGTCGCGAATCACGCGGCCTGCACTACATCCTGGATTTCCCGGAGATGGAAGATGAAGCCAAAGACACGATTCTGACGCCTCCCCCCGGATGAGATGTAGATACCATCTGTCCCAACGCCCCGCAATGGGTCTATGAGGCCCATTGCGGATCGTATTTCCGCTGATGCTTGAGCACGCCATAGGCGATCTGCACCAGCTTCTTCATAGCCGCGCCCAGCGCGCTCATCTTCGCCTTGCCGCGGGCCAGCAGGCGCTCGTACAGGTGCTGGATTAACGGGTTGTAGCGCGTCGCCACTACCGCTCCCATGTACAGCTTGGCACGCAGCCGGGCTGGGCCCACTTTGCTCAGCCTCGGGGGGCGCTTCACTGACAGACCGGATTCATCCGCCAAGGGAACCAGCCCCAGATAGGCGGCGGCCTGATTGGCTGACTGGAACGGCCTGCTACGCAGCATCACCGTCAGCTCCCTCGCCAGCACCGTGCCGATACCCGGGATGCTCTCCAGCAATTGCTTGTCGGACTTCAGGCCCGGGTGGTTGTCGAAGTGATCATCAATCTGCTGGCACAGCCGTTTGCGTTCCGCTTCCAGGGCATCCAGCATCTTGCGGATCGACTCTTCCACCTCCGCAGCACGCTGGATACTCGCTTTCTCCAGGCGGTTCTGTTCACGCTGTAGGTCCGTCTCCAAGGCGTGCAAACGCCCCAGCAGCGCCTTCAACGCCCGCACTTCCGCCGGTTCAGGCTGCCAGGGCTTGTGAGACCGCCCGTGCAGGAAGCGCGCTAGCGCCACGCTGTCTTTCTTGTCGGTCTTTGAGCGCTTGCCAAAGCTGTCCCTGAAGCTGTGCACATGCTGCGGGTTGGCAACGAAGACCGTCATGCCAGCCTCGTACAGCGCGTAGGCCAGGGCGTCGTGATACACCCCGGTGGCTTCCATCATCACGCCGATCTCAGTGGGCTGGGCGCCCGTGGTCTTCACCAGCCACTCCGTCAGGGCAGTAAAGCCTTCCGGCGTGTTGGGAAATACCCGTGTCTTGACCTTGCCGGCCTCCGGATCTCGCAACCAGGCGACATCCAGTTTCTGTTTGCTGACATCAATACCGATAGCTACTGTCATCTCGTCATCTTCCCTTGTTCATACAGCCTCTCCGCGCCACGGCGGGGGCGTTGGATACCATTCAAAGTGTCGAGGATGAAAAGGAGGCCGGGGTACTATCTACACTTCAGAGTCTTGGCTCTTCGGGTGGGTACGACTTACCCGGCCTCAACAGGGTCTAGTAGCTAGCCAGACCCTGAGGACA